>JAOTTS010000004.1 GCA_029864335.1 Candidatus Nitrosopumilus sp. | reverse complement strand
TAAACCACAATTTGAACAAACAACTACATCTACCATGTGTGCCTACTACCAAAGCGATGCATAAAGCCTCTACGGATGATTCATCAGTCAGATCTATATACTACATTTCAAGGCTTTCCTTGTTGACAGTCATGTTTATTCCAGTACGACCATCAAGACGAGAGTCTGACGAAGATGAACTGAATGAATAGAAGGTTGTATTTCTCATTAATTTCGTATTTCAAAGGAGATTCAATCATAATGTTTACAGAGATGGAGATTATGATGCTCCAATACCTGCCTTGTCGGTGCAGAAATATCTGAATCAAACTGGTAGTTCTTTTATTGAATAATTCGAAACAATTTTTGGAATTGACTGATGTTATAAGACTTCACTGTGGTTATCGAATCACAAACAACGAAAACCTACATGAGGAGTGTTTGTAACACAGTGAAGATAAATTAGTGAAATGAATCAATAGATGCCTTATTTATCAAAAATAAGTAACTTCATCATGAGACACAGTTGCTCAAAGCAAGAATTTAAGATTTTTAATCATCTTTTAACATTTGATATGAATACTGGTCTAATCGAAAACAATCTTTCATAAAATCAAGTTTTTCTAAATAAATCACTGATGATTTCTACGTGTCGGTTTAATACTAAAAATTTCTAATTGATTGCATGCCCTGTGATGGTTTCAAGTGTTATGTATGCGATTTAACATTCAAAGACGAATCAATATCTAACATCCATAATGACATATCAAAACATTCTATCAGTAAGATACAGTTAATTTCATGAAATGACATCTTACCCGAACATAACATTACTCTAAATGATCTGATTTTATTTTACAACATCCTACTGTATCAATGCGGGAGATTATAATCAAAATAAAGGACAAGGTTTACCTAGACTTTCAGAGTGCACCCAACAATTCCGGGTTGAGAGTAGGTATGAATATATCTGAAATCATACAAAATTACATCATTATCGAGCGAAACAGGAAAAAATTCACGCAATCCATACTATTCCCTAGGACTGCGACTGAATTCTGATATTGGTGTCTTCTGCCACTATTTTTCTTGCATGAATCTAGCGGATCCTTGTTATCTCCTTTGCACATTAGATGTCTTGATTGTCCTTTAAAATAGTAGAACATCAATTTTATATATTCTTCAGCATTGCAGCCGATAATGTTGCATATGATGCCCAGATATCTAGTCCTCTAGGTGCAGTTTTTCTGGTTTTCCACCTACACTCTCTCTAAGTGAACATCCAGCTTATGAAGTGATTCAAGGACTGCATAAAAGACTAGATATTGGTAGGATATGAGATCTAAGTAAATGAATTTTGGAAATTAAGGAGGAGGTTATTATGAAACAAGTTTCCATTCATTAAAAAATACCCAAGACAAGACCTGAATCTCTTCTCATGACTAATTTGTGTTTTCCACGATTTATCCAGTAATTTTACTTAAAATACTCATGAATGACTCATTCATACAAATCATCGATAGTTTGTAGTGGGATCGAGATTATTGAAAGAGAATTTGAAAGAATGGGCCAAAGTATGCCCATTCCTTGGACGGTTATGGTCGGTTAAACGGTTAGATGACTCCTATCCGCAGAATCCTAAACTAACAACTACACAATTTACTTAAAAGAAAAACGTAGGATTTCTCAGTATGAACTAAATACTAAATTCACAATATGATGGAATGTATTTCAACTCTCACCAAGTAACTAATCGTTGTTGGTCTTAAGATCCAATTATTAAAATTCTGATGTCTATTTTTTGTAAAATTATTCAAGATTGTCAAATAGTTTTGCAGATATCGTATGATTTTAGCAACCCCTTGATTGCATGATTTGATTGTGCTTACTGGTAGTTAAAAATTTGGAGTATTTTCCTAATCTCTCGCTTCCTTAGAGTTGTTTCTACCTCAATTCTGTGTTTTGGACACTAAGATCCATATTTCCTGACATGCATGATAGTAGAGATATTTAGAATAGTCCATGTTTGAATATTTGTGCTATTCAATAAACAAGAAATTTTTTGTAGGTTTTAGTAACAAAAATGACTATCAGATTATTGTTAAATTGCCTAAAGAAATACAAGAAAAAGCAATCAAGCACAGGCATATCTTCATTTAGGCATGGTGCATGTATGGGTTGGATTGAAATTGATGCTAAATCTATATTGACATCAAATGCTTTCAAATGGATAACAAAAGGTTACGATCACACAATTCAAATTTCAAAAATATACGAATTCACAATCCTATCTAGGATTATGAAAAATAGTTATTGATTTTCTAGATTAAGCTTATTTATCATGAGCCCAATATTATTACATGAGTAAAACTACAGATGAATCAAAGGATATTTTTACAGAATGTAAAAAAAATACCGAGAAATTTTTTAATGAAATTGACAAATCTTCACCAGTTTACCATCAAATAGCAACAGACGTTCAAAAAAGCTATCTTGAGGCATGGAAGAATGTGATTAATTCGTCTATTACTTTAGAACAAGAATATGCTGACAAAGCAGGTCTAAATGTAAGTATGCCTGAAGAAACAATGAAAGAAATTCAGAATATGCTGGAGAGAGCAACTAATGCATATCAAAGTCAAAACAAATTTGTTTTTGATTCTACCGAAACATCAAAAAAAGTATTTGATGTATTCAGTGAAAACACCAAGATATTCAGTGCACTGAATAAAAATATGATGGAACTGATGGCATCTAGTATGAAAAAATACACATAAAATTAGACGCCATGTGTCCTTTTTTTAAATTACAACATACAATATTTTCAATATCCTATGCAAGATTATGAATAATTAAATTCCATAAATTATGTTAAAAAAGACTTACTATCATTTTCATCCTTTATCTTTTATGGAAAAAAATTCAACACAATATCAAGCACTTGCCATACAGTGTATAACATAGACCAGTTATTCAATAGGACCAGATTGTATTGGGGAGTCTTGCAGTCAGGTTCATCTTATTATCATCATAAGATTATGCAATAATCCTCTCTTTAATTTCCAAAATTCATTTACTTAGATCTCATATCCTACCCATGTCTATTCCAAAAGATCATGGAATATTCATACGAACTGAAAGTCTATCTGTAGATTGAAAATCAGTGAGGTCAGAAAAGAGAATGTTGATCACAAAATCTTCATTTGAATATTGGTGGTCTTCTTTAATGATTAAGATAACCAATTAAACTAGTGTTCACTTTTTTCAACGGATTAATTTTTCTATACTATGTATGATTGATCTTTTTAAATCTTAAAAACATCCACTGTCATGAATAATCTAAATATCACATTTAGGATGGAAAAACTTTATTGCAAAAACTGTAAAATGACTCCTACGATAGAGGTTTCAGTTAACACAAATTTGATATCTCCATCTGGTGAAGAGTTTGTCAGAAATGTCAAATGTACGATCTGTAAAAATATGGGTTATGTTATACGATAGTTTGTCTACTTAAAACCATTCTACTCTACATTATTTTACGTTTAAAGTCAGGACAAGTTCCATTAGATCCTTTTCATGATCTTCAACCCATGAAACATCTTTGTCTATAAGTTCAAATGTTTCAAGCAGCGACCCGTCTGAATTGAATGTGTCTACCTTTTTGCCTTTTGGATGAATAGTCACGTTTCTGGGTTCATGGTATACTCTGATCGGCTCTTTTCTTTTAATGATAATTTTCATAGTTTAACCCACTAGTCATATCTCAACTTGTAGATAAAAACCATCTGAGCTAGAAATATGAAGTCTATTCAGCAGTCACATCTAGCATGAAATCAATGTAAAAATGGACTTCAATGAATTAGATAAGGTAAACTATGTTGTAATTTAAAAATAATCTGCTCGTCAAACTAGAATTTATCAAAAATTGAGCACAAATTACTCTTTAGATTTGATTCTGTTTTATCTGTTTTTTCTATCAAGGATAAATGGAAATTCCAAAGGATATAGAATAATCGAGTTTGTCTACTGAACAGTTCCAAAAAAGCTACATTCAAAATATTTTAGAAAATTCTCTTAACAGTTAAAGACCTGGACCTAAGGATTGTTTGAGTTTCTTATAGTCTGATGATGTTTGGGGTGAATACTCGTTCCTAAATATAACATTCGAAACAAGATCAAGCCATTATTGTCCCATATCGGTAAAGATATAATGAAATAAAATTTTTGAGTTATTATGTCATCCCCACAAATGCCTCCATGGCTTCAAGAGCAAATAATGAAACTACAACAATCTCAACAAAGTCTCCAATCAGTAATGACTCAAAAACAACATCTTGAGATGGAAAAAGCCGAAACTGCAAAGGCACTAGACGAATTAAAAAAAGTTGCAGATGGTGATGCAGTCTTTAAACAAGCAGGAACTGTTTTGATAAAATCAACAAAACAAGAACTAATTGATGACCTGAAAGAAAGAGCAGAAATGGCAAAAACACGTGTAACTGTACTTGACAAACAAGAAACACGTCTAAAAGAATCACTCAAAGAACAAGAAACAAAAATTACTGAAATGATGAAAGGCGGTTCAGCAAATCCTCCACCACCAACAGAAGATAATCCTAGAAAATAATCATCAATTCTATTTCATATAAGATATTAAGAATTCATTCTAAGTATTGTTAATGAAATTAGAAAATCTCCGAATCATTGTAGATGAGCGAGAGCGCAAAAGTGGAATTCCTGAACTCTTAAAATCAGTTGGAATGAATCTTGAGATGAAGACACTTCCTATTGGAGATTATATTGTTGGACCTGAAACAATTGTTGAACGGAAAAGTATTCGTGATCTAATGGCATCAGTCTTTGATGGAAGGCTATTTGATCAGTGCTCAAGACTAAAGGAGCACTTTGAGAATCCAATTGTTCTCATGGAGGGAAATGTAGATGAAATTGAAGAAATTACAGAAAATCCTCTAATATTTTATGGTGCAATATCTACAGTAGTTCTTGATTTTAAAATCCCCATCATTCCTACACCAAGTGCTACTCACACTGCAAAATTATTGGTATCGATGTGCTCTAGAAAAGAATCTCACAAAGGACCGTATCTGAAAAAAATAAAAAAATCAACTGATCTAGAACAACAACAACTATCTGCACTTTGTAGTTTACCTGGAATTGGAGAGAAATTTGCAATTCGAATGCTGGAGAAATTTGGTACCCCTCTGAAAGTTTTTACCGCAACAACTGCTGATTTGACAAAAGTTGAGGGCCTAGGTGAAGCACGAGCCAAGAAAATAAAAAATATGCTGGACTCTAAAAGTAAACATTTAAAAAAATCTAATCAAAAAACTTTGCATGATACAAATTAATAATTTAACAAAGATAAATTTATTATGTTAGTATCAGTTGATTGGCTCAAAGAACATCTATCTGATCCTAAAATTGTGATTTTAGATTCACGTCCCAAAACAATGTTCCTTTATGGGCATCTCCCAAATGCTCAGTCACTTTCAATAGAGCAGGTAATTAGATTTGATGAATTTGGTTCTAACCTAGTAATTGAACAAGAAAAAATTACCAAACTCTTTAGTAGTTTAGGAATCGATGAATCAAAAACAGTTCTGTTGATTGGAGATGCAATGGATCCATCTGTTGCAAGAATTCTTTGGACGTTTTTGTATTTTGGACATGAAAAAACGTGTCTACTCAATGTAAATGCATCTGATTTACAAAAACATGGATTTGAATTAACGCGTCAAACAGCAACTCAAAAACCTACAAAATTTTCTCCAAAAATAAATAATAAAATCAGAATAGAATCTAATTTTCTAAAAAATCATTTGAATGATTTTGAAATTTTAGATGCACGTAGTCCTCAGGAATTCATGGATGGACATCTACCAAACTCAAAACTTATTCCGTTTATTGAAGGGATTAGTTATGACGGAAATCTATTTCGTGACAAGGGATTCCTAGATGAGTTATTTTTGCAAAATAATGTCTCAAAGGACAAAGAAATAGTTTGCTACTGCATGCATGGACACAGAGCATCAAATCTATTTTTACAACTAAAAATTGCAGGATTTGATAATATAAAACTCTACGACGGATCTTTTGTAGAGTGGAATGGAAAAAAGTTACCCCTTGAGTAATCTTCTCTTTAATGGCGTTCCACACATTGGACATTCACTTCCAGAGTCATGGTTAGTTCTACATCCTGGACAATAATGTGCCCATTTTCCTACATCTGTAATTCCCTGAGTCATAATTGGTGATATTTTCAGGCCTAGATTTCTTACAACATTTGAAATTGCAAAATCATCGCTAATTATCTCGCCGTTTAACTCAATACACAATGCAATGATTGAAACGTCTTGCTTTGATAGTTGTTGATAGTCTCCAGTATCTCTTGCAGCCTTTACTGCAGCCATTGTTGATTCTTTGTCAGGCTCTCTGACTTTTAATCTATTTGTTTCAAGTAAAGTTCCAAGTACATCCTGGTTTTTCTTTATATGTTTAATTTCATCGTAAACCAAAGATGTTGTGTAGCAATCATCAGCTGATCCAAATGGAACTCCAGCATAAAATGCACTAGCGTCTAAAATTCTAAAATCCAAGTTTGCTCATTTGCCTCAGTCCCCGCTTTTTTAATCTTACAAAGACTGCTGGTTTGTTGTATTTTTTGATAATTATTGGTTCTTCATACCCTGCTGTTTTGATAACTTGTGCATCCATTGCAATGTTACAATCATGAGAACAAATAATTTCAATTTTCTCATCTGGAACAACTATTGATGCTAATCTGTATACTGGCGCAACAGGTGTGATTATTAAAACATTCAAACTCTCATGCAAGATTGGTCCTCCCAATGAAAACGAGTGCCCAGTTGATCCGCTAGGAGTTGCAATGATTACTCCATCCATTTTTTGTTTTACCGTATCATTTTGAAATTTAATTTCAATCTCTGCAGTTTTAGTCAAGTTTACTCTGCTGATGTATATCTCATTTAATGCGGGAGGAAATTCTACTCCGCCACAAGATGCTACTACTCTTATTCTTTTATCCAAAAAGAAATTATCTTTTAAAATTTCATTTATTGCATCATCGATTTCTTCAATTGTGATTTCTGCTAAAATTCCCCTGTTGCCACCCACGTTTATAGTCAAAATTGGTGTCTCGTTTTGAAGATTTCTAAAAACCCTGAGAGTTGTACCATCACCACCTAGGGTAATAACTAGATCGAGTTTTATTTTTTTTATCTCTGCCAAATCTTCTATTTCTTTTGCTCCTTCAACCACAACTGGGGAAATTGTATAAACTGTAGATTTTCTTGCCAAAAACTTTTTTGCAACTTCTCTTGCAGCTTTCTCTGAATCTTTTGAACCTACTTTACTTATCACTGCAACGTTTTGAAGCTTCAATTAGTTCTACTGAATCTCATTGTACTTAAAAATGATATTTTTGGAGTGTTTTAGAAAAAAACAAATAAGTATGAAAACAATGGAAAAAACATCATGAGTTACGCACATCCTGAAGTTTTAGTTGATACTGAATGGGTATCCCAAAATCCTCCAAATCAAAATAGAAAACTAGTCGAAGTTGATTATGATCCAGTTAATGGATATCAAAAAGGTCACATTAATGGCGCAACTCTGATTTGGTGGAAACGTGACATTAATGATTCAGTTACTAGAGATATTATTGAAAAAAAACAATTTGAAGCCTTGATGGCTAAAAACGGAATTACTGCTGATACCGAAGTAATTCTTTATGGGGACTTTAACAATTGGTTTGCAGCATTTGTTTTCTGGGTTTTCAAAATCTATGGTCATGAGAATCTCAAAATAATGAATGGTGGCAGAAAGAAATGGGAATTAGAAAATAGAGATTACACCACTGATGAACCACAATTACCACCAACAACTTACATTGCACAACCTCCAGATGAAGGACTCAGAGCATATCTATTTGATGTGAGCCGTGCATTATCTAAAGAAGATACTGTAATGGTTGATGTTAGATCACCCGCAGAATTTACTGGTCAAATTACTGCCCCTCCAGAATATCCAATGGAGCATGCACAAAGAGGCGGACATATTCCAGGTGCAAATAATATCCCATGGGCAACTGCAGTCAATGATGCTGATGGAACTTTCAAAGCAGTTGAAGAATTAAGACAAAACTATGAGCCAAAAGGTGTTACTCCTGATAAAGATGTAATTTGTTATTGCAGAATTGGAGAAAGATCTTCTCACAGTTGGTTTGTCCTAAAATATCTACTTGGATACCCCAAGGTTCGAAACTATGATGGTTCTTGGACTGAATGGGGTAACATGATAGGAAATCCTGTGGAAAAATAAATTGCTACTAGACCTTCCTGTACTTGAAAAAGGCAATTTCTATTTTATCAAAGACGGCAATACTCATTTTATCTTAGAAGACAAAACCAAACGAGGCCTTACCATAAAGGAGACATCAATTGATGAGAAATTAAATGTCAAAGCAGATAAGGGCATGATTCATGATATGGATGGCATTGGGCACTGGGTAGTGATTAGGTGGTATTTTGCAAAGGATTCGCACGATCTATCCAAAGTTTTAGAACATGCCGAAGCCATGGAAAAAAAATACATCGAACTCAGAGAGTTGACGTGTCCAGATGATGACTGATAACCTTTTTAAATAAAATCGAATCATCAAAGTTAGATGTCTTTACTTTTAAAAGATCGAGTTTATTCCATGGAGGCTCCAACTGCAAAGCGTGGGGTTTATCCTTTACATGGTTATAAACTTGGATTATACCGATTACCAATTAAATTAGAAGAACCAACAGAACTAAAATCCGTACATGATGGTCTCAAAAAGGCATTTGAAATGGACATGTATGCTGATAGGATTTACGCAACATATCGTTGGAAGGAGCAAAACATGGATGATGTTGATGCTAAAGGATACGAAGAAGTTGAACTTTCAGTTACAGTAGAAATCGTAACCGGTGAAGTGGTTGATATTATTTATCAAATATTCCCAATTGAAAAATTCGGTGATCCAAACTGGGTCAAAGACTATAGAAAAAAAGCAGACCATTTTGCAAAAATGGTAATTGATACTATTTTACGTAACACCATCTTGGCAGACAAAATGATATCTTATTTTGCAAAAACTGAAAAAATTTCTGAAGTTGCTGCAATTCAAAAACTAGAAGAACTAACTCCATTGGCAAAAATTGTTCTTGGTGCAAAACCAAAACCAGTTGAAGCTAAAGAAGATGATGCTGAAGAAGACGATGCAGATATTGAAATCCCAGATGGTGCAAAACCAGGACCTATTGATTTAGAATACAAAGCAAAGATGAAACCTTCTTCTCCATATGAAGCACCAGAGCATACAATCAAGACTTGGGGTAGAAAGGGTACAAGCAATGGTATAATGGGTGTTTGGGGAGAATTTGTTTCAGTAGATTATGATATTTGTATTGCAGATGGTGGTTGTATAGAAGCATGTCCAGTAGGAGTCTACGAGTGGTTTGATACTCCAGGAAATCCTGCATCTGACAAAAAACCACTAATGTCAAAAGAGCCCGATTGTATCTTTTGCCTTGCATGTGAAGGTGTATGCCCACCACAAGCAATCAAGATCTTCGAGCAGAAATAATCAATTATTGCAACTATAAATAGCGATTAGTCATTTTGTGAGATTAGGGATATGGCAATCAATCCTTTCACCCAATTTGTTTTTGATCTATTCATATTATCAGCTATTATCATTACTGCATATACTTGCAATTTTTACTATCTTGCATTTCTTTCAAGAAAAAGAAAAGAGATTCTCACCACTACTGATTGGGGAAATCCGTCAATTACAATTCAACTGCCAATATACAACGAAAAGTATGTTGCAAAAAGACTGGTAGATGCAGTTTGCAATTTGGATTATCCAAAAGACAAAATGAGAATTATGGTGTTAGATGATTCAGATGATGATACTGTTGATTTACTTGAAAATGCAGTTGATGATTACAAAAATCAGGGATTTCAAATAGAGCATGTGCGACGTGGAACCAGAAGTGGTTACAAGGCAGGAGCACTAAAGCATGCAATGAAAACAACTGATACAGAACTTGTTGCTATTTTTGATGCGGACTTTATTCCACCAACATGGTTTCTTAAACGAGCAATTCCACACTTTACAAACTCAAAGATCGGTCTTGTTCAATGTCGTTGGGGACATGTAAATGAAAACTATTCTGCAATTACTCAAGCACAAGCACTAAGCCTTGACTTTCATTTTCTAATAGAACAAAAAGCAAAAAGCAACTCTCATCTGTTTATGAACTTCAATGGTACTGCAGGAATCTGGAGACGTGATTGTATTGAGGATGCAGGAGGCTGGCATACTGCAACATTAGTTGAAGACCTTGATCTAAGTTACAGAGCACAAATGAAAGGCTGGAAATGTTTGTTCTTGCCTGACATTGTAGTTGATGCAGAACTTCCAGTACAGATGAATGCTGCAAAAAGACAACAATTCCGTTGGGCAAAAGGCTCTATCCAATGTGCAATAAAATTACTTACTGACATTGCACTAAAACGTAAAGTTGCAATTGAAGCAAAAATTCAGGCATTCATTCAACTAACTCGTCATGTTGTTTATCCATTAATGTTAATACAGTTTTTGGCATTACCGATTTTACTGGCAGGACAAGTCAATCTTTATGTGATTAGCTTTCTTCCTGCAATAACTATTGCAACATATCTTGCAATGGGACCTGGTGCGTACATTATGATCATGCAAAGTATGTACCAAAAGTCTTGGAAGTCTAAAGCCAAGATACTTCCGGCATTGCTAATTTACAATGCAGGAATGTCAGTGAATAATACAGTTGCAGTATTTGATGCAGTTATTGGAAAGAAAAATGAATTTCTTAGAACTCCAAAATATGGGATCTTAAAAACTAAAGATGATTGGAAAGACAATGCATACAATCTACCATTCTCACAAGTCACACTACTTGAGATTTTTTTTGGAGTATATGGTATAATGGGAATCTTTATTGCAGTTTTTTCAAATAATCCTATCTTTGTTCCTATTATTGGACTTCAGGCTGCAGGATTTTTCTATATTGCATATATGAGCTTGTCTCATACGCGATTTAAAAGAAATAAATCAAGTAATCCACTACCAAAAGCCAAGAAGGAAAAAATGGCAAATACTGTTTACAAACTTTCCATGATTGGAATTATTGGAATTATTATTTTTGGAGGATTTATGGCAATTTATGGTTACAATACTGATATCTATCCTCTAGACAGGATTAGAGGACATCTTGATGGAATTGTAGGCTCATCTGATCCTGTAATAATAAAGAGTCATCTATTGGCAATTCATGAAGACCTGGAACTTGTAATGGACCATGTATCTGAAACCACCGATGCTAATGATGATGTTATTTCAAAAAACCCCGTTTGGATATTCGCTACAGAATCTACAAACTTGCTTAGAATACAAAATGATGTAGATACGATGGTTGCAAGTATTGAGAAAATTTCAACTGTTCCGAAGGACAGTTCTGCATATCATACAGGAATGCTAGATATCAACAGCAGAGCACTATCCTTGAAAACCAATATCATGGATGCTACTCCGTACATGTACGTAAGTGTTGCAAACATTATGTTTAGTACAATTTGGATTGCAGCAATTTTGGGAATCTTTGCTGCACTAAAGAAAAAGAAACAACAATTCAAAGAAATAGATGAGACTGGAGTTTAAGGAATATTAAGATCCTTTCTTAGTTCATCTACTGCTCTAATTCCATAAATATCTCTTACTTGCTGAACTCTAATTGTTTCTTTTAACATATCTGTGCCTATTGCATTAGTTAAAATTGAATAGACATCACTGAATCGAACTTCCCACTTGTCAGCACAATCTAAAATTTTACTTACTGCCCATTGTCTTACTTCTTGAGGTAGAGGAATCTTTTCGCCAGACTCTATTGATATTCTATCAAATAGATTTACAATGTCTGCGGTTTGTGATGCCATCTTTTCAATGTCTTTTAATTCCCCATACTTTAATTCAGTATTCATTCTCACATTTGATTGATATTCTGAAAGTTTTAGCAATGCCATCATCTCTTTTGATGAATCACTTGTTGCCTTGTTTGTGACATTTTTAATTGACTGTATCTCTTCAAATAATTTATCTGATTTTTTATGAAATTCTACCGTTGACGCGTCTTGCCTTTTTAGAATATCTGAAGCTGAGGCTATTTTTTGCTCTATGCTGTTTGTTTTATCAAAGACGTTTTGCTTGAAATTTGAAATGTCTTCCTGAACTGATTTGAGTCCTTCACCTACAAATGCTGTGGAGTCTGCTCTTTTTGACAATCCTCCAATTTCAGTCTCAATTTTATCGATTTTACCTCCTAAATCTCTCATTGTCTGTATACTTAGATTTTCAGCAGATTTTGCATTTGCAGAGATTGTCTCAAATTGTTGTTTGAGACCATCTATTACTCCTCCAAGGGAATCAATTTTTGATGCTTTTGAAGAAATTGAATCAATTGTAACTTTGATTGCTTCAAGTTCTGCATTAAGTTCTGTTGTCGAAATTGCACCTTCTGCAATTCTTTCAAATTCTTGTTTGAGGCTTTGTATGATTTGATTTCCCGTATCTAGTTTTGCAGTTTTATCTGAGATTTCATCAAGATTATTTTTTAGTTTGTTCATCTCAGAGCTAATTTCTAAAAATGAATCTGTTTTTCCAGAAACTTTTCTGAGATCATCTCTTACTTCATCAATTCTTTGTGCAATTTTTATTATCATTTGGGAATTGTTCTTAATTGAATTCATACTGTCTTGTACTTGCTGAGATATTTCTTGAGGCTTTGTTGTTTTTTGAATTTCTGAAATTTTATTTATTTCATCTTGTAGTTTTGCAGTTTGATCATTAATCTTACCTACTAAATTGGATTGAGTTCTTACTTGGTTTAATCCTGCATACAGTTTTTGAGTATCCTCTTCTATAATGTTGATTTGTTTTGATTGTTTCTGAATATACTCTAATGTTGATGTTAATGTGTCAATCATACTTTTCATTGATAGTAGGACTTTTTGGTTTTCTCCAAAAATTTTTGACATGACTTTGATCTCTTTTTGTAATGCCTTGTTAGAATCTGAAACTGATGCTACCTTCTTTAGTAATGCTGATGGCGTTGGCTCTTTTGCAACTTTTTTTGCAACTTTTTTTGGTTGGGCAGATGTCTTTTTGTTTATAGTTTTGCCTGCCATATACAGTCAATTAAAAAATGATGATAAAAAAGTTGGGTCTAAAATAAAAAATGTAAAGAGTTACTTGTTTACAACAGTTGGTTCGTGTAGTAACTCGTGAAAGGTCTTCTCGACCAGACCATTTGCTGTTTCGATAAACCCTCTTGTACAATATTCACATTGAATCATATAGTACGGTATGGTACCGTACTATTAATACTAAGGTGATTATGAGGTAACCAATGATGCAGTCAGATACCCCAAGTCATTTCTCTACATATTATTCAGATGACCTAATCATCACTCTGCAGAATCATTATAATGAATGATCATAAAGAGGTTAAAGATTACGACTATTGAGCCTATTTTCAATTATTTTTATTTTCATTAATTTGATTTCAAAATTTTCAGTTAGAAATTATTTTTAAACAAATTTGTTAAATGAAAACATGAAAAACATTTTACTTCAATTAGATACTAGTGAAATTCACAGCTCACTTAACACAACTGTTACTAGTTTAATTGAACAGATTACTCCTGAACTTCCTCATGCAACATTTGTCACTGATTTAGCATTTATCATGATAATTGGTGCCGTAGTTACTTTGGCTTTTTTTAAAATTAGACAACCACTGATCATTGGTTATCTTTTTGCTGGAATGCTCATTGGTCCTCTTTCACCGTTTTGGTCCTGGGTATTGCCTGAAGGCGGTCCATCTACTGATGTGTTGGGAGGCGTTGGAATACTATCTAACATTTCTGCATTGAATCTTTTTGCTGAAATTGGTGTAATTTTACTTCTTTTTGTAATTGGGATTGAGTTTCCATATGCCAAAATCAAAAGTATTGGGCGAGTGGCAGTGGGAGTTGGAACATTGGGATTATTTTTAACATTAGGTGTAGTATTTTATGCTGCAACTGCATTGGATTTGGGATTTCTAGACGCATTGTTTATTTCAGCAGCATTATCTATTTCTAGTACTGCAATAATTGTCAAAATTTTAGAGGAAATGGGAAGGATCAAAAACGAATCTTCAATTCTTGTTTTAGGAATTTTGATTGTAGAGGACATAATCGCAGTTATTCTGATTTCATCGTTACAATCAATTGCTTTAGTTGGAGCCGTATCTATTGAGTCAGTATTAATAATTGCACTGGTCGCATCTGGTCTTATAGTTGGAACATTCACAATTGGAACCCGATTAATTCCACCATTAATTGACAAGGTTGCAGCAGCTGAGCATCGCGAGATTCTATTGCTTAGTGTTCTAGGTGTTTGCTTTGGTTATGCGTTACTTGCAAACATTGTTGGATTATCAGTTGCAATTGGTGCATTTTTGGCAGGGGTGCTAGTAGCTGAATCAAAATCTGCTGAAGTTGCAAAATTACTTTCCAGTCCAATTAAAGACATGTTTGTAGCAATTTTCTTTATTTCAGTAGGTGCCTTGATGGATGTATCAGAACTTGAAAATTATCTTTTCATTGCAATTGCCTTGATAGCAGTTGCTACTGGAATGAAGTTTGGTGGAAACTTGGTTGGAAATATTATCTTCCGACAAAGACGTGGTAAAGCAATACGTTCGGCATTTACGTTAGCTGCTCCAAGGGGTGAATTCTCAATTGTAATTATAAAGGTTGGAGTCGATATAGGGGCCGTTAGTGCTTTCTTGTTCCCATTGATAGGTATTATTTCTATAATCACTGCATTTATTTCTCCATTTCTAGTAAAAGCTGGAGATAAAATAGTGCCTATGCTAGAGGAAAAGAAAGATGTCTGATGAATTAAAAAAACTAATGGAACTAGTACACAACGGAATCACTACTTTTGATTTTGACGGTAAAGAAACACCATGTATCATGATTGAAGAAAAAAAATATGATGACATGCTTGCAAAAGTTGCAGGACAATCTTTGTCTATTAACACTGATCTTAACATCTTACAAGATGGATTGGGTAATGTCTTCGTTGAAGTTGTTTTGACATTTTCTAAAGGAAATATTGTTGAGGCATTTATAATAAATGCAAAAACCCATCTTGACTTTTTTGAAACTCTTGCAAAAACATCCATGTTTGCACTATCTTCTCCAAAATCAAATTATGGAAAAGATAATGTGTTTATGATTCAGTTGCCTCGCCCAGAAAAAGCTCAGGATGCATTAGAAATTATTAATAATGCACTAATTCCAAAAAATCAAAAATAAGTGGTGCAGTTACCGTGTTATGAACTCAGAGTTCAAATATTTGTATGCCTATAGATAATTCCGAATGAAAACACAGGCAAAAATCATCAACAAAAAAGAAAATGATATCCATGATTATGATGACAGGATTAATCGAGTTTACAAGTTATTGCAAAAAGATCTTTCTGATGAGAATTACCAGTTAATCAAAAAATATGACTAGTATTTTGTACAACTGTCCTTGGCAAAAGCATATCGTTGTAGAAATCTTATTGCATTATTGACTCTTTCCAGAATGTTAAACAAGAACTGGACTGATGCATCTAAAGGTGATATTGATACTTTGGTGTACAATGTTGTCGAGATATACAGTGATCACAAGGGAAAGGAGACAAACAGCACTGCTGATGCCAAGAAATACCTCAAGATGTTTTTCAGATGGGCAAAGTTTGGCTCAGGATTTCAAGGAAGTGGGTGACCCTCCAGAAACAAAGGATGTCAAGATAAGACTGGTATCAGACAAACTGGTCAGGGAGAATCTTATTGAAAAATCTGATTATGACAGAATAATCTATGCATGCAAAAACTCCCGTGATAGGGCAATATTTGCAGTACAGGCAGAAGCTGGAACCAGACCCAGTGAATTACTCTCGATGAAGCTAAAACATGTCAAATTTGATGACATCGGGGCTGTAATTGCAGTAGATGGTAAGACAGGGGCAAGATCTGTGAGATTACTAAAATCAGTCCCATATCTGTCTCATTGGGTCAGTTTAGATCATCCTCAAAAAGAAAATCTGGAGTCCACATTATGGCCAATGTAATTATGGGGGAACCAGGAAATTTCTCTCCTTTTAGAATAGAAGGCTTTGTAAATTCAAACAGTCCACTACCGCAAAAAGGATCAAAGTAATACCAATTTTTAAAATGATTTTTAATTATGTTATAATAACTTGGAATGTATAGATGAAGTGCAACTTCTTTTTTTAAAAGACCACATGTTTCCAGGAGACGTAGTATCTCCATCATTTTTTATTGGCTTAATTTCTTCAAAAAATGGGGTTATTTTCCCTTTTATCCAGCCATTTATATCAAAACTCACTTAGTGTGTAGGTTATTACACCTTAATTACATTTTAAGAATAGAAGTACAAACAGCTGATTATTACCTAGCCATTGTCTCTACACTAATCTTAAACATTTATTGGATAATAATTAGTTGAAGGAGTTATGGCAGAGGTTCAGGTATTGAATGGACTGAAGCAACATGGAATCCTGCTACTGGATGTACGAAGATTTCTCCAGGATGTAGGAATTGCTATGCTGAAACTTTAACCAAAAGATTGAAAGCCATGGGATTGCAGAAATACAAAAAAGGTTTTCTGTATGTTGAACATCCTTCAGATGTTGATTTGCCTTTAACTTGGAAAAAACCAAAAAAAATCTTTGTCAATAGTATATCTGATTTGTTTCATGAAAATTCAATTTTTGAGTTTACTGGTAGGTGTTTTGCTACCATGATTCAAGCTAATCAGTATGATTATCAAATTCTAACTAAACGACCAAAAAGAATGGTGGAATTTTCAGAATTATTTTTCAAGTATTTTGGCCACAAAATTCCAAACTACATGTGGATGGGAACCAGCATCGAAAGCAGAGATTACATTTCAAGAATTAATGATCTGCGAAAAGTAAAATGTCATACCCGATTCATCAGTTTTGAACCTCTAATTGCTTCTGTTGGAAAATTAAACTTGAAGAGCATAGATTGGGTAATTATTGGTGGTGAAAGTGGCCATCATTATCGTCCTGTAAAAAAACAATGGATTGAAGAAATCATAGACCAATGCAAGGATCAAGGAGTTGCAGTATTTTTCAAGCAATGGAGAGGATTCCGACCTAAAACTGGTGGGAGAACAATAAACAGGAGAAAATATAGTGAGTATCCTCAAATCAAACGAAGAAATGCTCTAAAGAATATTCACTTTGATGAAAATGCATTTGCAGAACTGTGCTTACTTCATGAGGTTCAGAAAAGAAAAGAAAGTCAGTCGTTACATGCGATTTAGAATAATAATCAAATTAGATCATATTCTGTGTAAAGGTTAGACCATGAGGAAAAAAGCAAGAGTAAGATACAGAGAAAATAGTACGCTTATACCCAAAGAATGATTAGGACGATATCCAATTACCACGTTTGGAGAAATAAAACCACTGCTTATAGAAATACAATTTCTACATAACAAAGACGAGATAATTCGTACTGCGTTAATAGAGCATGTGATAGTAAAAACAGTCACAATTTTTGAAGTCTATTTTAAATCAATTGCATATATAGTTGGGAGCAAGCTGGTGGACAAACTAAATCTTATTCTTGATGGAAACTACGAAGATAATCCTGCAAGTGCACTTGCACATTCAGGGAGTCATGCCAGTCCATCACGTGTAAAAACGATCTATGAAGAATTATTAGGAATAGACATCATGGAAGAAGCTAAAAAATACTATGATAATTTCAATAATGAGGGTGTAGAACACGAATTTTGTCACATACGTAACATCCCATTATTACGTAATAATTGGGAGAACTTTGAAGACATTCTTTATTATCGTAATAAAATAGTTCATGAGAATGTTTTACCTTCAATCGATTATAGAAAACTAAGAAATATGGCAGGAAGTGTATTTGATGCAATGGTTATTGCTGGCGGAGAAGTACTCTATAACAGAAATGTATTGTAAAATAGGCAAACTTGAATTATTTTCTGATTTTGAGGTCAAAGTAAACAAACGTAAAAATGTCTTAATTATTGTACATAGATTAAAAGATCATTCAGATTGATATTTTAGATTTTTTAAACTCAAAAATCATTATCTTCGATTTACCATAAAACATGAAGCGTTAGATTATTCTGGATTGATGAAAGTGTGTGGCATATCTGATGATCTACGTTACCATTCTCTATACTTTTGATCTTTGAAGCCTGATTATTTTTGAGAATTTGTTTTTTCCAAGATTTTTTTGACTTGAATCAAGATAAATAGCATGTAAAACTATCCTAACTATGGCAAAGACATTTAGCTGCTCCCATGTCCACTCAGAGTGCTCGTGGAGTGCAACTGAAAACACTGAAGAAGAACTGATGAAAAAGATAGCAGAGCATGCAAAGCTGCATGGACATGATACCATAACTCCAGACCTTGAGGCAAAGGTAAAGTCTCTCATAAAAGAGACATAAACATTTCTTTTTTCTTATTCATATCTATTCTAAAATTAGAAATTGATTTTTTGTAAATGGAATATGTAATAAGGTGATTTTGTTCCTACTTCAGTTTCCACGTGGGTCCGAAAATAAACCACTAAACTATAACCCCAGCACAACGTGTATGGGGATATAGTTAGGGCTCTAGATTTTGCACTAATGTGGAAAAACTAAGAAATTATCAATGTAAAAAATAATAATATAGATTACAATGTAGATTCGTGGCAATTTATTCAGTAAAAGCCAGATACATTGAAGAAAAAATGAACGAATTTTATCAAAAACTAACTGATGGTGCAATTCAGAATCAGAAACCTGATGGTCAAGAAATTGTCAATTCAATGAAACGTGCTAAGATAACTGAACCTGATGTTATTCAATGGTCTGAGATGTGTTTTTGCTCTCCTCCATTAAAGCATGAACGTGAAACTGTATACAATGAATTTCTAAAGGATATGGAAACTAGTACCATAGATGAGTATGCTGATGCTACAATTCAGAGTATAGTTAGTGAGTTTACCTTACTGGGATTCGAGGTTAACATCCTAGACTCTGAATCAATTACCATCTCTGGAAATAATGCAAAGACAACCTACACAATAAGAAATCAAGATGTCAGTTTTGAACAAGCAATGTTTACCACAATAAAAGAAAACATTGCGTAGTGTTGTATTTACTGCAGAAGAAGAAAAGTTTTCGGACTATACTCATACCATACAAAAGATGATTAATTCTCTTGACATTGAGTCGCTTCCTCCATTACTCCAATATGAGAACCTGACTCATGGCATAAAAATTGAATATCCTTCTTCTTGGGCAAAGTCTGAATTAGATGAGCCAACAACCACAGTTATCTTTACGGCACCAATTGATAATCTTCAAGATGTTTACCAAGAGACTTTTGGAATTATCATTCTAGATAGCCCCATCAAGGCAGATCCTTCTCAATATGCTGAAACTGTAATGGATGGTTATCGTCAACAATTCTCAAACTTCAATCTTGTCGAATCAAATGAAATTATTTTATCAGGCAATCCCGCAGTTAAGAAAATTTATACTGGAACAAATGCAGGTTTTGATTTAAAGGGCGTTAATATTTTTCTGGCAATTGACACAAAAGTGTATATGATTCAGTTCACTTCTGATAGCGAAAAGAGATTCTCTGAATATTTTCCTGTAGTACAAGAAATGATTGATTCTATAGTTATAGATAAAGAACTCATACCTACTGAATTTAGTGGAAAATACATTAATGAAGATATAGGATTAGAAGTCCAATTTCCACAGGGATGGAAAGGTGTAAAGTTAAAGCAAGATGACATGTATGTCGCATCTGCAATGTCAGGTGTGCCAACTAAGTCTTTTTCCTCTGAAATTAATCCCAATTTTGCAATGATGACAGTTGTAACAGGTGATTTAGATAAGATGTTAGAAATACCAGAACCTGAATGTGATACGCCATATCCACCAGGTAAAATTCTGGAATTAAATGGAATGAAAGCTGTCGAATTTACCGGAAAATGTTTGGAACCCACAATGAATGCAAAATTGAAATTGATAGGTTATCTTTTTGCAACAAACGATGATTTTATTGATATAGGATATGCTTCTGGTTCAGATGAGACATATGACAAGAAACTTTCAAAATTCCGTGAATCACTTGAAACCGTGAAAATTTCAAACACTATTGATATCTCTGAGCCATCAAATTATGCTAAAACTTTTGGTCTTGTGCTAGATAAAAAATCAATTAAATTTGATGATCAGATGCTTGAAATCAATATAGCTACCAGTTCAACTATAAAGGATTTTTCTTTTGATGCACAAAATGAAAAAATATCTTTTGGAGTACTAGAACAAAGTGGAAAAGGCATTACAGAAATATTCATTGGTAATGTGTTAGAACCACCCTACACAATAACAATTGATGAAAAGAGTATAGATGATTTTACAATTACTCATGATGAAACAAATGGGGAAATAATAGTTAGTTTTGATTATAAACATCCTGTCAAGCAAGTAGTTATAGAAGGAAAAATTATTTCAGACAATCCATCTTCTATACAAGAAAATCCTGATGTAACATCTCAAATTCCAGACTGGATTCGAAACAACGCCTCTTGGTGGGTACAAGGAAATATTGATGACCAAGCATTTGTTGGTGGAATACAATTTCTAATCAAAGAAGGAATAATACAGATTCCAGAAACTACACAATCAACTACCACAGGCTCTCAGGAGTCCATCTTGGATAAAAAATAACGCTGACTGGTGGTCTCAGGGATTGATCTCTGATGGAGATTTTCTAAAAGGAATACAGTTTATGGTTGAAAATGGAATAATTACAGTATAGATAATTTCTTTCTCTTTTCAAAACTGAATATAATATGTTCACTTTAAGTAACTCATAATTTGTGATCATCCAATGACAATAAATAAGGCCTTATTATTTCTGGCATTATCTGCTGTTCTGATTGTAGGTACGTTATCAGTAGGCCAGATAGTTTTTGCACAAGAAGCAAAAGGAGGAGAAATCATTCCAGGAAGATATATTATGATTTTAGAAGAACCAGAATTTGCTGAACTTGTTACCCAATCATATCAGATAGAAAGTATAGAGATCTACCGATATGTTTTCAGCGGAATGGCAATTACTGCAACAGAAGATCAATTATCACAATTAAGAGAAGATCCTAGAGTAATTGCAATTGAACCAGACAGAGTTGTAGTAGCTTTTGCACAAGAGATTCCAACTGGAATAGATAGAATTGATGCTGATTTGAATCCCCTTTCTAATATTGATGGCATAGATGAAAGAGTTAATGTTGATATTGCAATATTAGATACAGGGATAGATACGAATCATCCAGATTTGAATGTGGTAGAATTTGTGAATTTTGTTGTAGGTAGTTCTAATGACGATCGACAGGGACATGGTTCACATGTTGCAGGAATCTCTGCAGCATTAGATAATGATGAGGGTGTTGTAGGGATAGCACCTGGAGCTAGGTTGTGGGCAGTAAAGGTGTTAGGCGATAATGGACAAGGAAGTACATCTTCTATTATTAGTGGAATTGACTATGTTACTCAAAATGCAGATGAAATTGAAGTTGTTAATATGAGTCTGGGTGGAGAGTTTTCAAGTGAGATTTTAGATCAAGCAATATCTAACTCTGTTTCAGCAGGGATAATTTACGTTGTAGCTGCTGGAAATGATGGAAGGGATGCTGCATCGTTTAGTCCTGCTAGTCATCCAGAAGTCATTACAGTATCTGCAATAGCAGATTCTGATGGCAAGTCTGGTGCGCAAGGTCCATTAACTAGTGCAGGAAGTGATGATTCTTTAGCTAGTTTTAGCAATTTTGGCTCTGTAGTTGACATTGCAGCTCCTGGAGTAGATATTCAATCAACCTTTAGAGATGGCGGCTATACTAATCTAAGCGGCACAAGTATGTCTAGCCCACATGTAGCAGGAGTCGCAGCATTATATGTTGCGCAAGAAAGTAGAGATCTTAACGGTGATGGAAGTATTGATGGAAATGATGTTTCATTGTTTAGGGATTTGTTAATTGTTAATGGAGTACCACAAAATGATTTAGAAGGATTTTCAGGCGATCCTGATAATTTTGCAGAACCCCTAGTTGATGCAGAAATGGTTAATATCGAACCTAACATTAAAGTTTCAGCAACTCCTTCTACAATAACCCTTGAACCAAATGAATCATCAGAAGTAGCAATTACCATATCTGCAATTAGTGGGTTTGCAGGTACTGTCAACTTAGATGTTGTGACGTCTACAACCGGTATAACTGCAAACCTTTCAAACACTTCTGTAGTTCTTGATTCTGATATTACAACTGCAACAACTAATCTAATCATTATCTCAATTGAGGAATCTGGGCAATTTACCGTAACAATCAACGTTTCAAGTGCTGACGGCATGGTATCTAGTTCTATTATTCTTCCAGTAACCGTACAGGCTGCAGGTGGTGGATGTCTTATTGCTACTGCCACGTATGACTCAGAACTTGCACCACAAGTGCAACAACTCAGAGAACTTAGAGACTCCAAACTACTCCAGACGAAATCAGGTTCAGCATTTATGCAATCATTCAATGAATTCTACTATTCATTTAGTCCACACATAGCTGATTATGAAAGAGAAAACCCACTATTCAAAGAAGCTGTCAAACTTGTAATTACTCCAATGATTTCTAGTCTTTCAATTCTAAATCATGTCAGTATGGACTCTGAACAAGAAGTTTTGGGATTTGGAATAAGTTTGATTTTATTAAATGTAGGAATGTATTTTGCAGCTCCTGTAATATTAATAATCAAACTAACAAAAAGAAATTGTTAGTTCTCTTTCCTCTTTAAACTTTCATACTACCGTTGCCGAGATGCATTTATAACAAAAATCACGCACAAATTAACAATCCTTCTCTTACCTGATTTTCCATTTAATCTCACATGACAGAGCTGCCAGAAGTTGTGATAAAGAGAATCTTTGAGAAACTAGATGGAATAGAATCTATACTTCATGATCAATGCAAGAGAATCTCAAAGGTAGAATCTGCAAACATACTGGTTGAAAAGATTTGGAAGAAGATTATCTCAGTTGTGGGGTTTACATCTACTGTAATTGGAATACTGGTAATTTTAGACTAATTTGTAATAAAAAATAATAGTCAATTGACTATTTCTTTGCGTTTTTTCTTCGTGTAACCCAACCTTTCTTGGATGCTGCAGACTTTTTCTTGTCTACTTTTTTCTTTGATGCCATTGTGATATTAACAAAATTACTTGCATATCATAACGGTACATTAACAATTATTGATTAAATGAATATTTGTCTTGATTGATTAATTAATTTTAAATGCCAAAGGAGTATACACAATAGGATATTGTGTATAATGAAAATAATATTCCTCTGACTATTTTGTTACATCGTTTTCGTATTTAGGGTTTCAAAACTGAACATAATACACCATGTTTAAAACTAAAAATAATGGATTTATGTCTTCATTATTAATGAACATGTCAAATGAGGATACTAAAGCTTAAAAAAAGAAAGTAATATTTAAAATTTCATGGCAAATACTGTTAAAAGATTTCTAGTTCCTCTTGATGGTTCTAAAAATTCTATGAGAGGATTAGATAAAGCAATATCTTTAGCAAAAAAGTCAGAAACAGAAATTATTGGATTACACGTTATTGAAATATCCCCTAGCGAAATAAAAATTATAAAAATCGTTCTTAGAAATGCATTAAATAAAAATTATAAAAACTCCATGAAGATCGCAAAGAAAAAATGTTTACAAAATAAAGTTCCATTTATTGATGTAATGGAATATGGTAAAGAAGGAGAAAGAATAGTTTCATTTGCTGCTGAAAATAAATGTGATCTAATTGTAATGGGAGCTAGGGGTTTAGGTTCTATAAAAGAAACATTTCTTGGAAGTACTTCAAACTATGTTCTTCACACATCCAAGATTCCTGTGACGATTGTAAAATGATTAATTTTTTCTAAACACTTCTCATAAAACTAAAAACTATCCCAATCTTATTTGGCAGGCAACACATGAGGTCCATCTATCAAATCTTAATTGAAACTTTTATAGTAATTTGAACTGAAAGTGGAGTGCAGTTACCGGGATTTGAACCCGGGTCACGTACTTGGCAAGCACGAGTACTAACCAGACTGTACTATAACTGCAACAATCCTAGAGGTTGAATTTGGATATTAAACTGTTCTTAAGCGAATTACTGTTGGATTTAGATAAATTTTGTTTCCTAGAAAGATATGCAAAGAAGTTTTTACTGTTTGAGACCTCTAAAAACTGAAGCCACTAGAAAAAATATCTTTATTTTCTTGATAATTTTAAGAATTTTTATAATCTTAAAGATTATGATTCTATAGTTGCAATAGAAACTTCTCAATTACAAATCATGGTAGAAGATATGTACTGATACTAAAGAAGAGAATTGGTGCAAATTCAATGAGAACATACATGGCAGGAATTCAAGCATTCTTTGAGACAAATGATATTGAATTAAGGTGGAAAAAAATCCATAGACTATTTCCTGCAAAAGTCAAAAAGACAGGTACAAAAATGTGGACCACAAAAGACATTAACGTGATGCTTTCTAGTGTACGAGATCTAAGACAAAAGGCATTAATTCATTCTCTTGCAGCGTCAGGTGTACGACGTGGAGCAATTCTAGACCTCAAGTTGAGAAATTTGCAAGAAATGCCAAACGAATGTATGTCTCTATTAGTATATGAGAGAAACGTGGAAGAATACACTACTTTCATTCATGCCGAGGCTGTCTATTGGCTAAAGAAATACCTAGAATATATAAGAGATGACGGTGAATATATCGATAAAAACTCACCACTATTTAGAAAAACATACCAGTTAGGAATTCAAAAAGTTATTTCAATGAATGAGGATCTTGTCATGAAGTCAATTTGGCATGCAATAAGAGTATCAGAACTGAGGACAGACCAGCAAAAATGATCAGGAAGATACGAAACACAGAATGAGCACGGATTCAGAAAAAGATGGAATACTATTGTTGAAAATACAGATGGAATGAAAATCATACTAACTGAAAAAGTGATGGGTCATTCTGTAAAATCAATCTCGTTAGCCGACATGTATTGCTTGTCGAGCATCGAGATTTTATTCAAAGAATACCAAAAGGCAATGTCTGAATTAACCAATAGATGGTTCTGCAAGAAAACAAACTGAGTTAGATAAAACAAATGAGGAAAAGACAGAATTGCAAAAGAAGGTCAATGAGATTGAGAAATTAAAGAAATTCAGAAAATCTGACAAAAGAGACATGCAAAATCTCAAAGACGATATAAAAAAGAGAACTAGAAGAACTTCGAGAAGCTCACATCTAAGAATTTGTTAACAAATGTTATCAAAGTTATCACAGAACCTATATCTTATCAATTTGTATTTTTATTCATGAAAGCAACACAACAACACAAAGAACTTCATAATGTAAAGGTTAAACAAAAACAAAATGAATCAGATGAGGCAAAGATTAATGAAATGCTATCCCTATATTCTATTTGGTTTATGACAAACAATATTGAAGAATTTACAATGTTTTGTAAATTTTGGAATCAACAATTCACAACCAATTATCGCTCTTTATGAGGTAAATTACATAAAACAGGAATGATGAAAGATAATATCTCTTGCAGAAAATCAATTCTTTATCATCTCAATATATTAGATGAAGAAAAAGACATGAATATATCTTGTAACGAATTTGATTAAATTTTAGAAATTTTTATTTTATTGAATTTTCAAGAAGGTTCATGTAGTTTTCTTGTCCTTTTTAATTCTTCTTGACTTGTCCTTTTTTTGGAGATTTCTCTTGTGAATTCTTGATCTATTTTTTTTGGATAGTCTTGATATAAGGTGATACAATTGAAAAATATTCCTCGGCAACTAATGCCTTTGCTATTTGGAACTTTTTTTGTTATAATTGTTTTAGTCATCAAAATCCGGTAGTCAAATCTTGCATATGGGCTCTGTGATAACTTTATTGATAAATGTTAACAAATAATAAATAATCCACAAAATCGATACTAAACCATGTCAAATCTAATTGGAGTACGACTAAATAAAGAAGATCATACTGAATATCTAAAGATAGTAAAAGAAAATGGAACCAACCCTTCTGCAATGACTGCAAAAATTGTGCATGATTGGCTACGTTTTCAGAGAATAAAACAATACAGAGGAGATATTACTCTTTCAGGTGAAATTCTAAAGAAACGACATGATGCAATAAAGAAAAACGAGATAGGTAAAATTGTGCAACATAATGCTAAAGTCGTCATCTCCGAAATGGAATTTCAAGTGGATAACCTTGATTTTGCTGAGATAAGTAGAAGAATTTTGGAATGGAACAGGGAAAATGGAATCTCAATGATAATGAGAGATAGAAAAGACAATACAGTATTTATGCAAAAACATTCTCTGGGTGCAATTTGGTCTGAGATTCAATGTAAAATGTATTGTAAAATGTTTGAAATTATTGGAGAAACCATTAGATCAATGAGATATGATTCTAACTCTTTTAGTTTTGAAGTGATTAGACAGAACTAGCCAAGGATGTTTTTGAAAGAACTTTTACTGTAAGTGTAGCATCACAAATGGCAATACCCCATTCATCTTAAGGCAGGGGAATATCTCTCTGTTGAAAGAACATACGGTTCTAGTATCGGTCTTCATGTATCCAAAATAGTTGGCGTAGAACGAAACTCAGCATAAATGATATTAGTACAGTAGTAGAGCATCCATGTTTTAGCACTGAATCCTGATTGTTATAATTGAATGAATAATTATTGAGAAATACTTTTGTTTCTGCACTTGTCACAAACTGCCTTAAAGTTTTCCTCATCAAAGACAAGTGGAACATCTGATGAATAGTATTTGAAACACAATCCAATCATGAGAAATCAACTAATCTGAAAAGACAATTTGAATTATTTTGTGAAAAATTGGCTCGATCCAAGTCAATTGTTTGATATTTATATCCAAAACTACATGTAAAACTGTTTTTTACTATTTCAATTAAGGAACACTATGGATAAAACTCTTCTTGCTAAAATAGAACAAAAAATTCAAGATACACTTTCTAACAAAGATGAAATTAAAGAATTAATTCAATTGCTTTCAACAATTGATGATTCAAAATCATTTGCTCTTGGTGTAATAGTTGGAAGAATTTACAACGCTTTTTACTATCAATGAAAAAGAATTCTAAATCGAGAACCAACAAAAGATGAATTTAAAGAATTTTTAGAATTTGTTAAAAATAAGAAACCTGATTTAGAAAATTTATGGTGATGATTTATTCCATTCAATAACATGGATTGTTGGGGTTCCTGGCAATTTCACACATGCACCATGAAGTGCTTTTTTTGCTGCCACTAAATGAGCCTCAGTATTAACAAACATTTCCATAATGCATTGTCCTTGCTTAACTCTTGCACCTAGACTGACTGCTTTTCCCCATGATCTTCGCATTCCTTCAGAAACCCTATCTGCACCTGCAGTTGCAATCTGTTTGTTTTCTCGAAGTAAATTATGTGGATAAATTCTTAGTCTGGAATAGTAACCTGTTTCACCAGTTGTTTTCTCTAATGTCTTATTTGCTGCCAATCTAGTTGATTCAATTGCCATGTGTCTAATCTGAATCTTTTCGTTAATTAGTAACTGAACACAGTATTGGTATGTTCCTCTTTTACCACCTTGAAATTTTGCAATTTTAATTTGTGGTTTACCTTTGATGTATTTCTTTCTGGTGAACACTTGTCCTTTTCCATCTCTGTAATTGGCACCATGCATAATATTCTAAAGCCAAAATCCCCATATTTTAACGGTGAGCCGATATGCACTCATATTTTCCAATGCTTATATGGTAAATTAGAAAAAAGTTTCAACTTTACCATTTCTTATTACTATAATTCCTAAACTAACTACATGTCTTATATCCCCGATGTAAATACTAGAGAAGAATATCTTGATTCAAAATCTGCTGTAAACACTAGAAGAATGGCAGAATATAGTTTGACTCAGTTTGGCAGATTCACTGAATCTGAATATCATAAAACACCTGAAGAAATTATCTCTGATTTGAAAGATGATAACAAGGTATTGGAGAAGATCTATACCGTCCTAAACAAATGGATAACTTGGTTAAAACAAGATCACCCTGAAATTATTACATATCGAGGAAGATACAAGAACATCAAAAAGACATTCAAGGCAATACACCCAAACACTCAGAAACAATATCTGAATCATATCAAAGGTTTTCTTGAAGATGTTGGTGGTTTTGATATCAATAATAGACGATTGAAAAAAAGAGTACGATTACCTAAAGCAGAAGAGGAAGAGCCTGAACCTCTCACAAAGGATGAACTACGAATTTTACTTGATAATTGTTCAAACAAGAAAAAACAATGCTTATGGTCATGAAAGACTCTGGGATGAGAATTGATGAGGTTTTACAACTAAAGAAAAAACACTTTGATACAACAAAGACGCCTATTGCGATACATATACCAGCTTTTGCAACAAAGACCAAAAAGTCAAGGGCAACATTTGTCACACAAGAAACAAGACATATCATATTGAGGCGATTGAATGAGATAGAACAAGATAATCTAGTTTTTGGCACAAATGATGATGTCAGACATCAGTAAACACACAAGTTTCTGAATTTGATTATGTGAGAAGTAAGATAGGTAAAACATGTTCTAGATTCTTAGAAAAATATGATAGTAATGCGCGTTATAAAATAACATTACACTCATTGAGATCATTTACAGCTAACACAGTGTGCCGAAGCCGTTGATGAATCCTTTGCACATGGGATAATCGGTCACAAGAAATACTTTTCACAATATATCCGAAATCAAGACAAACTATCTGAAAAATACCTTAGGGCAGAAAGCAATCTCATGGTTTACGAATCTATAGTTATAGTTGATCAGGATGAACGTGTAAAAAAACTAGAAGAAGAACAAAAACAATCGCGAATAGATATGATTGCACTCACCAATATCATGACTCAATTAGCAGAAATTAAAGCGGATAACGCTAGAAAAGAACTAGAGATAAGACAATTGCAAGAATAATTGTAACGGACATGGATAATTTCACATAAAAAGAAAAAATTTCTATAGTTCTCTCATCCTGAATTGATAGGAGTTAGTACAAAATTGGATTCTATAATAAAAAAGATTTAGTCTTATTGAAAAAGATGAATGTATTGACACTTAACATTCTATTTTATGAAATATTTGATCTATGTGTGCTAAGTCAAAACAAGTTTGATTGCTTCCTCTCTGGTAAAATTTTCACTATTGACTAAATAATTAATCTCACTAGACATATTGTGAATTTCAGTCTTGAAGTCTATCTGTATCGTCATAATTGTAATTATTATTAGTCATTAAAATTAGTTTTTGTGGCTCTCTTTTTTCCTTTTCTTTTCTTACACCAAATTTAATCTTGATAATCCTGTACACATCTTAAATCATATTCTGCCCATAGTATGACTACAATGATGAACGATAGTGATTTCTTAGTGAATGTTTCTCATCTCTAACTTTTTCAACGTAGAAGTTCTACCTGATGTTAAAATAGGATTGTTTTGGCTTTAAATTAATGAAATATAACGCTGCCCTGTTCTTACTTTTGTTCGTCATAGTGCTTTCTGTATCTACTGGTACTGTTTTTGCAAGTGAAGGTAAAGAGGATTCCAGAGACGATGATTCCAGAGACGATGATTCCAGAGACGATGATTCCAGAGACGATGATTCCAGAGACGATGATTCCAGAGACGATGATTCCAGAGACGATGATTCCAGAGACGATGATTCCAGAGACGATGATAAATCCAATGATAGTTCCCAGACATCAGAATTCTCAGAAAGAAAAGTAAGAGCTGAAACTCTTGGTTTTCAAACTGAGATAAAAATAGAGATAGAGTTTGTCAGCAATACCACAGACACCAATCAGATAATTGACCAGATTATTGACAAGTTCTCACTTACCAGAGAAGAAGCAGAAAAGGAACTCAGGACAGAACGCTCCGATGACAGAAGCATAGAGGAGAAATTTGAAGTAGAGATAGAAAAGAGAGGCAACATATCCAAAGTAAAAGTGGAACTTGAGACAGTCATTGATTCAACTAGCAGAGGCGATATACTGGATGCAACAGTCAAAAACAGCCAACTCACAAGAGAACAAATCAATGAGCAACTCAGATTTGACTCTGATGACAACACGTCCTCAAGAGATGACACAGACAATTCAAATTCATCTGAATCTGAGAGATTAAGACAAGAAAATCAGCAACTAAGAGATGATATTAAACAGCTGAATCTAAAACTGGATAACCTGCAAAGAATTATCATGGAACAGATGAATGTCATCATGGAGACTCTAAAAAGTCTAAAATCTCAATAACTTTTCTTTTTTTATTATAGAGGATTCTAGATATGATCATATCTGTAACTTGGTGGTTTTCCAATCACTGTGATTTCAACAATATGCACAGCCGTTACAACAATTGGAACAAGTACAGTTAGTTCGGATCCTAATGCCCCATCAATTTTGACATTTGTTGCAGATTATCCATTTATTTTTGTGATTCAGAACAATGAGACAGGACACATATTGTTTATTGGTAAAATGACTGATCCTTCTGAATAATAATAATTATAATTAATCATTCATTAGATAATAATTATCCCTATGCAAGATTATCGATATTATTACAAATGCAAAAACATACACAAATAGACACAGTCTAGATGTGATTCTTTTTATCGGTCTTTTTCATAGTACATAGGCACAACAGTTAAGAAACTGAACCATCCATGAATAGCTTAAATCATCAATTGAACAAAATGATTACAAAAAGTTAGATCCCTTCTAAGTACTATTGACACATCATACATTTTGAATAAACATGAGCACATAACATCCAAGAAAAAACCTCTGAGAACACAAAAACAAAACTCGGAGTAATAGGACTGGTCGCCTTACCAGTAGTTGCAGCAATGTACAGTTCAGGAACTGTAGCCTTGGAACAAGTACCACAGATACTCACAAGCGGAATATTTCCAATTGGATTTACTGTTCTATCATGGGCAATTGCAGCTAAAATGGCAATGAAATTGAGAAAGTAGAAGATCCTTCTTCTTTTTCTATCTTTTTACAATTAACCTTTTTTTGTAATCCTAATGGAGGTATTATGAAAATAGGACTATTGGATTTGTTCATGAGGCAGATTATATTTCAGATGACATAGAATGTAAATTCCCTGAAATAATATGTCACAATTTGGATATTGATTTTGATATCAGTATAGAAACTAACTATTATGGAGAAGTTTAGGATCATGATTGGAATTAAACTACATCTAACCTGCATTATGTAAATAATTTCAATTAATTTGAATCGTGATAAATATTCCTCATCTACACTATCAGTAAATATCGACTTCCTCTGGAGGAATCATTACCTGAAACTCTGTATGAATCAATCGATTTTGTTCTTTTTCACAAATGTATAGTTGTAATTTCTTTAAAAGTGGAAAATAAAGAGAAGAGGAGTTTAGTTTAGAATAGAAGTCTCTATCTTTTGTACAGGATGTTTGAATATATCATGATGTGTGGCAGCTATCTGCTCTTTATTGAATATGAGATCGTATAGATAGCATTTCCAGGTAGTTGTGGTTTGCAATAACCTAGTATTGCATTTGAATATATAACATTACCGTATGAATTATCACTAATCAAAAGATAACATACAATTGTTAAATTATGGATTATGAAATTACCTGTTCAATATATTCTTGTTTTGTAACAATTGGTGATCTTCTATCTCTTGGAGCTGTCACCAAGATACTAGCGCTGGTTTTTGGTCTTAAGATCCAAAATTATTTTTAATGTAATAACTGTCTTTGAGTTTCAAATATTGCTCAAAGCTTTAATCGTTGCCTGTTGCCTATATGCAAAGATTTTTTTGAGTTTATCTAGAGCATACCATTCAAACATTTTTCCAATAAATCCATACTGCAGTTCAAATTCAATCTCATCTGTTACCCTTGTCTGATTTTCGTTTATTTTATGAAAAACATGAGTATGCCTCCAGCGTTTGAATAACGCATTTCTCATTTCATCTACATATGTATATGGTTTACAAGCTGTAATTTTGGTTTTCCACGTTATGCGAGTCAGTAACTTGCTTGAAAAATAAGCAGTTTGCCCCAGAGTTATTTTATTACTGTTTGACTCTATTATCTTGAAATCCAACTTTTTTGGGGTGATTACTTGTAAATGGTGTAAATCAGTATAGAAATCCCATACTTTGTCAATGGAAGCGTCTACAACAAAAAAATGATTAAAGGTTTTCAACTATATTGAAATATTACACTTGTAATATATCTCCTAAAATAGTGTCTTGGAATATTTGTATTAATATCAAATACAAGAATACATCCTAGATGAATCCCCTGAAGTTGATCCTTGATGATTTGTCTAGCTTACATTAAATAAATAAAATTTGAAATTAGAACTTAAGACCAACAACGATTAGTTGCTTGGTGAGAGCTCCAATACATTCTATCATATTATGAATTTAGTATTTAGATCATACTGATAAATCATCAGTGAGTGTTTTAAGTAAATTTTGTAATGGTATGATATGTCAAATAATACTGAATCTACACCTGCATGGAAACAACTTTCGGATTGTCGTTAAACTCGTTTACATTTCCATATTGAGTTCCATTGATGAAAAAATCAATAGATTCAATGAAAATTAGGCATGATTTAGCCAATTGGGGACATTGAGGATATTATTCTTTTAGAATCTCAATGTAACAAAAATGAAAAACCGTTAACTCAGGTCAACATAAATATGGAAATCCTTTGATTTTCTCATCATCATGGAAGAGACCCCACTAGTTAACGGTGAGATGATTTCTGAACAAACTTGTATTTCTGATAAAAATATGATTCATGAACTTGATCTAAAGGGATACGGGGAAATTGAAAATGAAAAATTATTCTTAAAACAATTTGAGACTCTATTTCTGTTATATTCCAAAAGGCTGATTTTAAAGAAAGGTAAAAAGCAAATTGATTTTGATACTTTTATGAACATTTGTCAAAAAACTGATTCTGATATTCTTACTAAATTTCTAATATATCGTGATCTTCGAAATCGTGGTTATGTTGTTAAAGATGGATTTGGATTTGGTTCTGACTTTAGAGTTTATGAGAGAGGACATTTTGGTGAGAAAGGAGCAAAATTCCTAATCTTTGGACTAAATGAAGGTCAACAAGAGAAGATGGGCAATCTGCAAAAAAAGATTGAAGATATCACTCAAATGGGAAAAGAACCAATAATTGCAGTAATTGAGCGGCGTGGTGAAGTGATTTATTACAAGATCAATAGAATGAATTTCTATGAAAACAAAGCTAGACTAGAAGAATCATTTCAGATCTAGTCCTGCATAATCCATTCAGATGAATATTTTAAAAGATTATTTTCTTCAGCAAACATAAAATCGTAGACATCTACATACTTTGTCTTGTTATCCCAGAGATCTTGGAAATCTTTCATCTTTCTTTCAACTCTTGATTTATCATTCCATGATGTGAAAACATCAACTGATTCAAAATCTCTTGATTGAGTAGAAAATGATTCTCTGGAAGTTCCCGTAAATGCAACTGCCTCATCATCATCATCTCTGAAAATTCCGATTCTCTCAGAAAATGAGTTTGACACTTGTTCTGAATTTGTAATTGCAATCTTTAATTCAATTTGTCCATTATTTACTATATCTTGGAGTTTTTGGATTTTAGTATCTCTGATAAATTTTCCTTCAAATGATTTTGTAAATTTTTCTGAAAATAATTTTGTAAATAGGTTTAGATCACCTGTTCTGAATCTGTGACCCGTAATCATTCTTAATTTTGCCTTTCCTCTTGCAAAATTTTCAAATGCCATTGAAATTGTGGCCAAAGTATGAATCGACAAAAAGTCAACACATCTATCATATTCTATACAATGACTGAGGCAAGGAAAGAAAAACTCCGCTACAATATCGTCTATGTCTGAACGATATTCTTCTTTTAATTCAATGTCTCTTAATCCCAATAATTATTTCTCTTAATTTTGTTATTTAAAGAAACAATCTTGAGATAATAATTTGAAATGCTCCCATCGGGATTTGAACCCGAGTCTTTGGCTTGAGAAGCCAAAATGCTTAACCGGACTACACTATAGGAGCTTGATAAAAAACAAATCAAATCTCAATTTAAAGGAAATGTTTTGACTTTGCATGAATTTGTAAAACTTTGTGAGTTGATTCGTTTATAGAAAAAAGCAAAGGTACTCAATTCATGGATGTCAAAAAATTCATTGCAGAACATAAATTGACTAGTTTTCCAATTGGATTGGGTGGTTGCAGAAATTCTGAGGTAAAAGATGATTCATGTGATTATGATGTTTTCGTTTTTGATGGTAAATCAGGACAAGAAATTCTTAAGTTTGAAAATGAGTTTGTAATAATTCATCATGCATCCTTATCTGAAACTCAATCAAAAAAACTACTGCAATATGATAAACTGCAGATTATTCAAGATGAATCTTGGGAACTTAGAATGTTTCTATCAAAAATTAATGAAAAACGTACATTACTTTATTCTGATTTTGCCAAAAACTCTTTGATTGAATCACTGTTTTGTTGCCAAAAAACTAAAGAATCAATAAAGTCCTCTGATGTTTTTGGTCCTTGTTGGCAAAAATGTGCTGCATTTTATTTGGCAGATGCTATCTCCTCTTTAAACCACCAACGAATCAGTCCTTCACACATGCTTGATCTTTTACGAAGGTTAGAAAAAAATCAAACCAATGAACATATCTCTATTGTAACTCAAACTGTAGGAATTGAGAGAGCTACACCTCCATTACTTGAAAGGATGCTGAAATCTACAATTGGTTTTTCTGATTTGGTTGAAAAAAATAATCACTCTCAAATAATTCAGCAAAAATATGATTTCTTTGTAAATACTTCAATGCTCACTGACTGTTATTTCTACTTGGGTTGGATAAACAAAGAAAATTTCATAAAAATTAAGGACAATCTGAATAGAGAGCAAGATCTTATTCATATTCTAAAGGTAGCATTTGATGTTGAGGCTGACATGAATTTAGTTGAACAACAAGCAAATAGTATAGAAAAATCCTGTAATTCCATACTAGGCATTCTTTGAAGGGGAGTAATTTCTCATATTTTGTACTAACCTTTTAAAACAAGTAAGATTACACAATATCCATGGTAGATCAAGCATGCGGATGCGAAGCTGATAGCGGCGATCCTGAATACTCATGCGATTGTGCTATGCAAGGTCATTGTATATGCAGCGCAGATTGCAAATGTTCAACCGACGTTTGTAAAGAAGCTAGAGCTATGTAGTTAGATAGTCTATTACAATCTTATTTTTATTTTTTTAATTAATCTTCATCTTCCTCAAAGCCCCAAGATTTTACTAATTCTTTTTGGAACTTGTCTGCTTGTTTCTCATCTAATCCAAATCCGCAGTTCTTATGTGTTGGAACAACTGTCATACCATCTAATTTGAACTCTACTTCAAACAAGTGCACTTTTGAGCATTCACACATTTCTGGAATTACTGTACATTTTCCTCTATATTTGCTTATTTGAATAACCTTTAACTATCTGTTTTACCAATTTTTTTTAGATTTGAAAGGATCATTGCTAATAATTTCAATATTTGTAGCTTTACTGTTGGGTTCATTATCAATTCCATCTGCTTTTGCACAATTCCAATCAGGTGGTGTAGAGAAAGAAGGATCATGGTATGCAGGGGAAGGTCTCAAACAAGGAGATTTCTTTTCCTATTCATTGTGCCATGTTGATTACAAAGAATGTGCAAAATTTGAAATGGATATGTGGATAAAAGGTGACAAGCAAGTTGGAAGTGAAACCAAGTGGTTAGCTGAAGTTGTTGTTTACGATGGCAATAAACGAGTTGTAGGTGAAATGGAACTCGGAAAAATTGCGCCAGAACCAACCGGTGGTAGCATTGAATTGGGTGTTTACAGAGGTGCATTCAAGTCCTCCATAGTTTGGCTCTCTGCATTTGCAACATCTGATTCTAGCTCTGGTGGAAAAGGTCCAAAAGAATTCAAAGCTACATCATGGGGCAAAATTGGAAACATTGGAGGAGAACAAGTTCTTCCAATGGCACTAGAAACAATTACCATTCCTTCAGGGACTTGGAAAACTGTTCAAATGGGATGGAAAACTGGTGGTTCTTTAAGTAAAGTTTGGATTGTTGATGATTTTCCATTTCCAATAAAAGCTAAAACTTACACACATGTATCAGAAGGAATTCCCCCTACTGAATACGAATTTACATTATTAAAGTATAGGGAAAATGTTCAAACTAGTCCCTTTGGAGGAATTGTATCTACTGCAGATGCTTTTGCAGCTGCAGGATGTGACACTAATTTTGAAAAGACAGTTAGTATAAAAAAACCTACAAAGAACTTTGATTACCAAGTTCACATCTTTTATGGTCCTGCAGATCCAGTAGTTGGATGTGAAGTGAATTGGCTCATTAGTTTCATTAGCAAATACGATGATACTGAATATCTGAATCAGGTTCAATTTGATTTTCTAACTGTAGATAAAAATTTGACCCCACTTAGATCAATTGCTCAAGAAGAAGGTAAACAATTTCTCTATTCTCCATCCGGACAAGCTCTTATTGATTTTATTATTAAAGAAGAACCTGGCACCGCAAACTATGTGATTTGGATTTATGGATTGTCTCCAGAAGGAATCGCGCCTTCTGGCGCTTCTGATTATTTGGAAGTTAAAGTTCCAATATTTGCTGCTGATGGAACTGCTCCTGTACAAAAAATCCCTGATTGGATTAAGAACAATGCCGGATGGTGGGCAGATGGCTCAATTGATGACAACTCATTTGTCCAAGGAATACAATTCTTAATCAAAGAAGGAATCATGAAGATACCCCAAACTACTCAAGGTTCTGGTGGTAGTGAAAAGAACATTCCATCTTGGATTAAGAACAATGCCGGATGGTGGGCAGATGGCTCAATTGATGACAACTCATTTGTCCAAGGAATACAATTCTTAATCAAAGAAGGAATCATGAAGATACCCCCAAACTCCTAAAAAACCAACTGGCTATCAGCCTCAATCACTGTTTGATTAAAAACTAATAATCTGATGTTCTACATTCAAATTACTAAAATCTCTTTAAAATAATGAATTAACATGGTGGGTCTTTTCAAACATCCAAAACGTCATCTCAAAAAATTGCTAAAAGATGGAGAATATGATGAGGCTGTAAAATTTGGAAAGAATCTGGAATCTGAATATTCTGAGGATCATGATTTTATGTTCATCATGGGAAGTGTTTATTTTATTGTAGATGATGCAAAAAAAGCATTACCTTATTTTGAAAAAGCATTTGAACTTGACAATACTAATATAGAAAATCTTACTCTGAAAACAAATGTTCATTTGGCATTAGAGCAAAAGGATGAGGCGATTGATTGTTGCAGACGTATTCTTAAATTACAACCAGAAAATTCTGAAGCTGAATCCCTACTTGAAGAACTAGAAAGTCTCTAATTTGCAAAAATTATTTCCTTTTCATAGGATATGCATTCTCTAATAACCAATTACAAAATGCTGTAACGTTTTCAGTAAATTCAGTCCAGATATGTATTGAGTGTGGTAGTATGTCTATCTTCCAATTTTTTGTAAATACTCTAACTCCTTCTTTGTTTTCATACATGTATGCGTCTTCTGTCTGAACATCTCCGAGCATCTCTTTTGCTTTTTGTTTGATTATTTCACGGTCTATGGGGAATCTCTTTAGATCATAATCCACAATTAGACTCAGATCTCTTTTTCCATACATGTCAAATTCTTCAATTGTTCCTTCTTTTGGAAAATTCACAATTAATTTGATATTGTATTTTTTACCAACTTCTTTTCCAATTTCTACAATTCTTGCATACCCCATTCCTGGATTTTTCTTTAATAGAAATCTGATTTGTGCCAAGTCTTTTTTTAATTGCTCTTGAAGATCAGTAACAATTTCTGAAAATATCATGCTTTTACTAACTAAAATTCCTATTATAATCATTAATTTGTCTCAAGATTGGTTTTTTTAGAACTTAGATTAATTCTGAGCATGGCAATGCCAATGGATTTTGATGGTATGCGTACTGATGATGCATCAGAGAGAACAGACAATATTGATGAATACAGAAGAACCTGTATTGATTTTATCGAAGATATATCCCATGATTATGAAGCATGGGTAGACTATTACAAATTGCCTGAAGATGAGGATAAACGAAGACGTGCAGGTATTCGTGCAACAATAACTAGAACAAATGAGTGGATAGCAAAGGTTGCCCAATCCATCAAGGCAGTTGATGTGGTAATGAATGATGGAATACAAAAGATGGCTGAATCAACTGCTGGAAAACCATTTCAAATTGGAGTATTTATAAATCAAAAATCGAGTTACACGGAAACAAGATCTGGTATTATTGATGTAAATGTAAAAGCCAATGGAAGAGAAGGAAGAAAAACAAAACTTGGATTTCATTTTAAAGATGATAGATTCCGAATAGAATCTACTTGTGATGCATACATAGATGAGAATGATTTACCAACTCAAGAATCTGATCTCTTGAATGTTCATCTTAAACTTCATGCAGAAAATGCAAAGACGCGTGATGTAATTTCCTTTACTGTAACTGTTTGTGAAATTGAAAATGATGTTGAAATTGACCGAAGAGGAGTTTCAACTATCGTTCATCTGGTCTGATTTAACGCAGAATTTCATCTTCCATGTATTCAATAAACTTTCCAGTGTTTTCAAGTTTAATTGAATTGATTTGTTCTAGATTGTTAAAGTAATTCATCTTCAGATATTCTTCAGATGCAGTATACAATACATCATCGATATAGAATGTTCTTGCATTTCCCATGCCGTAATAACGAGAATCCTCAGCTGAGTGCGTTACTGTTCCTTTGAGATTAAATCCATCTAATTTATCTAAATCAAACACATAGAATCCACTCCAGCGATTATAATCTGGCGCAATCCTCTTTGAACTTGAAATTTCCTTCAAACTATTAGCATCACTGTTAATTGGAATTGAAAGGACATCTCTTGTTTTATCAAAAAAGAATGCTTTGTGATTATTTAGCGCTTCAGAATAAGTGGAACTATCTCCGATTACTACATCATCTATAACCTTTGGATTTTTCACATCTGATACATTAAACAATGCAATCTTTACTCCTAATTGCTGAACTCTACCATTTTCAATTTCTTTAGTGTCTCTACCAACTCCGATTATGTGTTCTTCATCATATGGATGTAAATAGTTTGAAAATCCTGGAATCTTCAATTCTCCTAGAATATTTGGTTTGTCCGTTGATAAGTCAATTACAAAGAATGGATCAATTTGCTGGAATGTTACCAAGTATAGTCTATCACCGATAAATCTGGCTGAGAAAATGCTCTCATCAGGGGCAATCTTGTCTAATCCTCCAACAATATTTAGCTGCTCATCTAATACATAAACTGCATTTGCACGAACAATTCCCTGATGTTGAACATAATATTCTGTAGTGGTTGCAACTCTGAATCTGTCTCCATTTTCATCCATTGAAAACTGGTTTAACAGTCTACCTGGAACTGAACCCTTTGCAACATATTCTATTTTATCCTCATTAATTGAAATTTTGTGAATAATTGTTTTGTTTGTATCTTCTTGAATTTTTGTATCATATTTATTTAGGGCGTCTTTAATTTTTTCAAATAGCTTTTCTTTTTCTTCTTTGTTCATTTTATTATATGAATTTTGCATTAATTCTGAAATTTTTATCCATTGAGAAGACGAACTAATTGAAGAATCATTTTGAATTTCCTTAATTTTTTCTTGAATTTCATTTGGTAATAATGAAACTATGACATCAAAAAATCTGTCACGTGATGAATTTTCATAAAACCCAAATGGCATATTTTGTTGATAAGTCAAGTAAAAATTATCTTCCGAGACATAAATTGATCCTGAATATCCCATAAGAAATGTTTCCGAATTTATCGTATCACCAAAAACATCAATTGCAGTTAATGTGTTAAAGTTAGAAAATTGCTCTACATTATCAAAGTAAAATGCATTAGGTGTCATTATTGGAATTGAACGCTCTAAAATTACTGGAAGTTTTGGATACTGATAGTCTATGTTGCTATTTGTAACAAAGTATACATAATTTCCAATCATTCGTGCATCACTAAAGTAACCATCAATAGAATAATCTTTGAGAATGGTTGGGTTCTCTTTGTTTGATACATCAACAATTAACGCGTGAGTAACTTGACTGTAAGAGCGCCTTGGAACAAAGTCATAGAGAGGAATTATCTCATCATCACTTTGTCCGTTGTAAAAAATTACTAGTCTATCATCATTTAGGAACATATTTTGAATATACTGTGATTCAATGTCAAGTGCAATCTTTAGAATCCGTTTTGCAGTATCTGCAGGATATGCATCAATAATAGAAAGTGTATTCCGAGATACAATGTATACGTATTTTGAATCATTTTTCAGATAGTCTGGCTCATCAACATTTTCAACTTGAACATTTGTAGTTGAATAGTCTGATCCTCCAGATTCTGTTTTAGCAACTGCTCCTTCTGGAACTGGTGCACTCACAAATCCATCTGACTGCATCATTACTGCATCATCAACCATTGCTCTAGTTGAAAATACTCTATTATCGAAAAATTGATCGCCAAAAAATGCTGATGCCTCCAGAATCTTTTTTAGCTCTTCTTGTGATGAAATTTGTTTGATATCATGTGTACCATCAAAATACTCTGAAACTGATTTGTCAACATAGATGATTTCTGGCTCTGATACTTGTGATACTTGGGGCTGTTCAAATTCTACTGAATACATAATCCCTACAGTAACTATTACCGAAATGACGATTGCGATTGGGATTGTTATTTTTGAATTCATTTTTTTCTCTTCACCAGTTCAGTTTTTTTGAAAACTGGCATTTAGTGATTACTATGATTTTGTAGTTTTAGATAAAAGGTTTAGTGAAATTTGGATTTTACCAAACAACTTACATATGCTGTATTTGCACTATCAACTCTAATGTCTTCTGAAATTTCTGATGATGACTTTACTGAAAAAATCAAAATTCTTGCAACAGATGACAAAAAAATAAAGTTGTTTGGTGAGTTATTTACTAACGATTCTAGCCGTGAAATACTTCAATTACTTTTCAATGAAGAATTAACTGCAACTCAGATTGCTCAAAAGACTGAGATTTCACTTCAACTAGTAAAGTATCATCTAAACAAACTTCAGGATTTAGGTGTGGTTAAAATTTCAAAGATTGAGAAAAACTCAAAATCTCAAGACATGAAAATTTACACTGCTACAAAATTTAGTATTGTTATTGTTCCACCAAGTTTTTCAGAAAAAACTAAAGAAAGCAAATTACTTGTTCGCTCCTTTAGACATATTTACAAAATTGCAGGGCTTGGAATTGCAACTGGTCTGTCAGGATTACTTTCATTATCTCAATTACAAGATAAACAAATTCCATCAAATAAGATAACAAGTAGGATGACATCTCCTGAGTTTTCTGCAAAAAATACTGAATCTATTGGAATGAATAAATCTGCAGAATCTGTTGCAGCCTCTGCACCAATGACTGCGGAATCTGAATCACAAATGCAATTTGAAAAAAGCGTTGAACCCCAAGATTTTACACAAGAAAATTTGGATATTGCAGAGACTGTTGTTAACTCCGACATTGCTAATTTAGGAACTGATTTGTTTATCCCATTTGTAATATCTACAGTAATTCTTGGTGGAGTAACTGTTTACTATTTCATAAAATATCTAAAAAATTCAAAATAATTTATGAATTATCAAGTGTAATCTCGATTGTCACTCTTTCCTCTTTTGCTCTCTCTTCACCAGGATATTTTAATTCTGAAATTTTCTTGCTAAATTCTTCATCAGTTATCAATTTTGCCTTTCCTGACAAAACTATACCGTTATATTCTATTTTGACTTGAGGGTTTGCCAATGCATTTTTGAACCAGTCTCCATCTGGCCTATGTCTGGAAAAGTAGATTTTATCATTATAGTTGACTGCCCGAAGCATAACTGAATGTGGATTGCCAGTATTTCTTCCCTTTGTAATTAGGATTGGTCGGAATAAGGTCTCCTTTATCTCCATGCGTAATTTTTTCTGTCAAGTAATTTAACCCCATTGATAGAAATTTCTGATATTTGGTATGATAAGCAAATCTGCAGATATAATACCATGTCCATAAAACTAGAAGGAATGCCTACAAACATTGCAACAGCTGATTCCTTTACTGGAAAAAAAGTCATAGATAGAGAGGGAATTCAATATGGTAAAGTCAAACACATACACATTCACCAAGATACACTCACAGTATCTGGAGTGACAATCCGTCAAGGATTCAACAAGGATTATTTTCTTTCAGAGGATTATATTGACAAATTTTCTGAGGAAACTCTACTTCTTAGTAGACCTCCAGTAAGAACAGGAGTTTCAGTAGTTGATATTGATAGTCATAAAATTGGCAAAGTTAAACGATTACATAGAAATCCTGACACCAATGAACTGGAATCAATTGAAGTAAGTGATGGCTTGATGCATTCAAAAATTTTATCCAAATCTGAAATTTGGGGAATTGGCGAAAAAGTCATTTTAAGAATGAGTAAAGAAGAATTCAAAATACTTGAATAATCTCTTTTATTCTTCTTTTTTCAAAATAATCTTTTTTGCCTAGTCTGTTTTCTTAGAACACACTTCACAAACAGGAATTCCTTCCTGAACTGTTATCTCTACATTTGATGAGTGACATTTTTGACATAATCCTATCATACAGCAAATCATTTGATTACTCTTTAAATTTTTTTTGTGTTCTCAAATGAATACTTAGCAATTTATAATTGCACACTGCGATCAAAGTATTGTACGCTATAGAAACAAAATCTCTCACTAAATCATTTGGAGATGTGATTGCTGTAAATGATATCTCTTTTTTAGTTGTAAGTGGGGAGATCTTTGGATTTCTAGGACCTAACGGTGCTGGAAAAAGTACTACTATGATGATTCTTACCACTCTACTAAAACCAACATCTGGCCAAGCTTTGATCTCTGGATTTGATGTTATGACTGATGCAAAAAAAGTACGAGAAAGCATTGGATATGTTCAGCAGGAGACTACTGTTGATGAATATCTTACTGGCAGAGAGAATCTTATATTGCAAGCAAAACTCAATCATATTCCAAAAAATGAAATCAATCAAAGAATTGATTCTATTTTAGAATTAATTGAACTAACTGACAAACAGCATGACTCTGTAGTTACTTACTCTGGTGGTATGAGAAAAAGACTCGACATTGCAGGAGGTCTATTACATAGGCCAAAAGTATTGTTTCTTGATGAGCCTACAGTAGGCCTAGATATTCAAACTCGTAGAAAGATTTGGAAATATCTGAAAAAAATCCACGATGAGTTTGAGATGACCATCTTTCTTACAACCCACTATATGGAAGAGGCAGATCAACTCTGTGATAGAGTTGGAATTATTGATGGCGGAAAAATACAGATAATTGATTCTCCTAAAAACATGAAAAATGCAATGGGCAATGAAGTAATTTCAATCATTATAGAGGATGAAGAAAATCATGATTTATTTTTGTCAGAACTTCAAAAGATGGAATTTGTAAACAAAATTAACGCAGATGGCTCCAAGATTACATTATTTGCATCAAATGGAACAGAAGTTATTCCAAAAATTTTTCAAATTTCATCTGATCTTAAAATCAAAATCATTTCCATTGCTTTGACTCAACCAACACTTGATGATGTATTCATTTCATACACTGGACATGAAATAAGAGATGATGATTCAAAGTTTAATCGAAAACGTGAACACGCGAAAATGAAGAGGTTACGTGCATGAATACTTTGATGTATGATACATATACCATTTTTTGGAGAGAGTTAAAGAGATATAAAAAATCTCGAAGCGGTGTTTTAATTCGTTTGATTCAACCTGCAATTTGGATAATAGTTATAGGAAATACTTTTTCTGGAACACAACCACTCATTCAGTCAGTTGGGTTTGAAGGTGAATACATTGAGTTTATGGCACCTGGCGTCATTATTCTCACTGCAATTTTTACAAGTATTTTTGGTGGTGTCAATACACTTTGGGATAGGCGTTATGGTTTTATGAATAAAGCACTTACTTCTCCAATATCTCGTTCAGCAATTGCACTTGGAAAAATGTCTGCAATTTCTTTGATTGCAGCTATGCAAGCTAGTTTGATTTTGGGAATTGCTTTGGCAATAGGTGTTAACTTTCCAAATCCACTAATGATTGCACCAATCATGGCAATTGTAATTTTGTTTTCATTGGGATTTTCTGGAATTTCAGTAATTGTTGCAGCCACTGCAAAGTCTCAAGAAACTTTTTGGGGGGTGATAAATTTTCTGGGGATGCCGTTATTCATGTTGAGTCCTGCCTTGTTTCCATTGGAATTACTACCTGACTGGCTTGCAGTAATTGCAAAACTCAATCCTGTTACATATACAGTATTGCTGGTAAGGGAATTGATGACAGGCGTCTCAGAAGGCGGGATCTCAATTGCGCTGAGCCTTGGAATAATTTCTGTATTTGTTCTTGTGATGGTAGGTCTAGCAAGTTATGTGTTTACGCGTGAAGTAAACAAACCATTTTGACACAAAGTTGACAAAAAATGAAATAATTGTTAACTTTGATGATGTTTGCCAAATTTTAGAACAAGTATCTATTGCCAAAGGTTGTTCTTCTTGTAATGGTTTTTTTAGTATTCTTCGTATCCATTGCTTTCATTCCATCTTCATTTGCGCTTGGAGATTATGATTTGATCTCAGAGTGGGGTCAGTTTGGAATTGCAAAACCTGGACATTTCTCATATCCTGAATTTATTGCAGTTGATGAACAAGGAAATTCCTATGTAAGTGATTTGGGAAATAAATGGATTCAAAAATTTTCTAGTGATGGTCAATACATTACTCATTGGGGACAAAGTGGAACACTACCTGGAGAATTTCATTATCCTTCTGGAATTGCAGTGAGCAGTAATTTTGTTTATGTTGCAGACCATGATTTACATAAAATTCAGAAATTTTATCTCAATGGAACCTTTACTGATCAATGGGGGAGTAAAGGAATTCATGATGGAGAATTCAAGTATCCAAACGGCATAGCAGTTGATTCTGAGAACTTTGTTTATGTTGTAGATACAGGTAATCAAAGAATTCAAAAATTCACTTCTGATGGTGAATTTGTTTTGTCATTTGGAACAAGTGGGATGAGTCCCGGTCAATTCCTTACCGTAATAGGAATAGATATTGATGATGAAGGATATGTCTATGTAACTGACAGGGGAAATCGTAAAATTGAAAAATTTGATTCAGATGGTTCATTCATAAAGTCATTTCCATTTCGCGGATTAAATTATATTTTTTCTCCTGCAGGAATTAAAATTGATCCTAACGGAACAATTTATGTTGTAAATTCTGATAATGGTAGAATCTTGCATCTTGAACAAGATATTGGGTTGACCCTTAACATCTTTGAAAAAAATGGACCTTATCCTCGAATGTTTAGCTCTCCTACTGATATTGCGTTAGGAATTAATGGTGAATTATTAGTGGTAGATTCTGCAGGACACAAAATTTACTCCCTTGAAACTCCATTTTATGTTGAGCCAGAAATTAATGAGATAACTAAAATAATTGTGCCTGAAATAAGTCAGGACTATACAACTGATAAAATTGAACCTACTATCATGGCTCCAAGTAACATGATTCTGGATGCAACCGGGTTGTTCACTTTTGTGGATATTGGTGAGGCAATAGCTGCTGATAATGAAAGTGGGATCAAAGTCATACTAAATAATGCCCCTGAAGAATTCTCTTTAGGTGTCAACAAGGTAACCTGGACTGCGTTTGATTATGCTGGTAATACTGCAGAAACATATCAAACCATTACAATTAATGCATGTGGCCATGTTTATTCTGATTATCACAAGATCGTAGGTACAGCTGATGATGATTTCATACAAGGAACATCTGCTGATGATCTTATCTTTGGATTGGATGGTGCTGATATAATTAGTGGTCATGACGGAAATGACTGCATTTTTGGTGGAAATGATGATGATATAATTTATGGAAATAATGGGTATGATACCATTATGGGTGATTCTGGAAATGATGTCCTAAAAGGTGACTCTGGATTTGATATAATTTATTCAAATTCCGGCTCTGATGTGATGGATGGTGGAGATGATTCTGATGAATGTTACTCTCCAATAAATTCTAAAACTGATCTGCTGATTAACTGTGAATAATTATTTTATGCTCTTATTCTAATTTTTTAGAAATATTTTTGTAATTTGAATTTCTTCTATATAAAAATAGGTGTACTATCTATGACTATGTTTTACCAGTATAGAACTATGACACAGCTTATACACGAACATCTTCTTTTGTCATTTAATGACTAACAAAAACGCAAAGAACATTGTAATTTTTAGCATTGTTGCATTATTCACTGTTACTTCCTTTGGACTTTCAAATGCATATGCTGAAGAAAGTAAAGGCTACAAAATGGTTGGCGATGTAATGCCTGTATTGACATTTACCTTCCGAGATGGAATAGAAACCCATGAATTTCCTGTTTTTAGTATGGGTGAAAACTATGTTGATGATGCTGGAGTTTCATTCTCAGTAGAAGGTACAGTAACAAAATCTCCATTATTGTTTAAAGCGATGGATGAATCATACAAATATCGATATTCCAATGCAGCATTTGATTATCAATTCAAATATTTTGATGTTGATGTTGATTTTGTAAAAGGTGGCGAGTCCATAATCTCACTTGATTACATGAACTGCAGAATCGATAATTATCAAATCGAAACACTTGATTCAAATGATTATGAAAGTTACTTTGCAGAATTTGGATTTGCAATAGTAGATAAAATTGATTTTGTATGTAGTGGAGTTAATCCTGAAAATAATGTAAAACCAATGACCGCTACTAGAACTTTGATTGATTATGGCAAATCTGAATTTGGATTTGCAAATAATATGAGAACATCTGTAACATTTTCATTTAATGAGGGAATGGAAAAAATTGAATTCCCTGTCTTTGATCTTATTTCAGGATATGCTGAATCTGATAGAAATGTACCTGCTGAATTTACAGTAGAAGGAGTTTTGGATTATTATCCATTATTGCAAAGCAAAATTGATAATGCACGAAAAGTGTCTGGATACACTGGTTCTTCTAATGATGACTTTGAGGCATTAGTAGAATTCACTAATGGCGAAAAAACTTTGCGAGGATTTGATTTTTCAAGTTGTCGTGTATCTGATGCAAAAATAACGACTCTAACAGATAAAGAAGAAGGATTTATAGGAAAAACTGGATTTGTTATTGCTCATCAATTAGGATTTGAATGCTCAGGAATAAAACCTCTAAACATGTATTATGAACAACTTAGTGGGGATGCTCCTAGTTGGAAAACTAATCAGGTAACAAGTAAGTATGTAGAGCCAATTCAAAATACTGCAAAAGGTTTGAACACTTTATCCACATTCACTTTTGATGATGGAATTGAGACTATCGAATTCTCCATGTTCAAACAAAGTGAAATACTTACTTCTACTGAATCTCCACAAACTTCTCAATTCACAAGAAAAGCAGCATACCCAACTTTAGAATTTAGAGGAATCATTGGTGATTATCCGATGTTGTACAAACATGTTGATGACAATCTTGCAGTTCAAAGAATAATTGGAAATAGTAATCATGGACTTGTTGATATTGATATTAAAGTAATATCTGGTGAAGAAACAATTCGTGGCTTTAATTATGTGGATTGTAGGGCAACTGATTATGTTATTTCTACCAACCCTAATTCCGAAGAGAGTTATATAAAAAGTAAATTCGCACTAGAAAATATTTTTGACTTTGAATGTCAAGGATATCATCCAAACAATCTCGCATATGATGCAATGTTCATTGTTGAAAAAGCAAATACTATCAGCAGTAAGGATTTACGAAACACCGATGATTGGGATTCAAGATTCTACGTAGAGTAGACTTTTTTCCTATTTACTATTTTTTACAAAATAATCTAAATTGTAGATCTGATTTAATTCTAAAAATTTTTCCACTTACTATATAGTACAATAGACTTTATGTTGACTAGCCTTAATTCTAAAATTACATTTCATGAATCATGGGCCAATGGTTATCATGGTTAAAATCCAATGAAAAAGAACTTTTAACGATTCTTGATAATTTAGCTAAAAAAGCAGTTGAAACCTCTGAAGCCATAGTGGTTTTATTCTCCGATCTTAGTAATGCTAATCAAACTGAAAAGATCCATCGACTAGAAACTGAAGCTGATGAACTGACACGCGATATTTTTGCAGAACTAAACAAAACTTTCATCACTCCTTTGGATAGAGAAGACATGCAAAGAATTGCATCAAAAATTGATGATGTGATTGATTTCATGGATGGTATTGCTGCAAGAGTATACAGCTACAAAATCACCACTGCTCCACCATACTGTGAAGAAATGGCCAAAGAACTAGTCAAAGCTACAAAAGAAGTCCAGTACATGATTTCAAAATTACAGCGAATAAAAAATCCCCAAGACATGATTGAGCATTGCAGAAATACAGGTGATATTGAGCATGTAGTTGATAATTTGTATAGAGAAGCTATCAAAGAACTGTTTGAGAGTGATGATGCAATCAAAATCATCAAGCTAAAAGATATCTATGAAACAATGGAAACTGCATCTGACAGATGCGTTGATGTTGCAGATGTCATTGAAGATATTGTTCTAAAATATACATGAGATGATTAAATGTTAGAGCTAGCAATAGGTGCAATCATTGTAGCATTAATATTTGATTTTGTAAACGGATTCAATGATTCTGCAAATTCTGTTGCTACTGTAATTGGAACACGCGTTTTAAAACCCATTCATGCAGTAGGTTTATCGGCAGCCATGAATTTTATTGGTCCTTTCGTTTTTGGTGTTGCTGTTGCAACTACTATTGCAAAAGGAATCGTCAGTCCAGATGACATTACTGTTTACATGATTATAGGTGGATTAACTGGTGCAATTGGTTGGAGTACCCTTTGTACTTATTTTGGATTACCTATATCAAACAGTCATTCTTTAATTGGAGGAATAATGGGTGCAGGTATTGCAGGATTAGGGTTTGAAAAATTAGTTTATGGTGGTCTAACCAAAGTCTTTGCAGGTATTGTAATTGCGCCTATAGGTGGAATCATTTTTGGATTATTGCTAACTGGATTAATAATTACAATTTTTGCAGGTCGCAAACCCGGACCCGTCAACAAAACTTTTGGTAAGTTACAAATAATTTCTTCAGCTTGGTTTGCACTAACTCATGGAGCAAATGATGGACAAAAGACTATGGGAATTATTGTTTTAATTTTATTTTCAGCAGGAATGATCCCTGAACTTGAAATGCCATTATGGGTAATCTTTGCTGCAGCAACCGCAATGGGTTTGGGCACTTTCCTTGGAGGATACAAAGTAATCAAAACTTTAGGTGTAAAAATTGCAAAACTCAAACCATATCAAGGATTTGCAGCAGAAACTGGTGGTGGGTTGATGTTGGCAGTATTTGCAGTATTTGGTATTCCTGCTAGTACCACTCACGCAATTACTGGTACTATCATGGGTGCAGGTGCAGCACGCAGAAAACGTGCTGTAAGATGGAAAGTTAGTAGGCAGATTGTTTTTTCATGGATAATTACCATTCCTGGTAGTGCCTTGATGGGAATTACCATTACTTACCTAATTCACTTATTTGTTTGATTTTTTAATGCCTTAATTTTTATTCTGCCAAATTTTTTTTGTATTGTTCAAATGGATATTTTACAATTAATTCAATCAAATCTACTCACTCCAATAATTCTATTCTTTTTGTTTGGAATTATTGCAGCTAGAATAAAATCTGATTTAAAAATTCCTGAAGCAATTTCCGAATTTTTACCAATCTATCTTCTTGCCGCAATTGGTCTTCATGGAGGAATAGAGATGAGAAATACTGGATTTGAAAATATGTTAATTCCAATGTTGGTTGCAATTGGATTATCCCTTTTGTTTACTTTGAATCATTATCAAATTTTAAGAAGATTGGGAAAATTCAATATTTTTGATTCTTATGCACTAGCATCAACATATGGTGCAGTAGGGGCTGTAACATTTTCAGTCGGGTTGTCTTTTCTTAAAAATCAAGGTGTTTCATCAGAGGGATATCTTGCAGCTGTTTTGGCAGTTCTAGAACCAGTCGCATTCATATTGGCTATCTTTTTGACAAACATAGCAGTTTCAAAACAAATCAAAGAAAAGAAAAAATCTTTTCCAAGTCATGATGCATCTGATATTGATATGGGGATACAAAGTACTAAAACAAAACTCTCTCAGGTTCTGCATGAATCAATAACTGGTAAGGCAATAGTAATTCTACTTGGAAGTATTGTAATAGGATACATAATTGGTGAGGATGGATTCAGCTCAATCAAAATTGTTTTTGATGAAATGTTTACTGGAGCAATCGTGATTTTTATGATAGAGATGGGAATAATTGCAGGTCAAAGATTAGATGATATTAAAAAAGTTGGAATTTTCCTTACTGCATTTGCTGTAATCATGCCTACATTTAATGGAATTATAGGTGTTCTAGTTGCAACTGTGATGGGGTTAAGTCTTGGTGGTGCCGTTATGTTTGGATTGTTATTAGCCAGTGCTTCATTTATTGCTGCACCTGCTGTATTGCGCCATGCAATTCCTCAAGCAAAGCCTAGTTTTTACATTACTTCTGCATTAGGAATTACATTCCCTTACAACATTATTGTATTGTTGCCAATAATGTTTACAATTTCATCAATTGTTCACAATGGGGAAGGATCGATAGACTTATTCAATTATATCGTAAATAACTGGATATGAAACTCTATAACATAAAATTACTTACAATCACCTGTGAAATTCTTGCTCAAAAAAATATCATTCAAATTTTAAAAAATCATAAAATTACAGGGTATACAACTTACGAGGTAGACGGAAACGGAGCACGTGGTTTACGTGGTCAGGGATTCAAGAATGAAAAAAATGTTAAAGTCGAAGTAATTATGCGCGAAGAAAAACTATCTGATGTAATCGAGGAGATCTCAAGAACATTGTTTGCAAATTTTGCTATAGTGCTCTATGTCAGTGATGTTGGTGTAGTAAGAACTGAAAAATTTTAGCAGCAAGAATCATTTGAACAAAGAACTGGTATTTTCTTACTAGCATTTGTAACACTTGAAATCAACACTGATAGTTGGTTATTTGAAATTGAATACATTGCTTTTTTCCCTTCATCTCTTGATTTAACGATACCACATTTTTTCAACGTCTTTAGATGGTGTGATACTAGTGGTTGGTCTTTCTTTAATTTTCTAACAAAATCATTTACACACATCTCTCTGTTTTTTTGTAATAACTCTAGAATCTCAAATCTTGTTTCATCACAAATGCATTTTAAGAGGCTGACTCCATTCATATCAATTTAAATTTATATAAACTAATATTTATTTGATTTTATGGCTGAATCCAAAAAAATCCTTTTTGTGTGCGTAGAAAACGCTGGTCGCAGTCAGATGGCAGAGGGGTTTCTTAGAAAATTTGCTCTTCAGTTTGATGTTATTAGTGCAGGAACTAATCCAAAATCTCAACTTATCCCAAATGTAATTGATGTCATGAAAGAGATTGGAATTGACATCATTGAGCAAAAACCAAAAGAGTTGACAAATGAAATGATTGCACAATCAATCACTGTCAATATGGGATGTATAGATAAAGAATCATGTCCTGCATTATTTGTAGAGGATGTAATTGACTGGAACATCTCTGATCCAAAAGACAAGGACATTGAAGAATTAAGAAAAATTCGTGATCAAATAAAAAACGAGGTATTGAATCTCATTAAAAAATTAGAGGATCAATAATGATGTATTCTAATCTTCAAATCTTTATTGTAGAACTAATTGGTACATTCATTCTAGTAATTTTTGCAACAGGTTCTATTGTATATGATGTTCAAATCGGTGGCCCATATGGAATATGGTTTGCAGCTGTCACTCCATTTATTGCATTAATCATTGGTGTTTATTCATTTGGGAAAATTTCTCTTGCTCATTTCAATCCTGCTGTAACAATTGGGTACTATATTACAGGTCATATTTCCAAAATCCAAATCATTTGGTATTTTACAGCTGAAATTATTGGTGCAATACTAGGTTCTCTGTTTGTAATGACCTTTATTGGAAAAGATGCAAGCCTTGGAGCTAATGCGCCAAACTATGAATATTCAATATTATTAATATTTCCAGTAGAAGTTTTAGCATCTGCCTTACTTATGGCAGTAATATTTACTGTGGTGTATACTAAGGGATTGAAAGGATTTAGCGGAATCGCAATAGGTGGTATAGTTGGATTGGATATCTTTTTTTTGGCATTTATTTCTGGTGCATCAATGAATCCTGCAAGAGCACTGGCACCGGCTTTGTTGTCTGGAATGTTGGACAATCTGTGGCTTTATTGGAGTGCACCCTATGTTGGAACAATAATTGTTGCATTTTTGTTTAGGAAAAAATTTCATACTCAAAGAATGAAAGAAAAATCTAAAACCTCATCTATTGCTTAATTCATGCCTAAAAAACTAGAAAAAACATGTCTTTTACGAATAATAATGACCTAGTTTAGCCTATGTTGATGACTAATTCCAAATTATTCTCAGATTCCAAGAAAGTCATTCCTTCAGGAGTAAATAGCCCTGTCAGATATTTTGAACCATATCCTTTCTTTACAAAAAAATCAAACGGTGCATACCTTTGGGATGTAGAGAACAAAAAGTATGTTGATTTTTGTAATGGATATGGCGCATTACTGTTAGGACATAGAAGAAAAGAAATCATCACTGCCGTATCCAATCAACTTTCAAAAGGAACTCTTTACTGTACTCCAACAGAATCTGAAATTGAATTATCAAAACTAATCATTGGAAATTTTCCATCAATTGACAAAGTTAGATTGGTGAATACTGGTGGTGAGGCAACAATGACTGCAATCAGATTAGCTCGTGGTTTTACAAAAAAGAAAAAAATAATTAAATTTGAAGGATGTTATCATGGTGCACATGACTCTGTGCTGGTAAAAGCTGGTTCTGGTTCTGCACATAATGGTATTTCAGTTTCAGATGGTGGATTAGATGAGGTATCAAAAAACACTTTGGTTGTACAGTATAACAATATAGAAGATCTACAAAGGACAATACAAAAAAATAAAGACATTGCAGGAGTGATTGTTGAACCAATCTTGGCTAACATAGGTTTGATTTTACCTGAAAAGAATTTCCTTTATGATTTACAAAAAATTACCAAAGAAAATAACATTCCATTAATTTTCGATGAAGTTGTTACTGGGTTTAGGGTGGCACCTGGTGGAGCTCAAGAATATTTTGGAATAAAATCCGACATTACTACAATGGCAAAAGCCTTGAGCAATGGATTTACAATTGCTGCCGTAGGTGGTAGAAAAGAAATCATGGATTTACTATCTCCTGGAGGCAAAGTCTACCAAGCAAGTACCTTTGCAGGAAATCCTATTTCTGTTAGTGCTGCAATTAGCTCAATTAAGACAATTAACAAACTAAAAAATAAACTCTACTCTAAACTGGAACGATTCAATCTGTTGTTTACTACTGCACTTGATGATATGGCCACTGACATGAATATTCCACACCAAATCAACTTTACAGCATCAATGTTTCAGATTTTCTTTACAAACAAACCTGTGATTAATTATGAGACATCTAAAAAAGCAGACTCTAAGAAATTTCAAAAAATGTTTAGAACATTATTAAAAAAAGGAATATTCATAGCCCCTTCACAGTTTGAAGTGGTCTTTCTATCTGACGCTCACACTGAAAATGATCTAAACAAAACACTTGATGCATATGATGCAGCACTAAAATCGGTGAAAAATTGAAGTATATAGTAGGTGCACGAGGAAGTCAATTATCCATCGCTCAGACAAACTGGGTGATTTCAGAACTAAAAAAAGTAAATCCTGATTGCGAGTATGAAATTAAATCCATCACCACAAAGGGTGACACTGATTCTAGACCATTATTTACAATAAATCAGAAAGGAATCTTTGAAAAAGAAGTTGATAGAGCAGTTGCTCAAAAAGAGATTGATTTTGCAGTACATAGTCTTAAGGACGTTCCTTCAGAGTTAGATGAGAGTTTAGTCATTGCATCTATTCCTAAACGTGAAGCAGTAAATGATGTCTTTATTTCATCAGATGGATCATCCTTGGAAAATATTAAGGAAGGCGCAGTAATTGGAACAAGTTCACTTAGACGTGCAGTTCAGGTTTCAAGAATCAGACCTGATGTTACAGTAAAACCAATACGAGGAAATATTGAAACCCGAATAAAAAAAACATCTGGTGAAAATTTTGATGCAATAGTTCTTGCACAAGCTGGTATTTCAAGATTGGGAATTGATGTAAACTTTACTCCTTTATCAATAGATAATTTTTCTCCATCCCCAGGACAAGGTGCAATTGCAATTGTCGCTAGAGTAGATGATGAAAACACAATTTCAATGTTAAAAAAAATTGAAGATGTAGATACTAGATTAGAAATTGAGGCAGAAAGAACATTGTCTGACTATGTGGATTCTGGTTGTAGATTTCCACTAGGTGCATATGCAAAATCAAACGGTTCTGAAATGACATTGACAGTATCTGCATTTTCTGTTGATGGAAAACAATCATTACAAGTAAGTAAAACTGGTAGCAAAAATGATCCTCAATCCCTTGGAAAAAATGCCGGAGAAGAATTGCGAGAGAAAGGAGTAAATGATCTTGCATTAAATTGGAGAGAAAAAGTAGAGGAATGGAATAAGACATGACTGGAAAAGTGTATCTTGTTGGAGCGGGTCCTGGAGATCATAAATTAATTACACTGCGTGCAGTTGAATTACTCAAAAAGGCAGATGTTGTTTTGTATGATAGATTAGTAAGTAAAAAAATAATTTCAATGATTCCAAAGTCTGCCGAAAAAATTTACGTTGGCAGAGCAGTAGGAGACGATACCACTCATCAAAATACCACAAATGATTTGATGGTAAAATACGCAAAATCAAAAAAAAATGTTGTTAGATTAAAGGGTGGAGATCCTATAATCTTTGGACGTGGTGGTGAAGAAGCAGAATTTCTAAAAGAACATAAAGTAAAATACGAAATTGTTCCAGGAATTACTTCTGGAATTGGCTCTGCAACCTATGCAGGTATCCCTTTGACTCACAGAAAACATGCCTCATCTGTAGTTTTTGTTACAGGCCATGAAGATCCTGAAAAGAAACAAGAGATTGTAAAGTGGAAAAGACTGGCAAAATCTGTTGATACAATTGTGATAATGATGGGACTTTCAAGAATTGATGTTATTTGTAAACAGCTTATTGCTGGAGGCATGGATGAACAGACCCCTGTGGCTGTAATTCAAAATGGGACTACGCCTAACCAAAAAATGATCAAAGGAACAGTTACAAACATTGCAAAAAAAGTTAAAGAAAATAAAATAACTCCTCCCACAAATATCATTATTGGAAATGTCGTTGATTTGTCAGATACTATTGGGTGGAAATAATGCTTGATGGAAAAACTATTGCTATAACTCGTTCTAAGGATGATGCTACAGAATTTATTTCACTGGCTGAACAAACTAATGTAAAACCACTCCCATTACCTACAATTGAACTTGTAAGTAAGGGAGAACAAATAGTTGATGAGTTTTTAGAATCTGTTGAGAAATATAATCCTGATTATTCTGTTTTTATGAGCTCAAAAGCGGTCAAACTACTTTTTGATACTGCAAAACATGTTGGTAAATTAGATAAACTGCAATTATCTGTTGCAAATACTATTGTAATGTCTGTTGGACCAAAAACAACAATTGCCCTTGAAAATGAAGGAATCAAAGTTAACCTTCAACCTACTACATTTTCATCTGTTGGAGTAGGTGAAGAATTCACACAAATCAATGCAGCTGGGAAAAAAGTAATTGTTCCACGCAGTGGTGCATCTACACCCTTTCTAAAAGAACTATTAAACAAAATTGGAATTGATGTATTAGAAATTCATCTCTATGATGTTTGTGCATTTAGAGATACTACTCAGTGGAATGAATTCAGAGAACTATTCTCTCAGAATAAAGTGGATGGTGTAGTATTTACAAGCGCATCATCTGTACGTGGATTCTTTGAGATAATGTCAAAAGATTATGGTGAAGATAAATTACTTGAAAATCTTGCAAAATTATCTGTGGTCTCTATCGGTCCATTCACTTCAGATGAATTGAAAAAATTTAATGTTAAAAATATTGTATCTCAAGTTCATACAGTTGCTGGAGCATTTGATACACTAAAGTCTGTTTTTTCATAATAATTTTAAAAGTTTTCAAGAATTACAATTCATTATTTACTATATCCAAACAAAACGATGCTGAATAAAGGATACATAAAATCAGATTCATCAATAATATGTCTGAAAAAAAATCTATATGTGCATATTGTGGCTCCATTTTTGAAAATAACGAAGATCTTTCAAAACATATTGACATAATCCCCGGTGACTCCGGACTTTTAGAAGGTAGTAGAAAGTGACTAAAACAATTCGTCATTATTTTGAAATGTTCAATGTTTAGCTAAAGCTATTTAGCTGTGCCTATTTTTCCTCATGTATTTATAATATAACGGGGTTATGATGAACATGGCAACTGAAAACCTCGACATGGATTATTCCAAATATGATTTTAAAGACTCTACAGAACTATATGTCCACCTTAGCAAGAAAGGCCTGTCTAAGGAAACTGTGATTAGCATCAGTAAAATGAAAGATGAACCACAATGGATGCTTGATTTTAGATTACGTTCTTTTGAAATTTTTATGAAAAAACCAATGCCTACTTGGGGCGGAGATCTTAGTGTTATCGATTTCCAAAATATTTACTATTATGCAAAAGCATCTGACAAAGTAGAAAAGAACTGGGATGATGTACCAGACAATGTCAAAAAAACATTTGACAAACTTGGAATTCCAGAAGCTGAAAAGAAATTCTTAGCAGGTGTTGGCGCACAATATGAATCTGAAGTTGTATATCATAGTCTAAGAGAGGATTTGGCAAAACAAGGTGTTCTATTCTTAGATACTGATGCAGCTCTTAAAGAACATCCAGAGATTTTTAAAAAATACTTTGGTAAAATTATTCCTCCAGAGGATAACAAATTTGCAGCACTAAACAGTGCAGTTTGGAGTGGCGGTTCATTTATCTATATTCCACCAGGTGTCAAAGTTGACATGCCTCTACAAGCATACTTTAGAATCAATGCTGAAAACATAGGTCAATTTGAAAGAACATTGATCATTGCTGATGAAGGCTCAGAAGTTCACTACATTGAAGGATGTACTGCTCCTGTTTATTCTTCAGAATCACTTCACTCTGCAGTTGTAGAACTAGTTGCACACAAGGATGCTAAATTAAGATACACAACAATCCAAAATTGGAGTAGCGATGTGTATAACTTGGTTACAAAACGTGCTTATGCATATGAAGGTGCAACAGTAGAATGGATTGATGGAAACATTGGAAGTAAACTGACAATGAAGTATCCTGGAATTTATCTTATGGGTGAACGAGCATATGGTGAAACACTCTCTATTGCATTTGCAGGAAAGGGTCAACATCAAGATACAGGTGCCAAAATGGTTCATCTTGCACCAAACACTACATCTAAAATCACATCAAAGTCAGTAAGCAGACTAGATGGACGTTCAACTTACAGAGGACTACTCAATGTGGCAAAAGGTGCTACAAATGTTAAAGCCACTGTAAGATGTGATGCATTACTATTAGATGATACATCCAAGACTGATACATATCCATACATGGAAATTAATCAGGAAGATGCAACCATTACCCACGAAGCAACAGTTGGTAAAATTGGTGATGAGCAAATCTTCTACTTGATGACTAGAGGATTCACTGAAGAAGAAGCACTTTCATTAATTGTCAATGGCTTCATGGAGCCATTCACAAAAGAACTACCAATGGAATATGCAGTAGAACTGAACAGACTAATCAAATTAGAGATGGATGACTCTGTGGGATAAACTCCCAATACCACTTTGATTAAAAATGTCTCAAGAAACACTCTCAAAACTCAATACAAGCCATATCGCTGATATTTCCTCATCAAGAAATGAACCTGAATGGCTCAAAGATTATAGAAAAAATTCACTAACCGTCTATGATAGTCTCCCAATTGAAATGTCTCCTCTTTACAACAAATATACTGATGCCAAAAAAATGGATCCAGAAAAAGTATTACTTTCAACATCTACTACTGAAACAATTCCTAGTTTCTTAAACAAAAGACTAACTGAGTTAGAAAATGAAACATGCATTATCCAGATTGGAACAAATGTTCACAAAATCAATATCTCTGATGAACTAAAATCAAAAGGACTTGTAATTTCTTCAATATCTGATGCAATTAAAAATAATTCTGAACTGGTAAAAAAAGCACTAGAAGCCTCAAATTCAAATGATGATAAATTTACTGCCCTAAACAATGCCGCCTTTAATTCAGGAATATTCATCCACATTCCACGTAATCTGATCTTGGATAAACCAATTCACTTTTTGGCATGTCTTTCAGAAGATGGTAATTCTACTATCGCTAGAAATATTATCTTTGCAGATGAAAGCAGCAAAGCTACAATTGTCCAAGAAATCTATTCTCCTAAAACAGAAAAACAACCAGCATATCTTGAATTACTAAACACAACTCTTGCAGCAAATGCACAACTAGATGTTACAACTTTGCAGTTAATGGATCAGCATACAGTAAACTTTTCAACAAGACGTACTGATTTGGCACAAGATGCCAAAGTAAATTGGTATTCTGGATTATTTGGTTCTATTTTATCTAGATATAAGATTGAATATTTTCTTAATGGTAGTGGTGCATCTGCAAATGACTCTGAAGTAATATTTGGAAATGATGAACAATCATTTGATATTCAAACTAATGTGAATCATGAAAGCCCATCTACTGATGCAAGGGTAGTTGAAAAATCAATTCTTAGGAACAAATCAAAATCTCTTTTCAAAGGAATGATTAGAATTAAAGAACATGCTGCAAAGTCAAATTCATTTTTGTCTGGTCGTTCTATTCTTTTAGATAAAGATGCAAAATCTGATGCAATTCCTGGACTGGAAATATTCACAAATGATGTAAAGGCTACACACTCTGCATCTGTTGCACAAATTGACGAAGAGCAAATATTTTATCTTAAAACTAGATGTCTTACTCACGAAGAGGCAGAAAGAACCATTGTTGAGGGATTCTTAGAACCACTTTCAAGGAAAATGTCATTCCAAGTAAGGGCATGGATTGCATATCTTATTGAATCTAAATGGGAAAATCGTGAACTGACTATTAACACGGATGCCGAATTAACTAAATTTGTTGAAGTAGAAGAGACACGTTATAACGAAGACGCAGAAATTGAACAACACTACAAGTATCGATGATTAATTTGTCAGAATGGATTAAAGCTTGCAATTTGGAGCAGGTAAAAGAAGGACAACTTTTTGGATTTGTACATGATGATAAAAAACTTCTACTAGCTAATCTTAAAGGAAAAATTCACGCAACTGATTTAATCTGCACTCATGCGGATGCAGATCTTTCTACAGGCTTTCTCAGTGAAGAAGGTGTGAGATGCCCATTACATCTTTCTGTTTTTAATTTAGAGAATGGTGAGCCTCAAAATCTTCCTGCAGAAACTCCTCTTAAGGTATACAATGTTAAAATAGATGCCAACGAAATTTACGTGGAGCTTTAAGATATGCAAAGTACAGAATCATTATTTGAAAATATACGAAAAGATTTTCCAATACTTCAAAGAACTGTTCGAGATAACAAAAAACTTGTTTATCTTGATAATGCTTCTACTACACAAAAACCAAATCAAGTAATTGATTCCATTACTGATTATTATCAAAATCACAACGCAAATATCCACAGAGCAGTATATGCACTAGCTGAAGAATCTACTGAGGCTTATGAGGCAACTAGAGATAAAATTGCAAATTTCATTAACATTAAAAATCGTCAAGAAATTATTTTTGTTAGGGGCACCACTGAAGCAATTAATCTAGTTGCATATGCATGGGGCAGACCCCATATTAACGAGGATGACATTATAGTTACTACTGAATATGAACACCACAGCAACATTGTACCATGGCAACTTGTTACTCAAGAGAAACATGCTAAATTAGAATACATTGGAATGGATGATAATGGTGAATTAATTTTAGATGATCTTGACAAATATCTTGCAACAGGTAAAGTCAAACTTGTAACCTTTAGTCTAATGTCAAATGTTCTTGGAACAATTACTAATGCTGAAAAAATCATTGAAAAATGCAAGGCAGCAGGGGTTCTTACCCTAATTGATGGTGCTCAGGCAGTACCTCACATGAAAGTTGACATTAAAAAATTGGGCTGTGACTTTTTTGCATTTTCTGGACACAAAATGTTAGGCCCAACAGGAATTGGTGTTTTGTGGGTTAGAAAATCTGTTTTGGAAACCATGGTGCCATTTCAGGGTGGCGGTGACATGATTCGAGAAGTTCACAAATATGAAACAACTTGGAATGATTTGCCATACAAATTTGAAGCAGGAACTCCAAACATTGCAGATGTTGTGGGATTAGGATCTGCAATTGATTATCTTACAAAAATTGGAATGGATAATATAAGAGAACACGAAATTGAGCTAACAAAATATGCTATCGAAAAATTATCTGAAGTCAAAGGACTTCATATCTATGGCACAAAGGATATGTCGAAACGCGGTGGTGTGATCTCATTCAATTTTGCAGATGTACATCCTCATGATGTTGCTCAAATTATTGATGAAGAAGGAATTGCAGTACGTTCTGGACATCACTGTGCACAAGTGTTAATGGAGCGACTAAATGTTGCAGCAACATCAAGGGCTAGTTTTTACATTTACAATACTAAAGAAGACATTGATATTCTGGTAAATTCATTAAAAATTGTGGCAAAGGTGTTCAAATTATGAGTGGTAATGCAGATATTTATCATGAAATGATTGTGGATTATTCTAGAAATCCAATTAATTACGGAGAAATTGAAAATCACGATGTCACTTTTCATGATTCAAATCCACTATGCGGTGATAGTATAGACATTGACATGAAAATTGATGATAACAAAGTAACGGATATTAAATTTCATGGAAAAGGATGTGCAATTTGTATGGCTTGCTCTTCTGTCCTAACTGAAATTACAAAGGGTAAGACCCTTGATGAAGCAAGAGCAATAGAAAAAAATGACGTGTTAAGTGAATTGGGTCTAGAGCATCTTCAGGCTGTCAGAATAAAATGTGCCTTGCTTTCTCTCAAAGTACTGAAATCTGCTCTTTATACCTACATTGGAAAGAATTTAGAAGATGCCCCTGATGCAGATAAACTAAAAGAAGAGGCAGCAAATCTGTACTAATATGAGTGATTTCACTCCCACAATACCAATTTCATTGCAAATACGAAAAATAATTTTTGAAAAATTTAATGATCCTGATGGTAAATTCACAAATGATGAAATTTTTGAAATCATAAAAAAAAATGGTGATCTTGATCCTTCTTGGATAATTGATGATACTGAATCCTTTTTTAACGAAATTTGTGACTCTGGTCTTGCAAGAAACATTGCCCAGAACTTTACAACGATATGGATGAAACTATTTGATCCAATTGAAAAACTTCATTGCAATTCTTGTAACAATGATATCTATCTTGGGCCATCTGAAGAAAGAATCTGTCCGAACTCTTCTTGTGAATCTTTTATTTAGTTCTGTATTTTATAGCAGCATCCTCTAATGCTTTGATCATTGGAAGTTTTTCTCCTGTAAGATAAAGCACTAGTGCACCACCTGCAGTACTAATGTGGTTGATTTTTTCTTCCAGTCCCTGTTCTTTTAGTGCAGTAGTCAAGTGGCCTCCACTGACAAGACTGGTTGCCATAGAGTTTGCAACTGCATCAAGTAGACCTCGAGTTCCAAAACTGAAATTTTCCTTTTCAAAAAATCCTGCAGGTCCGCTGATAAAAACAGTTCCCGCACTTGAGATTATCTTAGAATAGTGTTCCACGGTTTTTGGACCCAGATCATAAATCTTATCTCCTATCTGTAAATCTCTTACATCCATCTCTACTCTTGCTCCATCTTTATCAATTGCAATATCCACAGGAGTGGTAAATACATCTGGATATTCGCCGATTAGAGCATGTGCCTTTGCAACAACTTCGTCTTCTCTTTTAATTCCAAGAGGAGATTTGATTCTGGCTTGTGCACGCATGAACACATTACCGATTAATCCTGTCAAAAGTATATGATCTGCCCGCCCATTCTTAATTAGCATCTTGATTGCCTCCAATCTGTCTGGCACTTTGGAGCCTCCAAGGACAATCACATGTGGTGCCTTGGCTACTGTCATTATCTCATCAAGGTTTCTCACTTCTCTCTCAACAATTCTTCCTGCACATGCAGGAATGACTTGTGGGAATCCAACAATTGATGGGTGTGATCTATGTGCGCTCGGAAAGGAATCTAAAACACATAGATCAAACAATTTTGATAATCGTGAAACCATGATTGTTTTTGCAGCATTTTCTGGTGTAAATTCATAATTTTCTTCTGCACATAATCTTAGATTGTCTAAAAGTAAAATCTCTCCATCCTCTAAATTTTTAATTGCATTTTGTGCAGCTTCACCAATTGTGTCTTCAACATATTTAATTTCTCTATTCATTAATTTCTCAAGAACTTTTGCGTGTTTATCCATTCCTGTATAATCGTCATTCCCAACTCTTCCTTGATGTGATGCAACAACAACTTTGGCTTCTTTTAGTGATTGTAAAGTTTCAATGGCTTCTTCAATTCTTTTGGTACCTGAAATTTCCATTGTGTCTGGATCTATTGGGCAATTCATATCCACTCTTAAAAAAACAGTCTTGCCTTTTAGGTCAAAATCATCTACTGTGAGTACCTTCACACCCTTTCTATTATCCACTTGGTTAAATTCTTTGAGCCGATCATTTATTTTCACTAATATTATTTACAAACTGTGATTCATAATTTCAAAACTTATCTGCTGACAAAAATTAAAAACTACAAACTTGAGGTTTAATTAATTGCAAAATTGGATTTTTGATATAAGGTCTCGTTCCTTTATTTTATTGACTGCATTATTTCTTATTTTTACTAGCTTTGTTTATTCGGGAATGACTGATAGCTTTGATCAAAGTGTAGTTTTATTTTTCTCACAAAATGTCGGAAATCCTACAGTTGACATCATTATGCAGTATATCACAGAAAGTGGTGATGTTTTCAATATGTTGATGTTTGGAATTGTAGTTTTAATTATTCCAAAAACCCGAAGAATCGGAATTACTCTTATGATTCTAATCGTGATATCCACACTCCTTACAGGCTATATCAAATGCGGTGTAGATAGGAATAGGCCTGATTTTGAGTATGAAGGAGTGGAATTTCCTGTGACAATTAGCCGTGATACCTTTGCTTTATTCTGTGAGGGTGGATTTGATGCCTCATATCCCTCTGGACATGCTGCAAGATCAATGATTTTTGCAATAATTTTAGGTTATGCACTTTCAGAACGATTTCCACGTGGCGCATATTTGATGTTCTTGTATCCTGCAATGATCTCACTTAGCAGAATCTATGTTTTACAACATTATCCTATGGATGTTATTGGAGGAACCGTAATTGGAATAATGCTTGCTGGAGTAATGGCTAAACAAACAAAACTTTACAAAATTTTTGAGAAATTAAAAACCTAATTCAGTTAACGCAGAATTGCTTATCAAAACTATTGCATAATGTTCATCATCATGATGATATGTCCAATATCTAATATCTCGAATTTCATTTTTTTGTCTTAGTCCATGAGTTACTCCAGTTGTTACAGAGTATCCAATTCTTTTAGCAATTTTTGATTCTTTTGGAATGAGAACTCTGAATCCTTCTTTCCTTTCTTTAAATCCAAGTTTTATCATATCTTCAACTGCATCTACTGCATCTTTTTCATCTTTTAGATCATATGTCTTTGATATTGGCAAATCTTTTGGATGAAAATCCACACTTTTATTGAATTCTCTTAACTAATATTTTTTAAAAAATGATTTTTGCGATCAAAGTTAGTTAATTTTCTTAACTGGTAAGTCAAATCCTGATTATATTAACAACTTAACCGACTCTTTTTCTTTGATTGTATCATTGGCATCAATAGAAAAATTAGTAATTCAATTAAGAAAAAAGAAACAGGAAGCATCAAAACTTCGACAAAAAGCTGAAAAACAATTCAAAGAAGTTCGTTCTGCTGAAAGACGTTCTTCATCTGGTTTAACTACCATCGATAAAAAAATTGAATCTGAACGAGAAGATGTATCTGATGTATCTACTCTACTCACACAAAAAACCTCGCAATTGGAGAGTATTGAAAGATTGATGGCTGCAGCACAAGAAAAACTAATTAGAGAAAAAGAGGCAATAGAACAAACCCAACAAGAAATAGAATTTGCTGAAAATCCTGAAGAAAAGGAGAATGCTGAGGCTAGATTAAACTCATTAAATAACCATGTCCAAGAATTAGAATCTGAAATCAAAAGCAGGCAAAAAACTGCTAAAAAAATCTCTGATGATGTTTTAAATTATTCAGATGTGAAATCAAAAATTGACTCAAAAATTCAAAAACAAACAAAATCAAAACCAACTTTACGTGAGACAAGAACTGAAAGTCGCAAAGCTGCTCAAAAACTTGAAAAAGAATTAGAAAGACGAATCAAAACTGAAGAATCTATTAAAAACGCATTAGAAAAGGCATCATCAAAATTACGAGAACTTTTGGCAAAGAAACGTAAGTCTTCTAAAAAGAAACCAGCAAGAAAAACTGCAGCTAAAAAGAAAGTATTGAAGAAGTCTAAACGATAAGTCTCACAATACTATTTCTAGAACATAAAAGTAGATCTGATTTCATAATATGATTATGAAAAAACGTGGTCCAATAATTTCTACACTGGGATTGGCATTAGTAATAATCTCACTTTCAATGGTATCTTCAATTGTTCCAAATAACATTTCTGAAATAAACCATTTTTCTGATTCATTACTTGAAGGAATGTTTAATGAAATTACAAATGAAATTCAAATCATGTCTGATGATTCTGCTTATTTTTCCTATAGTACATTTTCATCAGATGTGCCACTAATGTGGGGTATTGGAATAGTTGATTATCAGCCTGGAGATAAATTATCAATAAACATTTCAAATATTTTTGGCAATGATTATGGTGATTTTATTCAAAATGAATCTATTCATTTTGATATATTGGAAATTCCTCAATCTGACACATTAAATCTAAAAGTTAAAAATATTGGAACAAGAAATGTTAATGTTTTAGCAATGTTTTCTGAAGATCCCGATAATTTTGATCCTCTATCAAATTCCGATTCCTCAATTATGAATGTGGTTTTAGTTCTTACTCTCTCTGGATTTTTACTTATTTTTGGAATAATTATTTCAGTTATTGGAACAATAGTACTGCTCGTGGATTTGAAAAATAATCAAAACAATAAAAGAAGTTATTGAGAAATAACTCCGAAAAAATTCATAATTAATTTACACCGTTATGCATAATCTACTGATAAGTGTTAACGAGTTTATTAACAGAGTAAAAAATAGAAATCCCCCGTTTTATGCCTGATAATATGACGCGTCTCGTAAAGTTTTAGATCTTAAAATAATTTGGTTCAAATTTGAATGGAAGTACAACATGTATGGGGATATAGTTAGTGGCAAAGATTTTGCACTATTTTTGTAAGTACATACAAAGTAATGCCAAAAAAACAACTCTGACTTAAAATAAACAAATCTGCAATTCTAAAGGCATGGATTTGACCCAAAAATACAGTAATCAACGCCTTGGTTACTTGTTTGCAGTTTTGGCTGCCATCATGTTTGGCTCGGTATCCGTTGTAGCAAAGCCCCTTGTTTCTTCGGTTGATCCTATTTTGCTTGCATCTATGGTTTACATCATATCGGCTGTTACTTTGAGTCCTTTTGCACAAAAGAAAAAGAAAAACATTACAAGAAAAGATCTTTTGTTGATTTTTTCAATAGCGATTTGCGGTGCTGTTATTGCACCTAGTTTGTATTTTACAGGATTGACACATGCAAGTGCATCTGATGCTGCATTAATTGTAAATGGCGAGGTATTCTTTTCTGTTTTACTTGCAGTGATGTTTTTCAAAGAGAGACTAAGATTTGTTGGATGGATTGCAATTCTTTTGGTTCTATCTGGTATGGTAATCATAACTACTAATTTGGATTTTGCTGATTTTAGCTTACAGTATATTCATTACAAGGATATGTTGCTAATTTTATCTATGTTGTTTTGGGCACTTGATAACAACCTGAGCAGATACCTTGCACAAAAAATGGATATTGCAAATATCGTCCAGATAAAATCTGCAATAGGAGGAGTAATGCTATTTGCAATTGCATTATTGGTATTCAGAGTAGATATCAACATCGAAGTAGACCAGATAATTCCAATCTTGATGCTTGGTTCTATTGGTTTTGCAGCGTCACTTTATTTTTTCTTACAGGGACTAAAGAGAATAGGTACCGTAAGAACAATTACAATATTTTCAATGTCATCCGTATTTGGTCTTATAGCGTCTACCCTACTTTTGGCAGAACAGATTGGTTGGCATCAAATTGCAGCAGCAGGAATCATGATTCTTGGGGTTTATCTTGTGAGTAGAAAAGAGACAGTAATCAGCCCAGCGTAAATTTATTTTGAAATAATAAAATTCCTTGAAATTTAGGGGCAAAGAGTTTACACTATTCTAAAAAATAGTTAATTCTTGAAATTTTAGGCCTCTGGATTTTACACTCTAAAATGGTTCAAAGATTACTCAAATATTCAATCGTTGCCTGTTGTCTATGCGCAAAGATTTTTTTGAGTTTATCTAGAGCATACCATTCAAACATTTTTCCAATAAATCCATACTGCAATTCAAATTCAACCTCGTCTGTTACCTTGGTTTGATTTTCATTTATCTTGTGAAAAACATGAGTATGCCTCCAGTGTTTGAATAGTGCATTGCTCATTTCATCAACATACGTGTATGGTTTACAGACTGTGATCTTGGTTTTCCAGGTCATTCTGGTCAGTAGCTTGCTTGAAAAATGGGCAGTTTGTCCCTGTGTTATTTTATTGCTGCTTGATTCTATTATCTTAAAATCTAATCTTTTGGGGGTGATTATTTCTAAATGATGTAAATCAGTATAGAAACCCCATACCTTGTCAATAGGTGCATCTACAGCAAAAGAATGATAAAATGTTTTCAACGGTATTGGAATCTTATGCTCATAATATATCTCCAAAAGGTATGTCTTAAGATTGGATCTGGTTTGTCATTCGCAAGATTTTGCACTAAATTGAAAATATCAATTAAAAATAATAATATCCAATACAACACAAACTTGTGGCAATTTATTCAGTTAAAGCTAGGTACATTGAAGAAAAAATAGCTGAATTTTATCAAAAACTGACTGACGGAACAATTCAAAATCAAAAGCCAGATGGACAAGAGATTGTAAATTCAATGAAGCGTGCCAAGATAACTGAACCAAACGTAATCCAATGGTCTGAGATGTGTTTCTGCTCCCCTCCATTAAAGCATGAACGTGAAACTGTATACACTCAGTTTCTAGAGGATATTGAAACTAAAGTAATAGAGGATTATGTAGAATATGAGGGAGAACTGTTTATGGATTTTTTAGCAAAACAAAATAAAAAATAATTTTATTTTGCTATTGAAGAGTAAACTAGTTTATTGACAATCAACAAAAAATAGACATTTCAATAATAGTTGTATTGATAGGATCTAGTTTATTTTTGAAATGATTATTGAGACATTCAGCTAAGTTTCTTAAACACAATTATGTATGTCGATTTAATCGATTTTTAAATTATTTTACTTTAAAATTATGAACTTTTTCTATCAGAGGAATAGATTTTTCTATGTCCATTTCAGTTTTTATTTCTGACATGTAATTACCAATCCCCCAATGTCCCTTTCCCGTCAAGTCTTTAACAAATGAATTTACTGTAATAATGTCCTTTTTTGTTACAGAATAACACAAATTCAACGTATTTTTTTTAACTTCAACAGTGCAAATTGCATAACCGTCCTTTTTTGAATAAAATCCTGCATGTTTGTATCTTCTGAATACTGCATGATGTTCTGTCCCAAAGTCTTTCAATTTTTTAAAAGTTTTTGTATATTCTTCTTTCTCAAACTCTAATGCTTTTTCCAGTAATTGTTTTTCTTCGCCATTAATGGCATATCCTTCCGGATTTCCAAGACTCATAATTTTTGAAAAATCTTTTTGAGATAATTTATCTATACTTTCAAAGAATTCTTTTAAAATATCTCCTACATCTTGAATTCCTTCAGGAGTTTCTTTTTTATCTAATAATGTGTAATAGTTTACTCCTCTTGACAATGATTCTGAAATTATTGCTAAATCTTCAATGTAGATCATAATTTTGGCAATTATTTCTTGTTGGATTATACTTTTTACGATTCTTTTTCCTTTCTCAATGTCTTCACCTTCAAATTTATGAAACCATGTATTAGATTCAATTTTTTCTAATGCATCAAAATCCATTCTAAGCAATAATCCTCTAGATGTATTTGTTAATTCTAAATAATTTCTCAAAAGAATGTATTCTAAATCATTATCATTACCCATATTTTCATAAATTATTTCTTAGGTTTAACTATTTTTTTTATTCAATGTTGATTCTATGAAGATTTTTACAATAGTTATTTCCTGGCACATTGACATTCCATTTTTCATCTTCCTGCCCGAATTAAACTTGTATTCTCGCTCCATCTGAAATGTTCTCTCAATCTCTCCAGGAATCGCCTTATCAAATTCTCATCTAATACTACCGAGCCATTTTTCGTAAACACGAATTCCTTGAGTTTGATTCTATTCCGCTTCTCCTTGTTGTTTGCAATCTTCCATACAGAATAATCAACTAGCCACCTAAACGGCTCCATGATATCATACACCAGGGGCTGAAATCCAGTATGGGGCTTGTGCATGAAGCCATAGTAGGGATCCAGCCCAAACCCGCAGACAAACTTTGAGATTTCCCCTGCAAGAACAGTATATCCGTAGTTGAGGAGTCCGTTAATCACGTCACCTGCGCGCCGTTTGGAATTTCCCGTGCCTAGTTGGTTGCGTGATTCAAATCCATACCTTGAAGGAATCAGTTTTGCAAATTCTCTGAAATAGATTCTGCCCACTTTAGCCTCGATTGCCCCATGATCAGAGAATTTTAAATCCTCTCGGTATTTCTCTAATTTTGAAATCCCTTCTTTGACTGAGTCATTTTCAGTCATCTTCAAGAATCTGATTTCCGATTCTATCTTTTGATGAACTGTCTTTTTGGATAGTTGCTTGCAAATCTCAGGATTTCTAAACCCATCATATTGGGCAATCCTGTGTTTTGTACCGGTAAAAGACTGCATTCCACCGTTGATGAAAGATATCAGATGACCGTACGTGTCAGTCAGAATGACGTTCTTGTTATTCTCATTTAGCAGCCTGATTGCCTCAGTGGACAGATATCCTTTCCCCGAAACGACAATCTTCTCATAGGGAATCCCTGTCACAAACCATTCCTCGACATCCGAGACTCCGGAGAATATGTCCCGGCCATTTCGCAGCACTATCTTGTTGTTTTTCAAAGAAATTGAAACTCCGTAACCTCGGAGCAGTTTTACGTTATAGTGATTTTTCTTTCCTCGTAGAGTCAATCTATCGCATTTGACTCTTCTTTTTACTGGTTCCTTCTACGATGTTATGGCATTCTCTACAGTAAATTACAATGTTTTTCCAATCTGTATCAGATGAATCATGATTTTTGTGATGAATTGTTAAATCCATTTTTTTGCACTAACATTACATCTCTTGCACTTTGCATCCAGATATTTGAGAAGTGCAGTTTGATTGAATCTCTTGCGTTTTACCATGATGCTCTTATTCCTTTTTCATTGATTTCTTTTTTGGTAACAATTCGGATAGAATAAACTCAAGAATTTTTTTGTCATCTTGAGCAATTCTTACCATTCCTTGTCTAAGTGATAATAGATCTGTAGTTGAAACTTTTGATGTAGTTTAGACGGATTCTAAACTTCCAATCACCTATTACAAAACAAAAATACTTCAAATCCAAGAAGATTCTTCTAATAATTCCAAAAAAGTCATTGAAGTAATACAAACCATCCTGAACCTTGCTTCTTAGAATCTAAATTTTCATGAATTCTTTAGTTTCTAATTAACTACAGTTACAACTATCTGATATAGAAAATAAAATTAATTTTTAATGTAATTTGCTTATTGAGGATTTATTTCCATCTGACCAAATTTACCTTTGGTTAGAGATACTTCACCTTTGAACTCATTTGTGTATCCGTTTGTGATCACAACGGTATCTCCAACATTGACCGCTTTAATGTCGTCACCCCACAATGTGAGTTTCATTTGGTCATCTTCAGTTTCACCGTTAGATATGATTGCATCGCAGACATCTACTGTTCCTCCACTTTTTAGATTTACAGTTCTTGGATCTCCTTTGCTTTTTACTTCGGCGTTTACATTGACTCCACTTCGCATTTTTTTTGCTTGTGATATTGGTATGAATTCTGCCATGTATTTTTGAATCGAATTAGCACGATTATAAGCTTTCTCAAAAAATAATGAAAATTTGGTTTAATATTCTATTTTTTATAATAGTAATTGAGAAATATTGGTCAATACACAATCTCATTGCAGAGGTATCGAAGCCCGGTCAACCGAGAGGGACTCAAGATCTTCATAATAGGAAATCCCTTCTCTCAGGAGTTCGTGGGTTCAAATCCCACCCTCTGCATTTTATTATGACTTGAATATAGTATTATTGAAAAATTAAGCAACAATTGCTTTTACCTTGGTTGTTGAATGTCTTGATATTTTTTTATGCATTTCAGCCAATTCTTCGTCCTTGAAATATAAATTACATCTAAAACATTTCCAAACTAACTCGGACATATTCAGAGTATACTAAAATTACTTATAAAGATGTTGTATGATTGATCCAATTTTTTACAAAACATGATCATTATTGTAAAAATCTTGTAATTCTTATGATTTTTTAGATCGTAATGAAATTTTTTTATGACTAAACGATGATCCAAGGGTTTAGAAGCAAAAAAAGAGGCAGAATTTTTGAAAGAAGTTGGATGTTTTTGAAATTTTTAGTGAATTTTCGTATTTGGGAATTTTTCTAGTTTTGATTGGTGTAAATGCCGCGCCAATATTGATGCCTCCAAGCTGGATCATCTTGACATCTTTTTATCTTCTTGATCCTACCCTAAATATTGTTATTCTTGCTATGGTTGGCGCTACAGGTGCTACTATGGGAAGATTCTTTCTCAAAAAAATTAGTGGATTGTTTAGAAAATTTGTTGGAGAAGAACAAAAATCAAATCTTGATATTATCGGAGAATACCTAAATCGAAAAAAATATGGATACGTAATTGCATCTTTTCTGTTTGGATCTACTCCTCTCCCAAGCAATATGTTGTTTATTGCCTATGGATTAATGCGTGCCAAGAGCCTAAGTATCTATGTGGGATTTTGGTTTGGCAGAACGATTTCTTATGCGATGATGATTTATTTTGGTGATACAGTTTTGAGGCCATTTTTTGAAATCTTTGAAGATCGTCTTACTGGAATTTTACTTATTGATGGTGCTGGGATAGGCGCTATCCTTCTTTTTGCATCTATTAATTGGACTGTTTTAATTACTCAGAAAAAATTAAAGTTTGTCAGACCAAAAATATGGAGAATCTAAATGAGAGTACTTGATTCAATTAAAGAAGAAGTAAAAAAAAGAATCAAAAATGATCCTGCTCATGATTTTGATCATATCGTGAGAGTTTACAAAAATGCCCAAAAAATCTGTAAAAAAGAAAAAGCAAATGAAAAACTTGTTATGAGTGCTGCATTATTGCATGATTTAGTATCGTATCCGAAATCTGACAAGCGCTCTAAAATGTTTTCAATTGAAAGTGCAAAAAAATCACAAATTATTTTAAAAAAATATGATTTCTCAAATGAGGATATATTGATCATCTCTGATGCTATTCGTGATCATAGTTTTTCACAAAATAAAATTCCAACTACTATTGAAGGAAAAATTCTTCAAGATGCTGATCGGTTGGATGCTTTAGGTGCAATTGGAATTGCTCGAGTTTTTGCGACGAGTGGTTTCCTCAAGCGCCAATTTTATAACATGGACGATCCTTTTTGCAAAAAAAGAATTCCTGATGATAAAATATGGGCCATTGATCATTTTTTCAAAAAATTATTGAAACTAGAGTCTATGATGAATACAAAATCTGGAAAAGCAGAAGCAAAGAAAAGAACTAAAATCTTGAAGGAATTTTTAAAACAATTAAAACACGAGATTTAGCCATAATCTACGTATCTATTATATCGAATTTCGACTTCTTTGTTTTCTCCTGATTCTATTTTCTCATATTCTTCATTTTTTCTAAATTCTATGTATTTCTTAATATCTGAAAATTCCTCTTCTTTTGGATAAGAGTCAAAGACTGGTTCTATTTTCTTTAAAAATTCTAATGTTTTTTTTCTATATTCTTCCCTTGTGGGTTTTTTGATTCCTTTCATTCTGAACCATACCACTGCCCAACTTGAGCCTACAACATGTGGCAATAAATCAAATGCTCTTTGAATTTCAAATCGTTCGTCGTTTCTCATGATTCCTGAAGAAATTTCGAGGCAGATTTTGCAAAATATGTTACTATCATATCTGCACCAGCTCTTTTAATTGAGTATAAAATTTCCTCTGTGATGTCTTTTTCATTTACATATCCTAATTGTGATGCTGCTTTTACCAATGCATATTCTCCAGATACACTATATGCTGAAACTGGAATGTTGAATTTCCTTCGAGTCTCAGAAATTAAATCCAAATACGATAATGCAGGTTTTATCATTACAATATCTACTCCTTCATTGATATCTGTTTCTACTTCCATCATGGCTTCTCTTGCATTTGTGTATGGAACTTGGTATGTCTTTCTGTCGCCAAATTTTGGTGCACATTCTGCTGCATCTCTAAATGGTGAGTAAAAGTTTGATCTATGTTTAGCTGAATGTGACATTATTGAAACATCTGTAAATCCTTCATCATCAAGTGCTTTTCTTATTGCAGCAACTTGACCGTCCATCATTGCAGATGGTGATACTGTATCTACTCCAGCTTTTGCTTGACTAACTGCAATCTTTGCAAGAGTGTCTAAACTGGTATCGTTATCAATTTTATCCCCTTGAATTATTCCACAATGTCCTGTGGATGTAAATTGGCATAGACAGACATCTGCCATTATGACAATTTTATCTCCGAAATTTTTCCTGATTTGAGATATTGCTTTTTGAACTATTCCATTATCATCAAATGCCGAAGTTCCAGCTTCATCTTTCTGGGTTGGAATTCCAAAAAGCATGATTGCAGGGATTCCTAAATCACTAATTGTCCCTATCTCATCATTTACGTTTTCTAATGGAAGCCTTTCAATTTCTGACATTGATTCTACTTTGACTCTAGTCTTTAGATCTTCTTGAATAAATACTGGACAAATGAAATCTCTTGAGGATAATGTGGTCTGCTGAATCAACTCTCTCATTTTTTCTGATGTTCTTAGTCTACGAAGACGCCTTGCAGGAAATGACATATTGAAATTCTTTTTGGGTAAAATATAATCCTAGTCTGCCTAGTCCTGTTTTTTATAGTCAAATAACTTGCTTGCCAATTCTAAAATGTCAGGTTTTCCTTGCTCAGATGCTTTTCTAATATTGTTCATTGGAGTTGATACTATGCTTTCTACAACGGCTTTTGTTAGTTCTTCAATAATCTTGATTTTTTTCTCATCTTTTTCATCAAGCATTTGGAGAGCTTTCTGAAATTCTTTCTCTCTTAGGTTCTCTATGTTTTTGAATACGTCTTTTACAAGTGGCTCTGCATCTAATCTTTTCATTGAGGCTTCTAATACACAAACTTCCTCATTAATTATATTTTCAACGGTCTTTACTTTGTTTAATCGTGCATTCATATTTTTTTCAACCATTTCTGCAATTTGATCTAGGTTCATCAGTTTAACGCCTCCGATTGTTGCAACTTTTTCATCAACTGTCCTTGGATTTGATAAATCTAAGATCATCATTCCTCCTTTCTTGTCTTTCATTGCTTCGGATATTCTTTCATTTGTTACAAGAAAGTATGGTGCTGTTGTTGCTACAAACATCACATCATAATTGTCAAATCCTGATAGAACTTCCTCAAATTTAATTGGATTTCCTCCCATTGTTTCACAAAATGTCTCTGATCTTCTAAGTGTTCTACTTGTGACATGAAATACATATCTTCTCCTTTGTAATGATTTTGCAACAAGAGTTGACACCTCACCTGTTCCAATTAACAAAATTTTCTTTGTTTTTAATTCATCGATATTCTCTTCTGCAAGCTTTACTGCCATAGAACCTACTGATATTCCTCCAGCACCAATACCACTAGTGTTTCTAATTCTTGTACCTATTCGAATTGCCTTATCAAATAATTTGTTAAGATGTTGTCCTGATGCTTTAACTTCTCTGGCAGAAGTGATGGAGTTTTTTATTTGACCTAGAATTTGTTCTTCACCTAATACCATTGAATCTAATCCAGATGTTAGTTTCAACAAATGATGAAGTGCTTCTTTGTTTTCTGCACATTCTATATTTTCATCAAATGCTTCTTCATCAAGACCAGCAATTGATGCCCATGTTTTCTTGATTTTATCTATATCATAAGTTTTTGATTTTCCAAATAATTCAATTCTATTGCATGTTTGAATAATTACACACTCATCTAATCCTGAATGCCTTTTAAATTGTTCATATGCATTTTCCATATTTTTTATTGTAAATTGTTCAAGAATGTGAATTGGTGAGTTACGAAAAGTAACACGTGCATTGATGATATTTTGATTCATTTCCAATTCCCCAATATTGTAATTGCTCGCTTTTCAGCTTTTTTTACCTGTCCGTCTTTTATTAACTGATCAATCTCATTATCACTCATGATTTTATGCAGGAATTCTCTTCTCTGAGTGTGAGAGGGGATCGATTGCTTTGCAAATTTTCTTGCGATCTTTTGAATTCTAATTTGAGTAATGTCTTCTTTTGTAATTATTTTCTTGAGTGCTTTTTCTGATTTGTCTTTTATTTTCTTTGACATTGCTGGGCTTTGACCCCCTGTAAATATTGCAATCTGAATCATACTGTCAAAATCAATAATTGCTGGATTTGAAAAGTCACTCTCTTCAGGATTATCTGAACTATATACAATAATTTTTTTCCTTTTTGCTGCATTAATCATTTTCTGATTTATCTTTTTGTCGTTTGTTGTTGTAATAATCATATGTGGTTTGAATTTTAAAATAAATTTTGTATCTTGGATTTTTTGCTTTTTTAATTTGATTTTGTTGGCTTTGAATAATTTGTTTATTTGGGCATTTACTGAATCACTGATTACTAGTATCTCACAATTTTGCTTTAATAGGGAATTGATTCTTTTTTCTGCCTCATTTCCTCCTCCGATCACCATTACTATCTTATTTTGAAGATTAAGATCAACTATCATCGATCAAAGGGACTAGAGTTTCTATTTATGTATTAAAAATCAATGAGTAAATTTCTAGCTACATTTTTAATTGAATGATCAAGATATTGACTTGATGACTCCGATGGATGAATCTGATAAAGAACTCTTAAATGAAATTCAATGGACTTTTCCACTTGTTACAAGACCTTTTAATGCAATTGCTGAAAAATTTAACACTACCCCAGAACTCATCAAAGAACGCCTTAATCAACTAAAAGAGATTGGTGTTTTAAGACAACTCAGTGCAATTTTTGATACTAGAAAACTTGGTTATACTAGTTCATTAGTTGCAATGGAAATTGAAGACGATAAACTAGAATATGTTGCTAGTCAAATTAACCGTCATCCTGGTGTTAGTCATAATTATGAGCGAGATCATCAATTTAATCTCTGGTTCACATTGGCTGTTCCTCCAGGTGCTGATTTAAAAGATGAACTTGAGAAATTTAATGCTCTTCCTGGTATTAAAAAAGTAAGAATGCTTCCAACTTTACAATTATTCAAAATTGGTGTAAAGCTTGACATGGTAGATGATAAAAAACATGAAGTTGCACCAACCGAAGAGAAGAAAGAAATTAAAAATATTAAATTTGAACCTACTGAAGACGACAAAAATTTTATCCGTGAATTACAAAAAGATATGGAAATAATTGATGAGCCTTTTATTAAAGCTGCCAAGAATCTTGGAATTACTGAGGATGAATTGTTTGAAAAAATGAAATACTATGAAGAAATTGGTGTGATGAGAAGATTTGCAGCCATTTTAAGACATAGACAAGTTGGATTTACTGCAAATGGTATGATTGTTTGGAAAGTACCTGAAGATAGAATTTCAAAAGTTGGAAAAACTTTGGGATCATTTCCTCAGGTGAGTCATTGTTATGAACGCCCTACATATCCTGATTGGCCATACAATGTGTTTTCAATGATACATTGTAAAACACATGATGAGGCAAATGAAATGGCAAAAACAATACAGGATCAAATCCATGTTGATGATTATAAGATTCTCTTCAGTTCTCGTGAATTCAAAAAAACACGTGTTGAATATTTTGTAGAGAACTCCTTTAGTTTAGAAGAGAAAGTTCCAGTTCATTAAAACTCATTTTCATCGTGTCCTACAACATGTACTGTGCAAAAATACTGGTCATTCATGTTACAATAGAATTCTGAATCATCTCCACATGAATTACATGGTGGTTTTTCATCCAGTTCTGAGAGCTTTGTATGATATACCTTACTCCTGCTAGTTATGCCTGAATCTTTATAAATTCTAGTCAGATTTGTATAGTATTCTAATTCTCCAGGATTCAACGGCTCTTCATTTTTGATTTTTTTAATAATTGCTTTCCATTTTTTATATTCGCCAATTTTGACAAGCTTCATTCTTTCTATAACTTCTAAAGTTTTTTCTGAATCTATTGTAATGTCCATTTATCGATTAATTTGTCTGAGGGGTTGCCTTTAATTCATAGGAAGGCCATGTGTTATACAATTCTTCAATCTCTTTCATGTCTGATGCTGAAATGTATCCTCCTTTAGTCATCTCTGCATAGTTTACAATCTCTTCTTCACTTACAACTGTGGGGAATACTGATGCGAATCCTTTCTTTGTCATGATAAATTTCATCGCCAATTCTGTAATTGTTAATCTGTTTCTTTCTGCAATAGGTCTTAGCAGTTCGACTTTCTCTAATGATTCTTTAATCCATCCCCCTTTTCTAACTGATCTATGATCTTTCTCATCAATTTTGGTCTCTGCATTTACTTTACCTGTTAAAATTCCTGATGCTTCAGGAACTCTTACTAGAATTCCCACGTTCTTCTCTTCTGCTTTTCTCATCAATTCATTTCCAGGCGTTTGCTCTAAAATATTGTAAACTGTTTGAACTGCACTGATATTTGGTCTCTCCATTGCTTCTAGACCTTCATGTGTCCAGCCAATTGCAGGACCTAGAGCAATTTGATATGTCTTAATTGATTCATCTTCGATGAAACTATCTAATACATTAAAAATGGAATCATCTCTAATGTGTTTTAATTTTGGATTGTGTAAACCATACATGTCTAGATGATCTGTTTGTAATCTCTCCAAACTATCTCTCAATGCTTTTCTAGTGAAATCTTCATCAAATCTTTGTGGGAGTTCACTGTGCCCAATTTGCTCAACCTCTGAAAAATCATATCCATATTTAGTAGAAATAACAATTTCGTCTCTCATGTCTTTGAAAACTTCACCGATCAGTCTTTCACTTTTTCCTTTGCCATACATGTCTCCTGTCTCAAAAAAGTTAATTCCTAAATCATATGCTTTTTTGAGCATTCTTTTTGCTTCATCTTCTTCAATTTTTTTGCCCCACCAATCAAGTGCAATAGACCATGCACCAAATCCTAATTCTGATACTTGGATGTCTGTTTTTCCTAGTTTATTATAATTCAATTCTTTATCTCCTTAAATTTTGAGTTTGTATTATATATTTCAAAACTATTCCATAGTTTAAAATTTCATCATTTATGTTTATCCAAGATTTGCAAATATAATATTTTATATTTTGAGCTAAAATTACCTTGTATTTCAAATAATTATCCTAAACTAGAAATTAAAGGAACAATATCTTTTTTGACACATACAATCATTGGAATGTCGTTTTTAACATATGATGAAACTTGAGTTTCTCTTAAATCCATTATAAGATCTTGAAAATCTGTGATATTGTCAACTTCAAAGGCTAACATAAAGTCCTCATCATGTATTCCAAAAGAGTATGTTGTATTGAGAATTACTTGAGGGTATCTCTTACTTACTTCGATATGCTCATCCATTATTTCTTGACGTTTTTCTTTTGGTAGCAGATACCATTCTCTAGTCTTTGTAAATGGATAAACAATTACGTGCTTTTTTGGATCATTTCCTGTTACAAATCCATGGGATTTTTGTTCTTGCACATAAATTGATGGTCTCGTACATGACAAATATGTCATAGAAGGAAGAATATATTTTCCAAAAACTGTTTTGTAAATTTTCTCAATTACTATTTGAATTTCTTCTACTGATTTTGCTGCAAACCAAAACAAAAAGTCTGCATCATCTCTTAATCCTAAATTTGAATATGATCTGAACATTATTCCTGAATTATTAATTACATTTTCAACTTCTTTTGCAGATTCTTCCTTTGCCAAATCTGCCATCCATCTCCATTTAGGGTCTACTTTGAAAAATGAGAAATTAAAATAATATTGATCATTGTCTTCTGACATGTTTTCTACAATTTTGAAACCCTATTTAAACAAAAACCAGATTCTCTATTCTAACACCTCTATAATTTTATCTCGTGATTTGTGGCCTGATTTTATTTGAACTGATGTCGTAGATATTTTAAATTGCTTTGCACTTTTTTTGATTGTCTCTTTGTTTGCTTCTCCTTTGAGTGGTTTTGATTTTATTCCTATGTTGATTTGATCATCATTAATTTCTAAAAAATTTTTAGATAACTTTACGCGTACTTTGTAAATCACTGTATCTAGAAAATATTTTTGGTTAAATTTAATTGGTCTGTGGTTGTTCCAGAACCCAATCATAACCCTCTGCTTCTAGTTTGTCTGCAAGGGATGCATCACCTGTTTTTAATACTTGGCCTCGAGCAAATACATGAACGAAATCTAGTTTATCTAAAAATTTCAAAATTCTTGCATAGTGAGTAATTATAATCACTGTTGCATCTTTGCCAGAAACTTTACTAATTGCCTGTGCAACTGCTTGAACTGCATCAATATCTAATCCTGAATCAGGTTCATCTAAAATTGAAATCTTTGGTTTTAGTACTGCCATTTGCAAAACTTCTGCACGTTTTTTCTCCCCCCCCGAGAATCCTTCATTGAGATATCTTGATAGAAATTCTTCTTTTAATCCAACTTTTTCTAAATTCTCTTTTAGGTACTTTTGAAATTCTCTAACTGTGATGAATACTTCTCTATCGTCCCCTTGAAGTGCTTTACTCAAAGAATTGTAAGCTGTTCTAAGAAAGTGAGAAAATCCTACACCTGAAACCTCAGTTGGATACTGAAATCCCAAGAATAATCCTTTCTTTGCTCTTTCATCTGCTTTTAAATCTAAAATGCTCTCCCCATCTAACAAAATATCTCCTTTCGTCACTTCGTATTTCGGATGTGCAAGTAATGTGTAAGCTAGTGTACTTTTTCCAGAACCGTTTGGCCCCATAATGGCATGTACTTCTCCAAGACCTGTCTTTAGATTTACACCTTTGAGAATCTCTTTGCCTTCTCTTGAAACATGTAGATCTCTAATTTCTAATACTGCCATGATACACTTTCTCTGTTTCTCTATATAATACCGACGAAATTTAGCTAATCCTAATGTGGTTTTTAATAATAAAATGAAGAGGGAGGTTTAATATTTGGCCAGAGATGGTCTTAAAGTAATTTTGAGTTTGTAGCATGTTAGAATTTCTTTACATCTATTTCTGATAGTAACTTCTGTTACTCCTGCAATACTTGAAACGTCTCTTTGTAGAACGTTTTGTCCAAGTAGTGCAGATGCCACATACAGATATGCCGCTGCAATTCCATTTGGAGCTTTTCCATCTGCAATGTTACTATCTTTGGTTTTTTCTGCAATTTCTAAGGCTAGTCTTTCAACTCTAACCTCAGTTTGTGTCATATTTGCTATCTTTGAGATGTATTTGTCCATGGTTAAAACTGGGGCTGTTAAGTGCCCCATTTCCATTACCATGGTTCTATAGTATCTTGCTGCAAGTTTTGTTTTTGATTTTACATCTTTTGGTGGACAAATTCCGCGACAAATTTCTTCTAGTGATCTAACTACATCACATTGTTTGCATGCCATGTAAATTGTAGCTGCAGTAATGCTAACTACTGATTTTCCTTTCACATCAACATATCCTTCCAAGTTTCTGTATATCATAGAAGCAGTTTCCAAAACATTTTTTGAAAGACTAAGACTATCACATGTTTCTCCCATTTTTGTTAAAACATTTGCAAGTCGTCTCTCTTTTGGTGAGGAAACCCGTACTCTTTGTTGCCACTTTCTGAGATTGTGCATTTGATTTGCAACTTCACGGTTGATTGCTTTTCCGCTAAAATCTTTTGCACTGATTGAAATCTCAGTTGTTATTCCCAAATCATGTTGAGAATAAGTTGTTTGTCCTGTAGCTCTTGCTAATTTCATCTTGTCTTCGAAATTTGAGCTAATAGTTTCTGGACCATAATCTGACATCTGATCATCGACTACTACGCCGCAACCAGAACAGATAATTTCACCGTTCTGCATGTCATCTACTAATGTAGATTTACATTCAGGACAGTTTTGTTTTTCTAGTATGTTCATTATTTTCTTCTCCTAAATTTTTTTGGTTTATTGACAGGAGATTGCTCTGTTGCGTAAACGCTTTTGCCAATGTATTTTTTAATACTGTTTGTTAATGGCGTTGCTGATGCATATGGTCTACTTACTGGACCAATCATTTCGTTTACTTTTGCAACTCTAGTTCCCTTCTCATCACAGAGTATCTGTCCTTCAACTAATTCTTTAGATAGTTGAATGATTACCCTGCCACTACCGGCTAGGTGCATTATTTCGCCTACCTCCTGCAATTAAAAATACTAATCATGATATTCTTATCATAGACTTCTGTCAACTTTACTTTAGCTAAGAGCTAGAATTGATTTTATCTTGATTGTTTGCTTCTTTTTGATACGAGTTTTTCTGAAATCTTGTTAAGAATTTTTGTCTTCGAAGATTCTTTTGGTAGAATGATATACCCTGACCTAACAAAGGGGCGTTTTGGGAATCTAACTCTATCATCTGATTCTGTTATCTCAAATCCCGCAGCTACTGTTGCATCCGTTAATTCTTTTAGTGAAGGATCAAAAATACATCTCTCTAATCCAACACGTCTACCTTTTGATTTTTTTAGGTTCTTGTTGAAATAATCCAACCAGATTACGATGTGTTCGTAATCTTTCATTTTATTCCTTTAGTAAAATTGCGTTAACTATTCCGTTTTGCCCAGGTTTTGAAACAACTTTACATTTACCTTCTTGTGTTTCGAGTATTGCGCCTTTTGTAATGATGCCTCTTCTTTTATAATCATTGTTTGTTGCATTATCTAATACTTTGAGAATTTTTGATTTCTTTACTTTAGCATCTCCAGTTGCTAGATTAACAAAATCAATTGATTTCAATGCTGTTTTTTTATTATTTCCACGAACTCTTCTTGTAATAGTAATTTGAGCTCCAATGTTTGGTTCATTTGGGTATCTGTCAGTTTCATACTTTCTTCTAATTCTTAGGGGATGTCTTCTTCCTCCAGTAATTTTACTTGTTGCTAAGTTCTCTACGGATTTTCTCACGAAAACTTGTCTGAATTACTCTAATTTATACAAAACGCAAAAAACTAGCCTTGATTACTTTTTCTTAATTTACTTCTGTAACTATTTGAGGTGTGGGATTTGTTCTACTCATACTAGCTGTTTTTCTGACTTTGGAAAATAGTCTTTGTTTTAGATCTTCTACATCTCCTTGAATACCAAAGTATTTTTGGAATTTTTCTGTAGTACTGTAAATTTTTAATCTTCCAACATTTTGGTGACTGATGTAATCTAATTGTAGTAGTTCTTTTAGATGAGAATAAACTCCAGAACCTCTTGTCTCTACAAGTTGTTTTGATGAGATTGGTTGCATGTATGCAATGTATGACAATGTCTTAAGTGTGGCATTTGGAAGAATTGGTTTTGAAGCATATCTTTTGACAGTAGAACTGTATTCTGGTTTTAATTGCATTACATATGATCCGTCTGGGAGTATGACTACTTCAAGCGCCTTGAAGGCATTCTTTGTTTTTTTCATGATGCTCTCAAGTAATTCTAGTGTTTTTGTCCTTGATTCAGTACCTGATGCCCTGATAATATCTTCTGCTCTGAGCGGTCTGCCTGCTGAGTAAAGTGCTGCCTCTATTCTGGCAGTTGCCTCATCCATATTCTCAATTTTAGTCAATTATCTATTACTCCTATAACATCTAGTTAACGAAATCTTTTCTCCATTTTTGATCAGTTTGTTAATTCTTCTTTTATCAAGATAATTTTGATGTCGTCCTCTATCTGTTCAAGATCTACTTTTTGATCTCTTGCTAGAAATAGAATTGCAAAGAAACATCTTATTGAATCGACTTGTTCTAACTCTGAAATAATGTCTTGAAGTAATCCAACTCCTGTCAATGAAATTTTTTTCAATACTAGATCTTCGTATTTTCCTATTATGCTTTCAAGTGAAATGAAATATTCTTGGAAATCCGGTGCTACAATTGGTTCAATATCTACTTGTCTGTTTCTTCTTGATTGGGGATTTGCAATGGTTCCAATAAGATTTTGAAGTAACCCTAACAAATCATCTAATGAAACTGGGTACGTGGATTCGTGTCTATATGGAATATCTATTAATTCAATATCTACATCTATTCTTTGATACATTGGCTTTTTCTCCATTGCAGCTTTTTGTAATGCAAAAATACTTTCAACTTTCATTCTGTAAATTAACGATGATGACAATACTGCCATTCCTGCTACTTTGAGATCTTTCTTGCCTGTTTTTTCAAGAATTTTTATTAATAAATTTAAAATTTGAATTAGATCAATCTCCCATACGTCTTTCTTGGCAACAGATGATGGGTTAAACAGGATGTTTACTGGTTCCTGAGAAATACTGTTGGGAGTTTGTGCTTCGCTCACATGGTGATTTTCTTACCTATTCCATAATATCTAAGGGCTCTATTTTTTTCTCACTTCCAGTCAACTCTTATATTGTTCAGAAAAAAAACACCTTTGTGAAATCTGCTAGAATCACAGGCCCAAATGAGCCCCTTGCAGTATCTGAGTCTGAGACTCCAAAACCTCAAGGAAGTCAGGTTCTGCTTAAAGTAAAATCTGTAGGTGTATGTCATAGTGATTTACACTTGTGGGAAGGTGGATATGATTTAGGAGATGGGCATTTTATGAAAGTCACCGACAGAGGGGTAAAATATCCTGTAACGCCTGGACATGAAATTGTTGGCACTGTAGAGGATCTCGGTGATGATGTTTCTGGTATATCTAAAGGAGATGAAGTTCTAGTTTTTCCATGGATTGGCTGTGGAGAATGCCCTGCGTGTAAAGTTGGAAATGAAAATTTGTGTGATACACCAAAATCTATGGGTGTTTTTCAAGATGGTGGTTATTCTGATCATGTGTTAATTCCACATTACAAATATTTAGCTAAACTTGATGGTGTCAATTCTGACTCTGCGACTTCACTTGCTTGCTCTGGTCTTACTGCATACAGTGCTGTCAAAAAAGCAAATGAGAATTCACCTGAATTTTTATTAATCATTGGTGCTGGTGGTTTAGGATTAATGGCAATTCAAATTGCAAAAGCAATAACCAAAGCCAAAATAATTTGCATTGACAATGATGATAAAAAATTTGATACTGCAAAAAAGATGGGTGCAGATTTTGTTGTTAATACAAGTGTATCAGGTTCTTTGTCTAGCGGAACTGGAAGTTCTGTTGATAAAATAATTTCTATTTGTAATGGTAAGGGAGCCGATAGTGTTATTGACTTTGTAAATGCACCTCAAACTGTAAGAACTGCATTAGGTGCTATACGAAAAAGAGGAAACATTGTTCTAGTGGGATTGTTTGGAGGATCTCTTGAAATACCTCTTGTCACAATTCCACTAAAATCTATTGTTATTCAAGGTGCATATACTGGAAATTATACTGACATGGTGGAACTTCTTGATCTTGCAAGAAAAGGAACAATTAATCCTATGATATCAAAAAGATACTCACTTGATCAGGCGAACACTGCTTTAGAGGATCTAAAGGCAAGAAAAATAGTTGGCCGTGCTGTAATTAATCCCTAGTTTGAATAATTACTACAAATCTTATAAAATAAAAAAATTAGATAGTAATATTGAATACTAATTAATTGTGAAATTGTACTAACTCATCTAAAGAATAATCCATTCATCACTGTTCATTCTATTTTTTGATCAAGCCGAATCTCTAAAAAAATCCGATCAAACAAAATCTGCATTATTGTCTATATTAATTGCTGAATGCAAAAAATACCAGGAAAAGAATCTGAAAATGAAATTAAAAAGGAATGAACTTTGTTTGTAAAATATTCCAAATTAGAAAACTCTCCAAATGTAATAGGTGTATCACTTTGTGCACTAAAATATTTCTTGCTATTGGGAGAATTTGACAAGGCAAAAAATATTAATTAAAAAACAAAAATATTGATTCCAACACAAATTCAAATGACAAGACCTATTGTAATCATTGATGATAGTGAGGTAGTAATAATGAAATTATGAAATTATATTGAAAAATTAGATTGCCCCAAAATTTATATTTTTAAAAATGGAAAAGTTGCAATCAAGGAATGTAAAATTTTTTATTCTAAAAATAAATCTCCTGTTGTTCTTCTTGATATGGAATTGCCTGATCTTGAGAGCGATATTATTGCATTATCGTTGAGAACTATGATTTTTTATCAACTTTATCTCTAGATTTGACCATGTGTCTTCACTCATAATGAGCAAAAGTTCTAATGCCTTTTGAATTTTTGATTGATTCTGTATTACACATCAAATTTTTAGAACTAGTTTAGTCTTCTAAAATCCAACCTGATTTTAAAATCGCTAAGTCTTTTTCTTCCCCAACACCTGTAGCAAATCTCCAAATGATGGACATATCAGCATTCATATTTTCTTTAATTTTTAAAAGTGCCTCCATCTCTGAATCCAGATTCTTATCTGCATTACCATGTTCTTTACAAAACTTACATTTTTCATCAAGTGTGATTGGTTCTGATTCTATTAGCGGATATGCCCTACATGCAAGTGGTCTATCTTCATAAATTTTACATGGAAATCCACTATGTGGTGATTTATTTCCACTAGTAGTATCTAGAAAAGGACAAGTATTTCCATTTTTTTCAATTCCCATCATTTGATATGCTAAAATTTTTGTTGATGAAGCATTTTTTTCTGCAGAAACACCAATTCTTGGAAGAATTTTGATATGTGTTTGATTTAATTTTGAAATTTTTTCAATCTTTTCTTTTTCTTCAGGAAGTATTAGGACTCCAATTTTTCCAAATTCTTTACTTGGATAATACTCTCTCTCAATGCAGCATTGTGAGCATTCATCAATACATTTGAATTCCACATATTTTTTTCATCATATTAGATAAAATCTCTTGCGCATGGCAAATTTCTCCAATCAAAAACCCTACCAGTTATATGCTCAAATTCTTAATGTATGTCATGGGTAAGCGCCAAGTAAAAAATGAAAGTGCGTTAAAAGAAATTCGTCTTCCTGAAGAAGGTGAACTTTTTGGACGTGTATTGAAGATGCTTGGTGGTGAAAATGTTATGATCAAATGTGCTGACAATGTAACTCGACGAGGAAGAATAAGAGGAAAACTAAAGAGAAGGGTCTGGATTCGAGATAATGATATTGTAATTATTGCGCCTTGGGATTTTAAGGAAGCAGAACGTGGTGACATTGTTTGGAGATTTACACTTCCTCAAGTTGAGTGGTTAAAAGAAAACAATCACATTCCAAAAGATTTCTAGTTTTATTACATTGTTTAACTTTGCTTAGTTAATATAGTGAATAAATTACTTGAGTATCAAATGGAACAAGGCACCGTAAAGTGGTTTAACCGTACTAAGGGCTTTGGTTTTATCGAAAGAGAAGGTGGAGACGATCTGTTTGTTCACAAATCAGATGTTGACGGATTCATCAACGAAGGCGATAAAGTCGAGTTTGAAGTAGGCGAAGGCCAAAAAGGCCCAGCAGCCCAAAAAGTCAAAAAAACAGCATAGGCAACAAGTTTTTTAATTTAAGAGTTCAACTTTGTTTTCTTAAATCAGTCTATCTTTTTATTATTTTAATTTCATTTTTTTCCTTAGAAAAATTTGTGGTCCCAAGCGAAGGAATTGAACCTTCGACAACCCGGTTTCTGTATGCCTGATATGCTGTTATTCGGTCAGCCATCTAAAGCCAACAACTACAGCCGGAAGCTCTACCAGGCTGAGCTAGCTTGGGACAAGAAAAACGAGGATCTCTGGTATTAAAAAACTATCGTAGATGATTTTCATCTTGAATCCTTATGTCTGTAATAAGCTTAATAACCTGAAAAAATCTTGATTTTCTAATGTCTCAACTAGAGTTTTTTTATTCTGGTTATGTCTGTGCTCCATATTTGCACTCATATGAATCTGTAAATCTAAAGGAATTTTGGATTAACTCAAAAAACATTGAAAAATTATTTTTTGTCACAGGTACATTTTCCCCTGAAAGTAAACCGTATTTCTCTGATTCCACAAATCTTTATCTTTTAGCAAAATTCAAAGACAGTGCAAAGATATCAAAGGATCTTATTGCACACAATCAAGACAAAACTTCCTTTCTATTCAATATCCATGATGATTTATTCCAAAGAGAAGTAAATGGGGAAACGAATTTTGTAACCGTTTATTATTTAGAATATGGGGAATATGAGGAAGATTTACAAGAAATTGCAAATCTCTTATTAAAAAGAGAAAAAATCGAGAAAGCAGGATTTGGAAATATGAATACGTTTTGCGTAAATCCATCAAAATTCACCTTTCCATATTCTGAACAAATTGTAGTGATTGAAGTTGCAAGTGAAAAGAGTCATCAAAGCGTTAAGAAATATTGTGAGCAAACAAGACGGGATGTCAACCGAAAAGGAATGGTAATGACTAATTTGATAAGTCTATCTATTCTTGATCAAATAAAATAGAAAAGTTAGTTTCTGCACGTGAAACGGTGTTAAAATACTATTCTACCTTCTAATCGTTGAAACAACGCAGCCTGTTATTATTTGAAAACAGCATAAAATCCAAGGCTACAAAGAAGGAATATTTCAAAAGCCTGAACAGGTTCAAGGACTTTTTCAAGCTAAAGGATTTTGACTCTATTATTCAGATGGAGGAAAAACAACTCCAAATTATGATTGAATACTATGTCCTAGAGATAAAGAACTATCTTTCCCCCAATACCATACCTACAAGAATTTTTCCAATCCAGACATTCTGTGATGTCAACGATGTTGTGATTAACTGGAAGAAGATAAGGCGCTTGTTTCCAGCCAAGGTGAAAAGGTCCGGTGCAAAGACATGAACCACCAAAAACATTCAAAAAATGCTTGAATATTC
>JAOTTS010000003.1 GCA_029864335.1 Candidatus Nitrosopumilus sp. | reverse complement strand
GTTTGGTGGATGTTTCAAACTAGAAGTGCAGATGAACCTACAACTAGATTTTATCGTTGTCAGAAATGTAAATACACTTGGCGTGATTACACATAACGTTTAACTGGAACTTTAAGTCAAGAAAATTGATTTGACTTTTGGAGCAAAAACAAGTGGTTCAGATGATCTAAAGGCAATTATTTCTGCAATATCTACACTTGTTGAAGAAGCTACTTTTGTTGCAACAGCGGAAGGAATTACCTTTAGAGGAATGGATCCGTCACACGTTGCTCTAATTGATATATCGTGGCCTAATTCTGCATTTGAAAAATATGAATGTGATAGCGATATTAAATTTGGAGTTAGAATAGATGAATTTTCAAAACTTATCAAAAGAGCAGATAAAAAAGATAGCATAGAGATTAGTATCTCTGAACAAAATATGTTACTTGTTACAGTTGGAAAAAATAAAAAATATAAAATGCGTTTAATTGAAAGTTCTGCAACAGATACTCCATTACCGAAAATTCCCTATGATTCTAAAATCATATTATCTTCTTCAAAGTTTGATAAGATTCTCGGTGATGTACAGGTAGTATCTGATTATCTAACAATTCATACATCTGATTCAAAAGGTGACTTTTCAGGCAAGGGTGATTCTGGAGAGGTCGTAATTGATTTGGACAAAGAAGATGAAGAGATTGAAGAAATTTCTTCAAAAGAAGATAGTGTTGGTACTTACAGCCTTGAATATCTTAATCCTGTAGTAAAGGCAGTAGGTACAACTGCGGGATTTATTACATGCGAGTTTTCAAGCGCAAAACCTCTTAGAATTGAATTTAAAGTGGCAAATATAGGTAGAATTCACTTCTACTTAGCTCCACGCGTAGAAAGTTAAAGCATTTAAAGATTAACTAATTCAAATACTTTGAATTGAGACTCGTAATAAAGTATGGTGGAACATCAATTTCTACTTCTAAAGATATCCAAGCCATATCTAAACACATTAACTCATTATCGAAGAAACATCAAATTGTAGTTGTTTGTTCTGCAACAAGTGGAACTACTGATGATCTAATAGAGATATCAGAATCAATTAAAAAAGAAAATAAATCAAAAGCTGAACAACTTGCATCAAAAATTACTAATAGACATAAACAATTAGCAAAACAAACAATCAAAAAATCCAATGTACAAAAAAAATTATTAAGAAAACTAGATGAAGATTTTGCAGAACTACTTGCTTTAATTGATGGAATGGTATTACTCGGTGAAGTTACATCGAGATCAATGGATTATCTAATTTCATTTGGTGAAAGATTATCAATAAAATTAGTTTCATCAGCAATTAATGATTCAGGAAAAAAATCAATCCCTCTTACTGGAAAAGAAGTTGGAATAATTACTGATTCTAATTTTGGTGAATCTAAACCATTGATGGATACAACTAGACTTAGAGTATCAAAGACTGTAGAGGATTTGTTTTTAAAGAAAACAGTTCCTGTAGTAGGAGGATTTGCAGGTGCAGATCAACACGGACATGTTACAACATTTGGTAGAGGAGGTTCTGATTATTCTGCAACAACTATTGGTTCTTGTATAAAGGCAGATGAAATTTGGTTGATGAGTGATGTAGATGGACTAATGACTGCAGATCCGAAAATTGTAAAGAATGCAAAACTACTCAAAGAAGTATCATACATTGAAGCAATAGAAATGGCTATGTTTGGTGCAAAGCAGATTCATCCAAGAACATTTGAGCCCCTACTAGCAAAGAAAATTCCAATGAAGATTAGAAATTCCTTTAGTATAAAAAATGAAGGAACTTTAGTTACTGTATCTCCATCAACTTCTGCAAAAAATACTGTAAAATGTGTAAGTAATGTTCAAAATAATGGATTAATTGATATTCGAGGAGGCAGTATGGTTGGAACCCCAGGAACTGCAGCAAAAATATTTGAAACTTTAGCAAAATCTGGAATTAATGTAATGATGATCTCACAAAATCCTTCAGAATCAAGTATTACAATTGTGGTGAAAAACACTGATCTTGATAAAGCAGTTAGTGCATTAGAGATGGAATTATTAGGAAAAATTATTAAAAAATTAGAAATTACTACTAATGTAGCCATTATTGCATTGATTGGTTCTGGAATGAGAGGAACAGTAGGAGTTGCATCTAGAGTATTTAGAGCAATAGAGAAAAATAAAATCAATGTCTCAATGATCACACAAGGATCATCAGAGCTAAACCTTGCATTTGTAGTAAAAAATTCTGATACAAATGCTGCTGTACGAGCACTACATGACACATTTGAACTAGATAAAATCAATTAAGATAAAATCATTTAAGGACATAAACTAAATCAGATTTATTGAAAAAACTAATTGGCATTTTACTAATTGGAATTTTTGCAATTGGTCTTTTTTCAGTTTCTTCAATATCTGATCAATTTGCAGATGCAGGTTCAAGAAAAAAAATTCATTTCACTCAAACTATAACATCTTCTCAAGATCCTGGACAGGGACATGAGAATCATCAGTTAGCACTAATTCTTTCTCCAAATGAAGGAACCTTATATGATGGCTCCATAACATTTACCTCAAGTGTGCCTGTTCAGATAGTTGTTTTACATGAAATTAATTCGCAAGATGCGAAGGGACAATCAATCTGGACTCTTGATGGAAAAACAATCTATGGATTATCTTTAATTGATTTACAGGAAAAGTCTGGATCTTTTGAGTTTACAGGAGCCGCACTTGCATTACATTCTGCAACCTCAAAAGAATTTACCTCAACAGTAAGTGTTGATGGCTGGATACGAGGACAACCTACTGAAGTGATAATGCAAAAAATAGAATTACAAAAAGAACCATCATCACTACTTTCAAGAACTAATGTCCCAGCTATTATTCCAATGCATAAAGGAATCTACAATGGAAATCAACTTTTATACATCATTACTGATGGCAGTGATGAGGAATATGCAAAAACTATTTCCGAAAAACAAGGATGGAATGTTGAACTTGCTCCAGCTATCTCAAACATTCCAAAAGATGCTCTACAAAAAATATTCATTTTTAAAAATGGAGTAAAGGGTAATGGGATCTATGGATTTCAAAATGAAGTATTTTCTAGTACTCCTTTACAAGAATCTGAATATAGTGCATTAAATTCTATAATTGAAGTTACATGGAAAAAAGGTCAAAAAGAAATAGTATTTGAATCTGCAACTGATATTATTAATGCTCAAGAAAATGGCAGAATCGAGTTTAATGAAACAGGAATTGTACTTAACACTCCCCAAATTACTTGGCCTGATGGACAAATGAAGATGCGTTCTGACAAAGAAATTACTGACAATATGCCATATGGTGAAGGACAAATAATTGAAATTAATGAAGAAGAATTGACTGTAACTTTTGTTGCCCATAGAGGCTGGGGACCTGATGGAAGAACAATTTACTATATTGTAACTGATGCTACTCCATTAGGTCCTGCAGAGACAATGGGTGTGGTCTCATCTCCAACTTCTGCTAATCTTATTGCACACAGTGGAGCAGTTGATCTTTTCCAATTTAAAAATGGAATTAAAGGATCTGGTCCATTAGGTTTCCAAGCTGGCATTGCAGGTGCTTCTCTTGATGATGAAAATTATAGTCCAATGTGGCGAATTTATCTAGTTGAATGGAATGACCCAGAATTAGCAAAAATTTTAGAGACAAAGTCAGATATTGATTCATTTCGTGCTGATGGTTTCTTATCTGTTAGTATTGCTAAACCACTAAACAGTGATCATATAGTAAATTGTCCATTCATAGATCCATTTCAATAGAATTTCCACTAAAGGGATAAATTACTTGGCAAAAAAACTATTGTAAAATTGATTGGTAAACTCTACATTGTTGGTGTTGGCCCTGGACATCATGATCACATGACATTTCGAGCCAAAGAAGTAATTGAACAAAGTGATACTATTGTTGGCTATGAAACATATGTGAATTTAGTTCAGGATCTAATTGAAGGTAAAACCGTTTATCGGTATGCAATGACACAAGAAGTTGAAAGAGCTCATCAATGCATTGATCTTGCAAAATCTGGAAAAATTGTTTCACTAGTATCAAGTGGAGATCCTGGAATTTATGGAATGGCTGGTTTAATTTATGAAACCCTTGCTGAATCTAATTGGAATCCTAAAGATGGTCTACAAGTAGAAATTGTCCCAGGTGTATCTGCACTAAATTCATGTGCTTCAATTATTGGCTCACCATTGATGACTGATTTTGCAGTAGTTAGCATGAGTGATTTACTTGTTCCGTGGGAAATAATTGAAAAAAGAGTTGAGGCAGCAGCTCAAGGTGATTTTGTAATTGTCATTTACAATCCTGCAAGCAAGAAAAGAATTCATCAATTACAAGATACAAGAAAAGTTCTTCTAAAATACAGAAAACCTACTACTCCTATAGCAATAATCAAGGGAGCATTTAGAGAATCTGAAACAATTGTTATGACTGATTTGGAAAACCTACCTAACCATTCTGATAAATTAGGAATGATAAGTACTGTAATTATTGGAAATTCGTCAACATACACTTACAAAGATTTGATGATAAATCCAAGAGGATACAAATCAAAATACAATTTAGAAGAACAAACTAATCCAGATCTTAAAGTCTAATAGCTTTTCTTTATTGCATCATTAACTTCTTCACTCAGATTTATCTTTTCTCTTATGGGAGAAATCACTTTAACTAAATAATTTCCAACTGTTTGTTTCAAATCACCTGGATGTAGTTTCTTTTCAGCAAAATCCATTTCCAGCTGATTATAATCAAAATATGAAACGTTTCCACCAAATTTTTCAGGCCTCTCAACTCTCATCTCATCAAACTCGTGAAAGATTATAATTCTTGCAATCTCTAATAATGGATTATTTTGAATATTTGCTTCTTCACACCATGCCTTGCTAATATTTTTCTTAATTTCGTCATCAGTATTATGAATAAAAATACCTGAGTTTGGATCAGATTTACTCATTTTACCCAATATTTGAGAATCACTCTTGTCTGCAGGTTTTGAAAGTCCAGGTAACAGCTTGTGGTGTACTGCCACAGGAACCTTCCATTTCATTTTAGGAAAAATCTCTCTGACTAGCATGTGTATTTTTCTTTGATCCATTCCTGCATGAACAATATCTACACCTAATGAGTGAATGTCTACCGCTTGCATTGCAGGATAGAGTAATTTAGCCAAGTCAATTTTTTTATCACCCTCAGAACGTCCCATTATTGTAAGAGTTCTCATTGTTCTAGCAATTGACATATGTTTTGTAAATTTAATAAGTTCAGACCAATATTCAGCTTTTTCTTCATACAATTTTGATCCTAAGATAATTTGTGCATCTGGACAAACTAGCTTGAATGCATCTTGATAATATTTTGAAACTTTTGATATTGTTTCCCAATCGCCACCTAGCTTATCATTAATCAATGTGTGCCAATCTGCAAGAAATACTGTACACTTGACACCAGCTTTAACAAAATCATTAATTTTGAAACCTGTACTGATTAAACTACCAAGATGTAAGAAACCAGAAATTTCGAGGCCAATGTAATGTTTAGGTGATGAATTTGATTTGAATAACTCAATTAATTCATCATGAGTTACTACTTCTTCAGTTGGTGGACGTTCAATCAGATTTACTTTTTCAGTAATATCCAAATCAAAACAACTTTTATGATCTAAACGTATAAAGTTATTCAAAAAATCTAGATGAATTTCAAAACTTTGAATATGGGATATTACTATACTGTTTATGACTCTTGAAGATGGATTGAATTTAATAGAAAATTATAAAAAAGCACTTCAAAAATTTCTAGACACATTACCTGAACAATCAGTTGGCTCAGAAATGATCAAAACCCTTACAATGAATTCTAAAAACGAAATTGCAAACTTGGATGCAATTGAAAAAGCACTCAAAAAACCAGCAAAATATGAATCTGGTTTATCAGAATAATTTTCTGAATCTTACTTGCAATTCTTTTTGTGTTTTCTCAAATCCTCTTGAGTGTCAAATTCAATTCCGCATACTCTACACTTTTCTTTTTTCTTATTGTGTGCCTTTTCTTGATGTTTTTTTAATCTTTCAAAATCAGAAAGAACAGTTCCACATTTTTTACATTTTAATTCATTACTACTAGAACCAAATAATCCCATACTGAAAATACTCATACATACTAGAAATAGTTTTTACGTAAAATAATCTGAAATTGTCTATTCTGTTTCTGATTCATCCAGGCTTTTTCTGGGTTTTGTGCTAAGATAAAATGCATGTGTACTAATGATAAAGGCTGCAAGAAATACCTTAGTTGCAAAAATCAAATTCCATGGTCTATCAGGATCTGGATAATCAATTAATAACTTATCGATATCTGGAACCACCCCATCAATAATCCCTGCTGTCATTTGTGCATTTAATACTGTAAAATTGTATATCACTTCATAGAGTGTAATAATTGAAAATCCTAGTAACATTAACTGAAGTAATGCTATCTTTATTCCAACAATTTTATTTCCTGCAGTTCTCCTCCAACCAATTCTTGAAACACAGTACCATCCAATAATTGTAGAAAAAAATATCCATGTAGATACCCGTGCAAAATTTTCAAATGGAATTGTTGTATTATGGATTGCCTCTCCCATAACATAAGTTCCATTTTCAATCCATTCTATCATTGTAACATATACTCCAAAAACTAGAGATGATAACATAATGAATCCACAAATATAGAAAATGTACAGATACACTTTGTAGCCTGAATCTGTTTTTTCAAGGTGACGTGGTTTCATAATGCCGTTTGCCAAATTTTGAAATATAAAAATTCATGTTTAATCGATGAAATTTATAGACTAGTTATAAACAGCATTACTGTTGAAAATTGTAATTAACATCCCGATTGTAGGCAAAGAAGAGATATCTGCAGTTACCAATATTCTAAAAAATGGCGCTTTAACCTCATCTTCTAGTCAAGGTGGAAAACATGTTCAAGAGTTTGAAAGAGCTGCTGCTTCTTTTGTAAAATCGAAATATGCTATTGCAGTAAATTCAGGTACTGCTGCTCTACAGGCTACTCTCCATGCATTAAATATCAAAAAAGGAGATGAAGTTTTAATTCCATCATTTACTTTTGTTGCAACTGCAAATGCTGTTGTTTCAACTGGAGCTAAACCAATTTTTGTTGATATTCTAAAAGAAAATTATACTATTGATCCTGATGATTTAAAAAAAAAGATTAACAAAAAAACTCGTGCTATTATTCCTGTTCATCTTTATGGAAATGCAGCACATGTTGAAAGACTTTCTGAAATTTCTAAACAACATAATATTCCAATCATTGAAGATTCTGCACAATCATTAGGAACAACATACAAAGGAAAACATACGGGTACTTTCTTTGAAATGGGTTGCTACAGCATGTATCCTGCAAAGGTAATGACTGCTGGTGAAGGTGGATTTATTGTAACTAATAATAAAAAACTCCGAGATAAATTATTGATGATTAGAAATCATGGAATGGTTCATGGATATGACACTAAAATGTTTGGTCTGAACTTAAGACTACCTGAAATCAATGCTGCAATTGCAACAGTTCAAATGAAAAAACTTCCAAATTTTTTAAAATCAAGAAAAAAAAATGCAGAGCTATTATCAAAATTGATCTCTGATCTAAACGTTATACTACCAAAACAAAGAAAAAATGAAAATGTAAATTGGTATCTATATACAATTGGAATAAAAAAGCGTGATAAAATTTTGAAGAAACTCAATGAAAAAGGGATTGGTGCTGTATCTTACTATCCAATACCAGTTCATAAAACACCATTTTACAAACTAAAAACTAAACTTCCTATTACCGATTGGGCAGCTTCACATGTAATTTCTTTACCAATTCATCCAGGAGTAACTCAAAAAAATATTGGATTTATTGCGAAAACCCTGAATGAAATACTATGAATGTATTAGCAGAGATAATTGGAGAAATCTGTAAGGCTGTTTTACCTATTCCTGAAGAGTATATCGAAGGAAATTCCAATTCATCAATAGCAATTTGTACTCTTTCAAGTATAGATTTACTCAGAAAATTCTCAAATTATGAAATTCTAAATGATATTTCTATAGTAGGACGACTGTTATCTGAAAATAAAGGAATTGATTCTATTATTGAATATGTGAACAATAATCAAAAAATTAACATTATCATAGTATGTGGAAAAGAAGTTTGGGGCCATAAATCTGGGCACTCTTTATTTCAATTACATAAACATGGAATTGATAAAAACAATAGAATAATTAATTCATCTAGTCCTGATCCATATCTTACAGTTTCTGAATTTAAAATAAAATATTTTCAAAATAATGTAAATCTTGTAAATTTGATTAACGAAACTGATTATGAAAGAATTCTATCTAAAATCAAATTTTCCTAATATCCATTTCTCTGTCTTTCTCTATTGATTTCATTTTTCTTTTTGTATTCTTCTACAATATCATCTGGCGTAAGATTAAGCTCTAGTGATGCTTGAACAACAAAATGCCATATGTCGATTAATTCTTCTCTTGCTTCAGCTTCATTAAATTTGGTTGGTATTTTCCACCATTTCCAATTTGTAGTCCTTTGCAATTCTACTGCTTCATGCATTATTGCAGTACATAATGCAGAAACTCTTCTTTCTGAATCTTTTGGGTATCTATCTAAGTTCATCATTTCAGATAGGCCTTTCTGAAGTTTGAATATTGCATCTAATCTATCTTCAGACATTTCTTGTGTCAAGGATGAATTAATTTAAGAAATAATTGAACTTAAGTCTTTTTAGAAGCGGATCATTTTTTCATAAATTTTAACCCGTTTTGAAATATCTCCATTTTTGATCTTGAGCAATCCATCTAAACCATACTTTTCAACTGCAAAAGATCCTAGCACATTTCCATAAACCACTGCTTTTTTTATTTCAGACATACTTGTTGATTTTTTGCTTGCAAGATATCCTATCATTGCTCCTGCAAAAGAGTCTCCTGCACCTGTAGGATCTACTACATCTTCTAATGAAAAACCTGCTGTTGGAAAAATTACATCGTCATAAAACATTAGAGAACCGTGCTCACCTTTTTTGATAATTACATATTTTGCTCCCCATTTCATCATTTTTTTTGCACATTTTATCAAATTAAATTCTTTTGTAAGGAGTTTGGCTTCCTCATCATTTATCACAACTGCATCAACAGCTTTTATCATTTTAATTACTGCATCACGTTTGGTAGAAATCCAGAAATCTATGGTATCACACATAGAAAATTTTACATTATCAAATTCTTTGATTAATGAAATATTTTGTTCAGGATCATTATTTGCAAGATATACAAATTGAGATTTTCTGTAATCTTCTGGCACAGTTGGTTTAAAATCAGATAATACATTTAATTCAGTTTTCAAGGTCGATCGAGTACTTAGCGTATCATCATAACTACCATCATAATGAAATGTTTTACCCTCTTTGATTGTTAATCCTTGCAAATCCAAATGTTTTGATAAAATCTTATAATGCTGTTCTGGAAAATCTTTGCCAACTACTGCAATTAGTCCCGTATTCACAAAATTACTTGCTGAGATTGCAGCAAAAGTTGCTCCTCCTCCTAAAACATTCTTAATTGTTTTTTTTGGAGTTCTAATTGTATCTAATGCTGTAGAACCAAAAACAGTAAGCATTTACAAAGACATTAATTTTGATGTATAAATTCTCTTGTCTGTTCTTCTGTTGGGTAGTATACAAATGGAACATCAATAGATGTAATCAACAAATCATATTTTATTATACCAGTAATTTTTACTGATTGAGATCCTGCATTATCATTAGAATCTGTATGAAATGTACCTTTTACATAACTACTATCTAATGGATACAATGTGAAAGGTTCTAACTTTCCTTTACCAATCATTTTATCATTTGAAATCACAAAGAATTCTGTCTCACCTGCAGTCATAATTAATAATGAAGGATTCTCAAATCGTAATTCTATATTGTAGTTTGAACTCTCATCATTTTCATGTAATAATTCACTCAGAACAACACTCACTCCTATTTGTGATACCGAAGCATACTGTGAATATCCAAAAATACTCATGCCTAATACAAATAGAATAATCAGACCACTTTTTTTGGATGATTTCATGACTAATAGTAGCAAAATTATATTTTAACTTAAAAGGGAAAAAATACCAATAAATTGTGTAAAAGTTTTGATTTAATCTTTAAGCTCCTTAGAGCTAACAGAATAAATCAAAATTAAACGATTATTTTTTGTTGGCTAGAATTAAAGTAAAACTGGGTGAGAATGAGATTGAAGTTGATTCTAGAGATTTCTATGTTGACAATCAAACATTAGGTGAAATTATTGATAGTATTTCAAATCATTTACCAGAAAACCAGGCAAAAATTGTCTATGAAACAGAATCTGTCCAGAAACCATCTGAAACTGAACAAATAACTCAATATGGTTTAGAATATTTAGACAATGCTGAAGTAAACGAACCAGAATTTGACGAACCAAAATACATTGCATCTGATCAAATTAAATCAAAATTAAGAATTTTAGAAACAAGCAGATTTTTTGATTCACCAAGAACAGTAACTGAAACTGTTCAACAGCTTAGAGAATATGGTTGGTCTGCAAGTCCATTGGATGTTTCAATGGCTTTGGCCAAGATGGCATCAAATAAAAAAATTATGAAAAATTCCTATGAAAATAGGACTCATTATTTTGTTGAAGAAGTATTAGTTACTAACTAGCAAAATTACATTTTTCACAATTAGAAAAAGTTTCACCATCTAAGTGATCAAAATGTGTATTACATTGATTACATGTGTGATGCATATCAAAATATGCACCCTTCTCAAGTTCTCCTATTCTATTAGATTCAAGATCTGTACTCTTACAATTTATGCAATGACAGCCACATTCAATTTTCATGATTTATGTCCGATATTCATGTATAGATGTAATACCTATACAAATCATTGGAAAAGAAAAGAGAAATTCCTATAGAAATTGATGATCATTTCAAGCTTTTTGGAAAAGAGCCATGGGAAGTAGTTTATGGTGAAAAATGCCCTCTTTGTGAGGTTAGAATTGATGAATATGGTTTTTGCTCATGTGGCTCTAGTGGAGATTAACTTTCCTAATTAATGGAGCAATAATAATTACCAAAAACCCAATTGCTAATGGTGCTATTATTGAAAATTCAGGAACTACAGTAGTTCCAATAATTGTAACTTCACCAGTAGTTTCTGGTCTAATGTTAAGCCATACATGAGTTCCATTATTGATGTATTCATAAAAGTAAATTTTTTCATCATCAAGAAATACCGCATATGGTCCCCATAACAATTCTAATGGAATTATTATTGTAACAAATCTGTTTTTTTCAGAAGCATCAAATGTGATACTTTTTGTTGGTTGTTTAAATGTAAATTCATCAATATTTGAATGACTTCTAATTTCAACTAGAAATTCTTTATCTTCCCATTTTATGTTTTGATAAATTTTTGGTTCATTAAGCGAATATTCTAAAACCATTTGACATCCATGGCATGCTATTCCTTTTTTTCCATTTAAGTACACTAGTCTTTCATTAGCAAAGATCAAATCAGCTTCTTCAGGTAAAATAAAAGAAGTCGTTTCAAGATACCTAAAATTCCATGTCCATACATTATCTTTTTGAGTAATCACATATTCGAGATCATATTCTACAATGGAATTGTCATCAGAAGGAAAAATTAGTAATCCTGTATTGTCTTCAATTACTGAGAATTGTTTTTCTTCTCCTTGTTCATCTGTGACTGTGATATTTGAGACAGTTCCATAAATTAACTCAATTTGTTTTGGCAAATTTGCTGGACTGACAACATGTTTCACATGAACATCCCCCACTGAATTAATGACTATTTCAACAGATTTTTGTTCAGCTTTTTCACCAAATGAAACCTGAGCGTCAACTGTAGGAATAATGAAAATTATTAGAATAATTACTAAAAATCCATAAATCTTGCAATTCATTTATTCCACAGTTACATGAAGCATTTGAGCTTTTTCCAATGGACAATCATTACCATCTCTTTGAAGATTTACAATTTTATCTGCAACATCCATACCTTCTGTTACTTCCCCAAATACAGTATATTGTCTATCTAAGAATGCACTATCAGTAGTAACTATGAAAAATTGAGAACCTGCACTATCAGAATCTTGTGATCTAGCCATAGAAACTATCCCTCGTAAATGAGATCTTGAATTAAATTCAGCCTTGATATTATATCCAGGTCCCCCCATTCCCCATGATCCTTTGTTATCTGTTTTTGTATTTGGATCTCCTCCTTGAATCATGAATCCAGGAATGACTCTGTGAAAAAGAGTACCGTCATAGAATCCATCCTTAGCCAATTTTTCAAAATTTCTAACTGTTTCAGATGCTAATTCAGGCAGAAGTTTAAATGCGATATTTCCAAAATTGGTTTTAATATTTACTGCACTCAATAGAATTATTTTGTTGTCTTATCATAAGAGTCTTTTGTGAAATTTAATTTAAAAATTCTATTTGATATTTTAATTATGTTGAAAAATTCATATCTATTAGTATATTTTTCGTTGATGAATTTTTTTGCTGTTGACTAAGAATTATTATTTTTTCAAAAATTAAAAACCTAAATTTGTTATATGTTACTTTTTAGAATTCTAAAAGTTATAGTCTTATATAGAACAATTAAAGTTTAGAATCTGTTGAATCGTACAAATCAAAGCACGATAATTAAAGAAGCGATTAATTCTTATCTTGACAAAGGGGTAACGGACAAACAGGATATCTATACCAAAGTGGTTGATGAACTGGGTGTTCCAAGACCAACTGTAAGAAGAGTTGCAAGAGATCTGAGAACTGAACTATTGCAAAAAATCCAAATCTTACAATCTGATATGCCTAAAGCAGCAACAGCCTCTGAAGAAGACGAATAAATTCGGCTCCTTTTTCTTTATTATACATTTTGCGGTATTCAGCATTACTATTATAAATAATGAATTTTTTAAATTATCATGGGATATTTGGGTAACCATTTGGCCACTATCGTAACAGGTATTTTTGCTGCGGTTCTTACTGGACTATGGCCATACTTTGTTGACTTTGCACCAATTCTAGAATTTGTATTCATCATGGCCGTTCCCATTACATGGTTTTTGACATTCACTTGTTGGATTTCACAAAAAAGTACTGACTATATGCACAAACATGCATCATCTCATGCTCAAACCGAAAAAAAAAGCTTGAATAATATACAAACCATTCAAACAACAACTAGTAGTAATCAAATTGGTCTTTCAGAAATAAAACAAGTTCAATCTGAATTATCTGCAGAACTTTACAATCTCAAAGAATCTGTAAAACTAAAAGATGGTGAAATTGAGAGATTGAACCAAGAAATTTCTAATTTGCAAACACTTGTTCAAATTGAATCATTAAAAACAGAATTAGCTAACCTGAAAATGTTAGCCTCTAAAAGAAAATAAAACAATCAGTTCTAATTCTTGCAATGACAACACTCTACACCATGATTCTCCTTACAACTAGGACAACTAACTGCTCCCCCATAATGACATTTACAAGAACATAATTCAGTAGGATCTTTTTTCAAACTCAATAAATAATATCTATTTATGTTAATATTTGATTCTTACAATTTCAATACAAATTAATTATATTTTTAATCTTAATTCCGAATTATTCTATAATTCTAAAGTCTATTTTTACAATTTTTGTTGTTTCTAGTTTGTCAGATCATAGATTTTAAATAAAATCAAACTTGTAAAATCAACTGGATATCACTAAATATATTATCAATAATTCTAGAATTAAAAAATCTAATTCATATCAATTTATCAAAAATATTTTCTAAAGGGATTAGTAAAAGGAATTTTTTTCATTTCTCATTCTTTTCATAATTCAGATTTTTGATAATCTTTAATTTGTAATTCTAAACATCTTTGAAAACTGATTCTCATAAAACTCTAGAAAATAATAGTAATTAGATGTATAAATTCAAAATTCTAAAATAAAATTAAAATAATTTTGATAATTGTTCTTTTTTAGAAAATCTTAAAATTATTTCTAAAATCTAATCTTAACTTAATTTAGAGGCTATCTCTAAAGTTTCATCTACCATTTCTTTTAGTCTATTTTGTGCATCAACATCTGACACGGTGTTTTCCTTAACAGATTCTGTGGTCAAAAATACAGCCTTTGGATTTGTTATTACTCGAAAATATGATAACAACTGAGTAATTAATATCTGGACATTAACAAAACCCATATTTCCAGAAGCCAAAATTGCCATTCCTGCAACCTTTCCAGCAGTTTTTTTATAATTGATGTACTCAAACAAATTTTTTAATGATGAACTAAAAAATGAATTATAAATTGGTGAACCAATCAACCATACATCTGCATCCATTATGTCATCTGCCGCAGTCTTTGTAGATTCATTATACTCTTCATCAGGTCCTCTATAACATTCAATTTGACCTTCTGATAGATTAATTAATTTTGTATCTTGATTTTTTGATTTTGTATAATTGTAAACATATTTCATAATAATTTGGGTATTAGCATTTTTTCTTGGACTGCCAGAAATCACTACAACTTTCATGTATCAAGCAATTTGTTTTTGTATTTAAGTTTCCATAAAATTTTAAAATTAAACGGGCTTGGAGGGCTTCGATCCCTCGACCTGTAACTTAGGAGGCTACTGCGCTATCCATGTTGCGCGTCAAAATGACTCTGCGCTACAAGCCCAGCAAAAAAAATACTCTTAATTATTTAAGCGTAATCAAAATTATCTTTGATCATTTTCTGAATGTTCATCCAATCTTTATTTTCTTTATAATTCCACTTTTCAAAATACACAACATCTTTCAATTCAAGTCTTGGTAACCAGCCTGCAGTTTCAAGATCTGGCTTTTCTGCAAAATCATCGACATATCCTAAACATAAGTATGCAACAGGAATTACATGTTCAGGTAATTCTAGAACTTCTTTTAGAGTTTCATTTGATAGTATACTTACCCATCCAAGACCTACACCTTCAGTTCTTGCTGATAACCATAAATTTTGGATTGCACAACACACACTATAAAGACCTGCTTCAGGAATACTTGATCTGCCAATTACAAATGGACCAAATTTTGTAGGATCATATGTTACACACAAATTTACTGGAGATTCTGAAATTCCTTCTAATTTGAATGAAAGATACTTTGATCTTTTTGGCTCTTCAATTAATTGTGAAGAGCGTTTGTTTTCTTCTAGAAAAGATTCCTTTATCTTCTTTTTTGTTTGAACATCTTTAATTAAAATAAAATTCCATGGTTGTGAAAATCCTACTGATGGAGCATGATGTGCAGCATGAAGAATTTTTGATAAAATCTTATCCTCTATGGGTTTTGAGGTAAAATGAGATCTAACGTCTCTTCTTGAATAAATTGCCTTATAGAAACCTCGTTTTTCTTCTTTAGTAAAATCATCTGTCAATACATTTCTCCGTCATTCTTCTTTTGTTAAACGTTAATAATGTCAATCTCTAGTTTTGTACTTCAATGGGCCGGTAGTCTAGCTGGTTAGGATACCGCCTCGACACGGCGGTGATCGTGAGTTCGAATCTCACTCGGCCCACTTTTAATAACCCGTTTTGAATTCTTTTTGTGCTTCACTCCATGAAGATTGGGTGGTAATATTTCCCTCAGCACTAAAACTAGTAATTTTATTATCTATCATTGCTTCATAAATTTCTGATTCAACATCGCCTTTACTGAGAACAAATGTATTTTTTAAAGGAATTTCAGCACCTGCACTAAACAAAGCCCTTCCAGGCAATGCAATATCTGCTGTTGAATAGATTCCTGAACCTAATAATGTCTCATCTCCATAAAGCTTGTATTCTATTACTGAAACTGTAAATGTTTTATCACTTGGATTTTTTACAAGAAAAGTTACATCAAATTTTGCTTGATTGTTTATTGAACTTACATCTCTAAATTCTACATTTGTTAATTCTATCTCAACTTGATTAAGATCTACATTATCAAGACTAGCATAGTAAACAATTCCTCCCATTAATGCTAAAACACCAGCAACTGCTGCATAAACTGTCATTTTACTTTGAAGAGCCATTTCAATGTATCAGATTATGTATAACTAAAAAACGTTATCAAGATGTAAATACATAATATTTAATCTGAAATATCATTATCTATGACTGCACTAGAACAAGCACTTCTTACATGGATTCATCTTGTTTCAGCTGCAATATGGGTGGGTGGTTCACTTTTCATTGGAATTGTATTTTCTCCACTTCTCAAAACCATGACTAATTCAATTGAAGAAAGAATGCAAATTATGATTCGTGTTGGAAGACGATTTAACAAAATTGCTGTTCCATCATTAATTATTTTGATGGCTACGGGATTGTACAGTTCACATATGTTACTTAGTAAACCTGAACTACTTGTTGCAACAAGCTATGGAACATTTCTTATTATCAAAATTATTCTTGTTATTACATTAATAATTACATATGCTATACACGTAAGAGTAATTCGTAAAGACATTGAAGAAAAAATAATGTCAAACCAAATGCCAGAACCTCAAATTCAAAAATTAAGAAAAAAAATCATTATTCTGGGAGAAATTACAGTAGTTTTATCCATTGCAATTTTATTTTTTGCATCTTTACTTGATGCTGGAGTTTGAAATTCCCTCAATTATTACTTCAAATCCATCAGTTAACTTTCCAATTCCATACTTACAACCTGTAATTTTTGATGTTACAAACAAATTTGTCTCCAAATGTTTTGTAATATTTTTTACCAAAAATGTTGTTTTTCCAGGACATAAACTTGCAGGAACTACAAGCATATCTGCTAAATTCTCATCTACACCTTGTGAATTATTAACGAATTTATCAAAATCTAAATTAAAACTTTGTGTTTTTTTATTAAATAAAGAATCAACTCCAATAATAGAATTTTCATCAATACTGTAAATTAATAATGATGCTCCAGAGTCAATTCCTTCTTGATTTTTAATTTCTATTTCAACATTAAAATTCTCATAAGTTAATTTCTTTTTAATTCGTTCAATTTCACTTTTAATTTTTTCAGTTGAAATTTTTGAAAATGTACAAATTAATTTTACATCACTTGTTTTCCTTTTTAAAAATAATATTGATTTTAAACGAGAAGGAAATACTTGCAATTTCACTTTTCCATCTCCCTTTGGATAATAACCACGTTTTATTAATTCAAGAGAAAATTCTATTCCCATTCTAGAATATGCTTTTCTTAGTACATGTTGTGTATAATCGATACAAGGACTCCAAAGAACATCTGTTCCACCTTTAATTATTAAATTTAGTTTTTTTTGAGAAATTGCAACTACAGGAATTATAACTTGTAAAATTAATGAAATGCTACCAGCAGTTCTAATATCTTCACTTAATTCCAAACTTTCAATATTACCTGGAATGAATTTCAAATCAGTTGAGCCTATTTCTGCCCCAATTACTTTGGCATTTGAAATTTTCTGAAGGATTGTTACAGCTGTTAGGTGTTGCGGTCTTAATCCTGGAACTTTTCTATTCTTTCTTATATTTTCTAAATGAATTGGTTGTTTTGTAATACATGCAAGTGTAATTGCTGAACGAATGATCTGACCTCCTCCTTCACCATGTCCACCGTTAATTTTTAGAAATTCCACAATTTTTTTCAATAACTGCTCTTTATGATACTTTTTTTACAAAGAAATTTTCTATATTATTATATGAATGGATTGTTAATAGGAAGATTCCAACCTTTTCACTTGGGTCATCTTGAGGCATTGTGCTTTGCATTATCTAAAGTGAATAACTTATGGGTAGGTTTGGGAAGTTCCAACAAACCTCAAGAAAAAAATAATCCTTTTTCTGCTAAAGAGCGAAAAGAAATGATTCTATCTTCAATTGATGATTCAATGAAAAACAGAATTGCAATTTATTTTATTCCTGATTTGGATAATCATGTAAAATGGATTGAAAAAATAGATACTATTGTCCCAAAATTTGATATAGTTTTCTCAAATGATGAATTAACAAAACATCTGTATTCTAAAAGGACTGTTCAAGTTATTTCTATTCCATTTTTGAAAAGAGATGAGTTGTCTGGAACTAATATTCGAGATCTTATAATTAGCGATCAAAAATGGGAACATCTTGTTCCTGAAGGAACTAGAATTTTTTTAGAAAATCATCATGTAAAAGATCGATTAAAAATTCTTTAATTATAAATAACACCCAACAAAACCCCATTCGGAGATAATAATTGGAATATTTAGTAATGTTACCAGGACCAACAAATGTTCCTGAACGTGTAACTAGAGCAATGTTTACACCATCAATTAATCACAGAAGCGATGATTTTGTAGAACTTTATGAAGAATGTGTAAATAACACAAAGAAAATTTTTGAAACCGAAGGAGATGCAGTTTGTCTTTCTGCTTCTGGTACTGGTGCAACTGAATGCTCCGTTGTTAATTTGATTAAGAAAGGTGATAAAGTTATCATCCCAGTAAATGGGGAATTTAGTTCTAGATTGGCTCAGCAAATTGAATGGGCAGGTGGGGAAACAATTAGAGTGAAAACTGAACCTGGCATAAATGCTACCTATGATCAAATCAAAGAAGCATTTGATAATAATAAAGACATAAAAGCATTCTATTGTGTTTGGAATGAAACTTCAACTGGAACCATGCTCAACTATCTTGATAAAATTAAAGATCTCACATCTAGAAATGATTCCTACTATGTTTTAGATGGTGTTTCTATTGTTGGAGGAGAAGAACTCCACATGGATAAATGGGGAATTGATATTGCAATGACTGGTGCACAAAAAGCATTTGCATGTCCTCCAGGAATATCTCCAATTTGTATTAATCAAAGAACTAGAAAATACATGGAAGCTAATCCTCCAAATACAATGTATTTCAATTTACCAAGATACTTCAAATATTATGATGAAGCAAAGCATACCCCATTTACTCCTGCATTACCAATTCTTTATGCATACAGAGAGGCAATGAGAATAATTTTAGAAGAAGGAATGGAAAAAAGAATTCAACGTCATAGAGTTTGTTCAGATGCATTATACTCTGGATTGTCAGCAATTGGATTAACACCATTTGCAGATGAAAACTCACGTTCCACAGTAGTTATTGCATTAAACTATCTTGATGGATTAGAAGATAAAATTTTCCGTGACACACTAGCCAAAAAATTCAGAATTTTAGTAGCAGGTGGATTTGGAAATCTAAAAGGTAAAGTATTCAGAGTGGGATGTATGGGAGAAGTTAACGGTTATCATGTAATGAGAGCAATTTCTGGAATTTCATCTACATTAGCAATGATGGGATATGATACCGATGTTCAAGCAGGACTAAAAACTGCAGAAGAAAAACTAAAAGCTCTCTAAATCATGTTAACTTAATATAAGGAAATTCGAGACCGATCACATTGACTTTCAATAAAGGTTCATTAATTCTCGTAGATTATACTGCAAAGGTAAAAGATACTGATGAGATTTTTGATACTACTATTGAAGGAGATGCAAAAAAACATTCTATCCATGAACAAAATGTAAAATATCAACCAAAATTAGTTTCAATTGGAGAAGTGAGCTACCCTGTTCTAAAAGGATTGGATGAAGCACTAGCAAAAACTTCCGCTGGAGATAAACTCACAGTTGAAGTAACACCCGACAAAGGTTTTGGTGAAAGAGATTCTGGTAAAGTCAGAATGATTCCACTTCGAAAACTGGGTGAGGATGCAGAGAAAGTTTCTGTTGGTGATACAATTGAAGTTGATAATAAGAGAGGAATTATTCGTTTTATCGGTTCTGGTAGAGTTCAAATAGACTACAACCACCGATATGCTGGAAAAACTATCTTATTTGATGTAAATGTAATTAAATCTCTTGACTCTCCAAATGACAAAATTGATGGAATTCTAAAAAACCGACTGCCTGTAGAAGATACAAAAATTTCATTTGATTTGAAGGATAAAGAAGCAAGTATCACAATTCCTGAAGAAATTTTTCGTGCTGATGGCCTACAAATTATGAAACATTTCATTCAATTAGATATTTTCAAGTTTGTTCCAACATTGGAAAAAGTGAATTTCATTGAAACACATGTGAATAAACAAACTCAGGAAAAGAAAGTAGAAAAAACTTCTGAAAAAACAGAAAAAGCCCCTGAACAAAAAACCTCTTAAATTACTTTAGTACTCTTTGCAAGATCCATTGCTTTTCTTTCTGTCATTTCTATCTCTTTTAGAATTGTGTATCTTTCAGGTCTCAAGTCTTGAGCAATTACAAGAGCATCTATGATTTGCTCATCTTTCAAGCCAATTTGTTTTGCAGTTGTTGGAGCTCCAAGGTCTTTGAGAGTCTTTACAATTTTTTTCCAATTTTGACCTTGAAGTTTTGCAATCATAATAGAACCTAATCCACACTTTTCACCATGCAATCCTTTTCCTGGTGCAATCTTATCTAATGCATGAGAAAAAAGATGCTCTGCACCAGAACATGGTCTGCTGCTACCTGCTATACATGATGCAACTCCTGCACTAATGAGAGCTTCTACAATAACTCTTGCATCAAGTCCTTCTTTGGCATATTTTCTTGAATTTTCTATCATTATGTTTGCACTCATTAGTGCCAAGTCTGCAGAATATCTACCATAATACTCACCAGTCTTTTCGTGACCTAATTGCCAGTCCTTTACTGCAATAATGTTTGCAATTAAATCACCACATCCACTTGAAAGCAATTTGGTAGGTGCTTTTTTTATAATATCAATATCTACAAAAACTCCTAACGGAGCGCTTGCAACAATCGAATGTGGCTTGTCTGTTTTCACTGAAACAAATGGACTTGCCATTCCATCATGTGATGCTGCAGTTGGTACACTAACAAATGGAATATCTAAATTAAATGAAACTAATTTGGCAGCATCTACAGAACGACCTCCTCCTATTCCTGCTACAATATCACTATGATCTTTTTTGACGTCTTTTTCAATTTTATTTAGACTAGCAATTTGATTGTCTTTTGATAAATGCCAAACGAACTGAATTTTTTTTGATTTAAGTGATTTTTCAATTTTTTCTTGAAGAATTTTTTTTACATGAAATCCTGATATGAGAGATACTTTTTTTGGTTTAGTTAGATTATAGAGAAAATCACCAAATTCAGAGATATTTTTTTCGCCTACAACAATCTGTCTTGGTAATTCCATAGTATGTGATTGCATGCGATCCTGATTTTTTGTCATTATTTACAATTTCAAGTGATCAAAAAGTTATTTAAAAGGGTGAGATGCCATTCACTTTATCTTAAAAGGTGTATTTTTGTCTAACAATGTTGAAGAAAAAATTCTGCACGGGACTACCACTGTAGGTATCAAGGCTAAAGATGGTGTTGTATTATGTGCTGATATGAGAGCCAGTGCAGGCTATTTTATTGCAAATAATAACACAATGAAAATCCAGAAAATTGATTTACATGCAGGATTGACTTTAGCTGGAGGTGTTGCAGACGCCCAAAACATTGTTGATATTTTACGTTATCATGCAAATCTACATAGAGTTGAAAAACAAGGTTCAATTTCTATTCATTCACTTTCAAGACTTTGCTCATTGATATTCCATCAAAATCGAGGCTATCCATTCATGGCTGATATCTTAGTTGGTGGTTATGATGCAAATGGTCCTGCTTTATTTAATATTGATATGTTTGGTTCAGTTGAAGAAAAATCATATGTTACAACAGGTAGCGGCTCACCAGTAGCTTATGGTTTACTTGAAGAAGAATATAGAGAAGATCTTACAGTTGAAGAAGCAAAAAAAATAGCTCTACGAGCTGTTAAAGCCGCAATTGTTAGAAATATTGGAACAGGCGATGGAATTAACATCGCAATAATGGATAAAGATGGATTCCGTCTTTTGACAGATGAGCAAAAGAAAGCAGTTATCAAACTTTAGTGATTTAATGCAAAGAAAACAACAACAAAAAGAATTACCTCCTAGTAGCCAGAATATAATGGCAACCATACTGCAAAGTATACCAAAAGAGGCAAGTATTACAAAAATAGAATATGAAGGACCAAGAATTGCTCTTTATACAAACTCTCCTCGGTATCTTATGGAAAACAATGAAACAATTTCAAACCTTGTAAATATTATTAAAAAAAGAATTGTTGTAAGAACTGATGAATCAATAAGAAAACCTGAAGATGAAGCTAGACGAATAATTGCAGAATGTGTTCCAGAAGAAGCAAAACTACAAGGAACTATATTTGATACTGCTACTGGCGAAGTCTCAGTTGAAGCAAAAAGACCTTGGTTGCTACAAAGAAATGCAAAAGAGTTCAATCATGTGGAAGTTACCGAAAAAATGGGCTGGAAATTACGTATTAGAAAAGCAACCACCATACCTTCACGAACAATTCAAACAATCAATGCAACACTCAAACAATCCTCTGCTGAGAGAAGTAAACAACTCAAACAAGTTGGCGATGAAATTTTTCGACCCAGATTATCCCAAAGAACTGAAGTTTCTCTTTATACCCTTGGTGGCTTTGGTCAAGTTGGAAGATCTTCATTATTACTATCTACCCCTGAAAGCAAGATCTTAATCGACTGTGGAATAAATCCTGGCGCTCGCTCTCCAATGGATGCATATCCTAGGTTAGATTCTCTAAATATCACACTTGATGAACTTGATGCAATAGTTATTGGACATGCACACTTGGATCATACTGGATTTTTACCAGCTTTGTGCAAATATGGCTACAAAGGTCCAATCTATTGTACTGAACCTACCCTTCCTATGATGAATCTAATTCAATTAGATGCTATCAAAGTAGCTGCTGCTCAAGGTAGAACTCCAATTTATTCTGAAAGAGATGTAAAACAAATCATGAGACAGACTATAACATTACCTTATGGAACTGTAACTGATATTTCTCCTGATATCAAATTGGTTCTTGCAAATGCAGGTCATATACTTGGTTCTGCATTATGTCATTTTCATATTGGAAATGGTGATCATAACTTTGTTTATTCAGGAGATATTAAATTTGGAAAAAGTATTTTGTTTGAAGCAGCAAGTTGGAATTTCCCTAGAGTAGAAACCCTGTTGATAGAAAGTACATACGGACTAAAAGAAGACATTCAACCAACAAGACAAGAAGTAGAATCTGCTTTCATTAATGCAGTTAATAATACTTTGGCAGATGGAGGTAAAGTTTTGATTCCAATTCCAGCAGTAGGACGTGCACAAGAAATTATGATGGTAATTGATCACTATATGAAATCAGGAGAAATGATTGAAGCTCCAGTATTTACAGAAGGAATGATATCTGAGGCATCTGCAATCCATGAATCATATCCTGAATATCTTGCAAGAGAACTAAAACAAAAAATCTTGGAGACTGATGACAATCCATTTGATTCAGAATATTTCACTAATATTGAGCACGGCGACGCTAGAGAAGAACCAATGAGAGAAAATTCTCCATGCATTATCTTGGCAACATCAGGAATGCTAGAAGGCGGACCTGTTTTAGAGTACTTCAAAAATATTGCTCCTGACAAAAAAAACAAAGTGTTATTTGTTTCCTATCAAGTTAATGGAACTTTAGGAAGAAGAGTTCTTGATGGTTCTAAACAAGCAACTATGTTAGGAAAAGAAGGGAAAGTTGAAGTTGTTACAATCAATTGTGGTGTTGAAAAACTAGATGGATTCAGTGGTCACAGTGACTATAATCAATTAATGTCATTTGTACAAAGATTAAGACCGAAACTTCGAAGAGTACTAGTTAATCACGGAGAACGCAAAAAATCAGAAAATCTTGCAATGAATATTAGGCGAATGTACAGAGTGCCTGCTCATTATCCTCAAATTCAAGAAGCAATTAAATTATTTTAGATCGTATTCTGGCTTCCAAATTTTTATGTTAGATGGAGCAACAATAATTCTTTCTTCACCTAACCTTGCAATATCTGCATCAGCAGATTTTGCAATAGAATACAATTCTTCAACAACTTTTCTTAATTGCTCCACATCTTTCTGGGCTAATGGTGTAACTCTTAAAATCAGAATCATCTCTTTTTTGATGTCTTCTTTAATGGAATGAACATCACTAATGTCTCTAATCGTTATAGCCTTTAGATATGTGGGGCTTTCTTGTTTTTGCATTCTTATTGAAAATGCGATCTACTCCTTCAAAAACTCTTCTTTAGTTATAACTAATTTTTAAAAAATTCACGCCTACATTCTAAATTTAATGTAATCTTGTTCTTCTGCACACTGTGAACTAATCTCTTCAATCGAGTTATCATTTTTTACTGTAACAACCCAATCTTGATTTATTGGTGCATCTGAATATCTCAGTGTTACAGACGCGGCAAATTCTACATGAGATTTTGAATTCTTACCACGTAAAATTGAAATTGGTCCTAGATGATCTCTAGCTTCAAGCAAAATATCTCCAGGTAATGCAATTGCTTTGATCATTTCATTTTCATCTTTATTTCTTCCAACAACAAATTTTGTTTCTTCATCTAATCTGAAATGTCTTCCAATTTTTAACAGATCAATATCATTAATTGTTGGAGTTTCAACATGCTCAAACAAATCTTTTGCTTTAATTCCAAACTGTGGTTCTGTTAACAGACAACCACCACCTGCATTGGGTGGATTTTCAATTCCATATTTCTTTGCCATATCTAATTGATTTCGTCTTGTTCTACCTTTAATCATTCCAAGATTTTCTCTTTTGATCAATCCTTCTTTTTCAGGATCTGTCTCTGGAAGTAATCCAGCTGATAATGGTCTTACAATTTTTCCAACTAGGCCTGATTCTTTTTCAATAATTCTTAATGCAGGTGCATGCTGACTCATTGGACGTTGTCCTAATACTTCACCTGATATAATAAACTCCGCACCAATTTCTTCCATGTGTTTTTTTGCAGCATCAAACATCATAGTCCTACAATCAACACACGGATTAAATCCAGCACCAATTCCATGTTTTGGATGCTTTAGCATCTCAATGTATTCATTACCAAGATAAACAGTTTTTAAATTAACATTTAGATCATCAGCTCTTTCTCTAATTTCAAATCCGCATCCTCTTCCACAGTCAAAATCACAAAATGGAGTTTTTATTGCAACGGCTGAAACATCAAAACCTTGTTCTTGCATCATACGTACCGCAAGTTGACTATCTAAACCTCCTGAAAGTAAAGCAACAACTTTTTTCTTTTCTTTTTCTTCTGTCACGGTAATCAAATTTAATTTTCCATATACAAACTTTACATCATACATAAATTGAGAATGGGCACATAATTTTTGTATGAAACAAAGAAGAAAAAATCTTCTAAAATTTGCTCAAAAGATCAACTGTGATACATTAGTAACATTTGAGCCTGAAAATTTGTTTTACATGACTGGATTTTGGGGTGAAGCAATTGGATTGCTAGAAAAAAACGGTAAAACTACCATTATTGCTCCAGAGTTAGAAATATGCAGGGCACGAGAAGAATCCGAAGATTGTGATGTGGTTACAGCAGAACGTGGAACTGGTTTGATTTCCTCATTAATTCAAAAAATCAAAAAAAATCAGGTTTGTACTGACTGTCAAAATTATTCTGTAATGATGTCCCTGAAAAAATCAATTCCAAAAATTAAATCATCAACAGAACCATTTTATAATTCACGTATAATTAAAGATGAAAAAGAAATCCAAATTCTCAAAAAAGCATCTAAAATAATAGATGAAATGTTCAATATTTGCTCGAAAAAAATGAAAGTAGGCCAAAAAGAATCTAAATTACAAACAATTTTGATGACATATGCAATGGAGCAAGAAATGTTTGACACTGGTTACAAATCTACTCTTAATCCTTTGATAATTGCTGGAGGTCCAAACGGTGCACTTCCTCATGCACAAGTCACACAAAGAAAATTCAAAAAAGGTGATTTAGTTGTAACTGATCTTACACTACGATACAAAGGATATGTCTCTGATGCAACTAGAACATTTGCACTTGGAAAAATTTCACAACAAGCAAATGAAACATATGAAATTGTTAAAGAATCACAAAAACTTGGATTAAAAGCTGTAAAACCTAATGTACATTGTAAAGATATAGATTTTGCTTGTAGAAAATACATTGAAGAAAAAAATTACGGAAAATACTTTATTCATTCTACTGGTCATGGTATTGGATTAGAAGTACATGAACTTCCAACTATTTCTTACAGAAGTGAAACAAAATTACAAAAGAATATGGCAATTACTGTTGAACCAGGAATATACATTGAAAATAAATTTGGAATTCGTATTGAAGATTCATTGATAGTAAAAGAGAAACCTGTTGTAATGCATAAATTTACTAAAGATTTAGTCCAAGTTTGAGCCTAATCATAAAAATCTACTAGATCAATAATGTATTTTGAGTCCTGATTATTTGATGTAATTTTTCCTAAACTTTTTTCCACATTCCAATTATAATTTAATTCACCTTTATATGATTTGAAATTTAATACTATGTTGTATTCTTCGGCATGTAATTTTGATATAGTTAATTCAACTATAGTTTTTTTATGATCAAAAATTTTCTCATCAGGATACTCTTCACTAATTTTATTTGTTATTGCTTCCATCACAGTTAACCCAGAACCATTTGGTCCGTTATAATCCATCAAAATATCCAGAACCTGTTTTTCTTCAGATGTAAGTTCTGGAAAACTACTTTCAAGATCTCCTTTCGTTAATTCAGGAATTACAAATACTACAAGCATTGCGATCAAAGCAAGATAGATCGGTGCTCTTTTCTTAAGGAATGCTTTAAAATCATTCTTTTTTGGCTTTCCCTCTTTTTTCTTGTTTTCTTTTACCATTCTTATTTCCTGAATCCTAGTATTTTGCAGTCAAAATTAAAACTTGCCAAGGAAATAGAATCTCTCCGTTTTTCTTTGTATATTGAGATGTTTTATCTTTTACAACTTTTTTCAATTCTTTTCTTTTTGAATATTCTAATTCATTTAATTTTTCTTTTAGTGGCTTTGCTATGTATTTGATATAATTTTTCCAATAATTCTCAAATTTTCCAGGACTATAATAAAAAATTAATTCTTTAACCGAAATTTTTGAGAATCCCGCCTTGCTAATTTCTGCTTTTAATGCAGATTTTGTCCCAAATCTATCAAGATTTGGAGAACCAGGTGGTACATAATCAGGAATAAATTTAATTACTGAATCCAAAATATTGCTAAAAAATGGAACTTTTTCTCTACTACCATGAACTGAAATTCCAATTTTACCTGATTTTTTGAGGCTATTTTTCATATTTTTTAGTGCTTTGTTAGCATTGGGAAAGAAAAACAATGCATATTGGCATGTAATAATATCAAATTTTTTTGAAAAGCTAAAATTTTCTGCATCAATATTTAGAAAATCTAAATTTGATTTTTTATCATTCCATTTTTTTGCAATTTCAATTGCTCTACTAGAAGTATCAGCACCCACAACATATCCTAAATTTCCTACTTTTTTCCTAATTTCTTTTGTGACAACACCAGTCCCACATGCAACATCTAATACAGAATTTCCTTTGTTAATGTCTACCAGTTCTATCAATTTAGAAGTACTTTGGAATGGTCCTTTACTAATACTTGCCCATCTTTTATGATAACGCGGTGCAACCTCATTCCATATTATCATGTTTTTTCTTTTGTACTCAAGTGACCCAAGATTTGACAACTTTAGGCAAATTCCTTTAAATCTGATTTTAATGTTCTTCCTGTTTCATGAAAATATCTATGTTCGATTTCTTTTAACATTTCTTCAATTTTAAAACTATTAACATGTTTTCTTTTCTTTTTTGCTCTGAATTCATTATATTGTGATGTTAATTTTTTTAGCTCAGAGTTTTTCATTTCAGTTTCATTTCAATTTCTTTTCTAATTAATTTTACAATCTTTTCTTTTCTCTTCCATCCTGATGATGTAATTTTTTTATTATCTATAATTAAAATCTGATTGTTATTAGGATTCTTTTGATATTTACTTCCAATATCATTTGCAATCATAATGTTTGCATCAACATCTTTCATCTTTTTTTGAGCTAATTTGATTAAAGTACTTTTTGAAATGTTTGATTCTGCTTTGAATCCAACTAGTAACACATTTTTTTGAAATTTTCTTACTTGTTCAATGATTTTTGGTGTCTTTTTGAGCCTAATTGTTAGGGATTTTTTGTCACTTTTAATTTTAGATTTAGATACACTTTCTGGTGTATAATCTGAAGCAGCAGCAGCCATAATCACAACATCAAATTTTTTCTTTAGCTCATTTTTAGTTGCATCAAACATTTCTTTACTTGTTGTTACATTGATTATTTTAGCACCATTTGGAGGTTTTTCATTTCCTGGTCCATAAACAATAGTAACTTTGGCTCCTGCAGAAATCAATTCAGATGCTAAAAGAACTCCAGTTTTTCCGGAACTAAGATTTGTTATTACTCTTACTGGATCGATGTATTCTAAAGTAGGACCTGCTGTAATTAACACTTTTTTATTTTTTAATATTGATGTGAATCCAAATTTTTTTAATACAACATCTAAAACATCTTCTGGTTCTGGAGCTTTTGCTTTTCTTTCAACCATTTGTGGGCTAAGAAATTGAATTTTATTTTTTAAAAATTCAATATTTTTTTTAACTGCTAAATTATCATACATTGATTCATGCATAGCCAAACACATTAGAATTGGAATCTTGGAACCAAATCCTACTGTAAGTACTGTTGAAACTGGAGTATCATCTATTCCATTTGCAAGTTTTCCAAGTGTATTTGCTGTTGCAGGATATACAATTACTAAATCTGATTGTTTATAATCTACTAATTTGATATGTTCTAATTCACCAGTGAGTTTTGTTATGACCTCATTTCCAGTAGCCCATTTAAAATAATCTGGCTGTATCAATTTTGTAACTGCATTGCTTGCAACACATGTAACATCAGCACCATGTCTCATCAATAATCTTGCTAATTCAATTGCTTTGTATGCTGCAACACTGCCTGCAACACAAAGAACTATCTTTTTGCCTGTAAGCTCCACACCTTTTGACGAAACAATATCAAGTGATGGGTGATCTCTTTTCTTAACTATCAATTTGCTCACGTAATTTTTTCAATTCTCCCTCCTCCATAGAAAACCAGTTTTCTTCTGCAGGAAATGTGCCTGAAATAACATCATTTTTGTAATCTTTGAGTGATTTCACTATATCTTCAGACAAATGCATGTATCTTTTAGCAAACTTGGGTTTGATTTTATCATACATTCCAAGTAAATCTTGAACAACTAAGACTTGTCCATCGCATCCTACACCAGAACCAATTCCAATAATTGGTACATTCACTGTTTGAGAAATTATTTCTGCAACTTCATGACTGACCATTTCTAGTACAATACTGAATACTCCTGCTTCTTCAAGCTCCTTTGCATCTTCAATTAATTTCATTGCAGTATCTTTTGTTTTTCCTTGAACTTTGTATCCTTGTGAAAGTATTGTTGTTTGTGGTTGTAATCCTATATGGCCCATTACTGGAATTCCTACATCAACTATAGCATTAATTGTTTCAGCCATAATTGAACCACCTTCAAGCTTTACTGCATCAGCTCCTGCCTTGATTAGTTTTCCTGAATTGTTAATTGCATCTTCTATACTAGCTTGATATGACATAAATGGTAAATCCGATACTAATAATGCATTTTTTCTAGCTCTACTAACTGCTTCTGTAAACATACACATTTGATCCATTGTTACAGGAATTGTATTTTCATAACCAAGCATCACCATTCCTCCACTATCTCCAACTAAAAGCACATCAATACCTGCTTTATCACACAATGATGCTAAGGTGTAATCATAACTTGTGATTACTGAAATCTTTTTCTTTTCTTTTTTCATTTTTAAAATATCTAATACTGATTTATGCAATCTTTGCACCTCTTGTTAGATTTTTTTTAATTTCAAGTATATTTTCTGAAAGATTTTTTTTATTATCAAAGTCATCAATTATTTTTTTAAGAGAACTGCGATTTTTTTTAGACAATTTCTTTGATTCATTTATTAGTAAATCAATTGCGCGTGTTACATTATCTACAATTGTAATATTTGCAGTTTGTGAGGTTCTTGAAAGAGGATTAAGATCAAACGTTATTACTATTTTTCCTGCTTTTCTTAGTGCTATCGTTCTATCTCCATCTTCTAATGGTACTAGAACCACATCTGCTGCAAAAATTCCATTTTTATCAACTATTCTTCTTGCAGAATCTATTCCATGTAATTTTGTAGATGTGGTAAGATTTGAACCCAAAATCTCTTTTGCGCCAGATTTTTTGAGGGTCTTTATGATTGCCTGTTTTCTCATTTTATTGGCATAAAACAAATTTACCTCAAGTTTAGCCTTGATTTGCCTTGATAGTTTTACAATTTCTTTAGGACATAATGCTGCAATATTTCCATTAATTGAGATGACAGGTCTTTCTGCTACGAGAAGTTGTGCTGCTGCCACCCTAATTGCATTTTTTGCAAGCTTTCCAGTTTTTTCTCCTAACAGATAATCAAAAGCTTCACCTCTACCTTGAGCAAGTAATCCTTCTTTTGCAACCAATCCATTATTAAATCCTTTTACAAGTTTCTCTCGAATAAATAATGATTTAGCTCTTGGATGTGATTTTGGAATTAAAGACATATGATTTCAATTAATTAAAAAGTACTCGTGCTCCTTGATCATCTAACTCTGATTTTATAATTGTTCCCTCAGGATATTTCTGTAAAATCTCTAAAACATCATTTTCTTTTTCTTTAGGAATCATTGAAAAAACTGTTTCACCAAACAATGCAATTCCACATTTGATATTCTTCTCAGATAACTCATCAACTAATTTTTGCATTCTTGGAGTCATAACATCTACATATTTTGCAAATTCTAAAGACATATCTTGAAAATGTTCATAGTTTTTTGATTCTAGTAATTTGTTTACCATTTTTCCGCCAAGACCATTAATTTGAGATAGTCGTTCTTTGATGAATTTATTTGTAGAAATTGGAGAAAAACATATCATCATAATTACAATTTTATCAGTAATTATTTTTTCAACAGCACCTATTCCAGGAGCTCCTGGTTTAACACGAATTTCAAAACCTCCATGATATGATGCTAAAACATCACCCAATCCTGTTTTACAATTTACTTCTGCATTATGTGCTATTTGTCCAATTCTTGTTTTATCTAATTTAGTATTAAGAGCTTGATTCAATGCATAAGATAGTGATAAAGCAACAGCACTACTAGAACCTAAACCATATCCCACTGGAATTAATACTTCATGTTCAATATCAAAAAATTTATCAGAAAATTCTCCAAGCTTTAAGAATTCATTTAGCACATATTCTGATACATCTGTTTTATCTGATTGATATCCCTTAGTTGTAATATGAAAATTTGATTGCTGATTATTTTTTGTATCAATTTTTACTCTAGTTGTAACACCTTGTTTAATCGAAAAACCTGCACCCATAGATCCTAAATTTTCTAAATCATTTTGGGAGTCTTCTAAATGGGCTTTAAAAAAACCTGTAATGTGAGCGGGACAAAATGCCTTAGCCTCCATTGATCTAAGTTTAAATTTTACACAAGATATAAGAATATGGTTTAAATTAATTAAATTAGTATAAATTGACTAAATTCATTCGACGCCTACAAAAAATTGGAAGCACCATCCTAGTATCACTTCCAAAAGAATGGATTGATGCTAATAATTTGGATAAAAGCAGTCAGATTGAGCTTGAAACTGGACATGACAGTATCTCAATATCTCTAAACAAAGAATCACGTCCAACAAAAGAACTTGTGATATCTTATCCGCTACCAAAAGAGGAAAACATAGTAGCAGACATTACAGGAGCTTATCTTTTAGGATATGATGTATTCAAAATTAATTCTAAATCCAGTATACCAGGAGAAGATAGAGAAAAGATACGAAATTCAATGAGAAGATTAGTAGGGATGGAAATCATTGAAGAAGATGCATCTCATATCAACATGCAATTTCTTTTAGATGCAACAACTCTAGATCCTGAAAAAATTCTAAAAAGAATGAGCTCAATTGCGCTTGGAATGTATGATGATGCATCAAAAGGATTGATTTCAAAAGATAAATCAAATCTAGAAACATTATCAAAACGTGATGTTGAAGTAAATCGTCAATATTTTTTATTGGTTCGTTTAATTCGTAGTGCTCTTGTTGATAAAAAATTAGCTAATGCATTTAATTTAGAAAATATTGATGTGCTTGATTATAGAGTTGCTGCAAATCTTCTTGAAAATGCAGGTGATTCTATTGTTGAACTTTCAAATTTTATTTACAATTTATCTTTATCACAAGAATATTCAAAAAGGATTTTTGATATAGTAAAAGATTTTAGCATACTTGCAGAAAAATCAATTAATGCATTTACAAAACCTGATAGACTTTTGGCTATCGAAGCAATATCGTTACATAAAGAATATGAACAAAACCTTAGTAAATTAAAAACCACATTAGGAAATAAAAAACAAATTCCAATTGAATTTCTTGATTTAGTGTATATGTATGAAAAAATTGCACAATCTTGGGCTGATGTTGCAGATCTTGTAAAACCAATTTATAATAAATAATTAGTAAAGTTTCTTTTTAGCAGCATATGTCAAGACAGCACATATTGTTTTTGAATCTTGAATTTTTCCAGTTTTGATTAATTTTAATAATTTTTTCAAATCCATTTTTATAACTGATAAAATCTCATCATCATCTAGCTTCAAATCTGCAATTTTCTTCAATCCTGAGGCTATAAAACAATGAATTGTCTCTGTGTTATAGCCAATTGATGGATAGTATGTAATCAGAGGAGTCATCTTCTTTGCTCTGTATCCAGTTTCTTCTTCCAATTCCCTGAATGCACATTTTATTGGTTCTTCTCTTTTTTCTAATGTTCCTGCAGGAATTTCTAAAACATATCCGTGAGGAAATCTATGTTGCTTGACAAGAATAACTTTTTTTTCTTCATCAAAGGCAAGCATTGCTGCAGCACCTCGATGTTCTATCATTTCACGTTTTACTTTCCTTCCTTCTATTTTTCCGTCATAAACACTAAGACCTAAAATTTTTCCTTCATAGATTTTCTTTTTCTTCATTCTAAATCTTAGAAATTATTCTTATTTAATTTATTTGATATGTTAGATGCAGTTTAGAGGATTTCTTAAAGTCTTTAATAGCTTTTTCTAACCATTTGACATAAAATGAAATTCTCTTTGGAATAAACAAATCTGCTGATTTTACATTTTTGACTGCTCTCACTTTTTGTGTTGTTTCATCCATTTTGAAAATATTATCACTATACATAAACAAAACAATTTGATTTTTTGCAATAAATGGAATTTGTAAATATGATTTAGAAAATACCTTATTCATATTTTGTAATGTCTCTTTAAGATCTCCATCTATCCAAGCAAGTATTGCATGAGGAATATAATTTTTAATTTTTGTAGGATCATAAATTATTGTAAACTGAACTCCCTCATTTTCTTGCAATTTTTCAATGCATCTAGTAATTGTTTTTGTTGACAAATTTGTCTTTTCAGCAATTTTTTCTATTCTTGCTCTAGGATCTTTGACTAATTCTTCTAGAATTTCTAAATCAGTCTTAGTAAGATTTGCATTAAATCCTGGATTCTCTGCCTCAAAAATTGATAAAACTCTGACATCTTTCATCAATTTATCTGCAAACTGAATTTTTTCTTTCATATTCTCTTTTACTACAATACTGCAAACAGTAATTCCACCTACACATGGCACAACAAAAAATGGTTCCCCTATAAGACTAATCTGATCTAAAATTTCGTTAATGTTTTCACCTGACACAACAAAATACAAAACTCCATAACCCAAAACTGGGGGCTCAACTTTTATGAAAAATTCTTCAATTATCTTTCTTCCTTCCATTTTTTTAATTCTAGCACGTACTGCTCCACCAGAAATTCCTAATTTTATTCCTATTTGTCTATCTGATTCTCTGCAGTTATTTAGCAGCCTACCTAGAATTTTCATATCTAAATTGTCCATTATATCACCTAAATCAACTCAATAAAATATGAAATCAACTAATATGATATAAAACTGTCTATAATGTTAGTAATATGCATCAAATATATTAAATATTAGACTATTTCACTAATTTTGTGGAATACAGGTTACGATTAGCAAAAAGAATGCTTTTCAACAAAAAGGGTAGTTTGATTGGAGCTGTACTAGCAGTAACAATTGGAATTTTAGTTATCCATGTAAACTTTGTAATTTTTCAGGGACTCTTTGATGCAATAGTTCGAGACATCAGCGATTATCGAAATGGTGACATTCTTGTCACTGATGATGCAGATTTTATCGATAAATCTGACTTGTCTCTTGTAAACTGGTTTGAGAGAATTCCATATGTAGAAGCTGCAACTCCGCGGCTTTCATCGACGGCAGAAATGAATATGACTAAAAATGGAAAATTAATTGAGGAAACTAGAATTCCTATTGTTGGAGTTGATCCATTTAGAGATATTCTTGCATCTACTGTAGCTCAAACTGTTAATGACGGTTCCTATGTTTTCTCTAGAAATTCTATTGTGCTAGGATCAAATGTTGCAAGAGATCTTGGAGGAGCTCAAGTTGGAGATAGTGTTAAAGTTCTCATAGTTGATAGATATGGTCAAGACCAAATTAGAAGATTTACAGTTTCTGGAATTGCTCAATCACCTGGAGGTCAGGGATTTGATTATACCGCTGTAATACATATTGATACTTTACGTGATATGATGAATAGACACGGTGATTCAGGATCACTTATAGTAAAACTCAATGATCCATCAAAAGCATTTGAAGTAAAAGAATTCTTTTTGCGATCATTTCCAAATGATGATTTTATTGCAGAAACAATTGAAGAATCAGCAGAACAACAACTAGCTGGTTTTAGATCTGGTATTGCAATGATTAACATGATTGGATACTTTGGAATGATGTCATCAGCATTTGCAATTGTTACAATTCAGATGATGTTAGTAAATGGTAAAACCAGAGAGATTGGTGTTATGAGAGCAATAGGAGCTAAAAGAAAAGATATTCTAATAATTTTCATTTTCCAAGGAATGATAATTGGAGCAATAGGTGCTGGAGTAGGAACTGCAGCAGGATTAGGCTATACATTTTATGCAAAGGAAACAAAAATGTCATTTAACAATAGTCTTCCTCTTGAAGTATCATATAATTGGGAAAAAATTATTCAAACTGCATTAACATCATTTGTTTTGGCAATTATTGCATCATTGTATCCGTCTTATAGAGCGACAAAATTATTACCAGTGGAGGCGATGAGAACTGTCTAAGGTACTTGAAATAAAAAATCTAACCAAAATTTATGGTGAAGAAGAAAATAAAGTAAAGGCCCTTGATAATGTTTCATTTTCAATTGAGAAAGGAGAAATGGTCCTCATTGTTGGAAGCTCTGGTTCTGGTAAATCCACATTACTTAACATGATTGGATTATTAGATCGTCCTACAAATGGAAAAATTTTCATTGATGGAATTGATACTACTACACTTGATGACAACAACATTTCATCATTTAGAAATAAAAAATTAGGATTTATTTTCCAATTTTCAAATTTGCTAACTGATCTCTCAGTTTTAGAAAATATTTTACTACCACGACAAATTGCAGGAACTAATCACACTGCAGAAAAAGATGCAAGAGATTTACTAAAAGCAGTTGGATTAGAAGACCAAATAAATAAACGTGCAAATAAAATTTCTGGTGGACAAGCTCAAAGAGTAGCAATAGCTAGAGGACTAATCAACAATCCTTCAATTGTTTTAGCTGACGAACCAACTGGAAATCTTGACTCTGTAACCTCAGACACTATAGTTCAATTAATGAAATCAATGGCAAAAAAACTCAATCAAACATTCATTATAGTTACTCACGACAAACAACATTTCGGTGATGTTGACAAAGTAATTACTATCAAAGATGGTAGAGCATTTGAAGGTGACCAACCATCAGAAATGAAGGTTATTGCATGATGATTCTAAAGATGTTGTTTGTACTATTTGTAATTGAATTAATCCCTTTTATTTTTGACAACTCTTATGCTCAAATAAAATCAGGCGGATTTGGTGATTCTCCATTTGAGCGAGACTATGGTGATGTCAAATTTTTGGATGCTTATTTTGGTACAATGAACGAAAAAATCGAAATTGAAGGAGGAGACAGTAATATTCCATTTACAGTTGTATTTGCAAATGTTGGAACTCAGGATATTACGGGAATTCGTGGGCAATTATCATTACCATTAGGATTCTCAGCGTCGGATGGTCCAGGCTCAATTATTTATGCTGATAGCGATTCTAATTCATTAGCTGGAGAAAACTTCCATCTTACATTTTTTGTAAATATAGATAAAAATGTGAAAATTCAGCAGTATCCAGGAACTGTTAAAGTAGATTACTCTAGATTACGAGAGTCTGGAGTAAGAACTACTTTTGCTGACTTTAATTTTAAAATTACAGGTGATAGTATAATTAATGTTCGAGCCCTAGAACCATTTCTTACATCTCTAAAAACTAATGATGTTTCAATTGAAATTTCAAATGATGGAACTGCTCCAATTTCTGGTGTAGATATTGTTGCTACTAATACACAAACAGAGCTTGCATCTACATCATCATCTACTACAAATGTTGAAAATGTAGTTATTTTAGAATCAAACTGGGATGTTGGCCAGATTAATCCAAAGACCTCAAAATATCTTACAGCAACTGTTTACGTTCCAGAAGGACTAAAGGGTGATACGTTGCGAATTCCTTTATCTATTTCATATTATAATTCACATGGTGATCTAAAACAGATCTCAAAAATTGTTGATTTTTACATTAAAGGATTAATTGATCTTACAGTTTTCAATGTAGAAGTAATTGAATTATCTGGAACACAAATGGTAGTTGGTGAAATTATTAACGAGGGAAATCAAGATGGACTGTTTGGATTTGTAACTCTTCAAGCTCGTGGTGATTCTAATATAGTTTCCAATACTCAATTTATTGATGAAATTGAGGTTGATGCACCTGTTCCATTTAATATTCCAATAGAATTTGATGGTGACCTACGATATGGAGAACATGAAATTACAATTACTGTCAGATACAAAGACAGTACAAGAGATGAAGTATTTTTAACACATGATACAACCATCTTTGTAAAAGAACCATCAAACGATAATGAAGATGGCCCCGATTCAACTATGATTATTATTCCAATTGTTTTAGCAATTGGTGTTGGAATCTATATTATTCGTAGGCGTAAAAAAGCCAAAATTGAAGCAAATTAGAGATTAATTTTTAATCCTATTATGAGAATTAAGGTCAGTTCAAATTGAGATTAAGTATTGTTGTTTTAATTGTAGTTATTGCTATAGGCAGTGTCGTAATTATTCTAGGTTTTTTAACAAATCAAGAATATGTTGAAATTTCCGAAATCTCTGATCAATATAAAAAATTAGAAAATTACAAAACTGAATTAGAAAAAATTAATCAACCCAATCAACAAATTCTAGATGATTTAGAAGAACAGATTAAAAATTCTGATGATTCTTCTCTAGAACAGATTCGTGAAGAAATTGATATAGTAAAACGTGTAATTAATGAAAATAAAGCAGAACTTGAAAAGGTAATTGAAAGATTATCTCAAATAGAATCTACTCCATGAACTATCACTGATTCCATTTTTGGGAAATTTACATCATAATTATATCAAATCTAAAGAAAATCCATTTGGGATAGCAAAAGGTGTTTTTCTATTTCTAGTAGGTAGTGTGGTTAGACTTATCACAACACCACTTCTTTGAATTATTTTGAAATTTTCTTAATTCATATAGTTACTAAGAATATTTTTCTTGTTGGAAACCCATCAGAAATTAACAATAATTGGAGTAGTTTTACTTGTAATCACTTTTTTGATAAATAACTATCATCAAAAAGTTCATCCTGATGAGGAACTTAATTACGCGTATGTTACAGGTATTGCAATGCTAATAGCATTTTCAATTAGTTTCGTAATATTTACAAAAGATCGATTAAAATCTTAAGATTACGTTATCTAAAATCAATAGATGGTGTAAGGTCTCTTTTAGGGAAAAAGCCTCCATCCTATCTATTTAATACAAATGTATTGAATTTGAATATAAGACACTCATAGAAATTATCAGTAAGATCTAAATACGAATTTACAAAATTTAATCTAACCGCCACCAAAGTAAAATTCGTTTTTGGTATCAGGTTGAAACATTTTGAAGACCGTAAGATTATAAGCAATTACTAGATCTTGCGATTATGCCTGAGGATGAGATTGAAGTTCCAAAGGAATTGCGAGAATTCATGCTAGAAGGAGCAAAAGAAACATTCCTTGGACAAAAAAATGGAGCCAATAAACAATATCGTTATGGTAATTTACACATTAGAGAATATGATAAAAAATTTTTAGTTCATACTGATAAAATTGATCCAAGAAAAGATCCAGTTGGACATTTAGTTCATGATGCACCAGAAGTCTTAATCGGTTTAGCTTGTGCAATATTTGGCGGTTCACAAATTACAAAAAAACTTAATAAAAATTCAAAAAAGAAATCAATTGCTTCTGGATTACTTTCATCAATAATTTGTGGATATCTAGGATATTCAATAACTAAAAAAATTAAAAATTATTTGGAGTAAATAATGTCTACTGCAAGAACAATCCATGTCCTAATCAAACTTTTACCATCAATACTTGCATTACGTAAAGATCGAAAAAAATGGATTCATCATGAGGGTAATGAAATAGATTTAGAACAATTTAGAAAGAACGCACGTAAAGTACTTGATACATTCATTTCATTAGGACCTGTCTACATAAAATTAGGACAGTGGCTTTCTTCTAGAGCAGATATTTTACCTCAACCATATTTGGAAGAACTATCAAAACTTCAGGATAGTGTTCCAGCTGCTCCATTTGATCAAGCAAAATCAATTATTGAAAAAGATCTTGGTCCAATTACTGAAAAATTTGATGAAATAGATCCTAATTCTATTTCAGGTGCATCATTAGGGCAAGTTTACCGTGGTTCTATTTCTGGTAAACAAATTGTAATTAAAGTAAAAAGACCTGGAATTGAAAAAATTGTAGCGGAAGATATCAAAGTTTTAAAAAAAATTCTTCCATTAGCAATGAGATTTGTTGATCCAAATTTAAGATATTCAGCAAAGGCTATGCTTTCTCAGTTTATCGAAACAATTCATGAAGAAATGGATTACACAAATGAATCAGAAAACCTCAAAAAAATTAAACATGATTTAGAAAATAACAGTAAAGTTGTTGTTCCTTCAGTATATGATGATTATTCATCAAAAAATATCCTTACAATGGAATACCTTCCAGGAATCAAAATAACTAATGTTGAAGCCCTAAATGAGAAGGGAATTGATAGGCAAAAACTTGTAATTGATGTCCATAAAGTCTTCTTTACTATGCTTCTAAAGCACTCCATATTTCACGCTGATCCTCATCCAGGCAATATTTCAGTCACTGATGATGGTAAATTGATTCTGTATGACTATGGAATGGTAGGTAGATTAGATAATGAAACTAGGTTAAGATTGATTCGACTATATCTTGCATTAGTGGAGAAAGATCCTCCAAGAACTGTAAACGCAATGAATGATCTTGGAATGCTAACTCCTGATTTTAATCGCTCAGTTATTGAAAAAGGTATTGAACTTACTGTCCGTGCAATGCATGGAAAAAAACCAGATGAAATGGAAGTGGAAAGCTTGATGGAGCTTGCAAATAAAACTATGAGTAGATTTCCTTTCATTCTTCCAAAAAACCTGGCTTTATATATGAGAATGGCCTCAATAATTGAAGGAATTTACAAAACACACAAAGTAAATTTCAAATTTGTAAAAATTGTAAGAGAAATTTTAGAAGAAGAGAGTCTAATTAAAGATGCATACATTGAAGAAATAAAACATTCATTTGACAGATTTGCAAAATCAATTGATGCTACAATTTCTATAGCACCTGAACTCAAAAAATTCCTAGATGAAAATAGGTCCTTGAATCTCTTAAATGCAAAACCCAAATCTAATATTTTACTTTCAGGTAGTATTCTTTCAGCAGCAATTTTTATTGGCTCTTCTGTTTTGTATACTACAAATGAATCAATTGGAATAACAGGAATGATTGGTTCATTGATAATAATGAGTGTGTTTGCAATATTTAGAAAACGATAACTATTCTATTTTGATATCTTTTCCATGTTTTTGTACAGGAACAATAATTGTCAAAACCCCTTGTTCATATTTTGCAGAATTGACAGATTCTTCTCCTTCTTTAAACTCAATTGGCAATCTGATTTTTTTGTCAATTATATTGGGTCTCTGATTACAAATTATGTTGTATTTACTTTGCTCAGAAATTTCTTTGCATGCCTGAATTGATAGAATATTTCCATTAATAGATAATTTAATATCTTTTTTTTCGAATCCGGGAATATCTATTATTACTGTTAATTTATCATCATCAAGATGCATATCTACAGGAGGTAAAACAAATTCATAAAATTCTCTTGATTTATTTCCAATTTCCTTTATCATTTCATTTGCCATAGATTTTACTAATCCCATTTTGAGATATATGCTCAATTTTTAGTTATAAACCTTGATAGATTTTTAATCAATTAATTTCTCTGTTTTGATAACTTATGATTATTGTAATAGAAGGTGGAGACCAGGCAGGAAAATTAACTCAATCAACACTCTTAGAAAAAGCTCTAAAAAAAAGAAAAATCAAAACTAAACTATTTCATTTTCCTGACTATAAAACACCAATAGGACAAGAAATAAGAAAATATTTGGATGGAAAAAGAAAATTCCCTTCACAAGTAATTCATTGTCTTTTGGCTGCAAATAGATGGGAAAAACTCAATGAAATATTAGCAGCACAAGAAAAAAATTCTATTTTAATTATGAATCGTTATTATCACTCTAATCTAATTTATGGAATAGCTAATGGTTTGAAGCCCAAATGGCTTGAGAATCTTGATGCTGGTCTACCAAAAGCTGATCTTGTAATTTTGCTTGATGTCACACAAAAAGAATCTTTTAATAGACAAAAAACTAACCGTGATAAATTTGAAAAAAATGAAGAATTCTTGAGAAAAATTTCTAAAATTTATCGAACTACTGCAAAGAAAAAAAATTGGAAAATAATTAATGCATCAAAATCTAAACAAGAAATACATGAAGAAATCATGAAAATATTTTCAAAGAAAATAGGGTTATGAAAAAAAACTATTTAGACATAATTGATCCTATTCATGATTTTATTCGTGTCTATGATCATGAATTATCCATCATTGACAATCCAATTTTTCAAAGATTAAGACGAATAAGACAACTTTCAGGCGCTCACTTGACATATCCTTCAGCTCAACACACAAGATTTGAGCACTCATTGGGAGTAATGCACATTACAAGTCAAGCAGGTAACGCATTAAATGAAAAAGGAATATTGAAATCAGATGACATTAAAATTCTAAGATTATCTGGACTCTTGCATGATATAGGACATGGTCCGTTTTCTCATCTATTTGAGGAAATAATTCAAGAACGAAAAATCTCACATGAAGATTTTGGTAGAGAAATTATTCTAAAATCTGAAATTGGTGATATATTATCAAAAAATGGTTATGACAAAAAACTTGTTACTGAAATTGCATTTGGAGATTCTAAATTTCAATATCTAAATGAAATTGTTTCAGGCGCACTTAGTGCAGACATGATGGATTATTTACTCAGAGATGGTTATTTTACGGGAGCTGAGCATGCAAAAATTGATCATAAAAGAATTACACAGTCCCTTGATGTTCATAAGAAAAAATTAGCTTTAGAACGCTCAGCATTGTATTCCTTTGAATCTATGATGCATTCGAGATATCAAATGTTTAAAGCTGTTTATTTTCATAAAACTGTACGAGCGGCAGAAGTTATGCTACTTGAAGCACTAAGATTATCTGATGATGAATTTGGTTTTACAACTTTTAATCTTAATGAATTTGTTAACCTTACAGATGAATACGTTTTATCCACTCTAATTTCATCAAAATCTACAAAATTAAAACGTGCTAGACAATTTGCTCAAGATTACCAAAATCGAAAATTGCTAAAATGTGTGTTTGAAAGAATATTGACTAGTCAAATTAATCTGAAAAAAACAAGAACTGATGAACTTAGAACAGTAATTTCTAAAAAATCCAAAGTTGAAGAAAATGAAATCTTTGTGGATAGTTCAGTAACTCCATCAATTCCACTGGCACCATCTAAAAATGAGTCCAATTCCATAATTTTGATTTCAAATGAGAATGGTAAATCATCTGCTAAAGAGATACCAATTTCAGAAATTCCAGTCGTTTCTGCCATTTCTGGCTTTATGAATATTCTTAGAATTTATACTCATGAAAAGAACAGAAAGAAAGTTGAAATTGCCGCAAAATCAATTATTAGTGATCTAAAGTGAAAAAAAGAATTGTAATCAAATTATCTGGAAAGATTTTTGGTATGGATAATGCAAAAGTCCTAAAAGACTATGCAGAATTCCTAGTAAAAATTAGTAAGGTTTGTCAACCAATAGTTATTGCTGGAGGTGGAAATATTGCACGACACTATATTTCTCATGCAAGATCTTCAGGTGCAGATGAATCAACTCTTGATGAATTAGGAATTGAAATTTCAAGACTCAATGCAAAATTATTGATTTATGCTCTGAAAAATAAGGCATATTCTCATCCACCAACCACTTTACAAGAAGTCAGACATGCTGTTGATGATGGATTAATTGTAGTTACAGGTGGTCTACATCCTGGTCAAAGCACTAATGGTACTGCTGCTTTAATTGCTGAAAAAGTACAGGCCGAACAATTTCTCAATGCAACTGATGTTGATGGTGTATATGATAAGGATCCAAATAAATTCAAAAATGCAAAAAAATTCAGACGTATTGAACTCAAGAATTTGAAAAATATGCTTGTTCATGAAGATTCTGTTGCTGGAGGATACGATTTGATGGATATTGTAGCTCTAAAAATTATAGAGCGTTCCAAAATTAAAACAATAATACTAAAGGCCACTCCAAAAAATATTGAAAATGCCATTAAAGGTGCTAATATAGGCACAGAAATCATTCTGAGTTCAAAATAATTATCCAGATATTTCGTTTTGAATTGTTGGTCTTGTTTCAGACCAAATCTGAATCTCTTTTTCTGGATATTCTTCAATTCCGGTATCTCGAAGTTTTTTGTAAATTGATTTGGCCTCTTCTTTTCCTAAAGCCTTTGATTGAGCCTTTGTAAATCCATCCTTGTCTACAATTACTGCTACATATCCATCTGGAGAATTAATTACTGCTGTAAATTCTTCTTCTCCTACTGGATGAAATTTTCCATCTATTTTTTTAGTCGTTAAAGTTAACATTGCAAATCCAGCAATATCAAACATCTTCATTTGTGATTTACTTGCTCTTAGTTTTCCTTGTTGAACTGCTTGAAAGTATTGCATTATTTTTTTCTGTCTCCAATGGTATAATAACTATCTCAACATTTAAGATATGAAGAGGAAATTGAAAGATAATGAATCCTAAAATTTTTGTTGGAATTGCTGTTATAGCACTTGGTATGATATTAGGTGGAATTCTTTTGGTAGGACCTACAATGGAAGTTTCTTCTTCTGAAAATTCTTCTCCTGAAACTCAAATTCTTCAGCAGGTAAAACCACTTGAAATTGAATTGGAGGACATTTCAGTTTCAAAAATTTCAGAACGTTCAGCAACAATTGAGATTGCATTTAAAATTTCAAATCCTAATCCACGCTCTGTGATAGTTCAAACCATGGATTATCAATTATTTGAAACAGGATATTCCAAGTCTGAGCAAATTTCAGGAGGGGAGATTGGGAGTAGGCCTACGGGAATGGTAGAATTTGGATCAAACTACTATACTCTTCTAGGTGAAAACTCAATTGTCCTTAGAGATAAAATAATCTTGAAAAATACTGGCAACACTCCTGAATTATGGCGTGACTTTGAGGATGGCACTAATACTTGGCGAGTTTCAGGCGATGTCTTTTACAATCTTAGTTCAATGACTAGTGGTCAAGAAAATGAACTCCACTTTGAATTTACAAAGTAGACCTGCATAGTATCATAAAATTCAAAAATTATGATATTTTGTTTTTAGAGAAAAAATATTGGCAAAGTTATAAAAGCCCGTAAAGTGGGTTTTTATCAAATGGCAGAAGCAGGTATGGCCGCATTTGGCGCAGCAGCAGGAGTTGCAATTGCACTAGCAGTAGTGTGTTTCGCTCTCCGTGGTAAAGGACATCCAGAACCACTCGATTAACCAAAAGGAATTTTTCCTTTACAATATTTTTCATTAATCTTAACTAGTCTTTGTCGCCCATTCCTAACATCTCAGCTAGAGATACCTGTTTGGAATTCTTCTTTTTCATGAAGCATCTTTCATAATATTGGCATTCAGAGCATTCAGTAGATGGCTCTAAGATTGGCAATTTTTGTTCTTTTAGAAGATCATTTAGAACTCTAACTCTTCTAATTATTTCCTCAAACATTTTCTTATTTCGAGTTAATGAGAATGTCGTCTCTTTTCTATCTCCTGAAATATACACTACGATTCCATCATCTTTGTCATATATCCACATACATGCATTAAGATACAAAACATCATTTGCTAGAGGATTTTCCAATTCGGTTGCTGCTGGTCTGAATAAAAGAATAGTATCATCAACTAGCATGTCGACTTGTCCTTTAAGCCTGATGTCCTCTATGGCAAATTCTTTAGGCTCACTACCATACTCTAGTTTCCTTAGTAATCCTGATAGAATCTCATTGAATCCTCTTCTTTCAATCTCTTGAGGATCTATCCTGTCATAATAGGACCGTCTAAGACATTGAACTACTTCATGAAGATGAATAGTCTGAATATCCTTTGAATCAATCTGAATCTCTAACTCTTTTCCAATAGATTCAACAGCACTTTTAATGATCTTTCGAAAATCTCTATCTCCCATCATGATACTTCGCCTTCCTGTATGATCCCTTTTAGTTTAGCTCATAATTTTGGTTATGATTTTTGAAATCCTTCCTGAAAAAGCTAATATCACAAAATGAACTCCAAAACCAATTACTGCTCCTATGATTAGCTCCCCTGTCAAAAAATAAATCCCTAGGAATAGTGCTAATGGTGGCAATGTGAAAATCATTGCTAAAAATGAACTAACCCAAATGAATCTGATTAAAACTTCTGTAGATACTTCGGTTTTTTTCTTTGGAAAATTAAACATGTTAGAATTCCTATTCTTCTTCTAGGATTAACTTTGACATGGTAATCTCAGTTGGTATTTTTTGTTCGACGGCAAAAGCAATAGCTGCTAGATTTCTAACTTCAAAGGAAGTCAATTTGGTAATTCCGACAATTGTTGCAAAACTAAACATCTTTGTGAATGACCTAAGTGATGAACTGTATATTGCCATCTCAAATGCTCTTTCAAATCCAGCAATAGCATCTAATTCATTTTCTACTTGTGGAACTAAATCCTTATATTTTGTACTGGATAATTCATTGAATGCATCTCTTACTGTAGCTGCTGCCATCATTCTTCCTAGTAATTCTCTTGCAGGTGGACTAGTACCAATAATTAGATCTTGGATTTGCTCTTCTTGCAATCCCCAGAATTTTCCTCTAATTACACTCAAAATATTGTAAAAGTCAATATCCATTGAAACTAGTTTTGTTGCTTCTTTATCAGAATAGTTTTTCATTGCACCAGCAAGATGTTGATATAAAATTTTATCAAAATATGTATCAAAGATTTGCACATTCTTTTTTTCATTATATAATGCTGCAGCCTTTGCAATCTCTTCTCCAAATTGAACTGAATTTAAACTTGCAACAGCCTCTTCAAGATCTTTTGAAACTAATGCTTTGATCACAATGTCTCTTTGTTTGATTAATTCTTCAGCATGAAGATTTACGTGAGTTTCAATCTCCTCTTGAGATTTACCTAACACTTTACCCTTAAGAATTAATTTTAGATTTGATATGATGAATTTCATATAATATGCATCCAATACGCCTGAGTTTCCTGATGTCTTTGCAATGGAATAATGAATATCTGCTAATTTGCTTCTTAGAGCTGACTCGATATTTTGTGAAGTATATGGTTTTTGAACATCTGCTACAGAATCAGCATAAACTGTATTTTTGATTCTAGTCATTAATTCTTCTAAATCTCTTGACTCAGCCAAGGTTTGAAAATCAGCCTTTGTCAGTAATTTGCCTCTTTTACTGTATGCTTTAACGGAGGCATAGACATTCTTTGAACCGCCCATTTCAATCAATCTTAATAGACAACTGATTTTAATGTTTGGCGATCTATTCCTGAGAATGAATTCTAAGTAATTTTATCTAAAAATATTATGGCCTCATCTTTTTCTTGTTTTGACAGTTTTGAAAAGGCTAGAAGAATCTCTTTTTGAATTACTAATGATTCATCTGAAATATCCCTTAATTTTGAGAGATCAAAAGGAAGCAATTCATCAATTTTATTATCACAAAATGCCTTGATATATTTTTGAAAAATTGAGTAAGTAAAATTTGGACTGGTCTGTAAAAGACTGGTTAAAATCTTCTCAAATTCCTTTTCCGAAGATTCTGACTTTGAAAAAAACTGTTTTAGTAAATCCTCTCTATTCTTTATTTCACTAATTGACAGTGCTATCAAAATACCTTTTTTTGTTAAATGATAGTATGGGATTCCTTTTTCTTGGAGTGCCTTGGGACCTCGTTTTAGAGGCAATCTACCATCTTCTTCTGCAATATCCATCGGAAGCAAAATTTCATCCAGATCTCTAAATATTCCTGAATAGATATTCTTCCAAGCTATTCCATGTTTTTTTGCTATTCTTTGAGAAATTCCTGTACGTGTTCTTTCGGCAGGATTTACATTACTTCCAAGTATTGTGATGATCGCTCTTTGCCTATTTGCTTCTCCTGTTAAATCGTCACCCTTTGTCTTGAATGTGTCAAAAATTGCTAGTTTTGTGTTCGATTTTACCTTCATTTTCTTCCCCTTAACATAATTTTCATATTTTATGTTAGTATCAAAATATACTAAAATATAATAATTTACTTTTTTGAAGGCTTTCTAGTCTCCAACCCTTAAATAATTTTCATCTTCGATAAATTTAATGAATTCTAGAAACTACAAGTATGCTCTATTACTTGTAGCCGCAGTATCCATCACAGCAGCTGGTGCTATGTCACAGGCATATGCACAACAAGTTGAAGATGGTATGGACGGATATGTAAAGGGAACCAGTGGAATTTACACTGGAAACCCAAACGAATGTTGGTATGAAGAAGATGGCGGCATGCTACCTTGTAAAATTGATACAGGAGATACAGCATGGATGCTAACTGCAACTTCATTAGTACTCTTTATGTCCCCAGGTGTAGGTTTCTTTTATGGCGGATTAGCCAGATCAAAGAACATCGTCAACGTACTTGGTATGACCATAATCGTAATGGGTCTAATGTCAGTACAATGGGTTCTATGGGGTTACTCACTAGCATTTGGCGGAATTGATTCTGATGCAAACATGTTCATGGGGAATCTTGATTATGTAGGATTTAACATGGTTTCACCATATGCACCATTAGGAGAAGCAGGTCCATGTGGAGACACTTGGTCAGCAGCTTACCAGATGAATGCAATGGTAGAAGGAGATGTTTGTAGTCAAGGTTGGCCAGGTACAGTACCTCACCAACTATTTGCAATGTTCCAAGCAACATTTGCAATCATTACACCAGTTCTAATTATTGGTGGATTGATTGACAGAATCAAATTCAGCGCATTAGTAATATTCGTACTCTTATGGGGAACCTTTGTTTATGATCCAATAGCACACTGGGTCTGGGGAGGTGGATACATAGGAGGAGGTTCACTAGACCTTGATCCAGACTTATCTCCATCATATGCATTAGACTTTGCTGGTGGTACTGTAGTACACATTACTTCAGGATTTGCTGCATTGGCAGGTGCCCTAGTCCTTGGCAGAAGACTTGGATATGGCAAAGTTCCAATGGAGCCACATAACATCCCAATGGTAGTCCTCGGCGCAGGAATTCTATGGTTCGGATGGTTTGGCTTCAACGCAGGAAGCGAAGTTATGGTAGACGGCATTACCGTCAGCGCATGGACTGTTACAAATACAGCAACTGGTATGGCTGCAGTTACTTGGGTGCTCATGTCTTGGGCACATACAGGAAAACCAAGTGTTGTAGGAGCTGCATCAGGTGCTGTAGCAGGATTAGTAGCAATCACACCCGCCTCAGGTTGGGTAGGTCCAATGGCTGCGATTATAATCGGTATTGCAGCTGGTACAATTTGTTATGCAGCAATTGCATTCAAGAGTGCACGCAAATGGGACGACGCATTAGATGTATGGGGAGTACACGGAATAGGTGGTCTTACAGGCGCAATTTTGACTGGCACATTGGCTAGTCCACACATTTGGGATACTGGAGATGGTATCGGTGCATGGACTGGAACTGCAGAAGGAATGGAACAGCAAGCAATCAGCATCATTGGTGCTGCAATATCAATAGGCTATGCCTTTGGTGTTACTTTTATAATCCTCAAAGTAATGGATACTGTTTGGCCTGGCGGAATCAGAGTCACTCCAAAAGAAGAGGAGATTGGTCTCGATTTGGCACAGCACGGAGAAAGAGCATACGTAAACGAATAAGAAAAACCCTTTTCTTTTCTTCTTTTTATTATACAATCCAAATCAATTTAGATTTGATCATTTTATCCAAATCATGCTAATTTCTACAACTGATCTTAATTCGATTCTTGATGATCCTAATGTCATTATAGCTGACACTCGTTCTTTCAAAGAATATTCTGATGGTCATATTCTAGGAGCTGTTCATTTGGATTTATTTGCATTTCATTGGATTGATACAACAAAACAAGGAATAGAAAATTTCAATAATCATACACAAAACCTTCTTTCATTTCTTGGAGTAACATCAAAAAAAAAAGTCATCTTTTATGATACTGTTTCTGGAATGCTGGCAGCAAGAGGTGTTTGGATGTTGATGTATTTTTCTCATGAAAATACATCTATGCTAGATGGCGGAATAAAAAAATGGAAAAAAGAAAATCTTCCACTTGAAACAAAACCTAGTGGTTTCAAACCATCAAAGTTTACAGGAAAAATTAATCCAGAGATAATTTCCGGATTTGAGTGTATTAAAGATAATCTTGATAAAATCATAATTCTTGATGTCCGCTCAACTAGAGAATATGACGGAAGTACTATTCGAGCTGCCCAATCTGGTCATATCCCAAATGCAATCAATATTGATTGGAATCAAAATATCAATGAAGATGGGACTTTCAAAAACGATGAGCAATTATCCAAAATGTATGATTATCCAAAAAACTCTGAAATTGTCACTTATTGTCAGGGAGCATATAGGGCTGCTAATTCCTTTCTGGCTTTAAAAAAACTGGGATTCAAAAATGTCCGAGTGTATCTTGGATCTTGGGGAGAATGGGGAAATAAACTAGAACTTCCTGTTGAAAAATAATACCGTCCACGTGGAGTTAAATCTGAATAATTATTTTAATTTGGTGCACACAAACTACTAGAATCTATAAATCTCTAGGATTAGAATTAGAAATAATGAAAGAATTTGGGATGAGAACATTTGCATTCATTTAGCCAAATGTGTCAAAAATCTTCCTTCTGTATTTACAAAACAAGATGGAAAATTTGTTATCATACAAGATGAAGCACCTGAAGATCAAATTAGAAAAGTTGTCAAAGAATGCCCATCTGCTGTACTTAAGATTGAAGAATAATCTTATTTTTTATCTGAGTAATTTATTTTTATTTTTTCTTCCAGATAAATTGATTGTAAATCAATTCTGGTCTAATCTGTCTAAATGGCTGTGAACCTCCAACATACCATTTTGTAAAGAATTCATACAAGTGCAATCTGAGTGACTGGATATACACAATCAATCCTTCAATCATCATAATTCCCAAGTTACCCCCAATAATCATTGCCATTGCTCCACCTGATGCAGCACCACCTAATGATGCAAATGCATTATTTACTGTCAGCAGCAAAGCCGCATGAACCAATAACATAATTCCTAGTCGGGCATAACTGATTGTATGAGCTAAACTTTCAACTGTTTTTCCTAAGAGTACTTCCATAATGACACTTGCAGGATCCGCTCCATCTTCTGGATGCTTCTTTGCATGTATTACACCTCCAACCATCATGATGACCATTGATGCAATTACAATAACAACTGCAATTCTTGTAATAATCCAAACTACTGCCCAATCACCAAGGAACATAGTTACCCAAGGAACTGCTTCTGTGTGTACTTTGGAGTACATGTTCATTACATCATACTGTGAACCAATAGCACACATCATAATAACTACAATTCCACCATAGAGTGTAATGTTTGGAATTGCTTCAGTAAACACTACCAGTTTGTGTCCTTCTTTCATTAATCTGATAACACGCAAAGTCATTGCCCAAACTAAATGAACAATTCCTATGAATAATGAAACTTTGAGAATATTGATTACTTGTTCAAATGTTAATTCTGCAACACTGAGAATACCGACTATCCAACTAACAGAATGTAATGCTCCACCTTCTTCTAATAATCCTTCAAATGGACCCATATGATCAAGATGATATCCAAACGCCTCTCCTGCACCAACACCCGCTATAGCAGCTGATGCACCAGAGATTGCAATGAGCATTCCCCATCTAGAAAGTTCTCCTTGTCCTTTGAACTTGAACAATAAACCTAGTGCCATAAGTAACAATCCGTGACCCATATCTGCAAACATCAATCCATAGAATATTGGCCACATTAGAGCAATCATTGGAGTTGGATCAGGTTCTCCTGCCTTTGGAATACCTTGACTTTTTGTAATTACTTCAAAAGTTTTAACGAATTTTTTATTGTCAAATAATGTGGGAATTTCTTCTCTTAGTTTAGGATCGGAAATATCTTCAACAACTGACATCCACTGTTTTGTTGACTCTGTGAATTTTGCTTCCATTTTTTCTGGAATAAAGCCCTGTATTACTGCAAAGTGTTTTGTTCCACCAGGTTTTCTCAGAGTCTCAAGTACGTCTTTTGCAACTAGTGCTTTTTCATGTAGGGATAGAATATCACGTCTTACTTTCTTTGTTAATCCGGCTAATTCTTTTTTAATTGATGCTTGTTTTGTAGTTAATTCTTTGATCTTTGATTCTGCAAGTTCATATGCTTTACTTGGAATCTGTGGAAAACCCTCTGGAATTTTAAAAGTATTTGAATTAAAACTTCTAAGCACCTTTAGAACTTTCTCAGAATCTGCAGTATCTGAAATTACTAAAATGGCAGATTTTTCTTTGCTTTCCAAGCCATACTTGTAAATTGTGATTCCCTCAAGTGAGCGACTTATCTCATCAAAATCAGCGGTATTTATGACAAACAAATTTGTGAAAAAATATTTCATTAAACCAAATCCTGAAAGGTCCATCTTCATCTTTCTGATTACTTCTAAGGTATCTTTGAGTGACTTGTACTCTTCAATTGAAAGTCTAGTGTTTGCAGCATCTTCTAACAACTTTGCTGGTTCATCGATAATGGAAGGCGCCTCTTTGCTTAGCTCCTCTACCATCTCTTCAATTTCATTAATCTCATAATCTTTTTTCTTAATAACGGTACCCTTGAACAATATCTCCATAATTCCTACAGTAAGAGGAATTCCCATTCCTTTGATAACATCATCAATTGATTGGTAAGTTTGTTGAGCCTTTAGGAGAAGATCATCAATTTCAGGAGTTACCAAATCACTAGCAGAATCAATTTTGTGATACCACTCAAACTCAGTTAATCTCGAAATCGCTTTAGGAGACTCACTTCTAGGCAAAATGACGGTTCCTAGTTTTAGATCGGCTGTTCCCAAGATAAATTTTGGGTATTTTTATTGAGTTTAATATCTTTCTGATTGCTTCCTTCCCAAACATTAAAATCTATTATGGGTTAACGGCACCCATTGGCATCTAATTCGGCATTAGAAACTACGATTGACAAAATCCTAAATAATACTGAAAAAGATATTCATTCCAACATTCAATCGGCACTGAGTGAATCTCAGCAAAAACTAGAAGATTCTATTCCAAAATTAGAAAGTGAATATGATAAAATTATCTCAGATGGCAAAAAAGAGGCAGATAAGATCGAAAAACAGATAATTGGAAGTTCAGACATTGAGGCCAGAAATAAACAACTTATGTTATTAGAAGAGGCAGTTGATAAGGTCTTTACAAAAGCACTCGATCAAATTGCAAATGCTGATAGAAGTGGTGATTATTCAAATTTGATTAAGACTATGTTAGAAGAATCAACTCAAATCTTAGGTACTTCTGAAATTACAGTTTTTACAAATGCTAAAGATAAAGATGTAGTACAATCTACATTGTCTCAATTCTCAGGAGCTGAGTTATCTCCTGATACAATTGATTGTCTTGGTGGAATTATAGTTAAATCAAAAGATGGTGCAATGACATTTGATAATACAATTGATGCCAGAATTGAACGTCTGAAGCCTTTAATAAGGAAAGACATTGCATCAAAATTCGGAGTAGGAAATTAGGATGGCAGCTCAAGGTAGAATTGTTTGGGTAAGTGGCCCAGCTGTAAGAGCAGACGGTATGTCTGATGCAAAAATGTATGAGACTGTAACTGTTGGTAATTCAAAATTAGTAGGTGAAGTAATTCGTTTAACCGGAGATGTAGCATTCATTCAAGTTTACGAGTCAACAAGTGGATTAAAACCAGGTGAGCCTGTTGTTGGTACTGGAAACCCACTTAGTGTATTATTAGGTCCAGGAATTATTGGGCAACTTTATGATGGAATTCAAAGACCACTAAGAGAATTATCTAAAGCATCGGGTTCCTTCATTGGAAGGGGTATCACAACTACTGCTGTAGATATGACAAAAAAATATCACTTTGTTCCAACTGTAAGTAACGGAGATGAAGTTGCTGCAGGAAATATTATCGGTACTGTTCAAGAAACTGATCTTATTGAACACTCTATTATGGTTCCACCAGATCATGCAGGTGGAAAACTTTCAAACCTTGTATCAGAAGGAGATTATGATTTAGAAACTGTACTAGCTACTACTGAGAAAGATGGACAATCCATTCCACTTAAAATGTATCACAAATGGCCTGTACGAAAACCACGTCCTTATAATAAGAGATACGATCCTACTGTTCCATTACTTACTGGTCAACGTGTTATTGATACATTCTTCCCAATTGCAAAAGGAGGAACTGGTTCAATTCCTGGAGCATTTGGAACAGGAAAGACTGTTACATTACACCAAATTGCAAAATGGGCAGATTCCCAAGTTGTAGTCTACATTGGATGTGGTGAAAGAGGAAATGAAATGACTGAAGTATTAGTAGAATTCCCACATCTTAAAGATCCACGTAGTGGAAAACCACTTATGGATAGAACTGTTCTTGTTGCAAATACTAGTAACATGCCAGTAGCAGCAAGAGAAGCAAGTATCTATACCGGTGTTACAATTGCAGAATATTACAGAGATATGGGTAAAGACGTTGTACTTGTAGCAGACTCAACAAGTAGATGGGCTGAATCATTGAGAGAAATGAGCGGTAGATTAGAAGAGATGCCTGCAGAAGAAGGTTATCCATCATATCTTGCATCAAGATTAGCAGAATTTTATGAAAGAGCAGGCCGTGTTAGAGCAACTGGAAGTCCAGATCGTGACGGCTCAGTTACTTTGATTGGAGCTGTATCCCCTTCAGGTGGTGACTTTACAGAACCAGTTACAACACACACAATGAGATTTATCAAAACATTTTGGGCTTTGGATGCAAAACTTGCATACTCCAGACACTATCCATCAATTAATTGGATGAACAGTTATTCTGGATATCTTGCAGATATTGCAAAATGGTGGAGTGAAAACATTAGTGAAGATTGGTTTAACATTAGAAGTGAAACCTATGGTATTTTACAAAGAGAAGACACACTAAAAGAAATTGTTAGACTCTTAGGTCCTGAAGCCTTACCTGATGAAGAAAAATTAATTCTTGAAGTTGCAAGAATGGTAAAGATTGCTTTGTTACAACAAAACTCATTTGATGATGTTGATACTTATTGTAGTCCAGAAAAACAATTCAAATTAATGAAATTATTAGTTGACTTTTACAACAAAGGACAACAAGCACTCAAAGAAGGTGCATCATTATCTGACATCCGTGGATTAGATGTAGTATCAAGTATACTCAAAGCAAGAATGGATATCAAGGATGATGAGATGCCAAAACTTGATCAATTAGATAAAGATATGCAAGAACAATTCAAATCAATTACAGGAGTGAAGGTTTCAAATTGACAACAGAAGGCGGAGTTCAATACAGTAAGATTGCAGAAATCAAAGGCCCTCTAGTTGTTGTAGATGATGTTGAAAATGCAGCATTTGATGAACTAGTTGAAATTGAAACTACTGAAGGTGAGAGAAGACTTGGTAAAGTTCTCGAAGTAGGAAACGGTAAAGCAATTGTTCAAGTCTTTGAGGGAACAACAGGATTATCAATTTCTGGAACTAAAGCAAAATTTGTAGGTAAAGTTATGGAAATGGCAGTGTCAAAAGAGGTACTAGGTAGAGTATTTGACGGATTAGGCAGACCAAAAGATGGACTACCAGATCCAATTGCTGATAAATTTATTGACATTAATGGTGAACCAATGAATCCAGAACAACGTGAATATCCAAAGGATTTCATTCAAACTGGTGTATCTGTAATTGATGGATTGATGACTCTAGTTAGAGGACAAAAACTTCCAATCTTTTCAGGTTCTGGTATGTCTCACAATCTTTTGGCAGCACAAATCGCAAGACAAGCAAGTGTTGTTGGTACAACTGATGACTTTGCTGTAGTTTTTGCAGCAATTGGTGTACAATACAGTGAAGCAGAATACTTTAGACGAAGTCTTGAAGAATCTGGAGCACTAAAGAGAAGTGTTCTATTTCTAAATACAGCAGATGATCCTGCAATTGAGAGAATCATTACTCCTCGTGTAGCATTAACAGTAGCAGAATATTTGGCATTTGAATTAGGAATGCACGTTCTAGTTGTAATCACTGACATGACAAACTATGCAGAGGCATTAAGAGAAATTAGTGCAGCAAGAGAAGAAGTTCCTGGAAGAAAAGGATACCCTGGTTATCTTTACACTGACCTTTCAACACTTTATGAAAGAGCAGGCAAACTTAATGGAAGAAAAGGAAGCGTTACGCAAGTTCCAATTTTATCAATGCCATCTGATGATATTACTCACCCAATTCCTGACCTTACTGGTTACATTACTGAGGGACAAATAGTAGTTGGAAGAGATTTGTTCAGACAAGGAGTTTATCCACCAATCAATATTTTGATGAGTCTTAGTAGACTGATGAAAGACGGAATTGGTGAAGGAAGTACTAGAGCCGATCATAGTGAAGTTGCTAACCAAGTTTATGATGCATATTCTCGATCACAAGAAGTAAGAGCATTAGCAGGTATTGTAGGTAAAGCAGGACTAACTGAAATTGACCTCAAATACATGGATGTAGGTGATACCTTTGAAAAAGAATTTCTTACACAAGCAACTGATGAAAATAGAACCATTGAAGAAACACTTACTCTTCTATGGAAGATTGTATCAAAATTACCAAAGAATGAGATTACTAAAATCAAAGACAAGTACGTAGAGCAGTATTACAAGGAAGAGTAACTAATGTCATTTGGACAAAACGTTGCAGCAACAAAAATTGAACTTTTCAAATATAAAAAATCGACTCAAATTGCTGTAATGGTTCAGCAAATTTTAGATGATAAACGTAAAGTTCTCTTAAAAAATATTGAAGAAATGATTCAAGAAGCATCAAAAGCTAGAGGTGGAATTTGGGAACCATTGCAAGATATTTACAAATCAGTTAACGAAGCATATCTAGCATTAGGTACTAACACTGTTGATTCTGTTGCAGAATCAACACCACCGGTAATGGAAGTAGAACTTCATGTTAGAAGAGTTGTTGATGTAAAAATTCCTGCACTTACAGTTACTGAAAAAGATACAAAATCAATGCCTTATGGATTTGCAGATACAAACTCATCAATTGATAGAGCAGCAAAACAAATCAAAGAATTGATGCCAAAAATTTGCAAAGCTGCAGAATATGAAAATTCCATTTTTAGTCTTGCCAAAGCATTAGAAAAGACACAAAAATTGCTAAATGCACTTGAAAATGTAATTATTCCTCAATATAAAGAAAATATTCGATTTATTCTATCTACTCTTGAGGAAAGAGAAAGAGAAGAATTCGCAAAGTTAAAAAAAGTAAAGGCAAAGATGGAAAGTAGAAAATAATGGCAAAAGAAGAAATTAAAAAATTACTTGAAAATTCAAAAAAGGAATTAGACGCAGATTATGATAAATTTGTAACATCTATTAAAGACGATCTGAACTCTTCCAAAAAGAAAGCATTAGATCGAATTTGAGTCAATTACCTCATCATGATTTAAATATGGACCTAAAGGAGCCACAACATAAATGAAAACTATCGTCATGTTACTTTTGGCAGCATCAGCAATTTCAATTCTAGGATCAACTGGAGTTGCATTTGCTCAAGAAGATGGTGCGTCTAGTGGCGACTCTATGAAACTCCTCGGTGCTGGTTTAGCATTTGGTATTGCAGCAGGTGGAGCAGGAATAGGTCTTGGCCAAGTAGGTGCAGCAGGTCTTGCAGTCATTAGTGAGAACCCAGCTTTACAATCTAAGGTGTTCATCTTCGTAGGTATGGTCGAATCAATCGCAATCTACGGTATAGTTATGATGTTTATCATCTTAGGACAATAGTCCTACAACATCTTTTTCAAATTTTTAAATTTTTTAATTAATTGTATTTTAGCTTATTTACATCTAAAACTCTTGCACAGTATCTACATTTGAGTACTCTTCCTTCTTTGTCAATTACATCCATTATGGATTCAATATGTTCTGTACTGTTTGTAATGCAGTCAGGATTTGAGCAACGAAATATCCTATCAATCTCATTTGGAAGTGAAACTCTTCTTTTCTCTACAAGCTTGAAATCCTTTATCATGTTGATAGTTGCTTTTGGTGCAATTACTGCAAGCTTGTTTGTATCATCATCCTTTAGGAATTTATTTTCAATTTTTATGATATCTTTTTTCTTAAATTTGCCACTTGGCACATTTAGTGCTATAGTAATTAATTCACCATCTCTACCATCAATTCTTAATGCACTGAGCACCTGAAGGCCCTTACCACCATCAATATGATCAATTACAGTGCCTTCTTTGATTCGTCGAACCATAAGTTCGGACTGTTCCATCAGAATACTTTGTATAGTCACCTGTATATATTATTGAAAGAATGAACCAGTTCTACCAAAAAGATATCATCTCAATTAAGGATTTTGATAAGGAATCACTAGAAACAATATTTTCAGCAACTAACAAAATTATGCAATTAGATCCATCTGACAGAAGAGAAATCTGCAAAGGAAAAACATTGGGATATTTGTTTTATGAACCCAGTACTAGAACCCGACTCAGTTTTGATGCTGCTATGGCATCTATTGGTGGAAATTCATTGGGAATCTTAAATGTTTCTTCATCTTCAACTCAAAAAGGTGAGAGTCTTGCTGATACTGTTCGAATAATGTCCATTTATTCTGATGTTCTTGTATTGAGACATATTTTGGATGGCTCAAGTAGATTTGCGGCTGAAGTTTCTGATAAACCTGTAATCAACGCAGGTAGTGGTACAGAAGAACATCCAACCCAAGCAATTCAAGATTTGTTTACAATTAAAAAAGAAAAGAAAAAGATTGATGGTTTAAAGATTGGAATTGTAGGTGATCTAAAATATGGACGAACAGTTTACTCTTTGCTGTATGGACTAGGAAATTATGATGTTGACGTGCACTTAATTTCTCCCGAATCATTAAAAATCAGATCTGATTCAGTTTATGAAATTAAAAAGAAATTAAATTTTACTGAATCAACTGATATAACAGAAACAATAGATGAACTTGATGTTCTTTATGTTACAAGAATTCAAAAGGAGAGATTTCCTGACGAAGAAGAATATCTCAAGGTCAAAGGGAGTTATGTAGTAGGATTAGATTTGATTAAACAGATGAAAGATGATTCAATAGTTTTACATCCTCTTCCAAGAATAGATGAAATTTCATCTGATGTTGATAAGACAAAAAATGCAAAATACTTTGAACAAGCAGAATATGGAAAATATACACGTGCTGCCATTTTGGGCCTGACACTTAACAAAAATGGATTTTAATTTATTTTAAAATCCGTATTCCATATATCTAGAGACATTTCAATAAAACTGTTGACACAAACAAAAGTAATTCCTATTTTTCCATTAGATTTAGTTCTGTTTCCAAGACAAGAACTCCCTCTTCGAATTTTTGAGCCACGCTATAAGCAATTGGTTGATGATTGTATGATAGGTGATGGTCAGTTTGGAGTTTGTTTGCTTGATGAAAATAATACTGTAAATGGTTGGAATTCCCCCAAATTAGTTGGAACAATTGCTAAAATTACAAAATGTGAAGACGTTGAGATTGATGGGTTGCAACTCCACATTGAAACTATAGGAAGAAATTCATTTAAAATCAAAAAAATTATTCCTCCATCAATTTCCCAGCCTGAAAACTATGACCCACTTTCAGTTGAAGGACATAAAGAAATATCTGATATACATGAAAAAATTGGAACAGAAGAAAAAATGTACATTCAAGCAGAAGTTGAAATGATTCCAGAAATTGATGAAAACATTTCATTAGAAAAATGGGAGCGATTAGTTGAATTGTGGAAAAAGAAAATTGTTATACAGGCATTGCCTCAAGTTGTTGAACCTCACGCTTTAGATCATGTGTTGGAGCAATACTATCTAACTACTGATACACCTACAGTTGATTACATCTACTCATTATCTGCACTTGGTGCAAAAGATCCTAATGAACTTCAACCAATTTTAGAGGCAACAACAATGGATGATTTAATTCAAAGAGTAGAAGAATTATTGACAGTAAAATAGCCCTTGATGAACTAAAATGATGCTGTCTCTAAAAAAATATGCTGTCTTTGTTCTTGTTGCATGCTTGCTATTTCCAGCAAGCAATGTCTATGGACATGGTTTTGGAATTGATACAATATCTTCAATCGATATTCAAGGAAAAGAGTTATCAATTTCAGTAGAGATGCCGATGTATTTTGAGAATGCTCAAGAACAAATCACAATTACTGCAACTGAAGATAAAACAAAAGAAAATGCAAAAAATGTTACATTCCTAATTGGATTGTTTTATAAAAATGAAATGATTTTTAGAAATTATTTTTTTGCTGATGATGGAGTTTTACAAATTAAGGTAACTCCGACACAAGAAGAAAAATTAACAATTCATGGTGAGCAAGACTCACTACTTGGAGCATGGCATGGAACAGAATCTAATCCTATAGAGATTACAGGTCCATTGTTTACTTCATCTGGTTTGTATAATTTTGAGATTGAGATTAGAACTATTGATGAACCCATAAACATCATAGAGAATTCTGGTGTCTATAATGCTGATTTGAGCTTAATTGAGACTGTCTCTTTTATGCAAAAGGATTCTGAAAATAATGATGTAGAATTTCGTTCAAAGTCCTATTTTGATTCAATTTCTAATTTCAAGTATGATTTTGAGGCTAAACAGGTTACATTTGAAATGCCATTTGATTGGAGTGAAAAACAATTGTCTCATGTATTAGTAGTTCATGTAGAGACTCATTTGCCAAAAGATTTTGTAGAATTCTTGTCTCCAAGCTATTCTGCAAATGTAAATGATATTGAATTATTCAAATCCTCAATATCTGTTGATGATTATACCGATGATAACGAAAGAATAGTTCATCTTGTTTTACTACAGGATCATTTACGATATTTGAAAAATGAAATGAAAAAAACCGATGAACCATTACCAGAAAATATGATGTTTACAATATCTACTAGTAAAGATAAAGCATTTCCCTTAGAGGCATATACAAAAAGTGAGGACTTTAAAGTAAATCTCTCATGGGAACCACTAGAAGTTGAACCTGGAATTGACACAAATTTTATTTTTACAATTAGAGACGGAAGAACTAATGATCCTTTAAGAAATTCTGATTATACATTTATCCTAATCCAAAATGGGAAAGAAATTCATCGTGTATCTGGTACTGCACAAGTTGGTGGAGAATTTGAGAAATTTACATTTGCTGAAGATCAAACAGGTCCAACAATTATTAAATTTGAAAATATTAGGAATACAGGACAAGAAACTGAATTTGCACTAGTTGTTGTACCCGAATTTGGAACCATTGCATTATTAATTTTAGTAATTTCAATAATGAGTATAATTTTTGTAACTAGAACAAATCCACTAAATATCTAAAGTGTAACTAGCTTTACAGTGTTCATGTTTTTGTTTGTCTGAAAATCTTTTGTAATTGTAGAGACTTTTTCTGCATCACCATTAATCAAAAAGAGCTCCATGCACTTTTCTTTCTCAATTTTGCTATGAAGATGTGTTGTGATTAAATCTTCAAAATTATGGATAATTCCTGAAACCACATGATCAAATTCATCATTATGTACAACCAAAAGAATTGCGTGAATATTTCCAGATAAATCTGCTTTTTGTTTTTCTTCAGAAACAAATGATCTGATTCCTGCTCTAATTGCCTCAGACCTCCCTGAAAATCCCATAGTTGTTTGCAACTTGTCTAATTCTGAGAGAATTTCATCGTTTAATGAAATTGAGACTATTGTCATATGCCTAATGTTATTAATTATCTTATAAGTTTAGCAATTAATCTTATTAAGATTTCATAGATTTATTAATAATCCGTAAATATCTGCTGCGTGAATATTCAGATAAAGATAGCAATAATTGCAATCGCAATAATAATTCCATTAAGCTCGATTGCTGTTTATGGAACTAATACAAACCAACAATTTACAAGTTCCAATAATTCAAAACTACAAGTCATTTCGTCATTTAACCCACTACATGAATTTTCACAAAATGTAGGAAAAGAAAAAATTGATGTTGTCTTACTTGTTCCTATAGGGGTTGAACCTCATGATTGGGAACCAACTGTTAAAGATGTACAAAGAATGCAAAAGGTAGATCTAATCATTATCAATGGAATTGGTTTTGAAAACTGGGTTGATAATTTAGAAGAGATTGGTTATTCTGGTGAGATAATTGATACAAGTTATGGAATTTTATCTAAGAATTCTAATGATGAAATTTCCCAGAATTCTGGAGATCCGCACATTTGGCTAAATCCTGTTTATGCAAAAATTCAAGTACAAAATATTGCGAACGCATTTTCAAATTCTGATCCTGTTAATGAAAAATATTATCAGTCAAATGCTGCAGTATATATTAAAGAATTAGATCTACTTGATTTAAAAATTCGAAATGATCTCTCTAATTGTAGTAATGATTTTGTATCTTTTCATGATGCATTTTCATATTTTGCAAAAGAATACAATCTAAATCAACATACAATTATTTTATCAAATGATTCACATGGGGAAGCTACTGCAAAAACATTAGAAAATATTATTTTTACTGCAAAAAAATTAAACATTAAAGTAATTTTTGCTGAAGAAAGTGACAATACTAGAACATCTGAAATAATTGCAAACGAGATAGGTGGCAAAGTCTTAGTTTTGTCTCCTTTAGAAGTAGTATCTGATGGTACTTACATTTCTAAAATGACTCATAATCTTGAAAATCTAAAGGAGGCACTATGTTGAAAATAGTTGAGATTGAAAATCTAACCGTTCAATATCCTGATGTTAAAGCACTAGATGATGTTAGTTTCGAGATTAATCAAGGTGATTTTCTAGGCATAATTGGTCCTAACGGCGCAGGCAAATCTACCCTTTTTGACTCTATGCTTGGGCTAAACACAAAGTACAAAGGAACTATCAAATTTTTTGGTGAGGATATTAGAAAATCAAAAAATTATCTCAAAGAAATTGGGTATGTTCCACAAAAACCAATTTTTGAAAAAAATTTCCCAGTTACAGTAACTGATGTTGTAAGAATGGGACTAAGAAATGAATCAGACGAAAATAAAATTGATGAAATTTTACAGCAATTATGGATACATGAACTAAGAAACAGAAGAATTGGTGAATTATCTGGAGGTCAACAACAACGTGTTTTTATTGCAAAAGCTCTAATCATAAATCCAAGAATTCTGATTCTTGATGAACCTGTAACAGGAATTGATCAACAAAGCATTGATTTGTTTTACAGCATTTTACGTGAATTAAACTCTAAACAAAAAATTACTATCATTTGGTCATCTCATGATTTGGATGCAGTAAATCAATTGGCAAATCATGTGGCATGTCTAAACAGAACACTATTTTTCCATGGTGAATCTGAAAAATTCTTTTCAAATGATGAATTAGTAAAACAATATTCTGAGGCTTCAATGCAGGAACACATGCATCATCACTAACTATGTCTCTAGAAATCCTAACTTTCAGTTTTATGCACAGAGCACTAATCTCTGGCATTGCAATAGCTATTCTTTGTTCTGTTATTGGATTATTCCTAGTTTTGAGACGTTACTCATTATTTGGTGATGCAATTGCACATTCATCATTTGGTGGAATTGCATTAGGTTTACTTGCTGGAGTTTATCCATTATGGACAGCATATGGTGTTTCAATTGCAAGTGCATTAATTATTACAAAAATTAAGGATAGATACAATATCTCTGGTGATGCATCAATTGCAGTACTATTATCCTCAGGAATTGCAGTTGGACTCGTAATTATAGGATTATCAGGCGGTTTTACGATTGATATCTTTAGTTTTCTATTTGGAAGTATTCTTCTTGTTAGTGTAAATGACACTGTTCTAATTTTGTCATTAACTGGTGGAATTCTAATTGTAATTTTGTTGCTATATCGTCAAATTCTTTATTCAACATTTAATGAAGAGCAAGCCAAAGTAAGTGGAATTCCTGTTGAGAAAATAAATTATTTGATTGTGTTTATGGCAGGAATAACTGTAGTTACATCAATTCAACTTGTAGGCGTATTGTTAATTTCAGCTTTGTTTGTAATTCCTAACGTTACTGCAATTATGTACGGCAAGGGATTCAAACAAACTGCAATAATCTCTATGAGCTTTTCTATATTTTCTGTGGTTGTAGGAATCTTACTCTCTTACATATTTGATATTACTCCTGCAGGAACTATTGTTTTATTGGCAATTAGCCTACTTGCAGGAACTATGGGAATAAAATCATCTGGATTATTATCTAAGAGTTAATTAAAGAATTTAATCTTCTTTTATCTTGTATGCTTTTTACATAAAATAGAGATGTTGCAATAATTCCTAGTGCGATTAGTGGTGATACAATTTCTGTGTATTTTAATTCAAAGTCATTTGTTGTTTGTATTTGTGATGTAATAATAGGAATTTCTGTAATTTTTACAGTTCCAATTTTGTTTGATTGTTGTTCAACAAACCACACATTATCATTTCCATCCGATGTCATGAATTGAACAAATGATGTTTCAGTTGGAATTGGAACTTCAATCAAGTTATTGTTGTCAGGATCATACACTCCAAGATTATCTACCGTATGCTGTGCAAACCACACATTTCCATATTTATCAAATGTCATTCCAAATGGTAATGCCTCATCATCTGGAACTGAAATTCTGTCAAATGTTTCTAAAACTGGATTAAATTTGGCAATTCCCAAGCCTGTATGCTCTGCAATCCAAAGATTTCCCTCATCATCAAAGAGCAAAGCCTCAGGACCCTGCAATGGAGGCTCAGATGAGAATTCTCTTATTTTGTTATCTTTAGAATCAATGTATCCAATTTTTCCTGTACCAGTTGTTGTATACCATATTTTTCCATCATCATCAATTGCTAGAGCAAATGGCAATGATTCTCTTTGTGATAAGACAATCTCTTCAAATTTATCCATCTCTGGAGAATATTTTACAATTCTGTTTTTGTTGACTATTGTAATCCAAATGTTACCATCAAAGTCTGCCTGTATGAAAAGTGGAGTGTTTTCTGAAATTACTGGATCTAATTTAGGAATAGATTTTGTTGTAATTTCTTTTGTATGGGGATCTAGAAATCCAATTTGATTTCTTGGAGTATCTGTAAACCAAATATTTCCTTTGTTGTCTTGTGTTAGAAATGTTGTAGTTAATCCATCAAACGAATATGATGTAAATTCTTGAGTTTCAAGTGAAAATTGCCACAATCTTGGAGCTGATGCATCACTAATCCAAATAGAATTACTTCCGTCATACAATGGATAGAGTGGTTTTGCATCTTCTGGTAATTCATATTCTGTAACTTGTGTTTGAATGTCTGCCAGTCTTGGTTTTACAAGTAAATTCAAAAGCTTTGATTCATTTGCATTCTCTGTTCTCTGGGCTTCAATCTCTACTAGCCATTCTCCTGAAAATCCAAATGTTAATTCTCCTTGAAATTCTATGGGTCTGTCTTCATCTTGATTAATTAATTCCATAGGAACTTCAATTGGTGAAATGTTTTTTGATGGATTTGATATCTTTACCTTAACTTGATTTGAATCATATATCTGGTTTCCTTCAAAGTCACTAACTTTAACTAAAATCGTATTTGTTCCACTAGAAAATGGCGAAATATCGATATCAAATTTTGCATTCTCTGTAAACTCTATTATTTTAAATCCATAAATTATTTCCTGAGCATCAACTTTTTGAATTTCACCAGCAGGTAATGTGCCATTAGTTAAAAGAGCAACTACTCCAAGAAGAACAATTCCTAATATAGCATCAACTTTGAGTGATCTCTTTAGTTTTTTATGAACTGAAATTTTTCCTGATTGAAAATTCTTTTCGGCATTTTTTTGAACTTTAAACTGAAAAAATCCACCAAATCCGATTATAATTGCTGCAATGGCAATTTTCAGAATAATTAGTTGACCATACACAGATTCTGTAATTAATCCAACATCACTTTCTAAGAACCACAATAGAGTTGGTCCTGTAATTATCACAACTCCTACAGCAATAATAAAAGCAATTGAGAATCTTGGAATCAACACCAAACTCATCTTCTCTCGATTTTTTTCTTTTAATTGTGAAAATGTTGGAAGTAAAATAAAAACAAAATAGAATATTCCGCCTATCCAAATTGCTGAAACAAGATTATGGATATAATCTAAAACTATAGCAGGGGATTCTCCACTTGCTGCACCATGTCCAATTAAACTTGAAGTAGCAATTAATGCCAACATTGATACAAGTAATGGAATCTGATTTTTCTTTGATAGAATTTTCTTTCTATCCATACTAAACCAGATCACTAATGAAATTATAGTAATGATAATTCTAATAACCCAAGTAGAACCAAAATCTGTCTGAATCGCATCTATTGGTGACACTTCCAATCTTACACTTTGTACTGCAATCATCAAAATATTTGAGATAAAAATTAGTATCAGTCCAATTCCTGTTATTGACATAAATTTCCCATGATGGAAATTTTCAATCTTTTCTAATTCTTCTTTGATTAGTTGTTTGTTTTGTGTTCCCCAAATAATTAGCGATGCAATAACTGCACCTAAAACAATAGTTTGACCTACAATTCCTGGAAACCTTGCACCAGCTTCTGGTAAAAATACAATCTCTGATGGTCTATCTTGATCAAACAAAGAAGGATCAATTACTACATCCCCAACTGCAAATAGAAATGCACTTGGAACAAGATGTCCGTCAACTTTGGATAGAACTTTAGTTGATGCTGTGTAAATTCCATCTTCTAGTGGCGGGGTTGTAACAATTAGAGATAACTCACCTTCATAGTAAGTAGTATCTTTGTTGTCAATTTGATTCCCATCACTGTCAAATACTTTGATTTCACTAAAATTAATGTCAACTGGCTCTGAATAAAATACAATTACTTCTGAAATTCCTGCAGGCGCATTTGATGTTAAACTAGGAATAGTTTCTTCTGTAAATGGATGTGCTGATACAAATGGAATGGATACAGAATATAAAATCACTAAAAGTATTAGAAATTTTTTCATTTAATCCTAAAAACATTGTTGATAATTTAAACAGTTTTTATGTGTTAATCATTTGTACCAATTCACGCAAAGATAATAACGTGTAATTGTCATATGATATCTGTGAACTTCACAATTTTTGGATTTATTGCATTATTGTTTAGTATTGGAATGATTTCTACTTCTTTTGCACATACTACTGTAGAAGTTGGACAATACAAAATAGAAGCAGGATGGGGAATTGAACCTCCTGTTGTTGGAATCAGAAATGATATTGTCTTTAAAATAACTGAACCTGGAGAAACTGAGGGTTCTTACAAGGGAGTAATTAATGTGTTCAAAAATGTTGAAGCTACAGCTATGTATGGTGGAGTAACCAAAAAAATTGAAATAAATTCTGATCCTAAACCCGGATACTATTTTTCACCTATAATTCCAACTAAAACTGGTAGTTACATTATGGATTTGAAAGGAGAAATTGCTGGTACTACAATTGATATTAAAATCCCAGTTGAAGATGTAGAGCCTACTGCAGTTTTAGATTTTCCTCCTACAAGTAGTGAGGGAACTGCTGACATTGCTGCACTAAAAAATGCCATCTCATCTCTTCAACAAGATGTTTCTAAACTAAAGTCTGGTGAAACTTCTGTATCCTCTGATGGTGGTGCATCTTATGACTTTGCAATATTTGGATTGTCAATTGCTGCAGCAGCTATTATTTTGGCAATCATTGCTTTAATAAAAAGAAAATAGAAAAAGAGGATTCCTAAAATCTTGGAATGACTCTAGATTTTGCAGTTACTGCAACTATGCTTATGATTGCAACAGCTAGTATCATCATTGCAATTGTACCAAATTCTGGAACAACCTTTGATGTAGCTACTGTACCTACTGGTCCAGTCCAATTTACCTCAGCACCTGGTGGTCCAATACCTAAAGAAACTACTTTGATGTCAATTGGATTTTTATCAGATCCAAGTGCATTAACCATATGACTTGAAGTCATTTCCATGGCATGTGCTGTTTCTTTAAAAATTTCTTTACCATTTTGTGTTGCAGTTATTTCATAGTTGACATGTAATTCACTGAATTCCAGATCAATTTGAGTTCCACCCTTTACTTGTGAGTCGGTAACTGTTACCATTAATCCATCAGCTTCTCCGCCTTCATCAGCTCCTGCTTCTTGTACTATAATCAAACCTTGCATCCAAGGATGGACCATACAGAAGTAAGGAACTTCCCCTACTGTGTCTGGAGACCATTCAAATGAATTTCCTGCCATTAACAGTCCGGTATCAAATTCACCACTTGGACCATCTTCAGGACTTCCTGCTGTGAATGTGTGTGCTGCAGTATCAGGATTTGACATAATTACTTTACCGCCTGCATCAACAGTTGCAGTACTTGGAATGTAACATCCCTCTGCAGAATCTTCACATCCTGGAGCTCCAGAACCTAGTGCTGCCTCAATTGTGACTTCTGAATGATCTGCAAAAGCAGCTGGTGTTGTTGCAACGATACCAGCTACAATAGCAAATAGTACGAAGAAAGAGCAAATTGCTTTAGTCTTCATTAGATTGGATACTTGTTTGGATACATAAAAACCTCACTGGAATTTCCAGATATAGTATTAGTCTTTTTTGAACTGATACAACTTTAGGATTCCAAACACTGGAACTCCTACATACATTCCAATATTCAGTAAAACTATAGAGATCCCATAACCTAACATTTTTTCCTCTGAATCAATGCTTAGATGATTCAACAATGATAATGATGTTAACATTGGGGTTAGTGAAATTTTCATAATTTCTTTGAATATTGGCTGTTCTCGCTCAAGGTCTGCTACTGTTGGTGAAAATGAATAATAGAATTGATTAAATCCTTTCATAAATGCATTACCAGATTCAGTTGACAAAATAGTATTATCTCTAAATTCTCTTAATTGTTGGACTTGAGGTGCAAGTTCAGAACCATATGTTGCAGTTGCAATTAGACAACCACCGTTTTCTCCATTAACATTCACTTCGTTCTCAGATGGCGTTATTGGTTGAGCTTGAGCATCTCCTACTAAAATATCGAAAGATACTGTTTCAGGTGGAATTGGTTGAAACAAAATTCCTTCAACTTCAAAGTCCATAGAATATACTCCTTCACCAAGATTGAACTCAATTGGAATCTTTACAGAACCTACTGATGTATGTGTTAGTGGAATTGGCCCAAATACATTTTCACCATCTTTTGAAACTGAAATAGTATAATCAATATGCTCTTGGATTTTTTGTGTTTGTGGATTGATGAAATCAATGTTAATTTTGGCTTGGGTGTTTGGCTCTATTGGTTCATGTGTTAATTTAACATCCAGTGTTCCTTTCTCAGTTGAGAGTGTTTGTGATTCAGCATATGCTGGAATAATTAACAATGGAATTAAAAATAACGCAAATAGAATCTTCATATTCAATCTCTGTGAATCACGAATAAAAGTTGTACTCTATTTAGTATAAAAAATTCTCACGCATAGAAATCCTGTACCATCTTTAAATATGGAATTAACCTAATTTTCGTATTGTATAAGTTTGCATTATTAATTGCAATTATTGGCATTTTTACGATTCCTGTTGTTCTTCCTGATGTCTTTGCTCATGGACTTGGAGGAGATCAAGCTGAACCTCTCAGCTTTGGTGATATGGAAGTTACTGTCCGTACACAACTAAGTCCATCTGATATTACGGTTGGTGAAATTGATTCAGCAAATATGCAAATTCGTTTCTTTGATACATTAACTGACAAGAATCTAGACAAAGTCACATATAGAGTAGAAGTTTGGCAAAGTGGAGAACTTTTAGCTAGAAATCTATTTTATGATATGGATGGAAGATTAGATGTAAAAATTAAACCACAACCTAATTGTAATGAAAATAATCTCGAAGAATGCTCAATCTATGGTGGTTCTGAACATGTAAGTGCTCCTGGTGCACTATTTGTTCAAGGTGCAGCATGTACTGATGACAATTTAGACATATGCGCAAGACCATCGATTACGGGTCCAATTTTTGTAAAAGGTGGATTATACAAAATTAGAGTTGACATTGAGGCTGCCACTAGCCCAAGGACCGTACTTGCTAATTTACTAAGTTACGAAACTTTTGTTAGTGTTGCACAAGAGCAAGACTTTTTCATAAAGACTGCAAATGCTGAAGAAATTCCAGTAATTGTAAAAACATACTATGATGATGTTGATAACTTTAAGTTTGACACCTCTGATAATTCAATTTCATTTGATATGCCATTTGATTGGAGTCCATCATATGTTAATTTAGTGCAAGTAGTCCATGAAGAAGTCCGAGTTCCAAAAACATTTGCTCCTTATGCTGAAGGAAAACAATTCAAAGGATTTGTTAATGGTGTGGAAATTGATCAGAGAGCATTATTAAATGATCCTTATTCATATGAGGATACCAACATCGTCCATTTTCTAATTACAAAAAATGAATTGCAAAAGATCAATGAAAAACTAGGAGTAGATAATTATGACAATCCCAAGATGGATTTGAAACTTGTTCCATTATCTGAAGCTTCAAAAAGTTCTACAGAATTTTATCTTGTAGACACTACAAATTATGAAAAAGTTCCAACTACTGTAAAAATTTCATGGGATGGCAAATATGGAGCTAATCAAGAAATTCCATTTGAGTTTACATTCTTCAATGAAAACAGAGAACTCATCAAAGATGTCAAGTATGCATACTTTGTTTTTGATGAATTTGATAAAGAAGTAGCCAGTAATGTTGGTGATGACACTTCTAGTCTTGGAATCACTTCTACTGAAGGAATTGACATTCAAAGAATTTTTGTCCCATTACAAGGTCAAATTAGAGTTGATGTCAAAGTTTTAGGAACTGGATTAGATTATGATCCAACATATGCAGGAATTGGTTCAACAATCATTGAAATAGGTCCAGGTTCATCAGATGTAGTTACTTCTGTACCTGAAAAAGCACAAATTCCAACATGGATTAAAAATAATGCCGGTTGGTGGGCTGATGGCTCAATAGGTGATTCAGATTTTGTTCAGGGAATTCAATTCTTGATCAAAGAAGGAATTATGAAGATCCCATCAACAACACAAGGTACTGGTTCAAATCAAATTCCAACATGGATTAAAAATAATGCCGGTTGGTGGGCTGATGGCTCAATAGGTGATTCAGATTTTGTTCAGGGAATTCAATTCTTGATCAAAGAAGGAATTATGAAGATACAGTCATAAGTTTTTAAATAAATTCTGTTAAGTGATAGTACTATGAAGGACATCAATGACATAATGCCCAAAGTTCCAAACATGAAATGGGGAGCTTTAATGAACATACCTCCAACTAATGACAAAGTTGAGGAGATGAACAAAATTTTCCCAAGTAATGGTAAATGGCATACTGTCTTTGAAGAAAAAGATCTAATTACAATTGACGGAAAAGAGATTCGCAAAAAAGATCCAAACAAGTGGACATAGTTTGAAAAATTCATCATTACTTTTGATTCTAATATTCCCAGCTTTGCTTGCATTAACATTTGATAATGTGTATGGTCATGGAGTTGGAAGTGAAACTTTTCCTCCTGTGGAACTAGATGACCGACTTGTTACTTTGGAGGTTTCATCTTCAAAAAGTGATCCCAACACAAATGATGATCAACAAATATCAATTTCTCTAATTGATTTTGATTCAAAAATTACTCTTCGAGATGTTACTTTTTTGATAGAATCATACCGTGGTGAACAATTTCTGTTTGAGAAAGAATTCATAGCCGATAATGGGTTCTTAGTTTTTAATTTTGTATCAGAAGATCGTGATTCTATAATAATTGAAGAAGACAATGGAGGAAATCTGTTTGGTTCATTATTAGGACTTGAAAGTAGAATGATTCATGTCAAAGGTCCAAAACTTAGTGAAGGTGGTCTATACAAATTTGATATTGCTATACTTACAGCAGACGGATACACCAAACAATTAGTAGAACCTCTAGTTTTCAATGCAGGAATCTCTATTGCACAAACAACACAATTTAACTTTGTTGATCAAAATTTTGGTAAGCAATTCATTCAGATAATCTCATATTATGATGAAATTTCAAATTTTCAATATGATTCCAATTCAAAGGAAATTAGATTCTCGATGCCTTTTGAATGGAGTCAATCTAACATTAATCAAACATCTGTAGTTCATGAGGAGCTTGTAATTCCAAAAAACTTTGGTGATTTACTAGTATCAGGTTTTACAATATACATTAACGATGTTAAGATATCAGACGATGTTGTAAACATTGATGATTTTTTCTCTGATGGACGTATTGTACACTTTATCATATATCAAAGAGAACTCTTGAAAGTATTTGAAAATAATCCCAATCAAAATGGAATGAATTTTACAATAAAACCAGACTGTGATTATCCTCATTTAAGCTCAGTTACTGAAAATGGACAGTTTAGAGTTTTAGTTTCCTGGGAGCCAGAGAATCTGAAATCTAACTCTAATGCAAAAATAATTTTTGATATTACTGATATTTTCCTAAAGAATAAACCTGTTGCTACAAACTATGATTTTTCAATGACTCAAAATGAGAAAATTATTTTTGAGCAAAGTGGAATTAGCACTGACTCAAAAGAAAAATACAATATCATAGAATTTATGATTCCTCAAGATGTTACAGGAATAGTATATCTGAATTTTAAAAATTTGGATAATAACAATCTAGCAAAATCAACAATTCCAATAATAATTGATAGAACAACTAATGAAAATAAAATTTCAATTCCTAATTGGATTAGAAATAATGCATCATGGTGGTCTGAGCAACAAATAGATGATAATACATTCATCCAGGGAATTGAATATTTAATAAAAAATAAAATTATTCTAATTCCACAAACACAACAAGAATCATCAACATCACAAGAAATTCCTCCATGGATTAGAAATAATGCCGAATGGTGGGCAACAGGACAAATAGATGATAAAACCTTTGTTCAGGGATTGGTATTTTTGATTCAAAAGGGAATCATTCGTGTTTGATCTACTCTTGTTCGAAAAATGAACCAGTCGCTTTAAATCTAAAAAACTGTAATTTTAATCACTTTGTTTAAGCCTGAAAGAATAGTTGAGAGAAAATCCACTTATTTTCAATTGTTGTTACTGGTATAGTTGCAATTCTTGCTTTATCCATAATCATTCCACATCTTCTACATAGATATCATGATGGACCTGATAGTGTAACATTATCATCAATGCTTGGCAAATTATGTGAAGGAAATATTTATGCAAATATTCATGGTACAACTAAATCTGGAACTCCAGCTTCTGGTTCTCTTAGAGGAAATCTAGATCCAACTGATAAAGGTGAAAAAATCTGTAAAGTTTTAGATAAGTTAGGTTTAATCGAAGAAGCAGAACATAGTGGACACAGACCATACAGCTAACATATCTTTTCTTTTTCATTTTTAATACATCCTACGAATGTACCAATTTAGTTTTTATCTATTATAGAATAATACTGTTATACTAGCCATAGTTAGGTGTGAAACAGAGGAGTCATTTTGTTTAAGTGATTCTCATCTTTATTTTTAAAAATAAAACTAAACAATGTTATTATACAAATTTCTGCCAAACAAAATTACAAATGCTTCCATTAAGAGATGAGAATCCTACTGCTCCTGGATTTAGACCTACAGTAACGTATGGATTAATCATAATCAATGTAATTGTATTTTTTATCGAAGTTGCTTACACTGGACAATTCTTTGACTTTACAAATCAAAATGCATTTAATTTATTTTATAATTGGGGAGCTGTTCCAAATTGCATTACTGGTGCAAGTGTACTGAACATCGATTTTGGTTCAGGACCGTTACGCATTTCTTGTCCTGAGGAACCATATTTCTCCCTAATTAGTTCTACTTTCTTGCACGGTGGTTTAATGCATCTTGGAGGAAACATGTTGTTTCTATGGATCTTCGGTGATAACATTGAATACAAATTTGGAAAAATAAAGTATCTTGGAATTTATCTAATGTGGGGAGTTACTGCTGGATTGATCCATATTGCTGGAGATACTAGTAGTGCAATTCCTGCTGTTGGTGCATCAGGTGCAATCTCTGGAGTACTAGGAGCATACTTGGTAATTTTTCCAAAAGCTAGAATACAGACATTTCTGATGATGGGATTCTTTTGGAGAATGATGCACATTAAGGCAAAATGGTTCTTGCCATTCTGGCTAGTTTTTCAAAATCTTCTGCCATTTTTCATTGGAGGCTTTGGTATTGCAGGTGATAGCGTGGCATATCTTGCTCACATCGGTGGATTCGTAATAGGCTTGGCAACTGGATATCTCTACAAAAAGACTCACAATTCTGAGTTTACGTATGGCACAAGATACGGCTACAGGCCAGATTATTGAAGGCATAAATCTCTAAATCAATAAAGAATTTTCATGCCGCTGATTACAGTATCAATGTATCCTGGTAGAACACAGGAACAAAAAGACGAGTATGCAAAAGCAATAACAAAGTCTGCAGTAGAGATTCTAAAAACAAAAGAAAATCACGTAATTGTTGTTTTTGAAGACAATCCTAAAGAAAATTGGTTTTTAGCAGGAAACCAACTTTAATTATTTTTAAAAATAGTAGACTGGAAAAATCCTCCAGTCAGGGATTGATATACACACTATGGTCGATTTGATTTTTGTTAATCAAATTTACATAATAAGAAAATGGTACATTTTGCGTTTGTACCAGGAGTTTATCCTTTTATTGTGATTCAATTAACCAATTCTGTGAAAGCTGCAGTTGTTCAATTCAAAGCATCAACTAAAAAAGAAGATAATTTGAAAAAAATTATTTCATACATTTTAAAGGCAGCTGCAAAAAATGCAACACTGTGTGCATTTCCAGAATTTATGATGTTTTACACAAACTCTTCTCAAACTCCAAAACAACTTGCAAGTTTATCTGAAACAATTGATGGAAATTTTGTTACAACAATTGCAAAAGTTGCAAAAGAAAATCACATCCAAGTTGTAGGCTCATTTTATGAAAAAAGTAGAAAGAAAGATCGTGTATATGATACTTCATTTATAATTGACAAATCAGGTAAAGTGATCTCTACATATAGAAAAATTCATCTCTATGATGCATTAGGATTTAGAGAATCAGATAAAATGGCCTCAGGATCAAAAATTGCAAAGCCTGTAAAGACATCTATTGGAAAAATTGGCATGATGATCTGTTATGATTTAAGATTTCCAGAGATGTCAAGATCTTTGGCAGTTGCAGGCTCTGAAGTACTAGTTGCACCATCAGCTTGGGTTAAAGGTAACATGAAAGAGGAACATTGGATTACAATTAACAAAACACGCGCAATTGAAAATGGATGTTATGTAATTGCACCTGATCAAGTTGGAAATATCTACTGCGGTAGAAGTTTAGTAGTTGATCCATATGGTAAAATTTTACTTGACATGAAAAAGAAGCAAGGAATAGGTTTTGTAAATATTGATTTGAACAAAGTAAAAAAAATACGAAAAGTTTTACCATTACTCAAAAACAGAAGAACAGATGTTTATCCTACTTTGAAGGCTTGATTTTTCTACCTTCACAATTAAAGTTTGAACATTGTTTAGTCCATTTTTGATTTCTTGAATAACGAAAAATTATTATTGGCCATTTACAAATATTACATGGATTTTTTGTTGCCCTAAGTCTTGCTTTTTGTAATAATGGCGAAGATGCCTTACATCCACCATAAAAGTTTGAACAACCCATGAATCGTTTTCTTGTAGTTCTTGATCTAATTACCATCAATTCCCCTAGCTTACATTGAGGACATTCTACTAGTCCATTTTTTGGAGAATTTGTCCCAAGAATTATGTATTTTCTCTCTTTTGATGACCAAGAAAGATACCCATTTACATCCAAGTATTGAATAATCTCTTTTTTGAAGATGCTTGTTTTTGACTTTGTGGTTTTTGCTATGTGTCTTATAGTAGGCTTTTTAATCAGAACAATTCGAAGTGATGATCTCTTTAATGGCTTATTCAATGATGAATTTACTAAAACAATTTTTATAGGGACTTAGGTCAGAGACAATTATGGAAAAGGTTTGCGTTCTTGGTGCTGGCAGTACTAAATATGGAAAATTAAGTGAAAGTATAGCTGATATCACTACTCAGGCGTCAGTAGCAGCCATAGAAAGTGCAGGTATTAATCCAAAAGAGATCAAAGCATCTTACATTTCAAACGTCTTTGGTGTTGCTGACAAACAGGTTCACCTAGGTCCTGTATTAATGAGTAGGTTAGGAATTCCAGATAAACCATCATTAACAATAGAGTCTGCATGTGGAAGTGGATCTGTATCTTTTAGAGAAGCATATGCAAATGTTGCAGCCGGATTTTATGATTGTCTAGTTGTTACTGGTGTTGAAAAAGTAACTCACACAGGAACTGAATGGACAACAACTTACTTTGCATATTGTTCTGACTTTTTTTATGAAGGTCAAGCTGGTGCCTCATTTCCTGGTTTGTTTGCATCTATGGCAAGAGCTTACTTGACTGAGTTTGATGCAACTGAGGAAGACTTTGCAAGAGTTGCAGTAAAGAATCATGAAAATGGATTCCTTAATCCAAAAGCTCACATGCAAAAGAAAATTACAATTGATGATGTAATGAATTCTCCAGTAGTTGCAAGTCCCTTAAAACTTTATGATTGTTGTCCATTCTCTGATGGTGCAAGTTCTGTTATTCTTTGTTCTGAAAAGTTTGCCAAAGAACATGGCGGTGATTATATTGAAGTAATTGGTTCTGGCAGAGGTGGCTCACCGGCTGCATTGCAAGGACGTGAACACATGACAACGATTCCTAGTACAAAGATTGCAGCAGCCGATGCATACAAAATGGCAGGAATAACTGCAAAAGATATTGACTTTGCAGAAGTACATGATTGTTTTACTATTGCAGAAGTTGTTGACACTGAAGACTTGGGATTCTTTGAGAAAGGAAAAGGTATTCAAGCTGTTCGTGAAGGTAGAACAAAATTAAATTCTGACATTTCTATTAATCCATCAGGTGGTCTTAAATCAAAAGGGCATCCAATCGGAGCAACAGGTGTTGGGCAAGTCGTAGAAGTATTTGATCAACTAACTGGAAAAGCCGGTGAAAGAACTGTTAAGGATGCAAAAATTGGTTTAACTCATAACTTTGGTGCAACTGGCGCAAGTTGTGCTGTTCACGTATTCCAAAGTGTGTAAAATGACTATTGAAGAACAACTAATTGAATATGCCAAACAAGGCAAACTTCTAACTCACAAATGTACTAAATGTGGTTATCTTCATTTGTCTACAGCCTATTATTGCCTAAAATGTGGTAGCAAGGGTTTTGAGGATGTTGTTTTAGATGGTGTAGGTTCAGTTGCCACATATACTATAATTACTGTTGCCCCTGCAGGATTTGAAAAATACACCCCATATGCCTTTGTCGTACTTCAACTAGATAATACAGATTTAAAAATTTCTGGATTTATGGCAGGAATTGCCACCCCAGCAGATCTTCCAGTTGGTACTAGAGCCAAAATAACTGGTTTTGAAGATGGTTGTGGAATCATCATTAAAAAACAGTAAAATAATTTGTTTGAATTATTAAAAAAAATCAAAATCGATTCTTAATAATTTTGCATATCTGATAATCTTCATGTCTGTTGAAATTACATGTGGTAAATGTGGAGAGAAGATCACAAATATGAAAATGCTAAAATCTCTAAAAGATGTTATGAATCCGACTAATGGAAAATGTCCCTCATGTGGACAAAAACTTTCCACATCAGAATTTTCACTTGATGTTAAAGAAAACTGATCAAAAAAGATCTCAAAATGGATCATTTTTTAGATTTTTTAAAAAAATAACTATTAGAGTTTCAAATTTTTTATCGATAAATTACAAATCTGATCAAAAATGTTTAGAAATGATCTAGTCACAAGTCTTATTTACTCCTTAATCAAGAAAAAAAAATATGAAAATGAGTGATAAAGATTTAGAATTAGATCTAGATGTTGGCTTAGATGATGACGATGATTTAGATTTAGAATCTGACCTGACTTCTGATTCATCACCAAAGAGAAGTGGAATTTTACAATCTACATCAAAACGTGTAAGGATGATCTTCTCTGTAATGGCAAGTCCAAACAGAATTGATATTCTTAGAATCTTAAATTCTAAAGGCCCTTTGACCTATTCTGAGTTAAAATCTCTGGCAGGTTTCAAATCAAAAAAGGAAAGTGGAAAATTTGCATACCACTTGAGAAAATTACTCAGACAATCACTTGTTGCACTAAACAAATCTGAAAGACGATACACAATTACAAATCTTGGAAAATTAGTTTTGAGTTTGGCAAGACAAATCGAAGAAAGATCAATTATTGAAAGTGGAAAAATGTATGTTAGAACATCTCATCAATCAATTGAGGAATTTAATTCACACAAAATTATTCAATCATTAGTTCGTGAAGGAAGTCTCCCATTGGAGCTTGCACAAAAAATCACTGAAGAGGTTGAAAATAGAATTTACAAATATCAGACTACCTATCTTACTGGCTCACTTATCAGAGAAATGGTGAATTCTGTTCTCCTTGAGCATGGTCATGAGGAATACAGGAACAAACTTGCACGCCTAGGACTGCCTGTTTATGACGTTCAGGAGATGATTTCTAATTTAGATAATGTCGATAACGGTGCTGAAGGCCTTCTCTTTAACACAGGACAAAGAGTGTTTGCTGAACACCTACTTACAAACATCCTACCAAAAGATGTAGCAGATTCTCATCTTTCTGGAGACTTGCATATTACTAATCCTGGAATTTGGTCTATGATTCCTGATACAATATTTGTAAATGTCAAAGAATTAATCGAAGATGGAATAAATCTTGGCGGAAAATATCTTGACGTATCAAGAATTCCTGCATCAAAACAACTTGATGACATTACAAGTTCATTATCTATTGTTATTGCCCTTCTTTCAAAAGAAGCTTCACAAGAAGTTGTAATTGATGGTCTGGTACAATTATTTACAAAACATTCGAAGTCTCTTACAGAACTTGAACAAAAACTAACAGATGCATTTGCAACTGCATCTACAACTACAAAATACAATAAAACAAGTACAAAGATATCAATTAGATTACAATTAGGAACTGATGCAAAAATAATTAATTCAATTATCAATGCATACAAAAATTACACAAAGATTACACCAATTCCAAAAATTGGTTTGATAATAGATGTTGATAAAGGAAAAATTACTGATGTTTCAGAATCAATGGCTGAAATAATTTCTATTGGTGGACACGTAATGTTTGCTAAAGGTCAAACTTCTAGCTCTGGTGTTACAAATGGATCTACAAAGATCACAACTCCACTTTCAATAAACTTGGAATCTGTTTCGATAAATCTTCCAAGACTTGCATTTGAATCAAACAAAGATGAAACTTATTTTAGAGCAAGACTTGCATTACTAATGAAACCTGCACTATCATCTATGGCATTAAGAAAGAAAGAGATCTCAGATCTTACCAGAAGAGGACTAAACCCAATTCTTGCAAAGAATACACAATATATGCAAAGAAGTTCCGTTTCACTTGTTGTAAATTTGGTAGGACTTAAAGAATCTGTCTTTAACATACTTGGATTCCAAGATAATAAAGAAGGACGTAATATTCTTCATAAGGTAATTGACACCGCAGTTGATGTTGGAGCCAAAAAAGGCAAAGAACTAGGTGATACTGTTGCAATTTGTATGACTGAAACTGAGGCATCTATCCGTTTTGCTACTCTGGATGGCGAAAAATATGGAAAAAATTCTGCCTTAAATTCAATGGAGGGTGACTCTTATTCTCAAGGAATAGTCATCAATGCCTCTGAAATTACCAATTATAGTAACAAAAGCGAGCCTATAGTCGAAGCTAATAAGCTCTCAAAAATTTTAAGTGGAGGTTTACTTGTGACTTTGCAAATTGATAATGATACAAAGATAGACGAAATCAAAAAATCACTTGAGAAAGCATCAGAACTTATAACCTCTTTCAAGCCTGTAAGAAAAATTGCAATATGTGGTGAATGTGGATTTAAGGATGAACCATTTGAGGACAAATGTCCAAAATGCAAGTCTCCATATGTTGTCTGATATTCGTAAATGAAAAACTAGTTACGATCATTTTTCAAAAATTTTTGATCAGAACCGTATTTAGTGATCATTATTACTATCATCAATGTTATGCCAATATGATTTTCATAGTAACAGTATTAAAAAAATTGACTCATTAACGGGACAAGATCAAAACTTTTCGAGCACATGAGTTATATCCATATTAGTTCTAAGCATGGAGGGGAAATTATGATGGACAATTCACAAATTGAAAATACGATCAGTGAGATCCGTAAGCGCAGTGGGGCAGTAACGGCTTTCAATCAAAATAAAATTTCAAATGCCATATTTCGGGCATTGGCCGCCACTTCTAAAGCCGATCGTGGTATGGCCGATCAACTAGCAGAGAATGTAGTTAACAAACTAGTTGAGCAAGGATTTACCAGTACTAGAACACCTACTGTTGAAGATATACAGGATATTGTAGAATCTACTTTAATTGATAGTGGAAATAGCGATATTGCAAAAGCATACATCGTTTACAGACATGAGAGAAGAAAACTTAGAGAAGAGAAAATGAAGGTCTTGAATCTAAAGACCCTTGACCCAGTTTCCAAAAAGTTTGATCTGAATTGTCTTAGGGTTCTAGCATCAAGATATCTTTTCAGAAATGCAAAAAATGAGATTATTGAATCTCCAACTCAAATGTTTGAACGTGTTGCAATTCTGGTAGGAATTGGTGATATTCTATATGATTCACAAGTCTTTGACAAATCAGGAAACATCAAACAAAATGTAGAAGAAGCAAAATCTTATCTTGAAAAACTAGATGCCTTTGATTATAAATTCAAAATAGGAAATTATTTCTTCAACAAATGGCATTTCAGATCTTTAATCAATCACTACGTGACTCTTGCAAACAAAGGTCAAATGAAAGTAAGCTTCAAAGATCTTTTGACATTACTTGCAGCAAAGAAACTTGATAGTTATGCAGACAAAATCACTGAATACTTTGATTTGATGACTGCACAAGACTTTCTACCTAATTCACCAACTATGATGAACGCAGGGGGAAGATTAGGTCAACTATCTGCATGCTTTGTACTAGGAATGGAAGATGGAATGGAGCAAATCATGAAATCTACCTCTGATGCAGCATTAATCTTCAAGTCAGGCGGTGGTGTTGGAATCAACTATTCTGATCTTCGTGAGGAAGGCGACATTGTAGCATCCACTTCAGGTGTTGCATCTGGACCAGTATCTTTTATGAATATCATTAATACCGTGACTGAAGTAGTCAAACAAGGAGGAAAAAGACGTGGTGCAAACATGGGGATTATTGAAGCATGGCATCCTGATGTTGAAAAATTCATTACAAACAAAACAGAACCAGGCATTTTAGAAAACTTTAACGTAAGTGTTGGTATCTGGGAAGACTTTTGGCATGCATTAGTAAATACTTCTGACGGTAACTATGTTTTACGTAGTCCACGTGACAAAAAACCAGTTAAAGAAATCAATGCACATCAACTAATTGATCTCATTGCGCTTTCTGCATGGAAGAGCGCTGAACCTGGATTGATCTTCTTTGATCAAATTAACAAATACAATGTATTTGCAAAAGCAAGAAAAGCACCACTAAGAGCAACAAATCCATGTGGTGAACAAAGTCTTTATCCATACGAATCATGTAATCTAGGTTCTATCAACTTGGTAAATCTCGTCAAGAGACAAGCAGATGGAACTTATGAATTTGATTGGCAAAGATATGAAGAAACAATCAGAAAAACAACAAGATTCTTGGATAACATCATTGATGTCAATACATATCCAGTACCAGAAATCAGTATAGCATCAAAAGAATCTAGACGTATTGGACTTGGAGTGATGGGAGTAGCTGATCTCTTATACAAACTAAAAATCCCATACAATTCTCAAGAAGGATATGAACTACAATCAAAACTATCTGAAGCCCTATCTTACTATTCAATGGAAGAAAGTGTAGCACTTGCTAAATCTCGTGGTGAATTCCCACTCTGTTCTAAAACAGAATATCCAGAAGGTAAGATTCCTATTTCAGGATTCTATGAGAAACCAAAAGAATCTCATTCTTATGAATGGGATCCGCTGATTGATAAAATCAAAAAACATGGTATTAGAAATGTCTTGACTACTACAGTAGCTCCAACTGGTACCCTCTCGATGATTGCAGACTGTTCAAATGGAATGGAACCTGCATTTGCTCTTGTATTTGAGAAGAGAGTAACTGTTGGAAGATTCTTCTATACAAACAAGATTCTAGAAGAAGCTCTCAAAGAAGTAGGTCTCTATACTGATGAAATTCTTGAAAAGATTGCGGATAACTATGGTTCATTAAAAGGATTAGATGAAATTCCTCAATGGATGCAAGATGTATTTGTTACAGCAATGGATATCCATTGGGCTGATCATCTTATGGCTCAAGGTGTATGGCAAGACTGGATAGGAAATGCAATTGCAAAAACAATCAACATGCCATATGATGTAACAGTAGAAGATGTAAAATCTGCATATCTATTAGCACATGAAATAGGACTTAAAGGAATGACTGTTTATCGTGACGGATCTAGGCACAAACAAGTCCTTCATATGACGAGTGAAAATGCAACAAAGATCTTTGAGGTAAGTCCAAGTGAGTACATGACTGCTTTTGTGACTGAAAACATAACAAATCCATACATTAAATCCCAAGTCAATGCTTCACTTGAATTAAAAGTTCATGACGAAGAAATCAAAATAGAATCCCAAAAATATGAAGAGGTTTCAGAAGATCGTCTATGTCCAACATGTAAAAACAATCTAGTCTTTGTAGAAGGTTGTAGTATTTGTATTGAATGCGGATACAGCGGTTGTACTTCTGGATGAATAACAGAATCACAACTTTTTTACTTCCTTTTCATTTTGAATCGACGTGGACAAGAAAATCCTAGCCATAATAGCAAGTATAGTAGTAATAATTGCAATAGCATCAGCATTTTTAGCCATATCAAATTCAGAAATTATGACTCAAAAAACTAATGAAAAAATTGGTCTTGTAATTAATTCTCCAAGTCAATCTATTACTTTACAAAACTTGGATCAAATTTACTCTGAAGCTGCAAGCTCTGGAATTGGAAGAAGTAATGTATATGTTTTTTGGAATTTAGTTGAACCTGTACGTGGAGAATTTGATTGGCAACAATCAGATGCATTAATGAGTTTTAATAAAAAAAATAATCTCAAAGTAACTCTTTACTTTTCTGTTATTAATGGTGAAACACTTGGACCTTTCCCAAGTTGGATTGGAAAGCCACCAATAATTTCGATTGGGGAAGATAGAGTTGTTAGTGTACTTGATGCAATATTATCAAGATATGACATTATTGATACTGTGATTCTTTCAGGAGAAACAGAATCACAATTTAGATTTAATGAACAGAATATTACTGTTTACAAGGATCTATTCAATGGAGTTTATGAAAAAACCAAAGAAAAACATCCTGATATTAAGATTGGAAATGCATTTGCATTACATCAAGTAATAAACAAAAATCTGCAATATATTGTGACTGATTTAGCGATTGGTGATTTTATTGCATTTTCTTATTCTCCAGTTAATACTCTAAATGATATTGTTAAAACTCCACAGCAAGCAAAAGAAGATTTACAGCAAGTATTTGATTTAGCAGGAGATAAAAAAGTCGGAATTTTTGAACTTAGCTGGAGTACTTCTGATTTCGTTGGAGGAAGTGATTCTGCACAAACAGAATTTTTAGAAAAATCCTTTGAATTTTACACTGAAAATGAATCTGACTTGGAATTTTTTACCTGGTACAGGCAATATGATAAACCCGAAGGAACATGCATATTTGAAGAACAAGAAATTGGTGAGGATTCATTAACAGTTGGTGGTTCTGGTTTTGGAAGCAGTGAATACGTGATTGAGAGATTAAACCAGTATGTCTGCAATGCAGGATTGATCAATAGTGATGGTACTCCAAAATCTGGTTGGAATGAATTTAAAAAACAAATTGAAATGACTAACTAAAATGATTTCTTTAGTTTTATCAGAATCCTCATTAGAACTTGTTCCTTTTGAACTACAAGATCATCCATCAGTAATTTCTCATGCAAGAAAACTTGGAAAACATCCATCAGAAATCTTACTAGATAATTCATGGCATTTTGCAGCTATGAAAGGAATTGAAAATGAAATGAAAAGAGGAAGACCAGATCTAGTGCACTTTTCAATACTTGAAGCTACGACAATTCCATTATATCTTCAAAACAAAATAAAAATTTACATTCATACAGTTGATGATAAAGTAATTTACTTTGGTCAAAATGTTCACATTCCAAAATCTTATCATAGATTTGAAGGAGTAATTGAAAAACTGTATCAAGACAAAAAAAATATAGCAAATAATGAAGTGTTACTGGAGATTAAAGAAAAAACATTTTCAGAACTCCTTGATGAAATAAATCCATCTAAAGTAATTGGATTTTCTACAAAAGGTAAATCTAGTTCATATGAAAAAATTGCGGCAGAGATTTCAGATAATACGTGTATTGTAGTTGGCGGATTTCAAAAGGGGCATTTTTCTGATTTTATTGAAAACAAAATTACTGATCTGTATTCTATTGATGACGAATCATTTGAAGGCCATGTTGTAGTTGCTAGACTACTCTATGAGTGCGAAAAAACCATTTTTATGTAGGAACTAAAATTTGCATTCTGTTGCAGTCATAGTATAGCCTGGTTAGTATTCGGGGTTTCCAACCCTGTGACGCGGGTTCGAATCCCGCTGACTGCATTTTTACATTATAGTAAGAACTAATTTTTAGGTGTAATTTCAGAAAGTAATGTGAAATCTGCAGTAAGAAAAATTGCAATGGAGCGAATGCAAATTCTTATTGAAAATGCAATAACTAATGCAAAAACAAATCCCAAACTTTCTCAGCGTCAGGCCTATCTTGCTAGAAGAATTAGTACAAGACACAAAATTCGAATGCCTTATGATCTTAGAATGGTTTTCTGCAAAAAATGCAAGTCATTTATTACACCTGGAATAAATTCCAGAATTCGTCTAGGCAGAGCATCTGTCAAGTCGATCAGAATTTCTTGCAACTTGTGTGGGCATACTTATCGCAAAATAATACCTCAATCATCTTGACCAGTATATTATAAACATCTAGGCACAAATTAGATAATATGTCCAAACTAGTTATCTCAACTGATCAAAAAGAAAACATCCATAGAAGAGCACAGTGGATTACAAAATATCTTGAGAAGCAAAAAAATCAAATGACTATAAAAAATTATCAGATATTTTTGAATTATAATGATGATATGATAATTAACAGCGTATCAGAAAACACTAGATACAAGAATCTGAATCACTTTGGGTTACTGACAAAAGTTCTGCAGAAAGACTGGATAGATGTTACAGAAAATGACATTAGAGAATTAATTGCAAACATTATGATAAAGCATGGCAAGAACGGCAAGGAGATAGGCTATACATTTGTTCTCAAGATGTCAATTCGAGGTATAGTTAGATTTGTCAAACTAGGTTCAAGAAGCAAACCAGAAGATGGGGAATTGCAGATACTAAAGTTCATCAAATCCAAAAAACCAAAGGACAAACTTACTCATGAAGACTTGCCAACAGATGATGAGGTAAGCAAAATTCTATCCGTATGCGCTGATTCTTCCAGAGACAAGGCAATGATTGCAGTTCATGCAGAAGCTGGAACAAGAGTTGGTGAATTACTAGGAATGAAGATCAAGGATTTTACCATTGACAAGAATGGTGGCATGATGAAAGTAGATAGAAAGACAGGGGTAAGGCCAATCGGAATTGTAAAGTCAGTCCCTATCTTACACGATGGCTAAATGATCACCCAAACAAAAACAATCATGAGAGTCCACTATAGGTATACATTCATGCAAGTGACACATTTGGAGAACCAATCAATTATGCAGGATTTAACTCCATTTTGCAAAAAAGAGTAAGACAAGCTGGAATTACAAAGAGAATTTCTTCCCATCTGTTTAGACACAAAGAGATTACAGACCTGGCAAACAAACTGACAGAATCAGAAAACAGAATAAGACACGGCTGAGAAAAAACTTCCCTAATGTCCTCAAAGTACACTCATCTCAATCAGGAAAATCTCGTGTAGTAAAAGTCAACTTCTCATCAGGCACATTTTATTACACTAATCAAACAATCATTCATTTTTTGTGTAGTTGATTTCTTATTTGAGTTTTACCTATACTAAGACATGATGGGAATAAGTATCTGGAAATGCATAGATTGTGACATTTATTTTGTCCTAGACTCTGATATTCCAAATCCAACATGTACAGGTTGCAGGAAAGTTATGACAGAGATGAAACTCTAGACAAAACACTTCCCATAAAACTAAACACAATCTAAATCTTATTTGATAACAAAGAAAAAGAAAACTAAACAAGGAATTCCCATTACTTCCAGAAGCTGCAGGAGAGTTGTTAGGGATTGACAACTTTAAGACAAAACTTGATCCTATGATTCCAAGACCAGATCCTAACAAGAGGGGGTTTGGCTTCAAAGATGACACTGGTAAAGAGATTACAATGGAGAATTAGACTTCTTAATCTTTGATAGGATTATTCAAACACGAATTTTTAAAATAATTTTCTATATCTATGAAAAACTAGAATGGAATAAAATCATCTATAGGTGAAATAATTATTACGCCTTTGCTTTCATCGCCTAGGGCTTTCTTTATCGCCGCAGATACGTCTTTAATTCTGTCAGACTCAACGATTGTAGCTATTATTTTTCGTGGAATATGTGTAGAACCCACTCCACTTGATCCTCCACGAGATCGTGCTTTTTCTTTTTCTTTTCCAGCACTCTTTACATCATATATTATTGCATCTAGATCTAATTCTCTTAGAGATACGATAACGACATCAGCTTTTTCATTTTTTACTAGTACCGCCAATCTTTTCATTGTAGACATTTAACTTATAACACCTCTTCGTCACATGTTGAAGATAATTCTTCTTTGAACACTTTTTTTTGTTGATAACTTGTAATTAAGCATTGTATATTATAAAAAAATTTTAAATTATCTAAATTATCGGCGTCGTATCAAACCCTCTTTTTCTTTTTCATAATCCTATACAATACTACTAAACACTTCTCAATAGAATAAATCAGATAATCCACTTTATGCAATACTTTGCATCCTTTGAGCCATTTGAAATTTTTGAGGAGTTCAACGGAGTTTCAGGGACATCATCAAGTCCTTTCTAATCTCTGATATAGTAAATCTAAACAAATGGCAGACAACTCACTGTGAATCTAGAAATGATGAAAATCTTGTTCGTGTAGAAGAGATATCAAATAAGTGATCAAATTCATAATCTAAGGGATAACAATAAACTCTTTTACAATATACAAATAAAATGATGACTTGTGATTTACACTTTCGGCTTGGATTCTTGGGGATGATATTATTTTCTGGACTAATAGCTGATGCTTATGGGCTTTCAAAAAATGAAATAGATCAGATGTATTATGATGCAGAATATTATTTTACCCTTGGAAATTTTACACAGGCTATGCAGATCTATGATGATATCTTAAGAATCGATCCTAATTATTCAGAAGCAATTGCAGGAAAAGGTGCTGTATTTCATAGAATGGGTAATTATTCTTCTGCAATTGAATTCTATGACAAAGCCATTTCACTTAATTCAACTAATCCATTTTTTCTAAGTGATAAAGGAAATGCAATGTTGGCAATAGGACTTGACGTTGAAGCTGAAAAATATCTAAGCAGTACCTTGTCTATCTTACCAACTCATGTGGATGCATTAAATGGACTTGGAAATGTTTATTCATTTCAAAAAAATTATGACGAAGAGATAATTTACCGTACATCTGTTTTAATAATTGAACCTGATAATCTAGAATCTCTTGTTGGAATGAGAAATGCATATTCGGAATTAAATGATTTTGACAAGGCAATATCATACTTTGATCAAGCATTAATCCTGAGCACGTAAATGTAATTATTGGAAAGGGAAATGTATTTTTGAAAATTAAAGATTACGATAATGCCATGTTTCAATATGAGAAAGCTCTTTTTATAGATTCAGATAATCTCAATGCATTACAAGGTAAAAGTTTGGTTTTTGTTGGTTTGGGAGAAAATGAAAAAGCAGCTTTAACATTTCAACAAATTGAAGTGATTAAAAATACCAATTCTCAAAAAAATAATGAAATAATAGATGACAACTCAGTTATTGAAACAAAAATTCCAGGTTGGATCAAAACCGTGTTTAAATGGTTTTCAGATGACTTGATTTCAGAGAATGAAGTCATTAAGGGATTACAATTTTTAATTGAAAAGGGCATAATTAAAATAAATTAGAATATTGGTCCTTTTTTTCTAGAAAAATCTAGATTTAGCTAATTTTACGCTAAATTATGTTCAACAAAATTAGCTGAATATTTTTGAAAAGATCTATAAGCCTAGATCCTTGGTCATCTAAAATATGTCTCAAAATAATGAATGGTGGCAAGACTTTAAAGATCTAGAACAAGACATTGAATCTATTCCTTAATGATAAATGAAACAAAAATTAGAAAGAACATGAGGTTTCTTAATACTTAATAATTCACTCATTAGTCTGTTTCAATTTAAATGTCGATGTATCGAATTTCAATCACGACATACTCAACATTACAAATTAGACGTGCTTTTGGAATTTTTTTCATAAATATTGCTATTTTAGTTTCTAGTGGTTCAATTGTAAGTGAAATTGCATTTCGAAATGATGTGCCTTTATTCTTTTATGTAATAATATGGTTAATTATTTCTGGTTTAATCTTTGGTTTGCAATTTAGAAAATTCAAACTAGTTTTTTCCTCAATACGTCAAAGAATGAAAAATAGTACAAAATGGCCCATATCAATTAAAACCATAAATGGTATTTGTTGGGCATTACCTTTTGCATTAATTGCATTTTTTCCAGAATTTTCTCAGTACTTGATTCTTTTAGGAATAGGACTAGGAAATATCTCAACTTTTGTTTTTATGAAAAAATTTAGTGGGTTAAATAACAAAGAGCAGCTATTAGTTGGAATTGTATCGCTTGCTTTAATTTTGCCTGCTTTTGAGATTGACTCTTCATTTTTTCTAGAAACACAAGATATTGCTATTTTACTGTCACGCCTTTTTATTGCAGTGTTATACGCCATTGGAGGCATATATGCTCTTTATCAAAAAGATTGATACAAAAAATGTTTTTTAAAGAAAAATGAAATCCCGATCTGAAAACTTAGGCTGAAATGTGTTTAAGAAACCTAACTGAATACCTCAATGATTTATAAGACGATTATCAATTTTTTCACTTTATGGCAAAGGTATACGATGTACCAGCAGATGTGTTGA
>JAOTTS010000025.1 GCA_029864335.1 Candidatus Nitrosopumilus sp. | reverse complement strand
TCTCCGTAGATGTATTGTGGCAATAAGATTTTGATATGATGAGATTAATTGACAAGTAAACATCTAAAGAGAAGAATGGTTAGTCTAATCGTCTTATTAATTTATGTGTAAAATGACTTTAAGCAGTAAAATAGTTTCCAAATGGACTAACTAAAGAGATGTCTCTAGAGCAAAGATGTGAAACATGTAATAGGCCAAAACTATTGTATGCAAAAACTAACTTGATGATTTGTCCATATTGTGATTCTAGATGTGGTAAATGTAATCATCCAAAAAAAGACCACATCTATGTAGGAGATAATACTTGTCAGTTGTGTGAGGATTGTTCCTTAGTGTGGATATGGAACAAGGAATCCTGGGATCTGAAATAAAATAGATCTAGCTGTATTTTTTATAAATGAAGATTAGGTAATTTCTTGTAATTTTATTGGGAAGAATTGTTTTTGATTAAACAAATGTTTATGGAAAAATACAAAAAATACAAAAAAGTTAAGATTTTTGATATTTCTACTTAAATGTCACAAAAATATTGATAGTTTAAGGTTCGACGAAATCAAAGCCTTCAATAACCCATCCGATTGTGAACTGTTAAGATTTGGACGGACCTATATTTTATTAATTGATATTAAAAATATTTAATCACTAAAAAATTCTGAAATGAAAAGAACTAATTTAGAAAAAATAAAAGAAAAAACTGTCCTCCTAAGGAGGACAGTAAGAATGATAATTTACAGCCAAAATAGCAAATCAGAATCCTTAATTTTGAAAAGATGTTAATTACATTCATGATTCATCAGTGTTATTACTGCAATCTGGATTTCAAGTCCAGAAAGGAACTATATGATCATGTTGCAATACATGTAAAAACAAGAAATTATAATTCCCAAAAAACTGACAACAACAAACCTAAAATCGAAATTAAAGATAATGACAAAAATAAAACTGCACTAATAAATATACAGTCAAACATAGATCGCCTCACAAAGAAGATCGAAGAACTTCATGAAAGAATCGAGGCACATACTAAAAATCAATAAATTCTCTCTAACATACAAGATGTAATACATACCAGACACATTTTCTGTGATACCATAAATCATCCCAGACATCATCAGACCATTTTGACCTGTCAGTTCCATATTTTTCCATGAATTTAGCTTCTCTTTGGTCTTCTCTCTTTGCCCTCTCCAATTTCTCTTTGTCCCGTTGTTTTAGTTCTTCTTCAGTTGCATAATCTCGCATTTCTGCAAAACTTCTAAGTGAATATCCTGCCATCATCCAATTAGTACAAACACTTAGGCCGAATTCTTTCATTTTCTGAAAAATTGACTTTGCAGTGTTTAGATCACACTTTGTAAGTTTAATCACTTCATAGAGCAATTTGTTTTCTTCTAACTGTGAATTTTCTGCAAAGACCAGCTTTCGTGTAATGTCTGATTTTTTGCTCATCAATTTCAGTAGATATCGTATCATCTTTAGAGTCCAGTTCTAGTTTCAATTCTGTCTGCCCATAACTTTTTCTTGTCTTGCTCAATAATTTTCTCGATTTTGTCATACGCATCCTTTGAGACACTCATCTTGTCACGAAAAGTAAGGTATCTTTCATTTTGATTTTGCGACTTTAGATGGTTATTGAGATAGCTCAGGCCAAATCCATAAAGTCTGTTAGTGGATTCGGAGATCTTTTGATAGATTTGTGTAATTTTGACATCAATTGGCCTAAATTATTCTGATTTTCTGTGATAAATTCAGATGTTATTTCTTTGAATGTCACAGTTTATGGGAATGATTCTATTGAATAAAAGGCCAGTTCTGTAATTTTTCAATCATGTGTTCATTTAAGGATAATTTCATGATAAATAATATCAAACAAAGCGAATGATTATTTGAGGCTAAAGATTTTTTTCAGTATAAAAATGGACCCACAAGGGATTTGAACTTGTCTATTTTAGGGGTTCATAGACATTTCAATTATTTTATAATTCCTTCTAGGAGTGATATCTTTTCTTATCAGACAAATATGAAGAATATTAGATATTTTGAGTAGATGAAGAATTTTTTTTATTATTCAGGAAGAGTAGCTGCATTCAGAATTCCTATCAAGTTTCCGCTACCATCTTCAATCCTGATATTGATGTCTGAAGATACCATGTCAGCACTTTCATCCCAAGAGGGGTGTCTTATAACAATTCCATGTTTCTTTGTAAGTTGTCACCATTTTTCAGTACTTTGATCATAATTATCGGTTCTAGCAGTTGTTGCGAAATTTCCGCCATAGACATTTGTTATTATAAATTCTCCAAAGCGAAGTTCCCCATATTTTTCATGCTGAATCACTAAATTATCTTGAAGTGAGTCTGATATTGAATTATGAATTTTGCTCTTCATAAAGGGAGTTATTTGGTTTTTAGGTGTAGATATCCATTCTATCTCTTTTTGTTTAATGAATTCTATTCTGTTTTCTTCTCCCATTTGTTCAAATTTTTTGTTTTCTTCTATGAGTTGTTCTTGTAATTTAGGATTTTTAGCAAGGTCTTTTAGATGAGAAATCTTAATTGAAACAATTTCAGTATTCATGTAAAAAGGAAATACCTCACGCCTTCTGTCTCTATTACAATTTGGTAATGTATTGGGTCTAGAATCACCATGACCCTTTGATTGATTAACCACTCTATTGCATTGATAAATTCAAAGTCTGATATTTTATTATCTGCCCAAACTCCTGCAGTAAATTTTATCCAAGATGGGATGAGTTCAGAGTTTCCTTGGGCGATAACAGTTTGAGTTACAAGTAAAAGTCCTATTGATGCAAATAGAATTATTGCAAGAGTGGTTTTTCTAGAAATATTTCCTAAATCAATTAGATGAGTTAAAGTATCAAAAAAATGTTTTTTATTTTTGGTTTTCTTCATTTTTTTCACTTCAAAATTATTTAGTTTTCTCCTTTCTTGACTGGTCTATAGAGTACAACCCTAGACTAAATACTCCTAGAGCAATTCCCGTTAGACCTAATATCAGAGCGTAGTTATTTTCAATTTGCCTTTCATGAGGCATTTCATAATCTATAGAATAAATTTTTCCTCCCTCAAAATTCCAATTAATTTGTTGATTTTCACGAGCTAATGGTTTTTCCCCCTGAGGGAACATATCAAATCTGTCTGCATTTTTATCTATTAGAACTGTGGCTCTGGAAGAAATTGATGAAAACCCTGTTTCGTATCATTCTGGTTTTAATTCATTCCAAACTTCTGGAGGAGGAGTTCCATCATTGAATGAGAATTCTATAGAATGGCTAAAAGATTGAGTCCTATCTGCCTTCAATGGTAAATTCATTTCAAAAAATTGACTATTATCAGAAAATGTACATGGATTTTGAGTTGAGCATTGAAATTCTTTTGTAATGAGTGTAAACTGTTCTGTTCCTTGAATAGTCCAACCAGAATTTTCAGACAATGTTCCATTAAACGGGAAAATTACAGTAACACTTGCAGGTTTCTCACGATTAGTCATATCAGAAATTGTTTGCACTTCAATTGTGTGGGGGTTAGTTGTGGTATCAAAATAGAAAACTATCGAAGACAATGGAAAATCTTCTGTATACACAAGTTTTGTAGGACCCAATGGCAATCCATCTCTATCTAGATCTTTACTTAGGGGAAGAGAAATTGCAATTATTGCAAAAAGTCCAACACTTCCAATCCACATAGCATGCCAACGTTTTGCCAATACGTCTTTACATAGTAAAATTGTTACATAAGGAATTCATTAAAAACCAAATATTATAATAAAGTGTTTAATTGAATTTTCAGTAAATTTTTTTGAAAAAATAATTAAACTGCAATTATTCCATTTTCAACCATAAACTGAATTCCTTTTAGGAAATCATCATCAGAGATTAATCCCTGAGACCACCAATCAGCATTATTTTTAATCCATGATGGAATCTCTTGAGAAGTAACTGAAGTACCTGATTTAGTAGTTTCTGGAATCTGTATTATTCCATGTTCTTCTAGTAGTGGATTGATTACTTGCTTTCCCTTCCTGTGAACATAAGTTCTTGGTCTAGTGGAGTTTATCCCCCAACCTGCATACTGTTTTAATTGAAAGTCGTTTAAGACATCAGTTTTTTCTGTAATACTGGAATGTCTCATCATCAAATATGGATTCCAAGGTTTTTGAAGTAATTTGACAGACTATCTTTATCCTCTCCCTTGATTTCACCATTTTTAATCATCTTAGCAATTTTTTTCTTGAGGGTATCAGATACACGTCACAAGCTGTCTGGATTCAATGGTTTCATACTTGTTCTACTAATAATCAAAAATGCATTAGGATCTGATGCAAAAGGATGAGAGTTTAACAATTCTTTCAAGTAAGGAAAACCAACAATAACAGGACAGGTTCTAATTCCTGTTTTTGTATCCCAAGCTGTGGAAATCTCTGCGTATTTGTCTTTGATCACAATATCTTTGATTTTCAGCTTTGTAATCTCATGATTTCTAGATACCATGTCCCAACCAATTGTGAAAATTGCCTTGTCATGGATATTGTCAAAATACTTTACAGCTAAAAGAAGTTCATCAACATCCCATACATCATTTGGAGTATAACTAGAGTCTCGTTTATTCTTCTTCTTTTTAATACTGTTAAATGGTTCTGGTGTATTCCAGTCTTCTCTATCTTTGGTGATCTCATTATTGTGTAGCCATCTGTAAAACCCTACCAGTCTAGCCAGGTAATCATTCCAAGTTCTAACCCATTTTTTCTCAGGATCTACATCAATTGATTTTTTGCGTTTATCTAGGAATTCTAAGACATCTTCTCTTGTAACGTCTTTGAACTCTTTTTTACCCAAATCAAATGAAAATAATTTCAATACTCTAAGATAGTTTGCAGCATTTGATAACATACTGTCTTCATCAACTAACCAATCTTTGAATTGCAATAACGGTCTGCTGTGAATTTCTGGTAATCTTTCAATTTGTTTTATTACAGTTTCAGGTTTGGTTGTCAAGGTCGATAGAATTTACGTGTTTATTGTATATGAACCCGATAGGAACGTGGGGCCGACCGGAATCGAACCGGCGACCTACGGGTCACTACAGCTCCAAACTTACATCATCCGTGAGTCAGTTTAGCTTAGTTAACCTTTGGAGCCCTTAGCGGTGATCTTTTTCGTAGACACTGTCGCCCTACCAGGCTAGGCTACGACCCCACAAACAAGAATGAAAAAGACTTGAATTTTAAGTTATTTTTAACCAAGATTTATTTGCAATCAGCGTCAATTTGTAATTGTTAGTTTATCATGGTAAAACCAATTTACTTGGCATTAGGCGCAATTCCTGTAATTGTAGCACTTTTAATTTCAGTTCCACTCCTCACTAAAAATGAAATCCCAATGTCTGCAGCAAATTCTGCAGATAAAATAGAAATTGAATATACAAAACACCAGTTAAAGAAAATTTCTTACGGTATTACAGAGCGAGTTGGATCACAAAAAACTGAAATTCTTTTTATAAAAAATGATGGTGATATTAAATATTCTGTAACAGAACAAGGATACCTCCAGCCTGATATTCGTTCAAAACTAGATAAAGAAAAACTAGAAAAAATAAAAGCTCTAATTAAAGAAACTGGATTTATTGCTATTCCTTCTGAATCATTTTCAATTCTAGAAAATGCAACTGAATATCAGAAATCAAATGTAAAAATCACTCTCAACGGTCGTGTAAATCAAATTCATTGGCCTGAACAAAATGCTACTTTGGATTTTATTCCTCCAATAATTACTATGGTTGAATCTGAACTTGATCAGATTATTTCTGAAATCGGTGAATAGGTACAAATAGTCTTTAGTAAAAATTAGAATATGTTGTCATTATCTGGTGAACGATTAGATGCTAAAGGAATAGTTTCAGATAAAATAAACTCTATTGACACTTTACGTGGTTCAACCACTGTTAAACGAGGATTTGCTCATATGCTAAAAAATGGAGTAGTGATGGATGTTACAACTGTAGAACAAGCTCAAATTGCTGAAGAAGCTGGAGCAGTATCTGTAATGGTTTTAGATAAACTTCCATCAGAAGTCCGAAAAGCTGGTGGAGTTGCACGAACTGCAAGTATTAGGATTATTGAAGATATTATGGATTCTGTTACAATCCCAGTGATGGCCAAATGTAGAATTGGACATGTCAATGAAGCCTTAGTTCTTCAAGAAACTGATGTTGATATGATAGATGAATCTGAAGTTCTTACACCTGCTGATGAATTTCACCATATTTGGAAATGGGATTTTACCACACCTGTTGTTAATGGCGCTAGATCTTTAGCTGAAGCTTTAAGAAGAATTGAAGAAGGTGCATCAATGATTCGAACAAAAGGAGAACCTGGAACTGGAAATGTTGCAGAAGCAGTAACTCATATTAAAAAAGTGAATGATGAATTAAGAACTATAAAGGCAATTTATGATTCTGGTGATAATCAAGATTTAGTTAGAATTGCACGAGAATTCAAAGTATCTTATGATATTGTTCAACAAACTGCAAAACTAGGAAAATTACCTGTTGTAAATTTTGCAGCTGGTGGAATTGCAACACCTGCAGATGCTGCATATTTAATGTCTCTTGGATGTGATGGGATTTTTGTAGGTTCTGGAATTTTTAATGCAGATGATGCAAAAGAAAGAGCAAGAGCAATAGTTTTGGCTACAACTTTTTGGAATGAATCTGACAAAGTAAAAGAAGCCCAAAAAATGATTGATGAAAGACAATCTATTATAGGCTTGGATGTAAAAACACTAGAATTACGAATGCAAGATCGTGGTGGCTCATCATGAGTATTGATGTTGGGGTTTTATCAATTCAAGGAGATGTTCAAGAAAATCTCTTATCAGCAAAAGCTGCACTAGATGAATTAGGAATAGATGGAAAAGTAAGAGATGTAAAAACTCCTGAGGATATCTCACTATTAGATGGTTTGATAATTCCTGGTGGTGAAAGTACTACAATAGGCCAACTTTCTTTGATAAATGGATCATTGAAGGTTCTAAAGGAAAAAATTGAAAATGGGATGCCAGTACTTGGAATTTGTGCTGGTATGATAATACTATCAAATACTGCAAGTGATCGTGTTGTGGGGAAAACTGATCAACCTCTTTTGAATATCCTTGATATTAAATTAGAGAGGAATTCATTTGGACGACAAAAAGAATCATTTGAAGCTGATATTTCATTAGATTCAATTAATATTCCAAAATTCAATGGAGTGTTTATCCGAGCACCATCTGTATCTAATATTGGTTCTGATGTGGAAATACTGTCAAAATTCAATGATCGTGTAGTTGCAGTGAAAAAGGGTAATGTGATTGGAACTGCATTTCACCCTGAACTTACAAAAGATATTTCACTACACAAATATTTCATCAATCTTGTAAAATCTTTCAAAAATTAACCTAAAATGATGATTTGTAATAATTCTTTTTAATCATTATCTGGCCGAGCTAATAAAATGGACAAAAAATTTGTGTTATTTGGAATTTATTCAAGGAATACAATATTTGATTACTTATAGAGTTTTAGAGGTCTAATAGACTCAATCCAACAAATTATGCATGGATTTCAAATCTTTTTTGAATGGCTCTAGAATTGTAGGAATTTCAATTTTGATTGATTCCTTTAATGAAAGTCCTTGATCTTTTTTCTCATTCCAAACTTTTGAATTAAATTCAGTGATTTCTTTGGTGATATTACTTTGTTCTTCAAGGTCTTCAGAATCAACCTGTTTTTCTTTATGAATACTTCCTTCTGAATACAATATCTTCCAAAGATGTTCAGTAATGAATGGAGTAATTGGAGCTAAGAGTTTTAAAACAGTTGACAATGTTTTATGCAGTGTAAATATTGCTCCATCTCTTTCTTCATCAGTAAAATCAATTCCATAAGCTCTTGCTTTTACCATCTCAATATAATGTGCGGCAAATAAATTCCAAGTAAATTCTCTTATTGCAATTGCAGGAATGAAAAAGTTGTATTCATCATATCCCTTCTTGCATTCTTTTACCAAATTATCCAATTCTGATAAAATCCATTCATCTGATGCTAAAATATTCCTTGATTTAATTACAGGGAAACTAGACAAAAATCTTGATACATTCCATAATTTACTAAGAAATTTTTTACTTGATTCAATTTTTTGTTCATTACATCTAAAATCATAACCATGATTAATTTCACTTGCACTCCAGAATCTAAAAGTATCAGCACCTAATTTTTCAATGACAGGTAATGGATCTATTGCATTTCCTTTACTCTTGCTCATTTTCATCCCTTTTTCATCTAAACCATATCCCATAATCCATGCTTCAGACCATGGTTTTTTTCCTGTTAGCTGCTCACATCTTAGAAGCGTATAGTATAACCATGTTCTAACAATATCCTTTGCTTGAGGTCTAATTGATGCTGGGTATACTTTTTTAAAAAATTCCTCATCTCTGTTAAATTTGCTAATGAAGAGTGGGGAAACACTTGAATCCATCCATGTATCAAAGGTTCGTTCTTCACCACCAAATTCAGTAGAATCACATTTGATACAATTGCTGATTGGACATTTTTCTTTCCAAGGTTTATAGTACTTTCCAGGCTCAGGAACATGAGGTTCTGAGCAATTTTTACAGTACCAAATAGGAATTTCAGTACCATAGTATCTTCTTCTTGAAATAGGCCAGTCAATATTAATAGATTCTAACCAATTCATTAGAATCTGTTTATGCATTGATGGATGAAATATAATTTCTTGTCCTAATTTTTTGATTTTTTCAACTGATTCTTTTTGCTTTAGGTAGTATTCTTCCATTGGAATAATTTCAATTGGAGTCTTACTTCTCTCCGAAATTGGTGTTCTGTGAATAATATCTTCAATTTTTTCTAAAAATCCTTTAGTTTCTAAATCTTCTATGATTTTTGTTCTTGCCTGTTTTGGTTTTAATCCTGCATATTCTCCTGCAACATCTGTCATTCTTCCATCTAATCCAATTGCAACGATCTCATCTAATTCTAATTCTCTAAATAATGCTACATCGTTTTGATCACCATAACTACATACCATAACAGCTCCTGAACCAAATTCTTCTTTAGCAGAATGATGTGTTCTTAATTCAACTTCAACATTTGTTATTGGAACGATTACTTTTTTTCCAATATATTGTGTATATCTCTCATCTTCAGGATTGACTATGATAGTTCTACATGCACAAAGTAATTCTGGTCTTGTGCTTGCAATAATTATTTCTTGATCAGTGTCTTTAATTTTGAATTTCATGTAAACTAGTTTTGTGGATAAATCTTCGTATGCAATTTCTGCATCTGCAATAGTTGTACCTGAAACCCAATCGTAATTGTTAGGTCTGTTTGCTAGATACACTTGTCCTTTTTTCCATAACTCAATAAATGTTGATTGTGTAAGACTCCTATATTCTTCAGAATCCGTTCTATAGTAATTTGCAAAATCACCACTAATTCCCAAATTTTTCATAATGATAATCATCTCAGATTCCAAGTCATCTAGTGCTTCTCTACAGAGATTTAGAAATTCACCTCTTTCAGTTTCTCTCATTTTAATATTGTTTTTTTCTTCAGTGTACAGTTCAACTGGTAAACCATTTCTGTCTATTCCAATAGGAAAATAGACATTTTTTCCAGTCATTCTTGCAGTACGTGCAATCATATCAATTTGTGAATAATGAGCAGCTGCCCCAATATGCCATGGTCTGCCCGAAGGATATGGAGGTGGAGTATCTATTGTATAATTATCATCTTGTGGTGTAAAATCATAAATCTTTTCATCTTCCCATTGTTTTAGAATTTTCTTCTCTAATTCTGGGTTCCATGCTTTTTCTGATATTTTTGGTTCCATTTCTTAATTATCCTGAAATATTTGAAATAATATGAGATCCTTTATTGTAACCTTCATAGATGTAAACACCGACTGCTTCTACATTTGATGGCATTTTTGGTGCTAATAATTTTATAATTTCACTTGAAAGATTCTCTACTGTGGCCTCTCCTTCTAAAAGATATGTGGTATTTTTTGGAACTTGTAAATCAAACATTCCTTTAGGGCCTTCAAATTGAATGTGGAAATGTGAATCATCTTCTTTCTTAAGATATTTTCTATTGATGAAAAATTTATGATCGAATATATTTACAACTTCTTTGATAATTTTTTTAGCTTCTCCAAAATCTAATAGTAAATTATCTTTCATCTGTCCTACAAGTTCTACCATTACAGAAGATGTATGTCCATGTAATATGGAACATTTTTCAACTAAAGGAAGAATATGTGCATAATCAAATGAGAATGATGCATCTTCTAAAAATATCGAACCTGTTTGTGGTGTTTTATCATAAAATACAATATCTTGTAATTCTTTAATCTGTGCAACGTATTTTGCATGTCCTATTGCCATTACTTTGTCTTGAGGAAAGTCTTCTTTGATTTGTTTATATTTTTCAATATCTTCATCATTATCAATCACTTCGATTAATCCTTTTTCGGTTTTAAAATCAACTAAGACTTCATTTCCACTCTTCAATGTGATCTTGTGATTGTATTGATATTCTTGTTCAAGAAATGTTAGCATTTGTGCTACTGTCAATTCTGTTCTAGTTTTGAGTAAATTCCCCTTTTTATCGATATATCGAAAATCTGAATCTAGAATTGTAGGACTTGCTGTCATTTGAAGTCATCTGACTTTGGATATAATATAAATTCTGTAATGGATATGCCTAAAATTCTTCATTTACAACTATGCTAGAGAATTTAGAATTTTGGCGAGATTAACATCATTTTTTGTGATACCTCCAGCATCATGAGTTGTTAGTTCTATAGTGATTCTATTGTATACATTAAACCACTCTGGATGGTGATTTATTTTTTCAATCTCCATAGCTGCTCTGGTCATAAAACCAAAAGCCTGGTTAAAACTTTCAAATAGAAATTCTTTGTGAAGTTTTTCATTCACAACACTCCATCCTGGTAGATTCTTTAATTCTCCATCAATATCTACTTTGGATAATCGCATCATATTGTTTAAGATATATGTTAAATTAAAAGATTGATTCATTACATTTCTATGGGATTTCTGATGTGAAAGATTATGGATGAGTCAAATAAAGAATTACTTGAAAATATCAAAAATTCAATTTCAGAGACTGTTAAAGAAAAGAAAATTGGAATTGCTTTTTCTGGAGGGGTAGATAGTACATTAATTTCAAAAATCTGTTCAGACATGAATTTTGATGTTGTACTGTTGACTATTGGATTTCCTGAATCACATGATATTTTATTTGCAAAACAAGTAAATGAATATCTAAAGTACTCACATCATGTTTTAGAGATTGATTCGGAGACTTTTTCTGCTGTTTCTTCAAAAATAAATCAGAAAATCCAAACTGAAAATTTATCTTGGAATGAAAACTGTATTGCTTTTTATTATGTTTCTAAACTTGCAAATAGCTTAGGACTTGATATAGTAATTACAGCTAATGGAATAGATGAGTTATTTTGCGGCTACAATGCCTATCGTGAAGTATTTTCTAGAGGCGAATCTCAAATTCTTCAAGTAATGAAATCTAAATTAGACAATGAATTAAAAATGATGAAGGCCATAGATCTTGTTGCATCTGAATTTGGAGTAAAAATTCTTCAACCTTTATTGTCTCAAAAATTTATTGAATATGCAAAAACTATTCCTATATCTAAAAAAATTCATGATTCTGAAGATTTGTATCGTAAACACATTATACGAAAGTTAGCTAGTGACATTAAAGTTCCAGAACTTTCATGTACAAAACGAAAGAAAGCATTACAATACGGTTCAAAAATTCACAAGGCTTTACTAAAAATTAGATAAATCTTTTTACCGTATTTTGAACAGATTTTTGTACATTATTTATAATTACAGAAGATGCACCAAGGTGTTTTTCTGGTGAAAATATTGAATCAATTTCTTTGTCTGCTAAGTTTGAAGAAAATGCTTTATCATTTTTGATTGCATCGATGTACTGAATTCCTTTATCATTTGCCTCAAATGCAACTCTTTGAACATCTTTGTATGCTACAAACCTTGGTATGCCTTTTTTGATTAGTGCTTCTAAAACAAATTCAGCAAATATTTGTCCCTTTGTGATGTAAAGATTCTCTACAATTCTTTTCTCATTAACCATCAAATTTGAAACAATTCTGGTCATGGTCTCAAGCATTTCATCAACCAAAATTGATACTGTTGGAATTATGAATCTCTCGTTGGCTGAATTTGAAAGATCTCGCTCATGCCATAATGGAATGTTCTCAAAGGAAACTGCCACTTGACTTCTTACTAGTTTAGATAATGATGACACTCTCTCACTTTTGATTGGATTTCTTTTTACCGGAACTGCACTGCTTCCCATTTGTCCTTTTTTGAACTGTTCTGCTACTTCTGCAATCTCTGTTCTTTGTAAATTTCTAATCTCTATTGCAATTTTTTCTAAAGTAGAACCAATTAATGCCAATTCAAATACATATTCAGCATATCTTTCTCTTGGAACAACTTGTGTTGTTACTTCTGCTGGAAATAATCTTAATCGTTTTGATGCTCTTTTTTGTACTTCGAGTGATTTTACACCCATTAAGGACCCTGTACCTACAACACCTAATGTTTTACAAATCAAAATCCTCTCCTTGATTTCCTCAATTCTTTCTACGTGTTTTGCCATTTCCGCAGCCCAATTTGCAAATTTTAATCCAAATGATATGATACTCGCATGTTGACCGTGAGTTCGACCAACAGCTGGAATTTTTTCATACTTTACTGCTTTTTTTGCAAGAATTGATGCCATCTTTGCAACTTTAGGTTCGATAATTTGTAATGCATCTCTCATTTGCATTGAATTACTGGTATCTACCAAATCATTACTTGTTAATCCATAATGTATCCATGGTCTAGCACTTTTACTACATTTCTCACTTAATGATTCTACAAGAGCTGCAGTGTCATGATCACTTTTTGCTTCTAACTGTTTGATTCTTTTTGCAGTTATTTTTCCAGACATTGCAGCTTTGAAAATTTCTTTACCGGCTCTTTTTGAGATCATTCCTATCTCACTTTGAGAGATTGCAGCAGCCCCTTCGATTTCTAATTGATAATCAACTTTCCTCTGTTCACTAAAAATATTCATCATTTCTTTGGTGCCATAACGACCACTGTCAATAGGTAAAATTGCCAACATTCCTACTATTTTTACACAGAAAATAAATCTACTTGTGAAATTCTAATTCACTCTATCTCGTAATTCATGACAATCACACAGACAGCCATTCTTACAATTCATTCTCTTACAGTCAGAACACACTTTTTTGTTCCAATATGGTGCAGTATTCATACTAATACCTCTGGGTCATCTTGAACGTACCTTTCTTTATCTGGAGAAGAATTTTGATTAAATAAAGTGTCCAAATACCCATTAAAATAAAATATAATGTACTAAAGTCAGGTTGTTCTGAAATTATCTTCTGTTCGATCTCTTCAGGTTGATCAAACGGAGTTATATATACAATTCCTAATAAAATTGGAATTCCAACTAGTAAAATTATTGGTATTGCCATAATTTTTTAATTATATGGACTATAATTTGTGAAAATTTTTGCTACAGAATGAAAATACATGTCTCTCATATCTTCTTCTACGCAAACTGCCAACAAATTAACAATATCTGTTGCAGTAATCATTCCAACTACTTTATCGTCACTAAGTACTGGTAGCTTTCTTATTCCTCTTTCATGCATCAAGTCAGCTGCATTTCTAACTGATTCATCTGAATTTATTGATAATAATGGAGATGACATAATTCGCCTAATGGGTGAAGAAATTTCATATGCATGAGCTGCCACCTTTACAGCAAAATCTCTATCTGTTACAATTCCTATCGGTGTATTATTTTCCATGATGATCACTGCTCCAACTTTAGCGTCTTCCATCATTTTTGCGGTTTCATTTATTGTCATTGACGAATCTACAGAAATTACCGATTTTGTCATTACACCTGCAACTGTGACAGCTTTAGCATTTTCCAACTTACTATATTACGTCTATAGTATATTTTATAGTCTTTTAGAATATCAAACTTGAAAATCATACTAGATAATCTCAATCTGCTTTAAATTGAAAATTGCTTAATTTTGCTCATGGTGATTAAAATCAAGAAAATTCTTGTTCCATTAGATGGTTCAGCCAATTCATTTCGAGGTCTTGATGTTGCTATTCACATGGCAAGAGAATCGCATGCAACAATAACTGGTTTATATGTGGCAGGAATTGTAAAACCTAGAACTAGTGATCCAATTACTACTTTAGAGAAAATTCTATTGGGTTATGCCCAAAAAATTATGAAAAAAGCAAAATTAAAAGCAGCTCAAAAAGGAATTTTATTCTTTGACAGAGTATCCTATGGCGATGATGGACAAAGAATTGTTGAAGTTGCAGAAAAACAAAACTTTGATCTTATTGTAATTGGTTCAAGAGGGATGGGTGCAGCAAAAGAGCTTTTCCTTGGCAGTACATCAAATTATGTACTTCATAAATCAAAGAAACCTGTACTCATAGTGAAATAGTGTCAAAACAGCAAAAATTCTTAGATTCTAAACATCTGTGCCTGTTATTATCCATTCTAGTGCTCTAAGAACCCCTTGATAATACTTCATTGCATCCATTGATTCAGTTTCTACGAGTCTTTTTTCTATTTCTTTTCCTGTCTTCATGAATAAATAATCCCAAAAATATTGGGTTCATTAATCTTTAGATTATAAAGCGGTCTTTTTTCTAACATTACAAGAATTTCTAACTTCTTGTTCTCTTTCGTACAGCTGCAATCTTTTTTGATGATCTTGCTTCTTTTGCCTTCGCATTTGATTTTGTTACCTTTCCTTCTGGTTTGATACTTTTTCCACTTCTTCTGGCAGCACGAGATGCTTCCACTCTAATTTTTTGTTCTTCTTTTTGTTTTTCTATTTCCTTATCGGTTAGCTTTTCTCTTACCACATATGATAAAACTATTTTATCATAGATAAATCAGATCATAAATTTCATGTTTGGTTGTTCTCCTCCAAAATTATTTTTTCTATTCTTCTGATGATTTAAATTGGATTGAAAAGAATTTTTACCGATACTCATGTCTTCTGTTGCCCCAAAAAAAATCGGAGAAAACCAATATCAAATTGATGCTGACTCTAATCTTGGAATGAAAGTGCCTGTGAGAATTTACGCTGATGAACCATTATTACAAAAAATGCTGTCTGATAGAACAATTATGCAAGCACGAAATGTTGCATCAATTCCTGGAATAGTTGGTCATAGTGTTGTTTTACCTGATGGACATGAGGGTTATGGTTTTCCAGTAGGTGGTGTGGCTGCTATGGATGCTGATGAAGGAATGATCAGTCCTGGCGGTGTTGGATATGACATTAATTGTGGTGTGAGACTAATTCGTTCAAATTTAGATGAACAAACAGTTCGTTCCAAACTAAAAGAACTTGTAAATGATCTGTTCAGCTCAATTCCTTCTGGAGTTGGTTCTAAAGGTGCAGTAAAACTTAGTCATTCAGAACTTGATGAGGTTTTGGTAAAAGGTGTAAACTGGGCAATTGATCATGGTTATGGTTCATTAAATGATTCAGATGTTTGTGAAGAAAATGGTCAAATTCAAAATGCTGATCCAAACAAAGTTTCTGATAAAGCAAGAAAAAGAGGTGCACCCCAACTTGGCAGCTTAGGTTCTGGAAATCATTTTCTAGAAGTACAAAAAGTTTCAGAAGTTCATGATGAAGAAGCTGCAAACAGAATGGGAATTAAAGAAGGAACCATTACTGTTTTGATTCATTGTGGTTCTAGAGGTTTTGGTCATCAAGTGTGTAGTGATTATCTTAGAGTTTCAGAACAAGCAATGGAAAAATATGATATTGATTTACCTGATAGAGAACTTGCATGTGTTCCAAATAATTCTGAAGAAGGTGAATCTTATAGAAAGGCAATGTTTGCAGCATTAAATTTTGCATGGAGTAATAGACAAATGCTCACTCACTGGACTAGGAATTCTTTTGAACGTGTATTTAATCAATCAGAATCTGATCTTGATATGAAATTAGTTTATGATGTTGCTCATAATATTGCTAAAGTAGAAAAACACAAAGTTGATGGAGCAGAACGAAAACTTGTCGTACATAGAAAAGGTGCAACTAGAGCATTTCCTGCAAACCGCGATGAAATCACTTCCAAATATCGTGATTTGGGTCAACCTGTTTTGGTTCCTGGCTCAATGGGAACTTCAAGCTGGATTTTACTTGGTAAACCAAATTCAATGAATTTGAGTTTTGGTTCTACTGCTCATGGTGCTGGAAGGACAATGTCTAGATCCAAAGCTAGAAGGAATTACACTGAAAATGATGTAAAAAAATCTCTTAATGACAAGGGGATCTTTATCAAAGCATTAACAAGAGATGGGGTTGTAGAAGAAACTCCTCAAGCATACAAAGATGTTGATGCTGTAGTTAATGTGTCTCATAATCTTGGAATAGCCACAAAAGTCGCAAAATTAGTGCCTATTGGTGTGATTAAAGGTTGAGCGAAGAAGATTCTGAACTTGAACGATTAAAGGCAAAGCGACTAGCTGAAATGCAAAAAAACATTTCTTCGAGAGAGGAAATTAAAGAATCTCTTGAATCACCAAAAGAAAAAATCCATGTAAACCCACGTACTTCACTTGTAAATATTCTTGGATTTAGAGGATTAGAAGTTTTAGAAAATGCTGAATCACAATTTCCAAAAGAAACAAAAATTATCATAGAAAAATTATTTGAATTAATCAAGAGTGGTGAAATAAATGAAACTATTGATGGTGGAAAGTTATTGATGTTGTTTAGATCAGTAGGACTCAATGTTAGAATGGAAACTAAAATCAATGTTGAACAAGACGGAAAATTTGTCTCATTAAGTGATAAACTTAGTAAGAACTCATCTGGAAACAGTGATGAAGAATGAATATTATTTTAGAAGTTGGAACTAAAAATTATGCTGATGATCTACTATCTATAAAAAAATCTCTTTCACATATGGAAAGTCTTTTAGGATGTTATAATGGATATACCCTTAGCGAACCTTCAACAAAATTTGGATGGACATTTTTTAAATTAGCTTTTAAACCAGAGTTACAAAATGGTATCGAAGAAAAATTTTCTGACATGTTAGAAAAATATCAGTGGACTGATCAACTACAAAAGTTTGTTAAATTTATGACAGATTATTTTCTTTCTAGAGGTTGTAATGTTAAAATAAAATTATCTGACTAAACTCTTCTTCCTCTTTTTCCACCTTTCTTTCTAGTGGTATCATGAGGAATAGGTGTTACATCATCAATTCTTCCAATCTTAAATCCTCCCCTTGCTAAAGCTCTGATTGCAGCCTGTGCTCCTGGACCTGGTACTCTAGAACCGACTCCTCCTACTGCACGAACTCTTATGTGAAATCCTGTAAATCCTTTTGTTCTTGCAGATTCTACAACTGCATTTGCAGCTTTCATTGCAGCAAATGGTGATGATTCATATCTATCAGCATTAACATGTATTCCACCTGAACTGATAGCTACAGTCTCTGCACCAGTAAGATCAGTCATATGAATAATTGTGTTATTGTAACTGCTGTAAATATGAGCAATACCCCATTTGTCGGTTCCTTCTTTCTTAGCCCCTGATTGAGCTTTGGTTTCTACTACAGCCTTGGTTTCTACTTCCTCAACTGGTGTTTCTACTTCTTCTACTGAAACTTCCTCAACTTGGGCTTCAATTTCTGACAATGTCTACCCACACCTTCAAGGGTTTAAAAAACATTGATTTTTTCAATCTAGTTTGGTCACTTGGAGATGATTTGATGATTATTCATATACTATCTGATTATGATTTTGTTATTGGCCTCAATTCTCTTTGTAGCAATAGGCGTTGCAGTAGTGACCGCATTGCTTGGATCGGCTGTTTTTCAGTTTATGAATACTAATGAAGACGGATTATCTCCTTTGGAGAAAAAATGCCAGCAGATTGCAAATGAAGGCTATAATATACATGCGATTTACCCTGCAGCAAATACTGAAGACCTGCCTGAAAACTACATGAAGAGAATACTGTACTTGGATAATATTTGGATGAAAGAGTGCGTAGCAGTACTTCCAGCTGATTCTATTATTCGTATTGCCAACAATGTAGAACGAGACATCATGCATGGTGAATAATTATCTAAAGTGTTTCCAACCCAGATCAACAATTTTACTTTGAGCATCGTTTCCCCTCAAATACACTCCCTTTCCTGACTCTACATGACCTATCTCAATTATTGGGGTTTTGATTCTTTTTGCACTTTTTCTTACTGCTGCCAAATATTTTGGGGATACAGTAAATACAATTTCATATTCCTCTCCACCGTTAAACACTAAGTTGTTCAAATTCAATTTTTGAGATTCTGCAAATTGCTCTGTTTCTTTTGTATGTGGTATTTTCTCTATGGTAAATCTCTTCTTGCTCTGCATAGCCATTTCATTGAGTGTTGTAGATAGTCCATCACTAGAGTCCATTGAGGATGAAAAGTATATTGCATTTCTTATTCCAAATTCAATTTTGGGTTTGGGTCTTAGTACAGATAGAATTGCCTTTGCAGTAAATTTTCCTTTTGCTCTCTTCTTATTCAAAAGTATGTCTAGTCCTGCAGATGTGTATCCAAACGGCCCTGTGACAATAATACTGTCTCCTTTTTTTGCCCCTTGCCTTTTTACAATTTTTTCTGTCTTTCCAAAAATACAGACATTAAACACAATCTCTTTTCCTAAATTTGTATCTCCTCCCAAAATTGTAATCCCAAATTCCTTTGATGCTTTTTGAAAACCATTTGCAATCTCTCTTACCTTGTCTTGCGTGATTTTCTTTGGAAGATTGACTGAAATAATTCCAAACTCCGGTTTGACTCCCTTTGCTGCAAAATCACTAACGCATGCGACAATACTTTTTCGTGCTGCATCTTCCAGCCTCATTTTTGGTGGAATATCTGTGCTTTGAACAAGTGTATCTGATTTTGCAACTATCTTGGTTTTACCCAATTGGAAAAATTCAACATCTTCGGAAATGAATCTCTTTTTGTTTAACTTGTCTTGAAAGATTTTGATAATTGTAGTTTCATCTAATTTTGTCATAGCATTCTTTTACAAGTTGTAGTGTGTCTTTGACAATTGTTTTGCATTTTTCCTCATCATTTGATTCTGCTGAAACTCTAATGATGTCTTCTGTGTTTGACTTTCTTATCAAGACCCAACTGTCTTCATCAATTATTGCCTTTACTCCATCCATTGTGTTTGTCTCAGAATACTCCTTTGCAAATTGTGAGCTAACTTCTTGCACTACCTTATCATGATAGTCTGCATCAACTGGCATCTTTTCTCTGATTTGATGATAACTTTCCATATAGTCTAATATCTCGTTAAAATTTGTATCTCCTAACATTGATGCAATTAGTCCACTAGTTAGAATACCTTCCCGACAATAATTAAACTCTGGTAGAATAAAACCTCCGCTACTTCCTTCACCACCTGCTTGAGAATTACTCTGAATCATGAGGTCAATCACGTTTGCCTCTCCAACTTTAGATCTCTGGACCACTCCTCCTTTTTCTTTGATAAACTTCTCAACTGATACACTAGTGTCTATGCTCAAGACAAAATTCCTGTATCCTAAATCGAGTGATCTTGCAACACCAAGCCCCAACGTTACATCTGGTATCTGTTTCTTGCCATTTCTTACAACAACTAGCCTATCTCCATCCAAGTCAAATGCAAATCCAATGTCTTTTTTCTTTGATGCCTCTGTCAAGTCTGATAACTTGTCTGCAGTAGGATCTGGCCCTCTTGTACATCCCTGAAGATCTGCATTTATCACATCAACTTTACAGCCTACACTAGTTAGCAGTTCTGGTGCAAAGTCCCTTGCCGCCCCACCACCTATGTCTACTACTACTTCTGGTGGGTTCTCAATGTCTCCTATGATCTTCTTGGCATCCTCAATATATGATGACTTTACTTCTTTCTCTATTCCTATCTTTGATTTTGGCACATTCTGATGTTTAATAATTTGAGGTAATTCTTTCTCGTTGATACCTCTGCCCTCTATGATGAATTTCATTCCATTCCATTCAAGTGGATTGTGTGATGAAGAAATTATTACTCCTGCCCCATACTTTCTTGCCTCTCTAAAAACAACAGGAGTTGGGACTATCCCCAAGTTATACACATCAATTCCATTGTTCATCAGAGATGCACTCGCAGTTTCCATCATCATTAGACCTGATGGCCTAGTATCTCTACCGATTACACATTTTTTTGAACTAACCAAGGTGGAAAAATTATTGCAAAATTCAAGTACATCTTTTAGATTAAGATCATCTCCAAAAATTCCTCTGATTCCAGAGATTGTCTTCTTCATTTACCCTGAGTCAGAAAGGCTTTTTATTAACTCTAATGGCTCAACCAAAAAGTGCCTCGATAGCTCAGTCTGGTAGAGCGAACGCCTCGTAAGCGTTAGGTCGCGGGTTCAGATCCCGTTCGAGGCTTTGATTTGTAAAAATTTTAAAATTGTTTAGATTTTTTATCTATTTATTCATCAAAGGTTTCAATGTCAATTTCTAATTCTTTTCCTAAACCTTCCCACCATTGTTTTGATTGTTCTGCCATGCTCCCCTTCTAAATAACCTTGAATCGTCCTTTATAGATCTGTCGATTGAATAAACACTGATCCTTTCTTAACAATTTCTAAAATATCTTTACTCTTCTTGTTCTTCTCGTTTTTTTTTCATTTTTCTGTATATGATTATCAAAAGTGTAGCTCCGGCACACCCCCAAAATAATTCTGATGTACCATTTTTTATCCCATATGGTTCGAATAGACCTACAAATCCTAGCGACATAATTGCTACAAGAACTAATCCTGCCATTTCAAGTATTTTTACCATGATCTTCTATTGACATCATGTAATTTCAAAAAGATATATGGTTTTGTAAATAAATCGATTTGTGGACAAATACCTTCTAATAATCTTGATCTTTATGGTTGTGACTATTCCTATAGCATATGTTGAACCATCTTCAGGAGAATTCCGAGATCCACCTCTTTTTACATTATTTTATGCAGCTATTGCAGGAATAATCATTATTTTTGTTTACAGCTCATACAAAGACAAAAAAGAACGACTAAAAGCTAATGCTAAAAGAAGATCTAGAAAATAGATTTTAAAGTTCCAATCCAAACGATTCTGCAATACTGGAAAAGTTTGCATAAGATTCCAAATATTGTCTTCCTTTTGGTGTAATTACAAAAGTATTCTTTCCATCAAATTCAATTTTGTTTATTAATCCTGCACCGGTTAAATTCTGTAAGAATTTAGATAATCTTGAATGAGATAAATTTGCCTTTGTTAGAAGTGAAGTTGTTTTGATGCCTTCCTGTCCAGATTGTTCAGTAGCAGTAAGCAAGTCTGCAACTATTTGCATACTAGTTCTATAGGAGACCATAACTATGATTATCTCAAACTCAGATATAAGGGTATTACCATTCATTCAGATCAAATAAATAAGCTCTAGGCTGATCTGTCTGCATTGTCTTCCCAATCTTCAATTACCTGGTTTGATGACTTTGTAGGTGTTGCTTATCGATATTATGACCTTAGAATGAATGTAGTTCCTTTGTTTACTGATCAAAAAGAATCTGCATCTATTTGGCATGATACTATTCACTGGTGGGTAGATCCATCCATTAAAATCAGATTTGTAGAAATTGATGATAATTATTGGTTCATAATGGCTTCAGATTCTCAAAAACCTGAAACTAATTTATCATTTTTTAAAGTATTGCCAAAGTCTGAAAATTATGAACGATTTAAGAAAGGACATGGTGGTGAAGCGTATCTTAGATTGGGAGTGTATACAAAAAAATCACTTGGTGATGTAAAAAAGGATGCTTTGTGTAATTGCAGTCATGAAGCCCAAGATCATGATGAGAATGATAATGATGTATGTCTTTTCAATAACTGTGACTGTAAACAATTTTCTAGTTTTCAAATAAATTTATTGAAAAGAAAAAAAACAACAACTGACATTAAATTTTTAGAAGAAAAAGATGTAAAAGATGATCCACTTGCATGGAATTGTCTTAATGCAAATAAGTATTCAAAATCAGAAAAAATCTAATCCAAATGTTTGTTTACTCTAACGTGTTCTCCTGGATAATGCTCACTGATTTTTTTTGAATAGCAATTTCCACAAATCGAACCTTCTATTCCCCATTCATCCATTGGATTGTAACGAAGTTGGATTTTTTCACTACAAATGACACATTTTTCTTTTGAAACCAAAGTGCTTTTGGTCTTTTTAATCGATATAAAAAACATTCTCGTAGAAAATACAAATCATAATAATTATGTTAAATATCACTGGGTTTTACTAAATTTAGGTAGATAGTCTGACCAATGTAAACCTCCTGCAAGATTTTTACTTGGTTGGACTTCTGCCTTTAAAATTAAAATAAACTACTTGCTAGTTTTTTTAATGATATGATTTCATCATCTTCTTGCCTGATTTTTTTATCAATTACGCGCAACATTGTATCATTCCAAACATGTTGGGAGAAGAAATTATGTTTGGTGTTGGCCAATTCAATTTCATCATCTACTACTGTATCCTCAAGAAATTTGGTCACAATAATATCTGTAATCTTTAAAATCCTAGAATTCAGTTTGAAACTACGAAAAATAGGCTCCAATTTTCTAATATCTCCTTTATAATCTCCCTTTGATTCAAGAATTTTCTTATGGAGTATTCTAAAATAAACGGCCACAAAAAATAATGTTGCATATCTTTTTGTTTTATGTCCTCCTTGTTTTCCATATTTTAATGATTTTTTTGCAAATTCTTTGACCAGATATGGATATAGTAAAAGTCTGTAATCATCTTTTAGGTTGTCATTAAAGATATCATCATATTTACTTCCTCTTGGAAGAAACTGAGCTGGTGAACTGTATGCTTCTGTCGGCCTTTGTTCAATTCCTGCAACTAGTGATTGAATTGCATCTTTGGCAACAATTACTTTTTTATGATTATCTGGAAGATAATTATTGTAAATTAAATCTCCTTCATATTCACATTGTTTAGACTTTGATTTGCTATCAAAAGAACCTGCTTGAATTTCATAAAAATAGCCACAATTTCTTAATTGTGATTTAATTGATTTATGAAAATCCATCAAAGAAACAAGATCTTTTCCTCTTACTGAATTTTGAGAATTCCTGTATTTTGTAATGTTGTTTTGTTCTTGTTCATCATCTGCTTTGATTATAGTAACTGTCATAGAACCGTCCATATTTTTTGTTCTCTTTGAATGATCAAGAATTGAATTTGATGTCTGAGCTCCATTAACAATTTGAGGTGCATTAAGCTCAATCAAATTCTCTCCCAACTCTTTAAAGTCACTAACTACAATAGTAATTCCATTATTATAAAAAAAGAATTTAGTTGGATTGCTCTGTAATGTGTCTCTTAATCCTTTGTTAACTGTAGTCTTGAATTGCATCCATTGTCTGATATTTGATTCAAAAACATAGTCTCTACTTTTACTTACAAATTCCGTTAATTCTCGTAATTTTAAAATACCTAAAATTGTATTTTCATGTCTAAGCATTCTCTCTAGTTTGATAGATGATTTTTTTCCTGCTGCTGGTTTTTTGATTCGATCCCATAATTTTTGAATTATTTTTTCTTCATCTATGATTTCAACTACTTCATCTTTGTATTCTACTTTCTGATCGGTGACATAACAACACTTTATCTTTAGATTTTTTTCTTTAATTTTTGTAACAAGCTGAGCCAACTCCGGTCTCATTTTTGTAACATCTTTTGCTAGTAATCGCTTTGCATCTTCTTTGAATTTTGCAATTGCTTCTAATGAATGAGACGTACCATATTTTGATTGAAATAATCTAATTGTATTATCTGAAAAATCTACTGGTAGGTATGCATCTATTCCAAGATCATTTGCTCCATCAACAATTGCATCAGCTGCATCATCCTCTGTAGCCTCAAAAACTCTTGTTAGAACCCATTGAAGGAAATTATTTCCTTTTTCAACATCACTTTTTGAATTTTCAGCATATTCGTGAATACTTCCTCGAATATTTTCAGCAAACCCTTCTAAAGGAGGACTTGAATTTTTTTGTACTAAAAGTGCATGAGAACCTGGAATGTATTCTAACAATCCATTTTTATTGCAAGTCAATTGAACTTTCTAACATGTTATATATTTAGAGAATTTGGTAATTATGTAATAACTCTGTTTTGGATGTGATGTGTTTTGATAAAAAAAATAACTACAATGAGCGTAGTTGGAGTAGTTTTAATTGTAATTCTGGCATTATCTATGCCAAGTAATTCTGATAAGAAGAATACAGAAACATCTGATTTGATTGTAAAAGGTGATGTTATAATGCCTACAAAAGTTTCACGTCCAGGATGCGAGGTGCAAGATATTTGCTACATTCCATCTTCAATTGTCATTGAAAAAGGGAAACAAGTAACATGGGAAAATCAAGACTCTGCATTTCATAGTGTAACTTCTGGTTTTTACGATGAGCCTACTGAACTTTTTGACAGTGGTCATTTAGATCCCTTTGAATCATTTTCTCTTACTTTTGATGAATCAGGAACATATGATTATTTTTGCACTCTTCATCCTTGGATGAAGGGACAAGTGATAGTAGAATAAGGTACCCGAGGGAGTCGAACCCCCTTGTATAAGCTTTGCAGGCTCACGCATAACCGTTCTGCCAGAGTACCGTTTTAAAAAACACAAAATGAACAATTAAACTCTTTAGATTAGAATT
>JAOTTS010000024.1 GCA_029864335.1 Candidatus Nitrosopumilus sp. | reverse complement strand
ATCTTACAAAACTTGCAAAAGCAACTGGTGCAAGAATAGTTACAAACCTTGATGATCTCTTTGAAAAAGATCTAGGAAGTGCAGAAATTGTTGAAGAAAGAAAAATTGAAGAAGACAAATGGGTATTTATCGAAGGATGTAAACATCCAAAATCTGTTACATTACTTCTACGTGGAGGTTCACAAAGAGTAGTAGACGAAGTTGAACGTTCTGTTCATGATGCCCTTATGGTTGTAAAAGATGTAATTCTAAAACCTGAAATTGTTGCAGGTGGTGGTGCCCCTGAGACATTTGCTGCAACAAAACTCAGAAGTTGGGCAAAATCTCTAGAAGGAAGAGAACAATTAGCTGCTGAAAAATTTGCTGATGCTTTAGAATCAATCCCATTAGCACTTTCTGAAAATGCTGGAATGGATCCAATTGATACACTTACACTTCTTCGTTCAAAACAACAGAAAGGTGAAAAATGGACTGGAATTGATGTAATGAAAGGAAAAGTCGGTAATATGAAATCAAGTGATATTATTGAACCACTTGCAGTAAAACTTCAGATAGTCTCAGCAGCCGCCGAAGCTGCATGTATGATTCTCAGAATTGATGATGTAATTGCCACTCAAAAATCTGGAGGTGGTCCACCTGGTGGAGAAGGTGGAATGCCACCTGGAATGGGTGGAATGCCACCTGGAATGGGTGGAATGCCACCTGGAATGGGTGGAATGCCTGACATGGGCGGAATGATGTAAATTATTTTTAAAAATTTTTCAAAAGTTTATTTGATTACCATATTTACGAACAATATTGAATAAAACATCATCCAAAATCCTTGTAGGTTTTAAGTACATTTACCTTGTTTCATTCTTTGCATTACTTGCGGGATTTTTTCATCCATTAATTACTAACACAAGTTTTGATAGTGTAGTTATTGGAGTTCTAATATTGTTTGTAGGTCTTACAGGTGGAGTTTTACTCTATAAATCTGCCACGTCTGAAAAAAAACAAGAAATATTTCTTGGAGGAGGATTTATCTTAATGGCAATTTCATTATACTACATTATTGCACTTACTGGAAGAATCTAAACATCAAAATATAGATAAAATTCATGTGGGTGTGGCCTAATTGCTATTTCACGTTGATCACGTCTTTCTAATTCTATGATTTTATCAATTACATCATTTGTAAAAATCGTATTAAGGAATTTTCTGTCGCTTTCTAATGCATCTAGTGCTTCTCCAAGACTTTTTGGAAGAACACCTATTCCTCTTCTAGATCTATCAGATTTAGTCATCTTGAAAATATCGTCACGTACCTCATCTCCAGGATCTATTTTCTTTTTTAATCCATCCATTCCAGCTGCAGTTACAGCAGCGAATACAAGATATGGATTTGATGAAGGATCAGGAGCTCGGAACTCTAGTCTTTTTAGATGTGCATAAGCTTTTCCTGTTAGATGTTTAGGAACTCTTACAATAGCAGAACGGTTTCCTGAACTCCATGCAATATATGCTGGAGCCTCATAACCTGGTACCAATCTATGGTATGAATTAGTAGTAGGATTACAAATTGCAGATAATGCTTTTGCGTGATTAATGATTCCACCACAAAAATATCTTCCAGTCTGACTTAGCTCAATCTCATCATTTGGATCAAAAAATGCATTTTCTTTTCCTTTCCATAAACTAACATTAACATGCATTCCAGATCCTGAATCCATAGCAATTGGTTTGGGCATCATTGTTGCAACTTTTCCATATTTTTGTGCAACATTTCTAATTACATACTTGTATGACTGAGCAGCATCAGCAGCATTTGTCATGTAATCATAATTTATGTCAATTTCACATTGCCCTGCAGTTGCAACTTCATGATGATGGTTATCACATAAGATCCCAAAATTACTTTTAAGAATATTCACACATTCATTTCTATACGGTGTAAGAGTATCTGATGGTGTGCTAGGATAGTATCCTTCTTGTAATCCCATTGGATATCCATCTCCTTCTTGACTCCATGGAGATTCTTTTGATTCAATTGAATATGATTGTCCTTTGTATGGTGTTAAAACATCCCAATGAACTTTATCAAAAACAAAAAATTCCACCTCTGGACCCCATGTACTAAAATCAAATCCTTGAGAACTGATATACTCTTCAGCTTTTTGAGAAATTCCTCTAGGATCCCGTGATAATCTTCCTCTATTTTCTCCCCAGTAAATATCACAAAGAAGTCTAGCAGTTTTGTTTTCAGTCATCCAAGGAATTATCGCAAATGTATTTGGATCTGGCTTTAAAAGCAGATCTGAATCATTGATGCTGGCAAAACCAACTATGGATGAACCATCTAATTTAGGTAATCCATCTCTCATCTGTTCAGGAGTAAAAGTATCAGCTGAAATTGTAGTGTGATGAAAATGACCCGTTAGACCAGTAAATTGTAAATCGATAAATTGGATACCTTCATGCTGAATTCTAGAGAAAACTTCGTCTGGTGAATACGTTACTTGTATTGCTTTACCATGACTTACTTTATAGGGCAATTTTGTACTTCAATCAAACACAAATACATCCAACATTTAAGGATTGGGTAAGAAATGCCTGAATCAAATCAAATAGATATCAATTCATTACATCATACAGTTTTACGAGAAATTGAAAATGATTCCTTATTAGAAATTGATCCGAACTTTTATCGAGATCTTGCTGATTTTATAGGAAATTTACGAAAGCAAGAATTTGATGGTGTAGAAAGCAAAATTAAAGACATAATGATAAAAATGGCAACTGAATTATCATCATTATTAATAAATATCAGATTGGATAAAATTTTGAGCTTTTCTGAAATAGAAATCGGATATCTTTTAGATGAAGAAAAATTCATTTTAGATTCAAAGGAAGAAGAAAAAGAAAGAATTGAAATGATTATTTCAGCAACAATTCACGGAAAATCAAAATTTCTTGAATCATTAGCTCAAAACCACAAGACGAAAAAAATTGTTATTAGATTTCTTAATAAAGTAGATGAAATTGTTGGTGCTGACCTCGAGAAATATGGTCCTTTCAAACCTGAGGATATAGCAACAATTCCCTATGAGAATGCCAAAGCCTTAATTTCCAAAAATATTGCCACTAAAGTACGTTGGGAAGATTAGGTAGAAATTATACCTATTTTCTTTTGATGTTGAATGTCTCATACAGGTGTAGATGTAATCGATTTTTTATTTTACACAATTTATCCTGTAATTGGAATTTTTACAGTAGAAGCTATTAGTAGATTAATCAAAGCTCCAAAATGGGTAAAATTATGGGTACAAGCAACTGTATCTATTGGGTTTGGAGTATATTATTGGTTTATTTTGCCTGCCCCACAAAATTTTCCGTTAACTGCAATGGTGATGTTTGCACTTGCTATTGCACTTATTTATCAAGGAAGACGTGCAAAAATATCTCCTGACAAAAGTCCTTATTGATTTTAAAATCTTCTAAAAATACGTTTGAAAATATTTGGTTTGTTAGGCTCTCCATCTCGTATTACTTTTTTCTCCCCAAATCTTCTTGCTCTAATCTGACTAAGTTTTACACATCTGTGTTCTTCAGGAAGTCTATGTTCTGAACAAAATGGATCCTTACAATAATTACATTGAAAAGGCATATCAATTAGATCCCCACAGTATGCGCAATTTTCAGATTTCATAATTTCATTACATTTTTTCTTTTAATAAAGGTGCTACAACTTTGCTTAAAATTTGCATTTTCTTAACATCTAAACATTTTTACAATGATAATCAGTTTAGGAAATTTAGATGATTAAAGATAAGGTTGCAATAATTACTGGCGCAAGTAGTGGCATTGGTTTTGCTACTGCATTAGCACTATCAAAAGCTGGTGCTAAAGTTGCTATAGGAGCTAGAAGAGTTGACAGATTGGAAGAACTTGCAAAAAAAATTTCTGCCGATGGTAGAGAAGTATTTTTTCAAAAATTAGACGTAACTCAAAAATCTGAATGTGAAAATTTTGCTAATGCAGTTTTAGACAAGTGGAATTCTATTGATATTCTTGTAAATAACGCAGGTTTGATGCCTTTGAGCTTCTTCAAAAGTCTAAAGGTTGATGAATGGGATAGAATGATTGATGTAAATATTAAAGGCGTATTATATTCTACAGCCGCAGTAATTTCTCATATGAAAGATAAAAAATCTGGTCATATTGTAAATCTCTCGTCTGTAGCTGGAAGAATTGTTTTTCCAGCAGGAAGTGTTTATTGTGCAACAAAACATGCAGTTGCAGCATTTAGTGAGGGATTAAGACAAGAATTTAGTGTACGATCTAACATTAGGGTTACTAGTATAGAGCCTGGAGTTGTTGCAACAGAACTTAATGATACAATTACTGATGAATCATTGCAAGGATTTATTGAAAATGCAAAGAAGATGGAAGCATTACAAGCAGAAGACATTGCAAATGCAATTTTGTATGCAGTTGAATCTCCATCTCATGTAAATGTTAATGAAATCTTGATTAGACCTACAACTCAAGAACGCTAAGTTGACTGATATCCCACATGTTCTAATTTTAGGAGGAGGCTTTGGTGGATTATCAACTGCAAATGAATTAAGAAATTCTTTATCTTCATCACAAGTAAAAATTACTGTAATTGATAAAAAAGACTGGTTTATGGTAGGATTTGCAAAATTATGGATAATTAATGGAACACGAACTTTTGAAAATTCCACCGGTTCATTAAATGAATTAGCAAAAAAAGAAATCAATTTCATTAAAGATGAAATTTTAAAAATTGATCTACAAAAGAAAAATATAAAAATACTATCTCAAAATATTCAATATGATTACCTGATAATTTCTATGGGTGCTGTCTTGGCTCCAGAAAAAATTCCAGGATTAGTTGAAAACGGATTAAATCTATATGATCACAATGATCTTTCAGAAATTCATGACAGATTAGAAAATATAGAATCTGGAAAAATTGCAATATCTATTATGGGAATGCCATACAAGTGTCCACCTGCACCATTTGAGGCCAGTTTACTAATAGATTCTATGCTTAGAAAACGTGGAATACGTAATTCTATGGAAATTGATTTTTACAGTCCTACCCCTATAACTTTACCTGCAGCTGGTCCTGAAGTGAGCAAACAAATTCTTGAACTTCTTAATTCTGAAAAAATTATTTTTCATAATTCATGTAAAATAAAATCTGTCGAATCAAAAAAACTAATTTTTGAAAACAGTGAAGCTGATTTTGATTTACTCTTAGCTATTCCTCCACATATAGCTCCAAAAATTATTTATGATTCTGGATTAGCTGAAGAACCTGGATTCATTTTAATAGATAGAGATTGTAAAACATCTTTTGAAAATGTTTTTGCAATAGGTGATGTTACTAGTTTAACAGTTGCAGAAACAATGGCAGTTCCAAAAGCAGGAGTTTTTGCAGAGGGAGAAGGTATTACAGTTGCAAAAAACATAATTTCAAAAATTCAATCTAAAGAAGAATCAGCACTTTTTGACGGAAAGGGTGGTTGTTTTATAGAATCTGGTAGAGATACTGCATCTATTATCGAAGTGGACATGTTCTCAAATTCAAAACCTTCAACAAATCTTACAGAATCAACTACAGATAATCTTTCTAAAAAAGTGGAATTTGAACAAGAAAGACTAGCAAAATGGTTATAATTCATCTTTATCATCTTTAGCTTTAGAAAGATGTTCTAAGATTGCTTTTACTTCGACACCTAAATCTTGAGTATTTTTGGATAGATTTAGTCTTTCTGGAATATTATTTTTAAAATCTTCATCTTGTAATTCGATACTTCTTTTTTGAACACAATCAAGATGATCTTGATCAGTTGCTGAAATTTTGTGACAAATATTACAAATCTTCATGTATTTGATTAATCAATACGACGATTTAATAATTTCATTTTGTGCTTCTGAGACAAGGGATTGTAGTCTAGCTTGGTATGATACTAGTCTGGGGGACTAGTGGTCGCAGGTTCAAATCCTGCCAATCCCATTACAATTTCAGAATTTTTAATAATACATCAAAATTTTCTCTTGTTTTTTCTTGTTTGTATTGTTTCAATGCACCAATAATTTTTTCTTTGGATGAATTTTTGTAAATTTTTTGAGCTTTTTTTGCAATCCCGGATCCAATAAAAAGTGCTTGAGTTATAGATGTAACATTTGATGGTCTTCGTTTAGTACTGGAGCTTTCAAAATCGATTAAAGTAGATTTTGTCTTTTCTACTATGACATGTTTAGAAATATTACTTAATTCACCATGATCAAAACCTAATTGATCTAATCTATAGCAATCTTCTAAAATTTTTCTGATTGTGAATTTTAATTTTTTTGCACTTCCAATACCTTTTAAAAAATAAACCCATTCACTAATTTTAATTCCTTCTAGATATTCCATCACCAAAAAATTTTTGCTAGCAACTAACATCTTTGGTCCAACATTTACAGAATTCACTAATTTCAGTAAAATTGCTTCATTTTTCATTTCTTTTCTTTGTGAATCAGTTCTTCTAATTTTTAATGCAACTAATTTATTATTTCTTTTTGCAAGAACTACAACTCCTACATATCCTTTACCTAAAATTGCTAGGTTATCAATTATTGTAGGACCTGTAAATGAGATTGATCGAATTTTTAATTTTTCTAACTCAGTAATTCTTGATTTTATTTGACGACTAGTAGCCTTTGGATATCCAAGAATTTTTGAATATGGCTCATTAGAAAGTTTCTTAATTGAAATAAACGAGTGTGCCATCTGTTGAAATCAACTCATTTGCAACCTCTTTAATTGATTTGCTTAAATTTTTCTTTCCTACTGAAATCTTGTAACCTTGTTTAAAATCATTTTGAAGACCTTTTGGAATACCTATTTGAAGATTCTTTTTCAAAAATTCTGACATAAATCTGACTGCATCTGTCTGCTTTCTCTTTTCTACTGAAATTATTTTTCCATTGTTTCCTATCCACATTAATTCTGTATTTCCAAGATTTTTAGAAATAAAACTCTTAGAACTATCTTCCCTAAAAAAATCTGGTCCATCCTTTAAATATATTTCATTAATCCTTGATGATTCCAAGAAGAAAAATAGATAAACTTGATTTTTTTGATCTGTGTAAGATTTACTTCTTAATACATTAAATCCACCTAATTCTAATTGTGTAGACAATGATGAAGTAGCTCTTTTAATCTGTCCCCATATTATATCTGGACTTCTAATTTCAAAATTAAATTTTATAACTAACAAATTTTCCCAATACTTTTTTGAAATTTTTAATTTTTTCTCCTTAAAGAAATCTAAAGTACCTTTATTTTTAAGGCCTCTACAAATTAAAACAAATTTTCCAATATTTTCATTAGATATTGCAGCAGCTAAGTTTCTGTTATTGTCAATAGGATCAATTATTACAATTGATGTTTCAAATTTCTTTGAAGTTTTTCCAATAACTTGATTTTCTTTAATTTTTGATATTGATTTTATAATATTTTCGAAACTTCCAAAATGCAAAATTAAAACCTCTGATACATATCCACTAAATCCTTGTTTTGCAATTTCTGCACCATAAATTCCATTTGATTTTAGAAATGTTTTGAGAATTCTTACATCATTTTTCATTTTTGATGTTAATGATTTTTGCATAAATTTAGTATGAAATGTTGATCTATCTGCAGCACTTTTCCATTCTCCTATTTTTACATCATAAAATGGTACTACATTGATCTTAGTATTCTTAATTTTAGCCTCAACGTATGGATGATCAGAATACCTAACATAAGGAGAATATTTTTTTAATGAATTAAAACCTATTTGTTTTGAAATTTTTTTAAATTTCTCTTCTATTGTGGATTTTTTGAATCTTACAAAAATATCTATATCTGCATCTTTTGATAACCAAGTACCTTTTGCATATGATCCTCCAAATTCTAATCCCACAACTTCTGGATATTTTGCAATTTCTTTTTCTACTAATTTGAATGCTAAATAACCAATTTCATTTTTTGATTTCTCAATTGTTTTTGATGGAATTACATTTTTAGACACTTTACTAATAATTTGTTTCATTTTCTTGCTTTAACCTCCTCTAAATCAGAATAAATTGGTCCACTAGATGTAAGTTCACTTTTTTTTAATTTGAAACTAATTATTTCTTGAATGCCAAAATCTGTCATTTTTTGACTATCTAACTCTTTTGTTATATCTACTACCTTTTTTTTAATCCTAAATATTGTAATGTGAGGTTTGAATGATTTGTCAGGAGAAAATCCTAAAGGTTCTAAGACTTTTTCAACTTTTTTTGCTAGCTGAATTAACATATTACCTCCATTCTCATCAGTACCTATCCAAATTACTCTTGGAAATTTAGGTTTAGGGAATGCACCTATTCCTTTCAAATTAATATTAAAACTTGAAAATTCAATCGTATTAAGTGCATTAATAATTTTTTGAGAGATTTCATCTGAAATCTCTCCTAAAAATTGTAATGTAAAATGTAAATTTTCTGCATCAACAGGTTTTGCGTTGATGTTAATTTTATTTTGAAATTTTTTTATTAAATGAATAACATCATTATTTAAAATTTCTACTGCTACAAAAGTTCGCATCACAACATTCTTTGATGTATCTTTATAATAATTTCCGGTAACTTGATAGACAAGTCTCTTTTTTGTCAATATATGACAAAACTAATTGTATGTCTAACAGGCATGCCTGGTGCTGGAAAATCCACCATTGCTGAAAGTTTGGAATCAAAAGGATACAAAATTATCAATATGGGAAATGTTGTTAGGGAAGAAGCAAAAAAAAGAAATTTAGAATTAACAAGATCAAATCTTGGGAAATTAATGCTTGAACTCAGAGAAAAAAATGGTCCAGGCGCTATAGCAGAATTAGTAAAACCACAAATAGAATCTTCTACAGCTAACGTGATTCTAGTAGATGGGGTACGATCAAATGATGAAATACAAGTACTAAAAAAATATGGTACTGTAAAACTATTAGCAATTCATGCTTCTACAGATACAAGATTTAATTTTCTACAAAAAAGAGGGAGGTCAGATGATCCACAAACAAAAGAACACTTTGAAGAAAGGGACAATCGTGAATTAGGAGTTGGAATTAGCAATTCAATAGCTTTATCTGATTATGCAATATCAAATATAGGCTTGACAAAAGATGAATTAATCAAAAATGTTTATGAAATTATTCAAAGTTGGATAGAATGAAAATTCCAAATATTGATTGCATAATTCAAATGACAAGTACTTTACATCCTTCTGAAGATCCTGAAAAAGTTAAAAAAGCAATTTCAAATATTTTTCCATATTCTACAATAAAAACTGAACTTTTTTCGATAACAGCACAATCAAAAGAATTAAGATCATTTGAAAAAATTTATGAAACAATTCATTCAAAAAAATCTCAAAACATCTACCGTCGTTATCTTGAAAAAAATTTAGATAATAATACAACCTGGTTTTATCTTAACAAACAGGCAGCTTTTGTTGAACAAATAACAATTTGTGAAGAGGCAGAAGAATCCTCTTTGGGACCAATTAAGGTAATTCTTACGTCGTCAAATATTGATGGAATAATTGATTGGATTATTTTAGGAAATTAACAAAACTTAGTTAAGAAAATTCACTCTATTTTGATTATTTTTTTTAGTATGAATCTAAAATCATTTTTTTTGAATTATAATAAAATGTTCATAAAATTAGGTATAATTGCAGGTATTTTGATATTAGGAGGCATGATATTTTCTAATGAGATTGATATCTTATTTCCCTCAACTTCTGCAAGTGTAATTGATTCTTTCAAAAACGACGTATCAAATTTTGGTTCTAAAGCTTCAAATTCAGTTGAAGAAAGAATTGATGATTCAATTGATAAAATAATAGATAAAACAGGAGATATCTCTAATGAAATAAGCCAAACTGGAAATAAATTTTCCAATGAAATGTCTGAAGCGGGTGAATCTTCTCAAAAACTCATTAACGAAAAAATTTCTAATCTTAATCCTATCGAATCTATTAAGAATATCTTTGTAACTAATTCAACTTCATAAAATTCAAAATCAATTGGTTCATCATCTGTTTCATCACCATCTATTAATCCAACTATAATACAAACTAATTCTCTAATAACATGTGAAACACTTTCTTTATTCACAAAGCAACAATCTGATGACAATATCATTCTTCAAATTCTGATTCTAGTGAGAAAACAAAGAATGTTAATGTTATAATTAGAACTCTAAACAAAGAAATTTTTTCTGATACATATTTTACTTCAATATTTGAAACTGCTGTAAATAATGCAATAAGAATTCCTTACTATGTAGATATGATTATTAATCATCAAGATTATGGTACAGTTTCTTCATCAGTATTAAATCCAGGTGATTCCTCTGATTCAAATATTAATGATGTATTTTCACAAAAATAATTTAATTTTTTTTAAACAATGATACAAATTTAGGTAAAGAAATGGCTCCTGTATTTCTTATAACTAAATCCATTTCAGACGACATTTCAGTATTTTCAGGATTAATTTCAATCAATACTGCATTATTTTGTTTTGCATAGATAGGTAATGTATTTGCAGGTGATACAACTAGAGATGTTCCAACAATTACCATTAAATCACATTGACTTGCAAGAATCATGGCTTTTTGCCAAATATATTGTGGCAAAGATTCACCAAACCATACTACATCAGGTCGTAAAATATTCCCACATTCACACAAGGGTAGAATTTCTGAAATTTCTGATACTATTTCTTCTTTATAATCACAAACTGAACATTTGATCTTAATGATGCTTCCATGTAACTCTAATACTTTTGTGCTTCCTGCTTTTTGATGGAGTCCATCAATATTTTGTGTTAAAACCGATACTTTGACATATTTTTCTAGTTCGGCAATTGCCTTATGACCTGGATTTGGCTGTGCAGCAAAAATATTTGTCCTTCTTTCATTATACAACTCCCAAACCAATTTTGGATTATCATAGAATGCCTCAATTGTTGCTAATTTCATAGCATCATACTTCCTCCATAATCCCTCTTTTCCTCTAAATGTTGGAATTTCACTTTCTTGAGAAATTCCTGCTCCTGTTACAAAGACGATTTTTTTAATACTATCAATTTGGTCTTTGATTAATTCAAACATCTTATTTGATCTCTATTTCTAAAAGATCTCTTGCAGTAATTACTGAATCATGAATTTTTCCTGCTTCTTCTAAATGTCCCACTTCATCTTTGTATCTTGCTGAAAAATGTGTTAAAATTAAATTTTTTACTTTTGCATCTTTTGCTATTGTTGCAGCTTGTTTTGCAGTAGAGTGGCATGTATCTTGTGCTCTTTGTTTTTCTTCATCTAGAAATGTAGAATCAAATACCAGATAATCACAACCTCCAAAAAATTTTTCTAATTCTTTAGTAGGTATTGTATCCCCTGAGACACCAATCTTTTTTCCAGGACGTTTTTCTCCTAATATCTGATCTGGTTTTATTATTTTTCCGTTAATCTCTATTTCATTTCCATTTTGTAATTTATTCCACAACTCTCCTTCTGGTATTCCTAATTTTTTAGCTTCATCAATATTGAATCTTCCCGGCTTATCCTTTTCTATAAATAAATATGAAAATGCTGTAACTGAGTGATTTGCTTTACAAGCATAAATTAAATATTTTTTATCTTCAAAAACTTTACCTTCTTTAATGATAGTAATTAAAACAGGAAATGATAATCCAAAATTTAATACTTTGATGTTAACAGCAATAAACTCTTCAATTCCATCTGGCCCAAAAATTTCTAAAGTTTCTGTTCTATTTTGCATAGACATTGTTTGCAGCAATCCCAAAATCCCTATACAATGATCTCCATGTAGATGTGTTACAAACATCTTCATTTTTTTATTCCATCCTAAACCTGATTTCATATAGGAAATTTGTGTTGCTTCTCCTGCATCAAACATTAGAATTTCACCTTCTCTTTCTAAACAAATACAGGATAGACCTCTTTTCTCAGTAGGTTGAGCTGCTGATGTTCCTAAAAATACAAGTTTCATTTTATCAAAATTGTCCTTGTCAAGCTTTTATGCCTATAGATTTCATATTTTTTAATTCCCTTTAATCTTAATTTACTATCTAATTCTTTTTTGTACATGATTCCAATTCTTTTACATTTAGGCACAATTGAGAAAAATCTTTTCAGGATTTCCTCTGGTTTTTCTGATGCCTTTGAGGATCTTCCATACGGTAAATCAGTAACAATACCGTCAATTTCTTCAGATATATTTGATAATTCTTGAAAATCTGAGTTGAAAACTTTTGATTTGTAACCATTCACCATAAGATTTTCTTTTGAAATTCTACACATTTTTTCATCAAAATCTAATCCAATTGCACGAATTCCCATTGATTCAGCCTCTACGAGAGTTGTACCTGTACCACAGAATGGATCACAGATAGTTTCATCTTCTTTCATTCCTACTAGATTTATCATAACCCTTGTTAATTTCCAATCTAATTCATGAGGATATTTTCTAATCTTTTTAGGTCTACTCTCTTCTTTAACTCTTTTTGAAAATCCAAAAAAGTTTTCTTTATCTGTAAAAATTAGATATACCGTAATGTCAGAATCTTCTAATTTTACTTTTGCACTAGAAAACTTTGATATCATATCTCCCATAGACCTCTCTAATTCAGGAATATTGAATTGATTGGATGACAGATTGATTATTCTACAAGCAAAGGTTTTAGCATTTTTTAATGCCCACAAATTTTCTTCATCTAAAAATAATCGTGACATCTTTTTAAATATCTGACCAGAAATTTTTACAAATGATGCACGCTTTGAAATTTTTTCCCAATTTGTTTTTGATTGGATAATTACTAAATTTGAAATTATTTTAACTTTAGAAAATCTATCATACAATTTTGATAATGCAATTATTTCATCAGTAGCAAGTTCTAGATAATCTTTAGATAAAATAAAAAAACTTTCTGGCATTATACTATTGCCTTTGCAATTGTATTTGATATATCTACTACTGACGTTTTACCTGGAATTGTATTTGCACTAACAATTTTTGTGACTCCTGCTTTTCTGATTTTATTTTCTGCATTATTCATTAAAAGCGCATGTGTACATGCAACATACACTCTTTTGCATTTTTGTTTTTTGAGAAATTGTATAGCTTTAACAATACTTCCTCCTGTACTTATCATATCATCAACTAGAATTAGATCTCTTCCTACAACTTCTACATTTTTAGTTTGAATCTGTACCTTACCTGTTTTTCTATCTCTCTTTTTTTCTAAAGCGATATACTCTGAACCAAATTCTTTTGCAAATTCCCTTGCTCTTTCCTTTCCACCCTGATCAGGGGATACAATAAGAGGATTTTTTAGCCTCAATTTCTTAAAATACTGTACAAGATCTGGAATTGCAGTTACATTTTTTGTATTTATAGCAAAATGCTTAAACCCAATCAGACTGTGAATATCAACTGCGATAACTTTTGATGCACCTGCACCTTTGAATAATTTCCCAAGAACTTTCATCGTTACAATCTCGCCAGGCAAAAACTCTCTGTCCTGTCTTGCATATCCCATGTATGGAATTACAGCAATTACTTCAGATGAAATTTCTTTAGCTTTTGAAACCAGTGATAACGCTTGTATCAAATTAGTATCAACTGGTGGATAAATTGACTGTACTACAACTGATTTTTTCTTTGATAGCTTTCCATTTAGCGTAATCTTACTTTCCCCATCAGCAAAAACTCTAATCTCTGATTTTACAAGATTTGCCTTTATCTTATTAGATAATTTTCTTGCTAAATCTTCAGATGATTTTCCTGAAATTATTGATATATTACTCAACAAGAAAATGTGATTTGATGGGATTCTTAAGTTTTGAGAAAACTAATCCTCTCCGCCTCCACGACCTAAATCACCAATACCAAATTCATCGATGACTTGGTTTCTTTCTTCATCAAGCTTTCTAATTTCCTCATCCTCCCGCTTTTCATCTCCTTGATACACTGTTCTAATTGGCCATGGGATTCTAATATCATATTTTTTAAATTCTTCATACATGATTGTCCTGATGTCCGTTTTAGTTTTGAATTGTGCACCATAATCCCTAACATAGACCCATAATGAAAAATCAAGTGATGAATCATTAAATTTGTTAAATCTAACAACGGGTTGATTTATGTCAACATGAATATCTTTGTCACATCCACAACTAGGTTTATTGTTATCCAAGTAAGGACATCTTTGTTGTCTAACGAGATGTCTTCCTCTTTCATCTATAACCTCTTTCATAGCACGTTTGCCAATCTTAACTAAAATTGCAGCTACTTGCTTAGGATTATTTAGATAAGAAACTCCTACTTCAACAATTGCAGGCACCATTTTAATTTCTTTTGAATAATTGATTATTTGAGAATTAACAAGCTGCCTTGTTGGAATTACTGCATATGATTCATTTAATGCATCACGAACGAAAGTTACTCTGGGAGTAATTTTATGCACATATCCATTATATCCAGTATCTAATTGAACACGTTCACCTTCTGCAAAAATCTTATCTTTTCTAATCAATATGTACGCAAAATAATTTTGCATTGTTTCTTGCAATGCTAAACCTATACCTATAGCCAAACCTCCTGTAGCAGTTGCAAGGATTATCAAATCTATTCCCCACCAACTGATTACTCCAAGTATTACTGCTACAAATAGTCCAAGTGGTAAAATCTGAGAAATTGATTTTGGAAGATCTTTTCTTTTTCTTTTTGCATAACCTGGTGGTTTTGAACCAGAAATTACTGGATCAAATCCGCCAAATCTTTTTTCTTCTCTCCATGTATCTATAGGGAAAATTTCTTCAACATCATGTCCAGGTTTTAGCTTTTTCCCAGATTCATTATTTCCAGAAATACAATCATTATAATATTTTTCATATTTCCCTCTTTCAGATATTTTCCATTCTTCAAATGGATCTTTAACTAATTGCTCAAAACTTCCAATTGGTAATCCTTTTGATGTTCTAAATTCTTCCAGAAATTTCCTTCCTTCTTCTGTCTTTAGCTTTTTTTCAAATTCTTCTTCAGTTAATTCATCTGGTGTATGTTTTGGAGGAACCCATTTGTAGAATTTATGAAATAGATCACCAACATCATCTGAAAATCCACGTAATTCTTTCCATGATTCAAAATCTGCTTTCTCTAAATTGGATTTTTCTTTTTTACTAAGTACTATTGGAATTAAATGAGCAATAGAGTATCCAATAACAAGAATGTTTATTGTATTAAGAATCTTTGCAAATGTTTCACTAGGAGTTAGTTTTCCCTCTGCATAAACTGAAACATCATTTTCAAACAGAGTAAATGATTGTATGTAGAAATTTACTGAGGTAATTAGTATAATAGCAAAAAATGGTAAAACTACTACTCTGACAAATCTTGAAAGATGTGGTCGTACATAATTCAATTTTTGCTTCATTACCCATTTTGAAAATGTACGATAAATTACTACAATTCCAATAATACCTATAATTAATACAATAAACGCTGCCTGAAGAGATTCAGATGAAGCTAGAAGCTGCGAAATACCTTGAAACTGGTCTACTTGACCTGATACCGCTTCAATTACTTCTTCAGCCATTTAAATCCCTTTTTCTCTTTTTTTCTATCATACATAGGTTAACCTGAACTCTCATTCTTGTTAGAATTTTTAATAAAACTATTATAAAATTTAAAATTTTTCACGCATAAGAAACCTATAACCTTTAACAATGACATTGTACTAATGATAAGGTGACCTATCAAGAAACAATTTGGGGCAATTCTCCATCACTAAAATCCTACACGTTATCTAATTTTCGAACTATTCCACAAATTCAGAATATTGGGGAAGAAACTCAATTTGAAATGGAAGTTGTTGGAAATGTTTTACCATTTAAAGCAAACAACTATGTTGTTGAGCAATTAATTGATTGGAATAATATTCCTAATGATCCAATGTTTGTACTAACTTTCCCACAAAAAGGAATGCTAAAACCTGAACACTATAAAAAAATGGCAACAGCATTAAAAAACAATTTAGATAAAAAAGAAATTACATCCATTGCAAATGAAATTAGGTTACAACTAAATCCACATCCTGCAGGTCAAATGGAACTAAATGTTCCAACATTAAAAGATGGAACAAAATTATATGGAATGCAACATAAATATAAAGAAACCTGTCTTTTCTTTCCAAGTCAAAGTCAAACATGTCATGCATATTGTAGCTTTTGTTTTAGATGGCCACAATTTGTTGGAATGGATGAAATGAAATTTGCAATGCAAGAAGGAGAACAACTAGTGCAATATGTTAAAGAACATCCAGAGATTAGTGATATATTATTTACCGGTGGGGATCCAATGATTATGAAAGCAAAAATTTTCTCAAAATACGTTGATACCTTACTAGATGCAAAACTTCCAAATCTGAAAACAATTAGAATTGGAACAAAAGCTTTATCATACTGGCCTTACAAATTTTTGACAGATTCTGATTCTCAAGAAATGCTAGATGTATTTAAAAAAATTGTTGATAGTGGATTACATGTTGCAATCATGGGCCACTTTAATCATTTGAATGAATTATCAACAGATGCAGTCAAAAATGCAATAAAAGCAGTGAGATCTACTGGTGCAGTTATTAGAACACAATCTCCACTTTTAGCACACATCAACGATGATGCTGAAATGTGGGCAAAAATGTGGACCAAACAGGTTCAATTAGGATGTATTCCATATTACATGTTCGTTGTAAGAGATACTGGCGCTCAGCATTACTTTGGTATTCCTTTAGTAAAGGCATACCAAATTTTCAAAAAAGCATATTCTTCAGTTAGTGGATTGGCAAGAACTGTTCGTGGGCCTAGTATGTCTGCAACTCCAGGAAAAGTACATGTTATTGGAACTGCAGATTTACACGATCAAAAAGTAATTGTTTTAAGATTTTTACAAGGCAGAAATCCTAATTGGGTACAAGTTCCATTTTTTGCAAAATACGATGAAAATGCAATTTGGCTAGATGATTTGAAGCCTGCACTAACTGAAAAATTCTTCTTTGATGAGGAGATGAAAAATTTCAAAAAATCTAACCCACTCGATGACTATCCTGAATCTTAGAATTTATCTGTGAAAATTAGTAGAAGGTTTTTAAAATCAAATTAAGTTTTTTTAGTATTGAAAATAAAACTCCTGTTATTACTTTTGTTAATTATTCCAGGTTTAGCAGTAACTGCATATGGACATACAGTTGACTCTGTTGGTGAATATAGAGTAGAAATAGGTTGGATGAATGAACCAGTAGTTTCTGGGGAAACAAATGCAATTGAGTTTTATGTTAGTCCACTTGAACCTGGATTAGAACTTGAAGATCAAGTTTTTAAAAATGGAATTACAGGATTAAAAAAAGCAATTAAAATAAAATTAATCTACAAAGATGAAAGTATAACACTTCCTTTATCTCCTGATCATAATATTCCAGGAAAATATTATGCATTTATCAATCCAACTGTTTCTGGATTTTATCAAGCAAATATTTTGGGAACAATTAAAGATACTCCTATTAGTTTGTCAATGCATCCACCAAAAGTTGAAGAACGGGCTTACATTGAATTTCCTGAACCTATAGATCTTACATTGACTCAAATAATTGATGGTCATACTACATTAATTGGTGACATGAATGATTTGAAAGAATCAGTTAATTCTCTTCAAGAATCAAAACAACAAATAGATGTAGGATACGTTGGTATTGGAGTTGGTATAATTAGCATTTCTATTGCTATAACTGCACTTGTAAAATCTAAAAATAACTAATTAGAATTTGAAATTTTATTATGTTTTTTAAATGATTGTCTTAGTAGTATTGGTCCAATAATAATAGTACCTAATATTACAAAAATTAATGTTGAGAAAATACTTTCTGAAATAATTCCATACGCTAATCCCAACCCTGCAGTGATAAATGCAATCTCACCTCTAACAATCATTCCGTATCCTATTCGTAATCCTTTATTCTTATTTTTGAATAGTATGATCGCTGGAATTCCTGAACCTAAAATTTTACTAAGAATTGCAATTATCAAAATTACAAAAAATAAAACTATATCTACATTCAAAATATTGGAGATATCTACATGTGCCCCCATTATTGCAAAGAAAAATGGTGCAAAAATAATTTGTAATTCTCCAACAAATTCTTTAACTGATCTTACTAACTTTGAACCTGCAAGTCCCATTCCTGCTGCAAATGCCCCCACAATAGGATTTAGACCAATGATTGAAGCAATAGCTGCCATACCAAATGCTGAACCTAATGCTGTTGCTTGTTTTGTTCCACGAGATTCAAGAGTTGTTGGTCTTGTTATTGCTACTGCATGAATTATTTTTGGAAGTAAAAATACTGCACTTAACAGTAGAATAATCCATAGAATTAATGATTCTGATACTTCAAACAATACTGTCTCCAATGATGGGAAAGAATGTGCAATTACTATAGAAATTATTGCTGATAAAATAGCTAACCCCAGTACATCATCAAATACTGCAGCATTAACCAAAATATTTCCCTCCTTTGTTTCCTCTTTTCCTAATTCCTCCAAAATTGTTACAGCTGCTGCAATACTTGTTGCACTTAGTGTTGCGCCAATAATCATTGCAACCATCCAATCAATTCCAAATAAAATTGAAATTCCATATCCAAGTCCTAATGGAACAATTACGCCAACCGTGCCAATAATTACAGCTTGAATTCCTACATGCTTTAAACTAGAAAAAGTGAAATGAAGACCAGCTGAAAATAAAATTATGATTCCAGCGATTTGCCAAAATGATAGCATTAATTCATTTAATTCTACTAATGGTCTATCAAAGAATTGTATCCAACCTCCTAATGCAAATGGACCTAAAATTATTCCACCGCTCACAAAACCGATTATTTCAGAAATTCCAAAATGTTTACAAATTCTACCTAGTATCATTGAAGGAATAACTAAAACCAAAATTCCAACTAGTGTAGGAATTACATCAAATTCTGTTACCATTGACCATTAAACTTGAATTGAATTATTAAAACTAATTTTAAAAATTAAATTTGAGATATATTGTCAGATTTAGCCGTAGACTTTTTAGAAATCTTGTAAAAAACCGCACCAATTCCAATAATTGCTAATCCTACAAACACAATCTCAATTTGAAATTGAAATCCCATGTAGATTGAAATCCCTAACCCAAAAAGTGGAAGAATTGGAAATTTACCAACATTTATGGGAATTCTAAATTTTCGTTCTATATCAGGTTCTGTATAACGCAAAACAATAACTGCCAAATTTACTGCAGCAAAAGTTATCACAATTGCAAAAACTGTAATGTTTGCAACAATTACAATATCTCCAACCAATGTAAAAGCCAATGAAATTATCAGAATCATAATAACTGCAATCCAAGGAGTTTTTGTTTTAAAATGAATTTTCCCTAATATTGAAGGAAATACTTTTTCTCTTGCCATTCCATAAAACATTCTAGAACCTGCAACAAGTGTAATCAAAACAGTATTGGTTATGGCAAAAAGAGCTATTGATGAAAGTAAGATATGTGCCTCTGATCCTAACCCTCTTTCAGCTACTAGTGCAATTGGAGCAGCTGAAGTTGCTAGTTCTTCCCAACTTACAACTCGTACTACAGCTAAAGAAACTAGAACGTATATTATCCCAGATATTAAAACAGACAAAATTATTGCTCTAGGAATTGTTTTTTTAGGTTTTCTTACTTCTTCAGCAATGTTTGCCATATCTTCAAATCCAATAAATGCAAAAAATATCAAAACAAATGCAATAACAATTCCAGTAAAACCCGATGGACTTTCAAGATAGTTTACAGGTTCTGGACTACTAAATGTAAAACCAATAACAATTATCAGTATTAATCCTGAAGCTTCAATTATCGTAAAAATAGTATTAGTCCAAGATGATTCTCTAATTCCTACAAAATTTACAATTGAAAGAATAACTAACAAACCCATAGCAGAAATAATAATTGGAATATCTACAAATTCAGCAAAATATCCACCAAATCCTAATGATACTGTTGCAGCAGTAATTATTGATGTGATTGCAGTCAACCATCCTATTAAAAATGCGAAAAAATTATTTTTGAATGCATTTTTAACAAAAACATATTCTGCAGCAGCTTTTGGAAATACTGATGATAATTCAGCATAACTTAATCCTGCAAACAATGCAACTATAGATCCTAATACAAATGCAATCCATACAGAATCTCCTGCAATACCTACAGCTTCTCCAATTAAGACATAGATGCCTGCACCCAAAATCAAACCCACACCATACATGGTAAGATGAAATAGTCCCATGTGCCGCTTTAATTCAGACATTTATCGCTAAACCTAAGAAACCAGAAAATTTAATCCATGTCCTACCATATATGCAACACTTGCTGCAGTACCGCCAATGATTAATGTTATAATTCCTGAACGCATCATTGATTTTTTAACAATTTTTCCTTTAATCATTCCTACTAGAAAAAATGCAGCAAGAACCAATACTGTAGAATAAGTAAAAGCTTCTGAATTTGGATCAATTCCAATCATCATAAAGATCATGAATGGAATTAATGGAATTATTCCAATGATATTAAAACCAACAAAAGTGCTCACAGAACTATCAAATGGATTCCTTTCATCCTCGATTAGCCCTAACTCTTCTTTCATCATGGTATCTATCCAAACTTTTCTTCTAGATGTGATAATTCGAACAACATCTTCTAATAATTCATCTTTGAATCCCTTTTCTCTGTAAATTTCTCTTATCTCTTCTCTTTCTTGTTCTGCTAGATTATCAATCTCCCATTCTTCTTGTCTCCTCTTCATTTGAACAAATTCATTTCGTGCCTTTGATGCTTGATAATTTGCAGCGGCCATTGAAAATCCATCTGCAAATAGATTTGCAAATCCTAAAATCAAAATAATTCCAGGAGATAATAATGCTCCAACTACTCCTGCAACTATAGCAAAAGTTGTAACAGCACCATCAATTGAGCCATAAATAAAATCATCAAAATGCCATTTCATATTGATGCAAGAGATCTTGTTACATCAGTCTTACTAAATATTCCTGCAATACTATTATTGCCATCAAGAACAATTAAACCACTAACATTATTTTCCAAGAGAATTTTACATGCAACTGCTAAATCTTCATTGAATTTTACAGTGATTAATCCTTTAGTCATTACATCTCTTGCCAAAGAAATATTTCCAAATCCTTCTTTTGAAAGAAATCCTCGTCTAATGTTTTCTGAAAGATTAAATCCAGAATAGTCTTCTTCACTACCAAGTTCTATTGAAATTCTAAATAAATCTCTAAACGATATAATTCCAACTGCTTCTTCATTTTGATTTTTCACAATAATTCTTGAGATTTTTTTTTCTAACATTTTTCTTACAACTTTATACAACGGAGCAGCAGTATGAGTAAATTCATAATCATGAGTCATAAAGTCTACTACTTTCTTTTTACCTGAAAAGTTTTGAGCAACAAATGATATCAAATCACTTTTTGTAATAATTCCTTTAACTTCCCCATTTTCTCCAACTGCTAATGAACTAATTCCTTTTTCAACCATAATTTTCGCTGAATCTTTATGATTTAATCCCTGATCTACAAATTCAATGGGTTTCATAATTTTAGTAATAGGAATATCGTCTAGTCCCTGCACTGAAGTTTCTGAAAATAAAAACAATCCTATATCTTTCTCTGTGATTATTCCAACATGTTTTCCATTATCTACAACAATTAGCCTGCTAATTTTTGTATTCAATAGCATTCTAATTGCATCTGAAATTGTTGAATTTTTTAGAATTGAAATTGGTTTATTTGCTATTTGTGATATTGACAATTCTTTTTTTAATAGATTTTTTGTATAAAAACTAAAGTATTATTTCCAATTTTGATTATATTTCACCATTTCAATATTTAAAATAATGACTCTTTTTATATTGGAAGGTTCTGAATTTTAAACATGGCTAAATTCAATAAAATTCTAGTACCTCTTGATGGTTCTACAAACTCAATGAGAGGATTAGATAGAGCTATTGAAATTGCAAAAGGTGGTAATGCTGAAATCACTGGATTCTATGTATTTCATTTACCAATAACAGCAGGAATAAAATATACACAAAAAATGAAAGATGAAGCACAGAAAAAAGCTGTCAAAGCAATTGGTCCTGCAATGAATAAAGCTCAAAAGACTGGTGCCACGTTCAAATACAAAACTGGCGGTGGTAATACTGGATCTGAAATTGTCAAATTTGCAAAAAACGGAAAATTTGATATGGTAGTAATTGGTGCAAGAGGTATAGGTGGAGCTAAGGAAACATTCCTTGGAAGTACCTCAAATTACGTCATGCACAAAACAAAGATTCCTGTATTAGTAGTAAAATAGTTCATTTCGAACTTTTTTCATTTTTTCATATACTTGATATTCTGTACGTAATAACCTACAAGTATAAGGAATATGAAAATTTAATTTTGATGGTGTAAAATATGGTGGAAAATAATTATGAGATTTTAGGAATACTCGAAGGCTCAACAGAGAAGGAAATTAGAGATGCATTTAGACGATTAGCACTTCAATACCATTCAGATCGTGGAGGAGAAAACGATCAATTTATCAAAATTAAACAAGCATATGAGGATCTCAAAATTGGTAAAAAATATCCTGATACAGATATTGAAAAAATTAAAAATTCAAGAGTATATTCTGATGATTCGGAAGCTGATATTAGAAGAAAAAATCAGATCCTAGGTCAAGAATTATCTAAAGAAATGAAAACTGCTGAAGAATGGGCAGCAGCTTTGAATAGATCAAATGCTACTGGAACAAGACTGTTTGGTTCAAAAACTCTTGGAGAAATTGAACTAGAAAGAAAAGCAAATGGTGCTTTATCAATTAAAGGAAATTTCATGGCTGGAAATCTAACTTACAATGGTCCAATAATCATGCAAGGAAGTATAACAAGTCCATCATGGACACAGGAATTTAAAACAAATATTCATCTCACTTCAGGAGATTTCAAATTTATCGATCCTATAGAAAATAAATACAGAATTGACAATGGTGCTACAATTATTGTAGATAATGGAAATATTGTAGTTGGAAATATTTTTGGTAGAAAGATCAGAGTAGAAGATCCAGATGGAAAAGTTGGGATATTTCAAATTCAAGAGCATAGAACACACATTTCAGCTCCTAAAGGAAAAGTTATTGCTGAAAATCTTGTTAATACAGTATCTATTGAAGCAGATTCTATTATTGTTCTTAATGTAGAAGACGATGTAAAAATTTCTGCGCGTGAAATTTTGATTTATGGAGGAAAATTCACATATGATTCTATAATTGAATTGAAACAAGGTGGTTTAATTCGATTTTTTGAAAACTTTTCAATTCAAGGATTAAGTGGTGATGCAATAATCAAACTTGAAAATGGCAAAAAAATCAGATTGTTTGATCTAAAAACCAAAAAAATCAGAGATTTAGCTGATGAATTTATCCCAAATAAGGAAAATTATGGAAAAGATGATACATTAGTCGGACATGGATTTATAATTACTTATGATATGCTAGATAATCTTTCAAAAAAACCATCTAAAAAACAAAGTAGTTGGAAATCTAAATTTAGTTTTTCAAAAAATTAACTAATTCATATTTTTTTAAATTACAAAAGGAAATTCTATTAGTTATGATTGTTTCTTCCCAAATCCATCTAATCCCTTTCTTCTAACTTCAAAAACATTATAATCATATTTCTGCTTTAATTCAATGACACATAATTCAACAAAATCATATTCACTGAGTTTCTTTACCATTTTATACAAATTTTCACCAATTACAAGACTATTTCTTGCACACAGTGAATTAATTTTAAAACAACGATTTACTGTAGGACCAAAAATATCGCTAATATTTGATGTGGTACTCTCTGCAACCTTTACAGAACCATATGTTAAACTAATTTTATAATCTAATTTAGGTAAATTTGCAGCAGTAAGCTGTTCTTGTAATTTACTATGAGATTCTATCATAAATAAAGAACATTCTAAAATATTTTTTAATACTTTTTCATCTTTAATGTCTACATTTGCAAATCTAAACATTAGAGCATCTCCAATGTTTTTAACTACTTGACCATTGTAGTTATGAATAATTTTGGCCATGAAATTTAGAAAAATTTCATACAATTTAGTAATATCCTGATCAGATAATTTAGACGATATTCTGGTAGAATCTGACATATCAATTACTCCAACACAATCATTTTGTTCATGCTGGGAAAATTTCAACAACATATCACCTTCAAGCTGTTTGATGACCTCTTCTTTCTGTTTAATTTCAATTAATGACTCTTGTAGTTTTTGTGCCATTGAATCAAATGCATGAGACAACTCTCCAATTTCATCTCCTGTCTCAATTTTGGTTCTTACATCAAAGTCTCCACTTGAAATTTTATTGGCTGCATTTTTCAATTTAATTAGTGGTCTTGAAAAGGATTTTGATATTACAAAAGCAACAATTCCCATTATTATGGTAATTATTATTCCTGTTTGGAGTATTCTTTCCTGTAGAATTATTATTGGTTTTTCTACTTCTGATTCATCAATTTCTACTAGTAAAACAATTCCTAAATCATCTGCACAATAAGTTGATCCAAAAATTGGAATATCTCTATAATCTGTATAGAATCCCACATGTTCTTCCCCTTCATTGAAGCATTTTTGAACTCCCAAAGTATCCACTTTTTGTGAAAATACTGCATCTTCAAAAAATCTAGATTCAGATAACATCAAAAATTGATCACTTACAATGTATACTTCACCTGTTTCTCCTAAACCACTTCTATTAATCAAAACATTATCAATAGAAGCTGTTCTCATTCTTGAAATTATTACCCCTATTGGTTCGTCGCCTTTTTTACTATCACCAGCAAAAACTGATGAAACTACAACCATTTTCTTACCAGATTCAGCTGGTTCAAATTCAATAAAAGATTCTGTTAAACCTCTTTTAAAAAATGGGTTTTCAATAAAATCTTCATCGATATTTCCTCCCAGAGAAAAGAAAACTTTTCCATTGGCGCCAATTATTTTCACATCTTCAAATCCTATAGAAAACCCAATTAGTTCTTGGAATGCTTGAACTTGAATCAAGAAATCTCTACGATTATTTTCTTTTAACTCTTGAAATTCATTTTCAGAAGATTCATTCAATTTTGAAATTAAAAGTTGAATCATTGGATCACTTGCAAGAATATTATTTTGTTCAATTCTTGATTCAAAAAGAAGCCTAAGTGTGTCTCCACGTACTGTTGATTCTCCCAGTAATTGATCTGCTGCTCTTTCCTTTAGAATTTGATCAGCATAATTGAAACTAAGAAATCCTGTAATTGAAAGAGCAATAACTGATACAGTCAGTACTAATAAAATTAGTTTTTTACCAAGATTAAACGAGATCGACATTTTGATTCATTCTTAATTTTATCTGCATATCAAGGCTTCTAAGATTCTTGAGTAAATCATACCTAAAAATTTTTTTAACCTGATAGCTACTTCTCATTGATGAAAATAACATCAAGTATTTAATTAATGAATCAATGATTCTAAAATGTGAAATTTCTAATTTTCTCAGCAATTTTTGCCATTTTAGCCTCAACTCCTATTGTATATGCCAATGAATACATAATTGATATTCCCCTAGGGGCGTATAATCCTGAATTAAATACTCCTGCAGAAGTTTGGTATGATCCTCCACAACTTTTTGCTACAGTTGGGGATACAATTACTTGGTATAATGATGACAAAGAAGGTCATACAGTTACCAGTGGAGAGGGTTCAGGAAGATTTGGATGGATGAGTGATAATTTTGGAACTCCAAATGGAGTTTTTGATAGTGGCAGATTCATGCCAGGCGAATCATGGTCTTACACATTTGAAGAATCTGGAACCTTTTCCTATTACTGTATTATTCATCCCTGGATGGAAGGCGTTCTAATAATTGAAAAAGTAATTCCAGACTATCCTCATGATGCAACTGGTACAAAAATAGAATTTCCACTATTACAATACACTCCAGATTTAGCCTTAGAAGTCAACCTATCCTGGGATCCACCTGTGATTAAAACTCATGAAAAAATACAATTTGTATATCAATTCTATGATCCTCAAACAAATTCAAATCTTGCAGAAATGAAATATAATTTTATTATATTTCAAAATGGAAAAGAGATTTTTCGAGATGAAGGACTAAGTCAAATTGGTGGCGATTATAGAAATTTTGTCTTTAGTGATTCTGGTTCAATCATAATAAGAATAGAAGGAATTCACACACCCTCTATCTTTGCTGAAGAAAGTGTTACTGTATTTGGAAATATAGAAAATAAAGAACAAAGATCAGTTGATTTTACTTCCGCAGTTTATGATAATCCAGAAAAAACTACTCATGAAACCTATCACATAAAACCTGCACAAAGACTAACAACTTATTACGAATTAATGCTAATTATTATTCTTGTTCCTGGTGTTTTGTTTATTGGAGCAATGCTTTGGTTAAAGAAAAAACCAAATACTCCACAAGAAAAGCCTGGCGCTGTTAAAATCTAAAATAATAAAAAGAAATTAAAAATTGATGAATTAATCTAATCGATTAATTCAGTCCAACCTTTGACGAAGACTG
>JAOTTS010000053.1 GCA_029864335.1 Candidatus Nitrosopumilus sp. | reverse complement strand
TAACCCGTTTTTCTTATCTAACGCATCAGACTTTCCATAATTGTTTTCACAGTGATTCAATCCTGCTTGGTATGTTTGTTGTAAATTCTGTGACTCATCAAATGGTGTTTCTATAAACAATGCTGCCAAAAACAGCGGTACTCCAACTGCGAGTATTACAAAAATTTGCCTCATGCTGTTATAACGTTGGTATAGGTAAAATAGGAGTCCTTTGTTTTATATTTTAAATTTTGCACTAGTTGTGCATATTATCGCTATAGTAAAATGTGGATAGCAGTAACAAACGGACCGGAAGGCCCATTCGGGTTGGTTGCAGAAGACATTCGAGATAGAATGTACAGGGGATCACCTACCAAATTAGGGATAGAAATGGACGCAGATGAGCGTAAAATTGGATTTTAAAAAATGAATGTATGTAATATGGGAATTAGCTTTAGTAATAGAGGATACTAAACTAAGTATGGCAGATTTAGATGTAGATAGTGTAAGGAAACTAAAATGTGATAAATGTGGCTCGAGGTTCAAGTATCCTGAAAGACTAGAAAAGCATAAGGAAATTGCACATAAAAAGAAAAAGGAAAAATGCAGAGCTTGTGGTGCTGAATTTCATTCTACGGAAAACCTAAGAAAACATAAAAAAGTTTGTAAGGAAAGAGTGTAAGGCTACAATAGGACTTCACTACACGAGGATTCAGCCACCATTTTGGGGATAGAAATGGACGCAGATAGGCTTGCACGCCAAATTCTATTTAGCGAGTATTATTTTTGAGCAATTAATTTCTTTTTTTCTTTTTCCAACTATCATAATCTGAAATACATTTACTGCAAAGATAGGCAGGATCGCTAAGGAGATTAATGCTAGCTTGTAGGTTATCTTTTGATTTACAGCACATACAAAATTTTTCTTTTGTCATTTTCTTTTTCACTTTTGATAATTAGAACCTAAAGCATTTACAATACTGTCTGTTGGCAAACCATGTTCTTGTAATCGCCATAAATTAATAGAATGATGAATCATTTCTGGATAACTACAAGGTATATCAACTTGTATTGAAGCGGATTCATGCCAAAACAACAAGACTGGTTCATTTTCTATCGTTATAGGCCCCAAATATTTCACAATTCCAAGTCCAGGAAGATATGGAGTTGTTAAGTCAGGATGAGCGTCTGCATATCCATCCTTTCCCATATTTGTACAAAGTACTACAAAAGTATCGTTGACTTTAAAATTTGCACTATATTCAAATTCTGGGATGGGCCTGTAGCCAGTTGACCATTCATAATTATTCTGACCAAATTCAACATTAATAGAATTATCATCTTGAAGTTCAATTTTTTCCATTGCCATCATGTTCGGATTGTTATTAATTGAAAGATAATCATAATGTCCAGCGTTTTGATCAAAAACAGCATTCTTCATTGGTTCAGTGAACACATTATCCTCTAGTGTTACTATTTCAAGTGTTGCTATGTAATCTGGTTTTTCTGTACTGATTGGATGTGGCTGAATATCTACAAGTGTAACATTGTATGGAGTGATGTAAGAAAGGGTATAGTTAAGAGTAAATAATCCTGCAATTTTATGAGTCTGGTTTCTTACATGAATCATTGCAGTAACTTCTCCTTCCCAAACACAAGTAACATCTAGCGGACATCTACTGTCTTCAATGTCATAAAAGTACAATTCAAGATCTTTGTATTGGAAAGTTTGATCAAAAGGTATCTCAACTATGAAAGGATTAGGTAATGCAAAGTCCTCACGAATTAAAGTACATCTTAAAAATCCAGTTACTCTTCCACCATCATCATGACAGTTTTGATTATATTCAATTTGATATTCCAGAGTACCTATTGCTAATGTAATAATCACACCAATGATTATTATTCCAATAATTATCAAAAATCTAATTTTCATTTTATTTTTCCTACGAGGAGTTAGTCATAAAGTATACTCTTCTTAGATACAAATCCAAAAAGGCCTGAACCTTTTTTGGGAAAAAAGATTCTATTTAGGATCCATGACTTTTCTAATTTCACTCAAATGACTTAGCAATCTTTGTAATTCGATGGCCACAATTTGTACAAAGATTACTTTTTTTATCAAATCTAAGTTCTCCACATTTGTCACATCTAGTAAAAGCCATAATACATTCAAAACCAACTAAGAATTAAGAATGAACTTGATTTTGAACCAAAACTCTAGAGCCTGAACCATTTTTGGATAATGAAAAGATCTTTTCAAAAAACTAAAATTTGATTATATTCTAGTCACAGTGAAACTCAAAAAAGATACACCACAATACCAATTCCCATCCGATTTGTAATTATGTTGTTAAAAATACATTCAAAATTTGATTGATTCAGTCAGAATTATAGAAAATTAAATCATGGGATACAAAATTGGACGTGGTTGAAAAGAAGATCAAAAAACTGATTGATGAAAAGAAGATTATCTATAAAGTAATTGAATGGGATTCACCAAATCATTTGAAGTGAAGGATCGAGAACAGTCGTTGAATTTATTCTTACAGATCATTTTTTTACATCTCAGTATTCAGTATAACAGTTGGAATATCAATCACTACTAAATTTCATTATAGACAAAATGAAGATGGATACAAATCACAATTATCAGCCTGTTTTTATAAAGACACTTGCAAAATTCAGGAACTGCTACCCAAATTCAGATAAAGTAGGCATTAACAGAAGCAAATCTTGATGTATCCATTGCAAAAGATTCCCACCTTACTGCAAGAAACGCTTTGGTAAATCACGGAGTTGTAAAAGACAACAATGATGGAACTTATTCTCTGACCTATCTGGGCTTTATTGGATAGTTCTTAACTTTTTTGGACATTTTTCATTGGACATAATTGGACATTGTCCAAAAATGTCCAACAAAAATTGATGTTTTCAATCAAAAAACATACTTCCAAAGTTACTTTTTGTATTGGCCAATATTGTTCTGAACAAAAAAAGAAAAGTCCCGATGACTCAATATTGTGGATAGTATGTTGAACTATCCTTCTGAGATAGGGCATATTGCTCTTCAGTAGTGTCTGTGATTTTATTGCGTATCTTAGAGGCAACCGTTTTTAGTCCATCGGATATTTGAGGCCACCAAAAGATAACTGCCACTAATTACACTGCTGCAATTGCAATGTATGCCAGTCAGTCCAGACACAAAATTGGTTTTGATTTTGTCTTTAGTTTGGTTGGTTGTTGGCATCAATTCATAATTGTCACCATTTGTTTCTGTGCCCATCTCTTCATCAAAGGAATTGTTGTCATAGTCATAAGGTCTTCATTTGCAATGTCTTTGTCGACATACTCTATTTCAATATCAGCCATTGCAATTTCGGTATCTTGGTTGCTTGCCACATTATCATCCTGTGCGTTTTCTTTTCGTAGTCTTCCAAACCTTTTGTAGATTGCCTCTTTACTCAAGTCCGTTTCTTGCTGTAGTTGGCTAATCTTTGTCCCATTAACCCATTTTTGATACATTTCTTCTGTGAGTTTTTTGTTAAATTCTTTCATCTGATAAATTCACCTCCTCTGGCCATGATGCTGCCAGAAATGATTTTCTCGATTGTCTTTTTGTGGAGTTTTAACACTCCGTTTTCTCTAATCGTTTTCTGCAACGAGATTAGATTGCTTCGGGATATTCCAATCTTGTGAAAATCTCTCGGTCTGATGTTTAGTATCTTCTCTTCTAGATTGTCATAGACAGTGCAATCAGCATCTTGAGTGATACCTAGAATGTTGGAAGCATCCAGATTTTAAACACTTTTTTTAAGATATAACTTCATATTCTTATTACACATTATACAATGTTTTTAATTTATGATATGTTACAAGATAATGTGGTTAGGGAATTTTCTTTCTTCCTATTTGCCATTTTTCTAAACGCCACCAATCATCATCTTTGATGTTCACAACATATGACTTCTTTGATTTATTCAATAAACCGTGTTTAGAATAATACGAGGCTGGTAAAATTTTGTCAATGCCTCTTAAATTCTCTAGGTTACAACGACAATTTTCTGTTATATTGCCACAATAAGGACAAGAACAAAAGCAATATTCAATATAGCCTTTACATTCAGGACAAAAGATAATTTCATTTTCTGCAATCATCATGACCTTTTTCATAGATTAGTTTGCATCAAGATTTCCTTTGGATAATCACTTTTGTGTTCTTTTGTTATGTGATTTTTGAATTCATTGGCTATCTTTTTGATATTCTCTTCCATCTCATAATGACATTCAAATCTATAACACCTACAATTTGACACACTCATTATCGTTTTATGCGTAAATCTAATATTTTAATTAATTTGAGAATAATCTTCATATTTGTTCTGTTTTATGAAATAAATTAAAAATTCATAAGTATTACAGGAAGATATCCTTATTTTTTATGAATCATAACTAGTAACATGATGAGTCAAGTGATATCTAGAAACTCTCTGAGAAATACATTGATTTTTGTAGGAATAGTAATCTCTGTAGCTATACTTGTATTATTTGTAAGATAAAAATATCCAAATTCTGCCAGTTCTCTTTTACCAAATATTTTCTTATAATTCTGAAAAAACAAATTTAGTTTCAAAGATCTTTTCACAATATTAGACGGGATTGCAAATTGATTTAATGCTGATTTCCCTCAAAGTACCTGTTTTCATTATAAATTAAATTGATTTGTTCAAGCTGATTTTACAATAAACATCTCCCTAAAGTTTTTGTAGATATAAGTTACAGTAACTTTAGTGTTTCATCTATTATTTTTGTATGATCAGCTTTGACGTCAGTAGTTAGATAGATCAGATGTTCTTTTCCCATAGGAATGGTAATACGCTTAATCTTGGCATATTCTGCTAAAACATATTTGCCTTCACCAATCTTTTCTGAAAGATCATTGCGTGCATTCCAAGAATCTATCGCTCGTTGAAGTGATTTTTTGCTTTCATCTGAGGTCAGAACATTTGTTACACCTTCACGATGACCAGTTTGTTCAATTTTTCCATCTTTGTTTGCTATTGTAGCAAATCTAATCTGAGGATCAATGTCCATGATTTTACCATACAATGCTTTGGAGTCCATTATAGATAATAGGTGCTAATAAGTGAAAAGTTTTTTGATCTTGTAGAAACCGTCATATTTTAAAACAGATGTAATGTGCCTCTTTCTTTTAACATAATTTCATTATGTCAATTCAATCCATAAATACTGAGAAATTTTGTGGACATAATAGGATCCAAAACATAGCATAACATCTTGATTAAACAAATGTTCAAAAATGCTGTGTTAGATGTTAAATATCTCGGTTACTAAAACTGTTTGATGTCACTAGACATCCAATATATCAAATAGAGTGCGTAGCCCTGCAGAACAAAAATGGCAAACAGGCAATTGATCTTACAAGAGAGGCAATCTCTCAATGTTCTGTAAAAAATGGGGTTACGCCATTTATTTTTGTCACAAGTATTTGTAAAAACAAAGTTTAGAATCGACTTAGAATATCGATGGTATCAATTTGGCCCTGATGATCTGCCAAATAGTACAAAATTCTATCCGAATCTATTTCTATCCACTCTGATTCTCCTTTATAGTTTACAATATCTTCAAAAAAAGCATCATCATCAATGCCGCTTAGTCGTAATAGTGCCTTTTCATCCCTAAATTGTATTGGTAGTTTGATTAATTGCTCTCTCAACATACTCTGGCCTTGAATGTTAATTTTGTATTCTTCTAGGTTTATCTCAGCAATTCCAAAAAAGTGATTTGGGAACATATCTAATCTTTTTATCTTCATTGAGATAGTTTTTTTCAGTTGATTATCCATGGTCTTTTTTATAGATTTCTTGCATTCCTAAATTTTTCAACAAAATCATTATGAACCCAAAGTTGCAGTTTCTTTTTTACTGCCATCATATAGATCATAGCCTCGCTTTTTGTGTATTGAATCAATTACTCCTTTTGTAAAATTATCAAATTTTTCATCCTTCATAGAATTGATTACTTCATCCACAGTTTTGCTCATATCAATTTTTTTGCATCTACGATCTGCCTCAGAACAATAAAACTCAATATATTTTTGAATGTAATCATATTCTGCTCCTTCGATTCCTATTTCTAATCTCCTTCGGCTAAGTCTTTGTCTCCAAGTTTCACTCATTGAATCATCACCTTTAATGCTCCTCTATCACATTTAAAGAAAAAATAATTTGATTTTGATTTTGACTAAAATCTTTCTTGAACAAAAAAGAGAGACTGTTTGGATATTCACTGAAGTCATAAAAGGGATAATGCAGTATAACATGTAGCTGCTACTAGGAAGATGTTTTAACTCCATTAGCAATCATAATTATTGCTATTAAAATTCCTATTCCTATCCAAACAAGTAGGTACTAAGGATTGATACTAGTGTAGACAGTGTGGACTAAAGACAAACGGATTAAAGTTTCCAAGATGTGAAAAAAGAACCCAGTCATTTGGTGTTTAAATTGTTCTGAAATTGTTATTTACCTAAAAAACATTATAATTATTAATGCATGAAGAGTTACGCAGAAAGATAAAGGAAGCAAAATCACTTCACGAAAAATATATTCAGATGATGGATGAAAGCATGGTCAAGGAAAACATGACAGATGAGGATTTTAATCGAAGAATCATGAAGGTATATCATTGTATGATAAATGCATATGATGAGATTAATCAAGAAATCGGACTTTCCTATAACAAATGATGCCCTTTTTCACATGGAGATATTTTCATGGAAGATAAAATATCAAAGTTTAGACAGTTTACAGATGTAAAAAAATCATTTAATTAATCTATACATTATTTTACACAGATCTGCTCTGCATACGCTACAAACATTACCAAAATCCAATCTTTTGCAGCCACACATACAAGTGCATTCTTGGAGTTCCATCTGAATTTATCTCATTCAAGTG
>JAOTTS010000052.1 GCA_029864335.1 Candidatus Nitrosopumilus sp. | reverse complement strand
GTATTGGGCCGCAAAAATTGCAAGAGAGGGAAGAAAGTTTGGATTAGGACTAGGAATAGTATCCCAAAGACCACGAAGTGTAGACCTGAACGTGCTTAGTCAGATGGGCTCATTTGCAATCATGAAAATAATTCAAGAAGACGATCAGCGACAAATTGCCTCAGCAACAGAGTCTACTAGTCGTGAATTGATAGCACAGCTGACATCATTAAACGTTGGAGATGCTGTATTAGTAGGACAATGGACCAATCTACCATCATTAGTTCATGTAGACGAAGTAAAAGAGAAGATTATGGGAGCAGATCAAAGTGCGATTAATGCATGGGCAAAAGCAGATAAAATGAAAGAGATTGCAGTAGAATCAACGCAAGGGTTAGTACAGAAAGATTTGTTATTAGACTAATGTTATTTTCACATATTTCAGACATGCATTTGGGATTAGTGCAATATGGTTCAGAGGAACGTGCACAAGATGTCTATGATGTTTTTAATCAAGCAATAGATACATCAATTAAAGATCATGTAGATTTTGTAATTTTTGCAGGAGATATTTTTCATGTTCCAAATCCCAATGGAACAGCCATAATTCAAATGGCCAACGGATTAAAAAGATTAAAACAAAATAACATTGATTCATTTTTTATTTTGGGAGAACATGATATTAGCAGAATTAGGAGCACCCCAATTCCATACGTATATCACAACTTAGAATTTTCAAAATACATAGGTCAAGGAAAGCCAATTGAATACAAAGGAGTTCTAATAGCAGGGTTTGATAAAATAAGAAAGTCAGAGATACCACAATATGAAAACAAATTTGCAGAAATTGACAAAATCGCTCAAGTTTATTCGGGTCATAAAATTTTAGTTTTGCATCAAGGAATCACAGAGTTTAACAAATTTGCAGGCGAGTTGCTATCAACTGATTTACCAAAAAATTTTACATATTATGCAATGGGGCATCTTCATGACACAGACATTAAACAGTTTAATCATCTAAATGGGCCCATAGTTTATCCTGGATCAATTGAACTAACAACTAGTGAAGGAATTAAAGAAACTAAAAAAGGATTCTTCGAAGTAGATATTTCTGGTAAATATGCGATACCCAATTGGATTGAACTTGATACAAGACCACAATTTTCATTTAAAACAGAATATCAGGAATTATCAAAAACTATTGATGAAATTTCTGAAAAAATAAGAGATTTTACAAAAAAACCAATTGTCGAAGTAAACATAAAGGGAGAAAATATTGAGACGGATCATATCCAGGCACAAATTGCAAGACTAAATTCAATGGTTCTGAGATGTTTTTGGAGAATAAGTACAAAACAAGTTTCAGATTCATCAGTATTTCTAGAAAGACCAAACATCATAGATGATGAGATGTTCAGATTGTCCGTTGATGTATTGGGATCAGAACAAGCCGCTAGTTTTGCAATAAAAAAACTCCTTCCAGTTTTATCTTCAGGTGAAATCAAAGAAGCATCAGAAATTATTATTGAAAATTTTGAGAAATTTAAAAAGGAGAAAAAACAATGATCACATCAATTGAGTTGGGGGATTTTCTAGCTCATTCTAATACAAAAATAAATTTTGAAAACGGAGTTACAGTTTTTGTTGGAGATAATGGTGCAGGGAAATCAAGCATTATTGATGCAATTACCTTTGCATTATTTGGACAACATACAAGAAAATCAAACAAAGGTCTCATTAAACGAGGTTCTAACCAAGGATTTACCAAAGTAAATTTTTCAGTCAATGGGAAAAATTATGAAGCTGTAAGAAAAATAGACAGTAAAGGAACACTTTCAGCGAAATTCTCTGAGATTATAGAAGATGAAAGAATAGAGATAGCAGCAGGTGAAAGAAAGCAATTCGGAGAATCAATGACGCAGGAAATAGAAAAAGCAATAGGTCTTGATTTTGAAAAATTAAAAATTGCATCGATTGTACAGCAAGGCGAATTAAATTCAATAATAAATGCAAAACCAAAAGAATTCAAAGAACTATTAAATGCAATTATAGGAATAGACAAACTTGATGTTGCTTCAGAATCAATGAAGACAGTTAACAAAGAATTTCGTCAAAACATTAGAGAAAAAATTGGATATGATGATACACATATTGAAATTTTATCTAGAGATTTAGAAATATATCAAAAAGAAATTGAAGAAAACACGCCAAATAAGATTCAATTAAAAATAAAGCAAGAAAAATCACAAAGAGAGATTGAAGAATTAAGGAAAAAAATAGAACTTGAATCTCCAAAAATCGATAAGATTAACCAGTTAGAATCAAGGAAAAAAGAACTTGTAGAATATGCAAAAGAAGCAATCCGTGAAATTCAGTGTGAGATTAGCGAAAATGAGCGTAAAATTAGTGATTGTGAAGGATGCTTTGAGGTTGCAAACCTAAAGCAAGAACTAGACTCGAAAATTCAAAAAGTGGAAGAAGCAGTAGAGGACACACAGAATAAGATTCAAAAGATGAAAAGTCAGATAGCATCTCTTAAAGAAAAGCAATTACTTGCATCAAAACTACAATTAAAAGATAACAAATGTCCAGTTTGTGATTCAAATGTAAAAAAACTAAATCCACTTTTCCAAGAAGAACATCTAAAACAAGAATTAACATCATTGCAAAAACAGATTATTTTTAAAGAAAAGGAATATCAAATGTATAATCAAAAACGAAAAGAATTCTCTGAAAAATTGCAATCGGCAAGAGATGCAGAAGCCACACTTAAGGCGCATTCTATTACCTCAAAACAAGAACTAGAAAAAATTCAAGAATATGTAAAAACAAAAAAACAAAACATAGGAAAAATTCCTGTAAATAATTGTACAAATCTGCTTGAAATATCACAAATAGATTCACATGCAAAAATGATTTTTGACAATATTTCAAAATTAGAATTGGAAATTAAAGGATTTGATGAACAAGAATTTTCGAATCTTAAAAAAACAGTTAATGAAAAACAGATAGAACTTTCACAAATAGATCAACAGATAGGAGCTATTTTGGAAAAAATATCAAAAGGAAATGAACAAATTAAAATCATCACAAATGCAATTTCAGAATTAGGAATTGTTAAAGAATATGTAATGAATTTAGATGAAATTCAAAACAACATATTTAGTAGAGATGGCCCTGTTGCAATAAGTTTAAGATCATGGGCACTAAACGCAATTTCAGTCAAAGCATCAGAGTATCTTACATTACTTAACACAAAAATTCAGAGAATTCAATTATCAGAAAAAGCAAGAGACATTTCAATAAAGTGTAATTCAAAAACAGAAGAACTGGATTTAGAGTCACTTAGTGGGGGGGAGAAAGTCAGCGTAGCCCTGGCATTACGATTAGGAATGGCAAGTCTTCTTGGGGCATCAAACTTGAATTTGATGATACTTGATGAGCCAACTACGCATCTGGATGCAGAGAGAAAAAAGTCCTTAGTAGGAGTATTATCGCAATTATCAAAGATTTCAAATGCACAAACACCAATGCAATTTTTGATAATTACTCATGATACTGAAATCTTCGAAGACTCAACAGTGGAACAAATTTACAAATTTGAATCATCTGAGAAAGGAAGTATAGTTACAGCTCTCTAGTTAACATTCACAATTCCGGTCATCCAAGGATGAACCATGCAGAAATAGTCGTATTTTCCTGGTTCATCAAATGTAAATTCAAAAGTTGAACCGGACATGAATAATCCAGAATCAAATATGCCAGTTAGTCCTGCATCAACACTTCCACTAGTTACAGTGTGTGCCGCAGAATCATCATTATTCCAAGTTACCGTTTGGCCAACATTTACTGTAACTTCATAAGGCAAATAGCATTCCAATGTTTCTTCACATCCTGGAACTGCAGATCCTGCTGGAACTGAAACTATAGCATCTATCAGGGATTCTGGTCCTGTCATTGATTCTGGTCCTGTCATTGATTCTGGTCCTGTCATTGATTCTGGTCCTGTCATTGATTCTGGTTCTTCAATTACCACCATTTCTTTAACATCATTAACAATGACCTCACCAGTCATCCAAGGATGAACCATGCAGAAATAGTCGTATTTTCCTGGTTGATCAAATGTAAATTCAAAAGTTGAACCGGACATGAATAAACTGGAGTCAAATAATCCATCATGGCCATCTGAAATATTGCCGCTAGTTACAGTATGTGCTGCACTATCAGAGTTATTCCATTTTACAGTATCACCAACAGAAATTGTAATAGAATAAGGCAAATAACATTCCAATGTTTCTTCACATCCAGGAGTTCCAGAACCTTCAGCAATGTTTACTGTATGAATTCCAGTTGCCATTGGCAGTGCAGCCATAGTTGGTTCTGGCTCAGAGGAAAATTCTGGACTTACAGTCATAATAGTTTCAATTCCTTTTGGTTCAGTTATGTCATCACCATGTCCTAAACCTTGAATGATTACTTTAATTTCAACCTCAGATTCTCCAAGAACAGATGTTTCATGAATTGGGTGCATTCCCGGATGTCTATGTGAACCAGGTTCTGAAAGAATTGCAGTTCCATCTTGCGTTACAAAAATATCATAATTTACATGGTCAACAATGTTTTTCTCATCATCTCTAAATTCAACTTCAATTATCAAAGACTCACCTACTATTGCAGATTTTGGCATAATGTAGGAGTTGACAGAAATTTGAATAGGTTCTGGGCTAACTAGGAGAGTATCAATACTGCATTCTCCAGCATGATCTAATTTTACATCAGCAGCTTTTAACATACACAGATTACCATAAGTTTCCCCATCAATACCACACATAGGATCCCATTCCATAGTGCAAGCAGTTGGTTTTTCTTCTACTGAAACCATTCTTGGTTGTATAATATCATCAGGATTCATTGTGATAAATCCAATAGAAATTGCCACAAGAATACCGACTATTGCTATTATTCCAACTGAAAAGTTCATTTCATCCACCTGTTAACTTTGCAAACTTTTCGTTCTTACTTAACTTTTCCATAAACTCAATATTTGACAAAGCAACAATTGCAGATTCTACGACTGGTTTGTCTGGATCATCTAATGCTTTTTCCAGAGCATCTTTTGCATCCTTATTGCCAACAACACCCAATGCGATTGCGGCCTCATGTCTTACAAACATACTTGGATCATGGAGTGTTGCGTCAGTTAGTGGAGGAATTGCACTAGAGTAGCTCATCTGACCTAGTGAAAATGCAGCCTCATGTCGTACCAATTCATTTTCATCATTTTTCAAAACTTTAGCAATATAGGGAATTTTATCTTCACCACCAAAATCAACTAAAATGCAAGTAGCTCTTGTTCTAACCACATAATCAGGATGAACTAAAAGAGATACAAAATATTCAGTATCTTTCTGCTCATACTTTGTCTCCATTTCAGCAAAAAGCGCTAGTCGTTCATCAGTTACTGCTTGCAATTTGTTTTGAAACTTTCTGTGTCCTATATTAGGTTACTTGAAAAAACCCAGTAATTTTGAATTAATACAAAAGAATTTGAAGTTCTTTGTCTCTTGAAGATTTTTCTTTGAATCAACTGTGTTTTCACTATTATAGATAAGCAATAATTTTCACTAGAATTATTCAGGTCATAGATTTTGGAAGACATTTAGTGATATTTTCATCATATGCTTAATACCATCTTGAGCATCAACGTATGCAAAAGTAACAACAACATGTGTATAGCATATCATCAAAAACAATTGCTTGAAATACTTTCGAATCCGTAATTTTGATATTTCAAATTCAGTAGAATTACATCGTGTTTTTGACATGTTTGGACAGATTCATGTCTCCTTTGGCTTTCATGATATGAACTCATTTGATAGTTATTTTTAAAACATTCTTAAAAAATACTCAATGGGCAGGTCATTAACTATCAATATTATTGGAAACTTTATCACAGATTCAGTCAACATCATGGAATTTATCTAATTGTCTGTTTATTCTAACACTCAGAAACTATAAATTTTTGGGCATAATTGGATTTTATTAAAACCTAGATATGATTTAAGGCAGGAATTCAATCTACAGAAATTACATTCAGCAGTTAGTATTTAATGGAAAAAATACAAGATTGTAATATGAGCGCAGTAATAGGCGAAAAAGCACCAAATTTTGGGGTTTCTCAATGGGTACAAGGAGCCCCAACAAATTTCGATCAGGAAAAAGATCATATTGTAATTTTGGAAGTATTTCAAGTAAATTGTCCTGGATGTTTTATGCATGCACTCCCAGAGGCAATCAATATTTACAATAAATTCAAGGATGATGGAGTTCGAGTTTTAGGTCTTGCAACAGCATTTGAAGATTTTGATAAAAATACATTGGAAAATTTGAAGATGCTTGTAGAAACTGGTGAAGTGATTGGGGAAACAAAGAATGCATTATCAATGTATGGACAATTAAAAGATGGAAAAATACTAAATTACAAAATTCCATTTCCATTAGGAATGGATAATTTAACAAAGACTTCAGGTGAAATAACCCAAGAAAAAATTATGCAATTCATTTATCCGCAAATTCCAGATTTTGATTCAAAGTCAGAGGATTACAAAAATCAAATAATTCAAAGAGTCAAAGACTATATGAAATCAAAGGAATATTCTGCAGAAACATTTGAAAAATTTGCATTACAAGGAACACCTTCAACAATAATAGTAGACAGGAAAGGGATTCTTAGAGATGTGTCATTTGGACAAACTGGACATATTGAATCAATTATTCAAAAATTACTCGCCGAAGACTAAATCAGCGAATCAAGACAAGAGTTATTGATAAAGCAACAACTAAAACAAATCCTCCAATCAGTGCAATTTTTGGGTTGTCCATGGAATAATCAATCAGGATTTATTTTTGTAATAGAGTCTGATTACTTCATCAACTACAACATTAGTATCCAAATCTTTTTCAGAACTTACAAGTAGTAAGTGTTCATCTCCAAGA
>JAOTTS010000051.1 GCA_029864335.1 Candidatus Nitrosopumilus sp. | reverse complement strand
CAAATAAGTAGAAAGTTCAGTCAATCATTAGCAATTGGTTTTTAATTTGAGCCATTCTGATTTTTGATTAATTCCGACATTTTGTACTAATTGAATTACTTACACACGTGGGTACGATAATCTATCTTCTAACTATATCCCCAGCACAACATGCACAGGGATATAGTTAAGGGTGAAATTTTCGGACCAACGTTAGAATTTTTTTCATAAATGATTTTAAAAGTGATTTTTACTTCAATTACATGTTCGATTCTTGAATTGTTAGTTTTATCCGCAGGTTCAACTCCGCTGTGATTTATCCGCTAAATTTGGGATAAAAATTGATACAGATAGGTTTGTACGCCAAATACTGTTTACCAAGTATTGGACACACATAAGAAATGAATTTTTAATGAAAAATTAGACTTTACTTTCAACACTCAATCCTGCACATTCAAAAAGCATTCTTTCTTGAATTTCTGCTTGCCATTGGTCATGGAATTTTATTGTAAGCATATTCTGATTGAGAAAAACTTCATAATCAATTCCCTGACATTTTTTATAATTCCATGTTTCAAGTAGTGTTCCATCACCTGCATACAATTCTATAGTAACAGGAAGTAACTCAGGTGTCATTCCTGGATTGATGTGTTTACTGATGATGTTTGTATATAGTGTGGTCTTGTCTTTACTTGGTAATGCTTCCAAATAGAAAGAAGGGTTACTTCCAATCTCATAAGCACCAGTTATTCCATAGAATGGATCTGCCATAGGATCATCATACGGTGCAAATTTAGAAACAGTATCTATTGTAATGATTTCAGGAATTTCTTGAGTTCCTCCAGTTTTGACAATGATTTTCTGTATTCTGTCATCATCAGTTACAGGTAAAAGCAATTCCCTCATATCATCCTGAGTTATTTCCTGCGGAGTTGGAGATTCAATTAGTTGCCAACCCCTTTGAGAAAGTGTGTCTACTGAAGAATCTTTTACACATGATGAAGACTGTTTGTTTGGTTTTAGCATCAAATCATATTCAGCATCACAAATTACTAATTCAGGAGAAGTTCCTTGCTGTATTTGGTCATTAGGAGTTAGAATTGGCAGATTTTTGTTCATCATTAGTTGTTTGAGTTTTACAATATTTTCTGGAAGTGGTACTTTATCAGAAGTATTTTCAAATCCAAGCCCATCACACTCAAAGAAAGCAGTAGTACGCCATTCCTTGTAAGTTGTTAATGTGATCTTGTTAGTTAACAGATCATCATCAATCCAAGGAGCAAAATTAGTCAAATCACATTTTGAATATTTCCAGTTTTGAAGAACGGTACCATCACCTGTAACTATACTAATTTTAGCATCAAATGGTTCAGGAGCCTTTTGTGGATTCACATATCGTTCAAATGCAAATTTATAAAATTGATCAATATCTTTTCCTGAAAGACCTTCAACCATGAATTGCTTTGTTACCTTAGGGTTGAGAATATCAGACAAGTCCTCATACTTTGATATTGTAGATGTAATTATTGGTCTATCAATTTCACCTCCTGAAAATTCTACAAGAAACATTATTCCTCGCTCATCTCTATCTAATGGGACATTAGATGTGTAAAACAAGGGATCGCCGAATCTTTTTGATACCATTGGGTCACTATATGTTATTTCAGATTCTGGAACAAACTCAAAACCATTGCATTCAAAGATTGACTGGCCCCGAATTTCAGGAGTGTTGTCAAATTGGAATTTTATCATAGATAGAGAATCTACCAAATAAGGTGTGTAACTTGAAAGTTCACAATCATTGTAAATCCATGATTGTAAGATATCTCCATCTCCAGTTACTACATCGACTTGTACACTAAACAGTTCAGGTACTTTTCCAGGATTTACGTATCTTTGAATTACATTCTCATAATAAGCATCCTTGTCTTTTCCAGGCAAAGATTCTATCATGAATGCAGGTTGGATAAATTGATCAGTAGCAATTGTTCTGTGTTCAAACTTTTGAAAAGATTTGAATGTAATTTTATCTGTAATCTCACCATCAGAAAATGTGACAACAAATGATTGTGCCCTATTATCATCTGTTACTGTTGGGGTTCGAGTAGAAAGTTTTTGAGTTGTTTCAGAAGGAATTTGCTTGGAATCAAATGTTTGTCCATCACAAGTAAAGTCAGTTCTATCTCGTATTTCTGATTCAAATCTATCTATGAATTTATATAGTAACAAATTATCATAGAGGAATGTTCTATAGTCTACTACCTCACAACTTTGATAGTCCCACCCCTGTATAATAGTCCCGTCTCCTGCAACAAGGTCAATATTGACATCAAATTTTGTTGGTTCGTATGTAGTATTGATATATTCATTAACTATCTGAGTATAGAATTTTGATTTGTCCTTGCTAGGAAGAGATTCCAGATAAAATTGAGGCTTACTTCCAAATGGTGCATCAGGAAATGTTGTAAATCCATAATCAGATTCGTCTGTAAAGTGAGTAAATTTTGTAAAAGTTTTACTTTCTATTGGTGCATCTAATGAACCTCCAGAAAATGTAACCCAAACTACTTGTTGGCGTTCAGAATCTGAAGGTGTTTTTAATTCATCAATGGGCATATTCAATTCTCTAATTGTTGGATCAAAATGAAGACCATTACAGTTGAAAGTTCCTCTGTCTCTATATTCAGAATCAAAGTCTGGATGGAATTTGTAAATTAACAACAATTCTGCTAGATAGTTTTCGTAATTGGTTACATCACATTCTACATATGACCAGGAGTTTATGATTTTCCCATTATCTGAAACCATATCTATTGTAACATCAAATGGTTCTGGTTGTTTTACAGAATTGATGTATCTTTCAACTACATGCTCATAAAAATCTCCCTTGTCCTTGCTAGGAAGGGATTCTAAAATGAACTGAGGCTTTCCATCAAATGGATTGTCAGGCATTGTGGTAACATAGGTCCTAGATGAATCTGTAAATGGGGTAAATTTAGAAATTGTTGTAGAAACTACCTCTTGTGGAATCTCTCCACCTGAAGCTCGAACAACAATATGTTTTGCATAATCCTTTTCATCATCTGGAATCCATGAGGAAAAATTATCTGTGGGTATTTCTTTATCATACATTCGTTGTTCACCATCAAAGGAAAAACCATCACATTGAAATTCCCAGTGATCTCTGAACTCATTTTGAATTGTTTTATTGAATTTCAAAGTTCCAAGTAATTCATTTAGATATACAGAATAATCTTCTAGTTCACATTTTTTGTATTCCCAACTTTGAAGAATGGTTCCATCTTTTGTTACTGGTTCAATAGTGACATCAAACTTTTCATATTCAAAATCTTCAAAATATTCTGTAACTAATTTTTCATAAAGAATTTGTTTGTCGGGAGTAATGAGACTCTCAAGAAGGAAGCCCTCACGTGTTATATCATATCCATATGGTGTTCTAGTTGGAAGTTCTATTCTAAGTGGTTGAAATAAAGAAAATGACGTAAACTCTTGTTCATCTTGTATTGGGCCTCCAGAAAATATTACAGAATAAAACATTGGCCTATCTTCTTCGCTTACAATTACTTGGGCTGATTTTTCTTCTACAGATTTTAGATATTCGTCTACCACTTCAGGTAATGGGGTATCGTTTGTAGTTGTTCCAGGAACAAGATAAGAATCAAGTGGTTGTTCCATGTAAACTAGAATAGATGGTCCCAAACCCACTTCACCAAAATAAAATGGATTTGTCCAAATTGCATAAACTACTCCAGGAACAGGTTTTTCTTCTTCCTCAGCAAAAATTGGAAGAGCAGAAACTGTAATTACAAAAAATCCAAACATTAGAAGATTTTTTTTTGGAATCATTTGTTTTAGTTATTTCTCTTTTCTAAAATTTCTTGAATTGCTTCATCAACATCGATTGTTTGGTCTAATGCCCATTGTGGAATAACAGGCTTTTCATCACTTGTTTCTGCATGGGAACTTTCTTGAGGAATTATTGGCCATGGGGCATCATCAACCAATGCTTGTCTAACAACTATTGAATCAGAAGAGATGTTAAAGACAGTAAAATCTTGAGCCAGAGTTACAGATCCCAAATAAGGGATTCTCAAATCATCAAAAAGAGGAGGAATTGTTTCTTCAGTGACCCATGTATGATACATCACCCCCATTTTTGGTTGAGTCAATTCAAAGATTACACCTGCGGCCTTTGCTGGAGTATGAAATTCATTAGTTACGGTTTTTGCAACTTCTAATGCCATTCCAGTTTTTTCAGAAAAGATTTCAGCAGGCAAAAATGTTTCATGAATCAACAAATCAACGTCTTGAGCTTGCTCTACCATAAAGTTGTTAATTTTTGTATCCCCAGAATATACAATGGAGATGTCATTCCAATCAATTCTATAACTCACTGCACCTGCCATTGCATGAACTGCAGGAAATGATGTAACTGTAATATCGTTTTCTTCATAAACTACTTGGGTTTTTTCCCAATCAAATTCATGTGTTATGACTTCTGTACCCGAAGTAGGGACAGTTCCTGTTCTAGATGTTAAATCCCAATAGTTTGCAGTAACTATGCCCTCAACAAAAGCTTCTACTCCTAATGCATGTCCATCCCCTGTTGGGCCCCATACTTGCATTGGTAAAATTCTACCAAATGGCATTCCTTGAGCCCAGAACATATCAAAATCTCCTTGATGATCAGTATGCAAATGAGTAATGAAGAATTTTGTCAAATCTGCTGGTGGTATCTTCATGCTGTTGAAATTTGCAACAGTTCCACTACCAACATCAAACATTAGAATTTCCCCATTTCCAAATTCCATCAAGATTCCAGCTGCTGCTTGATTTCGTGTTGGAAATGGCATTCCAGTTCCCAAAAATGTTAAACGAATTTCATCTTCAGATAACTCTTCAGTTCCAGGAACATAGTTTTTTGAAAATTCTTTTTCAGGATTTCCGATAATTGGAGTTTCAGTAATTGGTAATGTTCCTCCTGACACTACAGGAGTAATTGATTTTTCTAATTCAAAATTAGATTCAATTTTTTCAACTTTACATTCTCCATCATAACCATATTCAACTCCGCTGGCATTAAGATAACATTGGTTTGAGTAAGTTTTTCCATCAATACCACATACAGGTTCCCATAAATCTATACAGAAGATTTTTTCGGTTTCATCCGGAATTATATTAGATGTTTTTCCTTGATCTGCTTTCCATGCCTCCTTTCCACCAGGATATTCGGAGCATAGTTGCAAGCCGCAAATGTCAGTTGATGAACCAAATTTTGAGGTACTAACACCCTGACCCTTCAGAGCATATGCTTCCTGATTAAAATCAGAAAAAGGAATGCTTGAAGTTATTCCAATTGATAAAATTAAAGGAATTAAGGCTAGAAAAGTAAAATTCAACAAAATAATCTTTTTTTTATTGAATTTAAAGAATTAGATATTTTTCAGGATTAAATCCATTGAGGATTGAACCTTTTTTGTGTAAAGGATTGGTTCATAGACCAATAGTCATTTTGTGAACAGTGGTTCACATCTTTAGAGGTTTGAATTAATCTAATAAGGTTACAATATCATCGAGTTTTAACATAATTCAAAATCTTCATCAATGTCTCTTTTTGTGGTTTTAACTTTTCATTATTTTTTGCCTTTTTTTGTAACTCAAAAAAATTACTCTTGGATACACCAATTTTCTTATGCTCTTTGTACACATCAATTCCCAGAATCACTTCTCTAAGATTGAGATATTTTGCATAATTTCCCTCAGTTACGCCTACAATGTCAAACTCTTCAAGTTCGTTTGATTCCTTTCCTATGTATCTGATAGAGGATTTGTTTATGAGTGGATGTTTTCTTTTTAGTTCTCCAATATTACCGTCAGATTTTGATTCTTAATGCTCAACATAGTCTCTAATTACCTCTGAAAGTGGCTTCCAAAACTCTTCTGTGTTGATAAAATCCTTGTTTAGATATACCTTGCCTGTCTTATAATCAACAAACTTCATGTATGGAACGTCCTGCCTTTTTTTCTCGTCAGCATAAGGCAAGAATGGAATAACGGGTTCATCTGTTTCAGGGTCTTTTTTATGTACCATAATGTAGACTTGTTAATTCCAAATCCCTTTCTTTCTTCATTGGTCATTTTCAGGATTTTTTCTTTTAATTTCAGATTGTCATTTCTATATAATCTCATTTTGGGAATGTTAAACTCAATCTCGTTCTTTTTACCTATGATAAAATTAGATAGTTGTTGTATGTTGTCTTGAAGAATTACTTGATAAGAAAAGTGCTTACCATTCTTGTAATTATATTTAGCATTAAAATTTGAATTGATTTTTCCAATTAACAATTTAGCAATATCTTCCCTCAATCTGGTGTGATAGTTCTCAGTAATAATAAAATCAGACTTTTTGATCTTCTTTTCTTCCAATAATTGAATTACGGATACATCGATTAGCCATCTAAACAATTCCTGAATATCATAGACTAACGGAGTTTTGCTTTGATTAATTTCATGCAAGAATCCGATTGAATAATCCAATCCTACAGAATTGATTCCTTTTCTAATTAGCTGAATCTAAGTTTAGCATTGTTTAAATCTGTTAAAAAATTTTTGCAACAACATGGTAACATATTGCAGAAACTGTAAAAAAGCATTTAATGCAAAAAATGCACTGTTTTGCTCTACAAGTTGTTATAAGTTCTATACAGACGCATTAGAAAGCAATGTAATTGTACCTTTAGTAGAAGATGACGCTCACCAAATCGAAAAGTCAACTAATTTTCCTATTTTAATTTATGACCAAATCAATTGCATCCATGAATATTCAAAAAATGGTACAATGAGTTGTAAAAAATGTGGCTATACAAACCTTGCATGAATTAGATAAAATGAAAATCACAAAATCGGAAAATTATCTGGATATCGTAAAATATATAAAAAATGAAGGCACTTAAAAAAGACTTTCAAGAAATGTCTAAAGGAGCAAATTCATTCAAAAAGATTTTCTCAAATACAAAATTACTGAATTAAGAGATGGTAATTTGA
>JAOTTS010000050.1 GCA_029864335.1 Candidatus Nitrosopumilus sp. | reverse complement strand
AACAAAAACACTCCAAAGTATTCAACTTTGATAAACCAAAAGAAAGTAAAGTGGAATCAGTTGAAATTCCTCCAACAAAATCAAGGCAATCGTTTGAATTAACTACCCTAACGAATGTTTCAAGAAAAGAACCAGAATTCCCATTGTTTGAAAAAGAAGAAGTCAAACAAATTGTAAAACCTATGCCAAAACCAAGAGTTATTCAAACAGAATTAATCAAACCAAAAGAAGAGATTGTACAAGAAGTCATACAGCCAAAACCAAAAGTTGAAGATAAGATTGAAATTATACAGTCAGTAGCAAAGCCAGAGACCACCTTTGAAACTAAACCTGACCTAAACAAAGAAGTTGCAAAGATTACAGAGCACAAAGCACTTCCAGAACAAAAACCAAAACCAGTCACATTAGATGATGAATTTGATGATGATGCGGATGATCTAGATAAAATCAAAGGTGACATCATGAAAGTACTATCAAAGCTTGATCAAGCAGAGGTAGAATAATTGACATATGATGATGCTATTAAGGCATTATCAAGTGATGCATTAAAATTTGTTAAAGATGATCATGTTATTGGATTAGGCAGTGGACGGGCTGCCACCGCACTTGTAAAATCACTTTCAAAATTAATCAAACTAAAAAATTACAACATCAGAGGAGTTCCAACATCACTACAAATCAAATTAATTGCAGAGAAAGGAGGAATACCTCTAGTAGATGCAGATCAAGTGGATCACATTGATGTTGTGTTTGATGGTGCAGATCAAATTGATTCACAAAAATATGTCATCAAAGGTGGCGGAGGAGCTTTACTGCGAGAAAACATTTTGTTTAGTCTTGCAAAAAAAGTGGTTGTCATGGCAGACAAGACAAAGTTTGTAAAAAATTTCACAAGAACAGTTCCAGTAGAGATTCACCCACTTGCAAGAAATTCAGTTATCAACAATATCAAAAAACTAGGAGGTTATGCTCAAATTCGTACACTTGAAAGAGGTTATCCATTCTTTACAGAAAATGGAAACATAATTTTAGATTGTGATTTTGGAGTAATAAAAAATCCCAAAGTACTTACTCAAAAAATCAAACAAACGGCGGGAGTTTTAGAATCAGGGATATTTTTTAGAAAACCAGATGTGATTTACAGAGCCAAAGAAAATGGTAAATTTGACATCATTTAGAACATAGCAAGTACTTTCAAAATAATTTTAATATTCTTGAATATTCATTTTAGGTTTTACCGTGACTAGGGTTTGTTTTAATCACCTATTCTTGCCAAATGGACCTTGATGATCACTTAAACAACATATACATTGCTTTGTATAACATTCATCAATTTTTTCATGCCCACAAGAACCGCAATGACAGAAACTATCAGATACCATAGTTCTTGGTTAGCATTTTTGTAATTAAATCAGTCTGACATTATTATTTCTGGCAATTAGCGAAAGACTTGTAATACATTTTTACGGTTATTTCTCATGGCAAAAAAACCTGTAAAAAAATTAGCATCAACACCAGCAAAATCTAGTGTTTCTGAATTTGACAGAATTTTTGACAATTTTAGAAAAGAATTAGAAAAATCCTTTTCTTCTTTTCCAAGAATAGATTTTTCATCATTTCCAAAATTGCATGATACTGGATGCGATGTAATTGATGAGGGAAAACAAATTCGAATGAAGATGAACATGCCTGGATTGAGGAAAAATGAGATTAATCTCAACGTGACAGATAATTCAATTGAGGTAACAGGAGAGCACAAAGAGGAAGAAAAAAAGAAGAACTACTTGAGAAAGGAAAGACACAGCATGTCATATTATCAGACCATACCATTATCTGAAAAAGTCATTCCTGGAAAGGTAAAGGCAAAACTGACTGACGGAGTTTTAGATGTGACTCTTCCAAAAAGTAAACCCACACAAGTACAAAAAAAGAAATCAATCAATGTACAATAATTTTTATTTTTTTTTTTTTGTTTTAACTAATCTAACACACAAACTGAAAACGATCTTGCTTGTAACCTTCTTGTAATTTGCCTTGTATAGGAATATGATTTCCACAAAATTCACAGCAGTTGTTCTTATCAAGATGCCATTCCCTAATACTAAATCCATAACGATTTACAACTATTTTATTGCATTCAGAACAGTAGGTATGTTCCCATTTATGACCAGGGACATTTCCTAAATACACATACTTCAAACCCACATCTCTTGCAACTTGATAGTGTTTTTCCAAAGTCTCAACAGGAGTGCTAGGATACTCCATCATTTTGTAATCGGGATGAAATCTCAAAAAATGGATTGGCATTTCAGGGCCAAATTCATCATAAATGAATTTTGAGAGTTTTCTTGCATGTTCCAAATCATCTCCAACTTTGGGTACGATCAAATCAGTAATTTCAACATGGATTTTTGTTTTATCTCTAATTTCCAAGAGCGTATCAAAGATTGGTTGAGGGTCAGGAACTCCGATAAATTTTCTAGTAAATTCTTTTTCTGCACTTCCTTTGAAATCAACTGTTATCCCATCAAGAAATTCATTCATTATTGAAACTGATTCAGGAGTATCATATCCGTTTGAGACAAAAACGTTGAACAGTCCTTTTTTTCTAGCGGCAATTCCACAATCGCGTGCAAATTCAATAAAGATGGATGGTTCATTGTAGGTATATGCAATTCCATGTGCACCGTATTTTATTGCGGTACTTGCAACCTCATCAGGAGTCATATCAATACCCTCAACAGTTCTACGCTGACTGATATCAGAATTCTGGCAATACCTACAAAGCCAATTACATCCTGTTGTAGCAATGGAATAGACTTTGCTACCAGGATAATAGTGAATCAGTGGTTTTTTCTCAATTGGATCAATATGACCTGAAATTACTTTGCCATAGGCATATAATTGCAGTTTGCCATTTTCATTTCCTCTGATTCCACATAAACCGATTTGGCCTTTGCCAATTTCACAATATCTGGCACAAGCAGTACACTTTACTTTATCATCAGGCAGTGTCTCATAAAGTTCTGCTTCTTTTCCAAGTAGAGTTGTCAATGTTTTTTATTGTGTTTTTATGTATTTAACAAGTATGAAAGAATCAAAGGAATTTTCTGATTCTGATGGTGAAGAATTGGTAAAGATGGCAAGAAAAACTGTTACTGAATTTTTAAGAAATGATTCAAAGATTAATGATTCTGCATTTGATTCCAAATTTGATTTTAGTTCAGGAGTTTTTGTTACATTAAACAAACAGGATTCATTGAGAGGGTGTATTGGATATCCTCTTCCCGTAAAAAAATTATCAGAGGGATTGATTGATGCTGCAATATCTGCTGCAACTCATGATACACGATTCAGTCCAGTAACTGCTGATGAACTAGACAAGATTACTTTTGAGGTTACAGTTCTTACTCCACCTGTGGAAATTAAAGTGGAACAGCCTTCAGAGTATCTGACAGAGATCAAAGTTGGGAGAGATGGATTGATAGTAGAAAATCCGTATACGTCGGGTTTACTTTTACCACAAGTTCCAACCGAATACGGTTGGAATGTAGAAGAATTCCTTGCACATGCATGTGAAAAAGCTGGGTTAGAAAAAAATGCATGGAAAGATATGACAACTAAAATATCAAAATTTGAAGGAATAATTTTCAAAGAAGAGGCTCCAAAAGGAAAAGTGGTTAGAGAGCAATTATAAAGTAAAAAGAAAAAATTAGATTTTTGGAATTACTTCATCTTTTAATACCAATAAAGCCATGCACGTATAATTTTTCAAAACTATTCATCATCTATACTCTTTTTATGAAATAGTATGTTATGTTAACTAATGATTAGAAAACCAGTAGTAGCGGGGCAATTTTATCCAGGCGTGAAAAAGGAATTGAAAAATATGATCAAATCTTGTTTTGAACACAAGTTAGGTCCAGGCACAGATTCTATAGAGTCAAATGAGAAGATCTTTGGAATTGTTTGTCCACATGCAGGATATGTGTACTCTGGTCCCACTGCGTGTCACTCTTACAAGTCAATTTCAAACCAGAACCCAGAACTCGTAATCATAATTGGACCGAATCATTTTGGTGTGGGAAAAGATGCTGCCACAATGATTGATGCATATTGGCAGACCCCTTTAGGAACGGTCCAAGTGGATTCAGAGTCAGCAAAACAAGTAGCAGAAATATCAAGGTTTATTGAAATTGACGAATATTCCCATTCCCAAGATCATAGTTTAGAAGTACAGGTTCCAATGCTACAAGAAATATTTTCAAATGATTTTCAAATTCTTCCTATAATATTACGATCACAAGATATGGAAACTGCAATAGATGTTGGAAATGCAGTTACTAAAATTGCAAAAAAGAAAAATGCAATAATTGTTGCCTCATCTGATTTTACACATTATGAAAAAAATTCTTTTGCGCATCAACAAGACAAGGCATTGATAGAACCAATCTTAGAGATGAATGTAGAGAGATTCTATCAGGTTTTAAATGAAAAAAGAGTTACTGCATGTGGTTATGGAGCAATGGCATCAGCAATGATTGCATGCAAGAATCTTGGTGCAATAAGAGGAAAACTTCTTAGCTATGCAACAAGTGGAGACATCTCAGGCGATACAGAGTCAGTCGTAGGATATGGTGCAATAAAATTTGTTTAACAAAATAGAAAGCAGTTACTTTTTCCCAAATTTTCCTACAAGAGGAACAAAGACATAATGAGATTCATTTCTGATCTCAACAATTCCTTTAGAGGTTTTTTGTAACAAAACTAATGATTGAGAAGCATCACCTACAGGTGCAAGTATCAGTCCATTTTCACTTAGTTGTTCAATTAGAGGTAAAGGGATTTCAGTGCATGCAGCAGTAATTATGATTCTATCATAAGGAGATTCTTTAGGATATCCAATACTGCCGTCACCGAGAATTACATGAACATTATCTATGTTTAATTTTTTTAGGTTTTCTTGTGCAAATTTTACTAGTTTTGGATGTCGTTCAACAGAATAGACATTTCCTGTCCCTACCAAGTAAGAAAGAATTGCACTCTGCCAACCTGAACCAGCACCAACTTCTAGAATTTTTTGCCCATCTTTAACATCTAACCATTCTGTCATCCTTGTAACAACACCGGGTTGAGAAATAGTTTGATTTTTCATAATTGGCAGGGGTTCGTTGTAATACGCATAATCTAATTCTGATTCTGGAACAAATTCATGTCTTGGAATATTTTTCAATGCAGATTCTACGCGATTATCAGTGAGTAATTTTGAATTTTTTAGATAAATAATTAAATCATTTAATGCCGTACGGTATTTTTTTTCAATTTTTGTCAACTAATGTAATTTGGATTTTTTATAATTAAAAACACTCGGTAAATTTCTTTTTGATTTTAATGCTAGTGATTTGCTTCAGGATTCTCATGTCTAATTGAATTCATGAAATCTTTGTGTTGTAGCATTAATTCTATCATTTGTTCTCGTAAATTCTCATCATCCATTACGGCATTTAGTATTGGTTCCATCATTTGATTTGACATCATAGCCATATGAGAAGGATCTTCAAGCATCATTGTATGCATGTCTCTAGTCATTTCAGAATTTATCCAAACATGGTGAATCATATCCATCATTTTAGTAGAACCAGCCATCGTCATTTTATGAGAGTTCATTGAATTATGTTCATAATCAGAACACCACATACATCCTGATTGATGCATCCCTTGTCCCATTCCAGAACCCATCATTGGTTGATGTATCGAGTCCATCCACATAGAATGTGATTTTAGATGATTTTCCATTTGAGGATGATTCTTCATTGTGGCAATCATTTTTTCACGCAATTCAGGCTCACTAGTCATAGGATCTAACAAATTTTTGAGCAATTCAGGGTTTTTTTTTATCTGTGAAATCCAATCATTCATGGTACTTTTCATAATATTGGGATTTTTTTGCATCATTTCATGCCAATGAGTCATTAGTTTCTCATTAGAAGCCATACTGTTCATCAAATGATTCATCATTTCAGGACGCTTATCCATCATAGATTGATTGTGAGATCCATAACCTCTATCAATTAATTTCAAATATGTAGATGGCATTACACATGCAGGATTTCCATTACTTTTTTGTATCAACAAATGCCCAGGTTTACAAGTTAGCATGTCAGGATCTGCAAATTTTTTCCACTGTTGATGTGGAGTTATTTGTTGTTGAGCAAAAGAGTTTTCAAAAATGGAAGGACTAACAGCAATAGCGAGGATCATAATAAAGAGAAACGGTAATTTGAAATTCAACAGAATTAATAATTATTTTTCTCTTAAAAAGCAATCGAAAAACCAAATTTGCCAATAAATTATTTTGAAAACAAGTTAATTTTTCTTTCAACTAGTTTTCCATGACCAAGTTTTCCAACTACTTCAAAGTTATCAGCTACTAGTTCTCCTCTAACTATTGTTTTAACAGGCCAACCTTTTAGATTTCTTCCTTCATATACAATATAATCAGAAAATCCTCCAAACAGATCAGAAGTCACTTTTTTTTCTTTTTTCAAGTCTAACATGGTAATGTCTGCATCAAAATTTTTCTCAAGTGATCCTTTTTGTGGATACATTCCAAATATTTGAGCGGCATTTTTACTGGTAAATCGTACAAGCTGTTCTAATGTAATCTTATTTTGGTTAATCCCATCGTTGAGTAAAATAGGTAGTGAGGTTCCAATTCCTGGAAATCCTGCAAGAGCACTCCAAACATCATCGCCGTCTAGTTTTAGTTTAATTTGATTTGCAACATGGTCTGTGCCTATTGTATCTATAATATTTTGAGATAAAGCAGTCCAAACCGCTTTTTTGTCATTTTCTGTTCTAATTGGAGGCATGACTTTTGCAAGATATCCAGATTGCTTTTCATAAGAAAGTGTAAGATAGTGAGGACATGTTTCAACAAAAATTTTTGTTCCAAGTTTTTTTTCTTCTTCAATTTGTTTTAGTGCCCGCTCAGATCCAATATGTACAAAATAAATCACACAGTCATAATCTCGTCCAAATTTTGATACAGTTTTGATTGCTTTTGCCTCAAATTCTGGAGAACGACTTGAAGACCATGCAGATAAAC
>JAOTTS010000049.1 GCA_029864335.1 Candidatus Nitrosopumilus sp. | reverse complement strand
ATTCCAGTACGACCATCAAGACGAGAGTCTGACGAAGATGAACTGAATGAATAGAAGGTTGTATTTCTCATTAATTTCGTATTTCAAAGGAGATTCAATCATAATGTTTACAGAGATGCAAGATTGTAATTGAAGAAGAACTAAAACAACTAGACAAAGAGAAACTGTAGAGCACAAAAAGCAGACAAAAGAGAAGCCCAATTCATGGAAAAGTATGGTGCTGACTAGCAAAATAGTCTGATGATGTGTTAGGAGGAATACGAGTATGGTGATGATTAACCACAATAACACTCAAGAAGTATCCCGAGTAAATTTTCCTGTGACAGTTTTGATTCGTAGGACAGAAGATCTTGATAAAATTAGAGATATTCGAACTATAATTTTTAACAAAGAATTAGGAATTTCTCAAAATAATATCTTTGATAATGATGATCAAAAACTAGAGGAATTTTTCATCATTAACCACGATAGTATCATTGGAACATTCAGATTAAGAAAAGAAAACAATTCATATAAAATTGAAAGAATGGGCATTCTATCACAATACCGCTCTAAGGGCTTTGGCAAGATAGCTTTGCAAGAAATCAAAACATTATCCAAGAAAATGGGAAAATCAAAAATTATTCTAGATTCAATTTATGATGCAAGAAATTTTTATGCAAATTCAGGATTTATTCAGGTTGGGAATGTCTACTCTAAGGTAGGAATACCACATGTGAATATGTACCTTGATCTATGACATTATAGTGGAACTGATCTTGAACCAAGGTGGACTGTGAAACTAATAGGATTCAATATCGTATTGCCTCTTAATAATATGCAGTAATATGATAATTTTTGATATTCAATTTTTTTGATTTAGTTTTTAGATTCCTTACTCGTTTTTCTAATGTAATAATTTGTTTTTTAAAATTTACATAAATTCTATTTCTGTCTTTAGATCTTTTTTCTAAGTTATCTATTTTTTGCCTTGTTGTTCTTTAGTTTATTTGTTGATTGGAATTGTCACAAATTTCTATTTGTTGTTTGAAGTTAAATATATTGAAAAATAGCAGGAGTTTAAATTCATTGATTTCCAACTAATAATGAAAAATGTTCAAATTTTTAGATATAGTATTCTTACAATTATCGAATCATATTTGTGGAAATAATGATAAGGAACAATTAGAAATAATTCAATGGCAAATTCAACAGAGAATAAATTACTTGAAGATAAATAATCTCAACACTAACAATGATCCAGAATTATTTCAATCCTATGAAATTCACCGTCAAATACAAAATTGTATAGCACAAAACCCAAATGACAACATTGAAATTTTATCAATTATGCTGATTGTGTTAATCATGATTCTTGTCTTTGTCGTATATATGGTAAAAAAATTAGAAAATTCTTAGATCCCTTAGAATTTTCTTTCTTATCTAATTCAGGATATCGTATTTTATTCTAATTAATTTTTCTAGGATTTAATATGCAAAAATAAATTCTTGTGGTTGTGATTCACTGTAACTACTTCCAGTATCAATCTAAAATTACGCACAAAAATTGGTAAGATTAGCTAGTATTCTAGAAAACTTTAATTTTTCAAATAAAATATTGTTTTCTTTTAACTCAGAAATTATTTTAGGTATGTGTAGTTCGAGATCTTATTCTTAGGATTATCTAAATTCTTATTTTTGAGGATTAGTAATAAATGCAAACAAGTTATTCATAGTAAGAATGAATGAATTAGAATTTTTTATGGATATCTAGCCAAGTTGGTGGCTAAAGACTAGAGAGGATGAAAGTTTTCTAAAAAAATATGTCTTTGAAAAATTTGAGTGTGATTGTTACCCTAGAATTATATCCCAAGGAAGAAAGAAAATAGATTTGGACAAATCGGATCATCAAATTAACGAACGTATTTTAGAGAATCTAAAATTTGGAAATTTTAAGTATGAATTTTTACCCGAATATGAGAACATAAAAGAAAGTTATTTGATTTCAAATGGATTTGTTCATTTTAACCCCAAAATAAAAAAGATCAATTATCATCTTTTGATCACAGTCAAAGTTTAGTTATATCTTGAAATCATTTTATATTTAATTTCAGAGACTTTCGATTTTTGAAAACCATCATATTTGCTGCTGGAAGCAACCTTGTAGTAGATATCCTCCAACAATCAACACTATTGCATTTCCAAGAGGCTCAAACGTACTCATTATTTCAATATGCTTTGGGGAAGCCGTATTTCCAATAATTACAACTATTGCAATTATCATGTTTGGGACAAGTGTGTATTTTAATCTCCATAAAGACAAGGCAGCCAACACAATAAATGTAGATTCAAGTGCAATTGCATTTGTGATAAATTTTGGGTTGCCTATTGGAATACCCATAATACCCATTATGACTATGGAAACCAAAATCATAGTGATTGTTTTTGTTGCAAATGTATTATTTACAAAAAAACATCGAGATGATATTAGATTGACGATATAATGGATTTACCATCTCAATTCAAAAATTAGAAGTAATACCTTCACAAATGTGATGGCATGTTTCATATTTGGTTGAATCTATTAATAATTCCATTAATTGACATGAATCTGCTTAGTCATAAGATTCGAAGAAAGTGGGACTCACCAAATCTTATTTGGCAGCAAAAAAGAAAGTTACTGAAAAAAGACAACAAAATAGTTCCACTAGAACAATTCTACCTAAACCATACCCGTTATCTTCAAAGAAACCTGAAGAGAAAAAAATCAATCTAGAAAAGGTTTGCTATTCTCTGTGACATTTTCCTTTTATCTAAAAATAAGCTAAACAAAATCGAGTAAAGCACTTCTCATCCAGTTTAACCAAGACCAGTTATCCAGACATGGCCTGATTGCATTGAGGAGTTATTTTTGCAATCAGGTCTTTTCATAATCCTAATGGATATTTTGAATTGAACCTGTATTCAAAATAAAAAATAAGCTAGTTTTGTTGGGTTTCCCATGTACCCAACAGAATAGTTTCCCGATCAAACGAATCAGGATCTAGTTTTTGTTTTAAAACTTGTTTCATTGCCATCTAAAGAAATGGTTAGATTAAACAAAATAATAAAACCAATCTATATAGAACACTGTTTAAAAAACGAAATGCAGAGAATAATTAACGATTTTCATCTACTCTTATTTCATGATCCTATACAAGATTAATCTCAAACACTTCTCAATAGAATAATTCCCAAATTATTTTCATGTACTTTACACCATTTGAGCCATTTGAGGTATTTGAGGAATTCAACGGAGTTCCAGGGACATACATCAAGTCATTTCTAATCTCTGATAAGATTAATCTGAATAACTGGCAGGTAACACATGAGGGTAATTTATCCAATTTAGAGTCATTTCTAGGCAGACTGGAAATCCATCACACCAATCCTGAGAATGGCAAGCGTGATCATACAGGTGCAACCATCTTTGAGAAATCACTGCAACTTCAAGAGATATGCCGAGTTGCAAATATTATTGTAGTGGGTTTAGACATTCCAACAAAAAGAAACTGGCAGATCTCCAAAATGACAGATAATGATTCTGGCTAACTTAATTAAATAGATTCAAATCTGAATTTTCATGAACTGGAAAAAGTCGCTTGTTGAAAGATTGGGAAATCAGTGCAGAGTTTGTAATCAGAATGATATTGAAAAATTAGATGTAGATTTTATCAATGGTCAAGAATCCCTTGAGGATCAATACTTTGAGAACAAAGATGAAATGTACGTTTGGTTTGTCTTGCATTTCAATGAGGAATCTGAATATTTACAGTCCATTTGTATTGACTGTAAATCAAAAAAGATAGAAGATAAATCAATTCCATTATCAAAATTAGAGGAATTTTACTTTACACCAAGGGCAATGGATAATCAAGAAATTATGAGATGGATGAACAAAAAAGCTGAAGAACTACTAGTATTTTTAAGAGAAAACAAACAGTTTGTTCCAATAGGAAGAAGACTCGAAAGACATTATGGGGATTTGAGAGATAAATTTACAGAGATTGATAGAAACATTGCATTAATTGAATATGAAAAAAAGTGGTTGCCAAAGAGATTTGCAGATGTAATTGAACAAGACCTAAATGAAAACCCCGAGATCAAGAGTTTAGTAGAAAAACACTATAGACCAAAAATTCCAGATACTGGTCACTAATGGAAAATACTATTCATCTTGATAATATTGAGAACAAAGATTCTAGATTCAATAGAAAATAGGAATAATTTAGTCAATTGAGTATCTTGAGGACATTATTCTTAGAATCCTAAAAAAATCAATATAATGATATTGTGAACTACCCGTTTAGGTATCTTTATTGAGATGAAGATCTCACCATCAGATAGGGAATTATTTGACCATCCTACTTGTAGAAACAACGACATGGGAACTATCAATTCATAGATGTATCCAGATGAGATTAAAAGTTGACATGCTAGGAAATCATGTATGATCACAAGTAATGGCAAAATCTGAAATAAATTACGCAATGCGAAATTTCTAAACTGACTTTGATTTTTTGAATGATTAGGATTTAGCACTTGGAAAAATTTGAAACTTTCCTTAAATTCAAAAGATACAATACGTGATTTAATGAGTACTTTCTGGGGGGAGAATATTTATCGGATAATAACCAGTAAGTGGAAATTTAGTTTCAAATGTATGCCGGATAGACATACATTATGTGAGAATCTTGGATGTCAGTGTATGCTTCACCCTGAAAATTCAGCAGATATTTATGAATAAAATTCGCATCTACTCAATTCAAAAATTATAACACTATTCATTAATTTCAAATTGCCAAAGGATCTTCCAAGTTAAAGCGCCCGATTGCTAATAGTATGATCGGCATTCTACAATAGTTTTATTTTCTAAATTACTTCTCTTATTCCTTCGAAGGAATAATAAAATCGCTGTTACTTCTTGCATTGCTGCCATTATTCCAATGGTCTTTGCAGGCGACTTTCTCTCTTGAATGGTGTCAAATGCGTTTAGTTGTGACTATACAAAATACTGACATTTCAAGATAAACACAGATTATTTGAGAAGGAATTGTGAAGATTGATCATGAATTAAGACTGCAAATATTAGAAAAAATTGGTATCTATTCAAATCGTTTTTCTATTTCAGAACCTCAAATTTTACTAACCACTAAAGAAGTTCTTGATGCTCCAAAAGAAATGACTGAGGGTCGACGCACTTCTGCATACAAGTATTATGGAGTATCATATCTTCAACATAATCTGGTCTTCATCAATGTTCGGAAAATTCCTGATGAGAAGACTCTCGAAAATACTATAGTCCATGAATTGATTCACATGAGATTCCCCTATCTTGCTCATGGTAAAAGATTCAACAAGTTGGTTAGGCAAGGACTAAAAGGAAAAACATTTTTACGATATAGAAAAAGAAGTAAGATCTCTGTTATTTGATTTATATTTCCCAGACTTAGGCAAGCTGAGTATAATATGGACATCTCGGAAATTCTGCCATTTGTTGCAGGAATTGCATCGTTTTTAGTTGCTGGAGGTTTGGTTGCATGGATTACAAAACAACCAACAGGAACAAAAGAAATGATGGATATATCCAACGCTGTCAAAGAAGGCGCTGCAGCATTTCTAAAAAGAGAGATGAAAATTATAGTTCCAGTTGCTATAGGATTATCTGTAATAATTGGAGTATTTCTTACACCATCAAACGGAATTGCATTTGCTGTAGGTGCAACATTATCTGCAGTTGCTGGAGTCATTTCATTAAAAATTACGGTAAAAGCAGCAGTTAGAGCTGCTAATTTGAGTAGTGAAGGCTTAGGTAAGACATTTGCAATGGCCTTTAGAGGAGGAGCTACAGTTGGCTTAGCAGTTCCAGCAATGGCACTTTTGGCAATTACTGGTCTTTATGTAATTTATCCAGATCCAATTACCATTGCAGGTGTTGGAATTGGAGCAAGTCTCATTGCATTATTCATAAGAATTGGTGGAGGCATATTTACAAAGGCAGCAGATATGGGTGCTGACTTGGTGGGAAAAGTTGAAGTGAATATTCCTGAAGATGATCCTAGAAACCCTGCAACAATTGCAGATAACGTAGGAGATAATGTAGGCGATGCCGCTGGAATGGGCTCTGATGTTTATGAATCTTATATTGTAACAATTCTTGCAGCATTGTTAATTGCAGCTTTAATTGGAGCACCAAACTTTTTCCTTTATCCCATCTTGATTGGATCTTCTGGAATGATTGCATCCATTATAGGTGTAGTAATTGTTGGCTCTAAGAATATCACAGATGTAATGAGGCCTCTTAATCGTTCATTTTATGTTTCAGCTGCAATTGCAATTGGATTAAACTTTGTATTCATTACACAATTTATTGGTGAATCAGCTGCATCATATGCTTTGTTTGGTTCCACAGTAATTGGTGTCATTCTAGTTCCTATAATTCAAAAAATTACTGATTACTATACTAGTTACAAACAAAGTCCTGTAAAAGAAATTGCAGATTCTGCAAAATGGGGATATGCATCATTAACGTTAATGGGAATTATCAAAGGAATGCAATCTACAGGACCATTTATGATTGCATTAGTAGTTGCAATAATTTTATCATATACTATTGCTTCTGTATCTGCACCTGAAGGAGCAGATCCTGTATTGTATGGAATCTTTGGTACTTCTTTGACTGCAATGGCAATGTTGAGTCTTGCAGGAATTGTTCTAAGTATTGATGCGTTTGGACCAATTGCAGATAATGCAGGCGGAATCGTTGAAATGACTGGAATGGGTGAAGAAAATCGTAAAGTTACTGATGAAATTGATGCAGTTGGAAATACTACAAAGGCGGTTACAAAGGGATTTGCTATTGCTAGTGCTGCATTAGCTGCTTTAGCTATGATTCAAGCATTTCAATTTGAGGCATCTCACATCTTTGCAGGGATTTTGGTTTTAGATTACAGCTTAACTAATCCATCTATTATAGTTGGATTACTAATTGGTGGATTAATTCCATTTATCATTACAGGCCAACTCATTAATGGTGTGTCTAGAGCTGCAGGAAAAATGGTAGATGAAGTAAGACGACAATTCAAAGCAGATTCTGGAATTCTTGCTGGAACATCAAAACCTGATTATGCTAAATGTGT
>JAOTTS010000048.1 GCA_029864335.1 Candidatus Nitrosopumilus sp. | reverse complement strand
TTGAGAAGAATAATCTAAAATCGATTCAAAGTATTTCTTTACCTACTGCTTGGACATTTCATGAATCTGATGATACTCCTTACATCTTTGCACAACCTAACTAATAGCAATCCAAATTAAGCGTAAATTTCCAAAACTTTTTGGACTCGTTGCATAGCTTGGATAGTGCGATTGCTTGCGGAGCAATAGGTCGCCGGTTCGAATCCGGTCGGGTCCGTTTACCAATCGGGTTCATATACAATAAACCTGATTGGTTAATTATTGACATCAAAACCTGAAACCGTTACCAATACTGAGAGACCTCTACAAACTAAATCATACAAGTTTTGATAAGATTATAGAATTTCACACAAAGATTATTTTCGAGATCTTCTTCTAGCATTAGATTTTTGTCTCTCTTTTTTTCCTTTATAGGAGCTGTAAAGAATGATAACTGCTATACCCGCAATAGAAGCATAAAACAATCCAATTACAGGTTGATCTAGTAATTCTCCAGTATTTGGATTTACAAATGAGATAGGTATGCCTGCAACCATAAAAACTAAGATTACAGTAAGATACTTGTCCACGGATTATTTGTTTTACAAAACCATATATCTTTTTGATTGTACTAAACGAGCATAGAAAAACATGACAAAAATACTTGAGATTGCAATAAATCCAATGATCTCAAGTTTATCTATTTTGAATTATGTTGATATGGATTCAGAGGAAGAAGTTTTGGGATATGGAATTAGTTTGATTTTACTAAATCTTGGAATGTATTTTGCAGCTCCTGTAGTTTTGATAATACAACTCAAGAAAAGAAGTAATTGGTTCTCTTTTCATTTCAAACTTTCAAAATTCCATCTGGGGTTGTTTTTTTCAATCACAAATTACACACGTATAACATTTTTACATTTTTCACAAATACCAAACGCTTCTCCGTATTCACTTATCTCAGAAACTTCAAAAATTTGAACATGGTTACATTTTTCACAATTCTCTTTTACTTTGTCCCCCAGTTTCTTCATTACTAATAACAGAGCAAATTATCTTGTTTAAAAACAACTTCAAAGTCTTTTTTTCTAAACACTTCTCAATTAATTTACTAATTCAAAAATATCATTGCCTCGATACATCTATGGTGAGGATCCAGCATCACAAAATGATTTCTTTGGAATAGTAATTCATGAGATGCCAACACCTACAAAAGAAATCCCAAAACCTGTTCCATTTCTTAGAGATGTCTATGCGCTAAACCACACATCATTTGATAAGATAATTGAATTTCATACTCGAGTATTATTCCCAAAATTTCCTCCATCTCTAATGGTCTTTGATTACACCAACGAGAGAACCTTCACTGATCTCATGGAAAGTAGATTTGGCAAGTCAAGAGTAACTAAAATTAATTTCTCAGCTGGTACGTCAGGCACAAAAAAGATGCTAAAAGACGATGGGTTGTCCATTTTAAAACAGGAATACAAATTTCCAAATCCTGCAAACATCAAGGATCCTGCAAAGGCAAAGCTGGAACGTGAACTGATCACTCAACTCAAACACGAGGAGATGCTGCTGACACCATCTGGCAGGGAATCCTTTGATCATCCTACTGGCAGACACAACGATATGGGAATTGCATGGGAGTTGTCAATTCATGGGTGTATTCAGCTTGGATTGAAGATAGATTTGCCGGGAAACCACGTAGGGGGACAAGTCAATGAAACATCTGAAATCAATTATGCAATGGGAAGTTTTTAAACTCTTTATTTTTGTAGTTATTTTTGTAGAAAAATAAACAAACGTTAAGAAATTACAGCACACGTTCTTGTATCGGTTTGACATAGTGAATTATGGCATATTCTACTGCATTATATTTTGCATCACAACTTGAAAAGTTGACTAATGAGTTACTTCCTAGCTTTAGTGCAAAACAAAAATTAGACAAAAATAAAAAATAATTTTAAACACAATAAAATTAATTATTAGATTCTAAGTTGATTTTGATTTTTTAGATGATGAAATTTTCTTCTCTTCCTCTTTTTGCTAAAAACAATTCTCCTCCTCATCACTTCGTAGCAATAAATCTCACATCAAATGCAGCCAGATATCTATTAACAATTCAATTCGTGTTCTTTAAACTCATCATCAATCAAAAAATGCTTACCGCAGTTATCACAAAAGTTTGGAACAAAAAATACATCCTTGCCTCAAATTCCTACTGGTGGTTTCATGAGAGTGTATGTGCGTACAATTATTATAAAAAGATGGGTAAGAAAAATCAACATTATTGTATGTTTTTAATCTCTGAAACACTTCTCATTAAACTAAAAACAATCTTTTCATTATTTGGCATCAGCAGAAAAAAAGAAAACAGTTTCTAAAAAGAAAAAGAAATTACAAAATAGTTCCACTGTTAAAACTAAAACTAACCTACCTCAACCCAAACTAACCACATCATATCCAATATCATCAAAGAAATCCAAGACAAAAAGGCAGAGACCGTTTCATGCGGTCGGCGTCATGCAGACACAGCAGGGATCGCCATCATCATACAATACAGGTGCATACCAAAGATTTACCCCAGAACAAATCAAGCAACACATTCCGCAATACAATGTAGTTCCATACTCCAAGGGAAAACAACCAAGACCTTTGTCTGCATCACAAGTCACGTCCTTTAGAAACAAGTCAAAGAGCAAGACATTCTTTCCTAAATTTTTCATGAACTTCTGAAATAGTCAAGTTCAAATCCCCGTGGTCCTATTTGTCAAAACTTATTCAATTTTGATTACCAAAAATTTCATTAAATCCTATTGGCAAATTAATTCATGTCGGAAAAAATTGAATCGTTGCTGAAAAATGGACAGACGTCATTGAATTTGGGAAATCCCAAAGAAGCGATGGCATTCTATGATCAAGTTCTTGCACAGGAACCCCAGCAAATAGAGGCATTACTGAAAAAAGGACACATACTTGGAAAACTAGCACGATATGAACAAGCAATTATTCACTATGACAATGTCTTATCACAAAAAGAAGGACATCTCTTAGCTTTGTTGAATAAAGGATTGGCCCATCACTACATAGGACAATACAATATTGCCATAAAATGCTTTGATAACGTTTTGAGGGCTAAACCAAAAAATACAACAGCACTATACAACAAGGCATCATCTTTTGTAAAGTCTGGAAAAATCAAAGAAGGGCTGAAAATTTTGTCAGAGGTTATAAAATTAGATTTTTCATTTAAAGAAAAAGCTAAATCGGATATTGATTTTGAAGACATTAAAAAAACAAATGAATTCAAAGCAATAATCCACTCAAGATTCTAAACCTCTAAAGAATTGTAATTGGAAAAGCTATAAACCCCTGAAATAAATAAGTTCAAATCCCCGAAAGCCAATTTGTCATCACATAAGTAGGTGAATCTCTAAGAAATTGAATCCTGAATTTATCTAATTTACATAGATAAATCATTGTGATTTTTTTCCATATACCAGTAATACCTAAAAACTATCATGACAATATAATGTCCTTGAGAAAGATATCTCTGTTCGTTTTGTTGGCACTCTTTATTATTATTCCACCAATTTATGCACAAGAATTAGATCCCCTGCAAGAGGCTAACCTTGCATTTTCATACCAACATCCTGAAAGCATGTCTGAAAGCTTTGCACAGTTAGAGTCAATGGCGCAACAACAAGAAGAGGTGCGAGTAATCATTGCCCTTGATATTCCGATTGCCATGGAAGGAGAAATGGAAGGGCCTCAGGTAATTCAAAGTCAGCGACAAATGATACAAAGCGCCCAACAAGACATAATGGAGCAACTATCTGCAGCAAACGCACTGAGTCCTGACACATATCAATTCAAACATATTCCATACATTAGCACCACTGTCAACCTGGATTCTCTAAATGTTCTACAGTCATCTCTAATGGTTGCTTCAATCATGCAAGATGTTGCAGTACCTCCTCTTTTGTATCAAAGTAACAGCATCATTGGTGCAGACAAAGTATGGTCTGAATCTTTTGAAGATGTAGGATATACAGGCGCAGGACAACAAATTGTAATATTAGATACTGGAGTAGACAAGAATCATTCGTTTCTTGCAGGAAAGATAGTATCAGAGGCATGTTATTCATCTACTGTTCCATCAGAGAGCTCTACTAGTTTGTGTCCTGGAGGAGTACAAGAATCAACTGAAACAGACTCGGGACTGCCGTGCCCATCTTCAATTGCAGGCTGTGATCATGGAACACATGTAGCAGGAATTGCAGCTGGTGGCACATTTTTGTATGTTGGAAATGAGTACCATGGGGTTGCACCAGATGCTCAAATCATTCCAATGAAGGTATTTTCACAGTTTAACAATCCATCAAGCTGTTTCTTTCAAGCACCATGTGTACTGAGTTATACATCAGACCAGATGAAGGCGTTAGAAAGAGTATTTGATCTTAGCCAGGATCAAGGCATGAATATTGCATCAGTAAACATGAGTCTTGGTGGTGACCGATTCAATTCAGCTTGTGATGACCAGCCTCTAAAACCATTAATTGATCAGCTAAGATCAGTTGGAATTGCAACTGTTATTGCATCTGGAAACAATGGATTTTCTGATTCAATTAGTGCGCCTGCTTGTATTTCCTCTGCAATCAGTGTTGGCTCTACAACAAAGAGTGATTCTGTATCATCATTTAGCAACTCAGCAGGAATACTAGATTTGTTGGCACCTGGAGGCAGCATAATCTCATCTGTTCTTAATGACCAATTTGCAGCAAAGAGCGGTACATCGATGGCAACACCACATGTTGCAGGAGCATGGGCATTGGCAAAGGAGAAGGTACCTGATGCAACAGTACAAGAAACTTTGGATATTCTAAAGAGTACTGGAGTACAAATCCAAGACAACAGAAATGGCATTGCTTTTTCCCGTATTCAGCTAGATCAAGCAGTGCATGTGATACCAGAATTTCCAGTTGTGTTGTTGATGTTTGCAGCAGCATTGTTGATTCCAATTTTTATGTTGTTTAAGAGAAATGGTATGAGTTTGATGTACAGAAACTAACCTCTTTTTTTATTTTACGCCTTGTGCGTCTCAAAAATACTCCAACTAAGTGGCTGAATCCCCGTGGACCTATAATCATAAAAAATATTCGTTATCATTTTGAAATAATCAAAGAGTATGTTTCATTAGTGTATGAACCCGATTACTCATAGGGTTCGAATCCGGTCGGGTCCGTATGCCATCATGGGACCAAAATAGTTCCTCTTTCATGCACATGATGCATGGAAATTTCAATGGAGAGCATCAATGAGGTAGAAGATCCTTACCAAGCTTTTGTTGATTCAATCAAGAGTATTGAGATATTCAAGAGATACAAAAATAATCTGTATGGATTCTTGAAATTAATTCCATCGCAGATCTACCTAGATATTTTGGTGCAAAGCAAGATGGAGAGATAAAGATTCGGGGAATTGAGACACGAAGACGTGATACTCCAAAATTCTTCAAAAAGTGTCAGCTTGATATTTTGAATCTTTTTGCATCTTGTAAGACCATCAATGACGTAAAACAGGCCATTTCTGAGGCAAAATCCATTCAAGAAAAATATGAACAGAAGTTACTCTCAAATAAAGTTCCACTTGAGGAGTTGATTTTCACAAATATGGTCACTAGGGGTACTGGCCAACATACAAGCAATACCCTCCAGGCTAATGCCGTAAATCAGCTTGAATTAGAGGGAAAAATTGTAGAGGCAGGCCAAAATATTCGATACATCATCAATGATTACACTAGGAAGAAGTCCAAGCGAGTCATTCCAATGGAGATTGCAGATTCAGGTAACAGTTATGATTCAAAACGGTACTCCGAACTGTTGCAGTTGTGCTGCATGTCTGTAATTGAACCCTTTTTGGATGAATGCTGAATCTAACTAGAAATGTTGGAGGCAAGTTGGCACCCTGGACCCTGGTCGATGTGGAATAACTATCTACTTTGATAATTTGAAACAATTCATTGAGAAGTATTTAGAAATTAATCCATTATTTTTTGTTTATTTTGAAGTTTTAGATTGAATTTTTGTTTGTAAGCTTTGCTTCTAGGTTTTGTTCTTAGCATCATTCCACAGCAAGGGCAATGTCGACCATCCCAAGAAATGAAAATGCCACACTCATTACATCGTTTTTGCCCGTTAGCATATCTGTCAGTATGCAAAAACCACTTGGCCTTGAATCGCCCACAAATTCCTCTACACATTATGATCTCTCCATGATCATGCCTTCATTTTTTCTAATTGTTTCATAATACTTTTCTTTGTATTTTCCACTTCTCGGTTTTGATCGTAATCTATAACCACAACAAGGGCAAAAAAGTCCCTCCCATCGCATAAATATATCGCAAAGATTGCATCGTTTTTGTCCGGCACTGTATCTTCCAGTGCCGTTTGGTTTTACTGTTTTGTATCTTTTACAAATTCCGTTACATGAAGTGCCCATCAAATCCCTCCAATATTCTGAGGCTTGAAAAAATTACTTGTAGTCAAGACATAAACTGTTTTAGTCTTGGACAAATTCTAGAGAGAACCTTCCACAAAAAAATTCTAAACTAAACTCATTGATAAAGTTGTATTTATTTTCTATCGGTCATTGACTGTCACTTTTTGGAAATTATTGCCAAAAATTATACCAATATCTAATTCTTTTCTAGATACTTGGAACTTTTTTTGAGACAAGTTACTATCCTGCTCCGATCGATGTGAAACTGGAACTTTCTTCAAAACAAAATAGTATCTAGAGAATTTTAAAGATTAATTGCCAAAAAGAGTTTTCGTCCCGTAAGCCCATTTTAATCTCAATATTGTCAACAATATTTTTAGGATAATCAAAAATTGAATAAGTTTGATGATAAACTTTGACAAGTGGATTCCATTACACAACAAATTTCGAATAACAGGGTTTGTGTTATCTCCAATTCTATTTACAATAATTGTTTCTTATCCTGTGGAAGGGTTAGCATTTGAGGCCAAGCTTGTTTTAGGGTTGGCTGTATGGATGGCAGTATGGTGGGCTACCGAAGCCATCCCATTTTATGTTACTGCGTCAATTCCATTATTTGTATTTCCGTTGCTTAATGTGGCAGACATTGACAAAATAATTTCTGCGTATGGAGACAAGTTGGTATTTTTACTGATGGGTGGAT
>JAOTTS010000047.1 GCA_029864335.1 Candidatus Nitrosopumilus sp. | reverse complement strand
CCCTCCCGGCGCCATCTAATTAGAGAAAATCCAGATACGCCGTTATGGATTAAGACTAGTGCTAACAAAATTTGGCAAGAGTCTCAGACACTGAAGGTAATATTATTGGTATTTGCAGACTTACTGCAAATGCATTTTTTATTTTTTTCATTGTATATATCAATTCTAGATCGCAAAATCAAAAATACGTAATAATTAATAAGAACATATTTTGAATCAGATCAGTGAATCTTTATCTTTTATTGCCCTTGATCTTAGGAGTATTAGTTCTTGGTAACTTGTCTAGTTCTTTTGCTGAAATTGAATCCGTTGATGTCGTTGAAAATAAACTGGTTACTTTGATTGGCGAAGGATATGATTCTGATAATGAAGATCTTTCATTCAAATGGACTCAGATTTATGGTGAATCTGTAAAATTATCATCAACAACAGTTCCTGAGCCTACATTTATGGCTCCTAATGTCAAAAATGGCGAAATCAAAGTTCTTACTTTTGAATTATTAGTCACTGATCCTCAAGGTGCGAACAGTTCTGATACTGTTGAAATTATTGTAAATTCTGTAAATAATCCACCCACTGTGGATGCGGGAAATGATCGTTTAGCGGTTAAATCAATTAATGTAATGACTATTGTTCCACAAGTTACAGATAAAGATGAAGATGTTCTAACTTACAAATGGGAGCAACTTTCAGGACAACCAGTAACTTTATCCTCTATCACAAAAAAACAACTTACATTTCAACCTGTCCTTCTTGATTTTTCTCAAAATGAGCCAATAACATTTAGAATTACTGTTGATGATGGATTTGGTGGAGTTGCAAGTGATACAGTAAACGTGCTATTTTTTACTGGTCTTATTGACAATAAATCAATTTCAATTGAGGCAGGACCTCCACAAACAGTAACTGCAGGTCAAACTGTATCCCTTGATGTAACTGGATATACCTTGAACAATCAACCAATTTCTTATACTTGGATTCAGTTTATTGGAACTCCAGTAATTCTTAGTTCATCTAATGGAGATCATATTGAATTTACAGCTCCCAATATAGGTGATTTTGAAGAAATATTATCATTCCATGTTACTGGATATTCTAAAGGAAATGGATATGCAAATGATATAGCAATAGTCAAAGTGATCCCATCAAATCATCCACCAATAGCTGATGCTGGAAAAGATCAAATTGTTCCTCAAAGAACATTTGTATACTTAGAGGGAACTGGTACTGATCCTGATAATGATAATATTCGATTTTCTTGGTCTCAAAAATCTGGCATTCCAACTAAAATTTATGAAGACAAACAGCCTTCAGCATACTTTGTTTCTCCAACAACTCAATCACTATCAGAACCATTAGTATTTGAGCTCAAAGTAACTGATGTTAAAGGAAATTCTGATACTGATGATGTTACAATTACTGTGAGTACTCTAAATAGTCCTCCACGAGCATATGCTGGTCCTGATAAAAGAGTTTATGGTGGTGATAATGTTATTATCATGGGTAGTGCCGTTGATTTGAATAGTGATTCTCTAAAAACAGAGTGGAAGCAAATTTATGGCGATGCTATATCTTTTGATAAATCCGATTTGAAATTATCCTTTACTGCACCTGAAGTTGCTCCAACAGAATCTAAACGATTGGCTTTTGAACTAACAGTTACTGATCCACAAGGATTAACTGATTCAGATCAAGTTGTAATCTTTGTGTCTCCTGAAAATAGTGCTCCAAAAGCTAATGCTGGTCCAGATATTACTGTAAATGAAAACACGGTTGCCAGTTTACAATGTACTGGGATTGATTCTGATGGTGACTTACTTGGATTCACATGGAGTACTACATCAACGGCTGTTATAGAACAAGCTACCCGTTCTGGTACTATGGTGAAAATTCCAAATGTTGTACGTGATTCTACAATGACATTTACTTGTACTGTATCTGATGGAACTTATTCTTCTTCAGATAGTATGAATATTTTAGTTAAAAATACTCTCAATCTTGATATTGTATCTGATGCAGGTATTGATAAGATAGTAAATGAAAATGTCAAAGTTTCATTGGATGGAAGTAATAGTTATGATCCTGAAAATCAACAACTTTCATTCAAATGGACACAACTATCTGGCGAATCTGTAAAACTATCTTCTAATTCTAGCATAACTCCGTCATTTACTAGTCCAATTGTAAACAACAATGAAATCAAGATTCTAACATTTGAACTCAAAGTATTTGATGATAATGGAAGGGAAAGCACTGATACAGTAGTAATTACTGTAGATCCAGTCAACTCTCCTCCGGAAGCATTTGCATCTGCAAAACAATAATTCTAGAATTTCTATTTCACAATATCCAGTTAATCTCAAATTAACCCAAAAACGGTTTAAGCCTCTGGATTAATAGGTAATGTGAAAGTCTTTATGAATGAGTGAAATATCTTGATTTTATTATTTGTTAAAAATGAATGTAAACTGTAGATGTATAATTTGGCATATGAATGCAAAAGATGGAGAGAGTTATACGGATCAAGTAAAAATATTTTTTTTACCACGAACATCTATGATGGATTAAAAACAATAGAATCTCCAAATTTTATCATTTATTCAGATATGGCCATAGCATATGATCTATTAAATCAAACATTACCTGCATTTTCATATCTTGATAAGGCGTTTTTGGTTAAAGCCCCAAAAATTATCCTTAAAAGTAGATTTCAACTAGTTTAACAATCTCAGAGTGGATTCAAATGAAGGCAGATCTACTTTTCAAAATGATATAAAACAACAATTAAGAACAGATGTCTTATCACGAATTCACTTACCATGTATTGTAAATTCTGATTCTTAATTCACTCTAATAATTCCTTGACTAATTAAAAACTCAATTCCCTTAACAAAATCCCTCTCAGAAATCAAATCTTCAGACCACCATCCAGCATTATTTTTGACCCAAATTGGAATCCCTTGAGATTCTGTAGATTTTGATTCTGTAACTGAGACACTCAGTATTTTTTCTTTTATTAAAAATTGTATTGATTGAACAAATTCTTGATCTCCTACAATTCCATCTGCCCACCATCCAGCATTATTTTTAATCCATGATGGAACAGTAGTGCTTTTTTTCTCTTGCTGAATGGGTTGAGAAATGCTAAAATCTAATTTTGATGTTAATAACTCTGCAAAATTTTGGGAGTCTTGACCAGTTAGAATTAATTTTAATTCATATTGATCATTAGTTGGAATTAAAATTGCTTCTTGGACAATTCCATATGGGGCTAAAATTCCAAGATATGTTTGAGATGTTCCAATATTTGACCAAATTTCTTTTCCAGATGAATCTATGATACTGTATGCAAACAACATTTCTTTTGCATGATTTCCATTTATATCAAAAAAAGAAAATGTGAATGGTATTTTTTTACCTGCTTCTGAGTTTGAATTCCATGATACATTTGCAGAAAAACCATTCTCAAAATCAAAATCAAGATAATTGAGGTTTATTACGTCTCCCGATACAATCTCTACTCTTAGTGGTTGATCTGTACCGTGTTTGTTTTCTTTTAGTAAGAGTTCTTCATGTGGGATGTCTATCCTTATGATATTTTCATTTGGTGGTGAAATATCAAATTCAACTAAATTGTTCTGTAGTTTTACTCCTTCTACTAATACGTCTACATCATATCCCTGTTTGAAAGACAAAAAACCTTTTTGCATGCTGATTAACTGTTTACTGTTAAACTCATGCTGTTGATCATGTTTTTCACTAAAAAGTATCTCATATGATATCTTGCCAGACATTTCATCATAACTAAAATTTGAAATTTCACTATTGTATGATTTTATTGATATGGGATACTCTTGTGCATTTGCCGTTTTGATTAGAAATGTTTCTTTTTGTGGAATATTTACAAAAGTTTCAAAAAGTAAATCTTTTACTGTCATTGTTTTTGGATTTGTTGCGCCTACGATAGACACTTTGACATTGTATTGTCCACTTTTATCAAAAACAGGTCCTTGAATTACTGGAAATGATTCTCCTCTTGCATAATATGCTCCAGCTATGGCGTGTTTTTCACCATAATATTTCGTACATTTCCAAAGTTCTTGTTCTTGACATCCTGCCTTTGGTTTAATTTCTAAATCTAATTTACCGTCTTCATCAAAAAAATACTCATTGGCAACAAGATTATCTTCGTGGAAAATTTGAACACGATATGTTACACTTTTGATATTCATATTTGTGTCACTATCAAAGAATCTAATTGACAAGTTTGCATTTTTGGAATCTGTAAAAGTATAATCTTCAGGAGATAGCATTGTGCTTAAAGCTACTTTTAATCCATCAAAATCAATAGGTGGTGCTAAAGATCCTGAATGATGTTGTGCGTAGGCAGGAGAAAATGTGACAAGAAACAATATTGCAAATATTCCTAAAATCCATTTTTGGATCATTAATTTATATAATTTGAAGATCTTAAAATACAATTGTATATTCTTCACGATAGTGTTTTTTTTAAAATACACGTACATCTTTTAGCCATGGTGAAAAATGACCTATATTCATGTTCTAACATGATAATCGATTTTGAAAATCATATCTAGTTTAAATTTAGATAAACTATCAAGTTGTTTCTCCATTTTGATTTTCTTATGGTTTTGTATTTAATATCAAAATCTGATTCTCCTATTTGAGAGCTTTGAACTTGACTGTAATGTGGAGATATCCGTTTGATGCCGTTTATTATATTGCCTAAATATGTTCAAATCTTGCGGTAATAGAATAAATAAAATCTCAGAAGATTCTTATTTTGGATTAATCTAACTCGTCTAAATATTCTTCTTCAATTTCTGATTGGTTTTCTGTAATTTGCTCAAAACTGGTACCTTTACACTGTGGACATTCTGTAATGATTGTTACTCCTGCCTTTTTAGAAAACACATTGCCGCAAGACTTGCAAATTCTTAATTGATCTAATGTTGCCATATGTAGATTGATACATCCTGCTTATTTTACATACTGCAAAAATCCAGGTTGGATTGACCATTCTTAGTTCTTATTATTCTAATTTCTCTATAATTTGAGAAAAATTCCAAGGACCGCACTGAACATCTAGGTTTTCACTCTCAAACATACCTGTTTTGTTTAGATGATTGATGATGTGTGATGCAAATGGCAATGCACCAGTGGCTCCAGGTGAATTGTAATTTAGAATATGAAATGATGCATCATCATCAATTAAAATTACATCTGGAACAAACTTTCCATCATCATCAATTACTGATGATCTAATTCCTGCAGTACCTTTCTCAGTAATTTTGTCTGCATCAATTTTGGGTAAGAATCTCTTCACTCTGTCAATCATTGCAGATTTTGACATTGATGATTGTATCTCATTCATTGCAAGTTCCTGAAATTGTTTATCAAAAATTGCTTTTCTTGCACCAGAACCTAGCATTTCTAACATCTTTGGGATGAACTCCTTGATATTTTCTGTTTTGTTGTATCCATATGGACTAAACACTGGAACTGCGTTAGGACCTATCTCACAACTACCATCAACTCTGATAATCCAGTGGGGATCCAAAAATGGATAATCTGGAAATTCTGGAACAGAGTATACGCTTGTTTTAGTCAAGTCATGATATTCTTTTGGAGCTCTCCAATATTCTCCTCTAAAATGCACATCTGTAAATTTTTCTGCAACACCTACATCATGTGCAATATTTATTGCCTCTCCACCTGCAGCATTAATTAGAAATTTTGCAAATATATCATGTTCATCATTTAATGTAATTGTCCACTTACCATTTTCTTTTTTAATTTTTGTTACTTTTGTATCTAAAATGAATTGTGTGCCACTTGATTCACTGTCTTTCATAACTGAATCTGTGAATATTGAATAATCTGCAGATCCATCCTTGTAAACATAAAGTGCAGATTCGCATTTTATTTCAGGTTCTATTTTTTTTAATTCTGCACTGTCCATTAGTTTGATGTCTTTGTCTTCTAACCCATTTTCTTTTCCCCACTTTAGATATTTTTCAAGAACTGAGGTACCTTTTTTATCCAAAGCAACTTCGATTACTCCGTCTTTTTTAAAAGGCAAATTTCTTAATTTAGAATATTCTTCCCACATCTCATATCCATGAAATGCAGCTTTTGCAAACAATTTCTTCTTTTCAGGATTGTACAAGTATGGAGCATGAACTTTTCCTGTGTTTCTCCCACTTGTATGAAATGCAACGTTATGTGCTTGCTCAATTACAGCAATTTTTTTTGATTTGTTAAGCTGTGATAGAAAATATGAGATAGATGTTCCAAGAATTCCTCCTCCAATAATTACAACATCAAAATTATGTCCCATTAATCTCAATCTAGTAACGTCTTAGTCAATATTAAATCAAATCTTTGAGAATTAAGGTTAATATCCAATAAAATTTCAATTCAAGTCGTGTTACCTGATAAATGCTCAGTAATGGAAGAAGGAAAACAGTGCGTCAATCCTCCAGAATTTATTGTATCTATTGTCGCAGATGAAGATGAATACATGTTTGGAGTAACTTGCCAAAAACACAAACAAATAGTCTCAGGTAAAATCGGATTGCTTCAAAATGAAGGAAAAATACGTGATGGTAAAATTATCTTTTCCCCTGTTAAAGCAGTTGGAACTGATTGTATTCATGGTGATTCAGACGATTTTGTTCAAATTGACATGAAATCCTCTAAAAATTAAAATAATTTTGTTTTGAATAGTTTATCATGCTTTTTGAATTGTTATCTGATATAGTTGCAAATGATGATGTTTTGCTTATTGTAAAAAATAATGGTGCCACAAGTGAAATTATGAGTAATTCTCTTAGTATCAGGCAAAAAGAAAAGTGGATTACTATTGGAGATAATGACGGCCTTGCACATATGCATGTAAATTCTGAATTGATAAAATCTGCAGAATTCATTCAAAAAGTAAAGCCTGAACGAATTAGTTTTGGTGTGCAGTTCTTTGATGAATGTAGAGAGCGAGTTTTGGCTGCATTTTTTACAAAAATGTATAATGACTCTAAAAAACTAATTCCTGCAAGAAAAAAAGCATATGATGATTTAAACCAAAAATATTCTTCAAAAATCAAATTTTAAAAAAAACCTTGTCTGAAAAAGACAAGGAGAAAAAATACTATTGTGATTCTTTTTTCTTCTTTTCTTTCTCAGATTGTAATTTAGCTAATTCTAATTCTTCATTAGTATGTTTGAATTTTTTCAATC
>JAOTTS010000023.1 GCA_029864335.1 Candidatus Nitrosopumilus sp. | reverse complement strand
TGGAACAATCCTTGAATTTATTGGAGGAACTATCAAAATATTATGAATCTGTAGATTTTGTCAAGATTAGAAAATCTGTTGAAAAGGAAGATTTGTTCTTGTTGGGAATAATGAAAAACAGTGAGAAGCAGGCCATTTCAAAATCAATTAAGCAACTAATGACGTATGAGGGTAGGATTGCTGGAATTTACCATGACAATCTGACTGCAATATTCAATCAATTGTATTCAGAGTTTAATTTTACAGGAAGAAAAAATAAAATAAATTCTAGAAACTATAATGCATCAGATGAGATCAACGCACTGTTGAATTATGGTTATGCCATACTGGAATCTGAAATTAGAAAAGCAATCAACAGAATAGGATTGGATTATTCAATTGGATTCTTGCACGAGATTAACCAGAGCAGGACACCGTTAGTCTATGACATTCAGGAGTTGTTTAGATGGCTAATAGATGTATCAGTAATTCAATTGTTGGAAGAAAAGAAAATCAAAAAATCTGACTTTATCATTACTGAAAATTATCATACTAGGTTGGGTGAAGATGTTGCTAAATTGCTCATTGAGAAGATAAATTCAAACTTTAATGCTAAATATAATTACAAGAATGGAAAGAACTATTCATATCAGGTTATCTTGCAAGATAACTTGCAACAATTAACAAATTTCATTGTAGATAAGAAAAAAGAATTTGATTTTATCATTCCTAAAATAAAATTGAATAGAAATGATAATTTAGAATTGAGAGAAAAGATTTTGAACATGACTTCCGAAGAGAGAAAAGAATTGGGAATCAACAAATCAACATTATGGTATATACAGAAGAATTTGTCTGATGGTAAAACCCCTAAAATTTATGAGAAAATTCTTTTAAAAATTCAATAGAATTGTTCTGATTTGAATATGTTTTTAATAAAATAATTACGAGTTATGGCATTAAACCAATTTATCCAATCTCTACGAGAGAATTAATTGTAAAAAAATCTTAGAATTTAAACTGATATCAAAATTAATTCGACTGACTGATTGCTTATGAGTTCAAAAAAGGATTCGTCATAATTTAATAGTTTTATTATGATTGCTGTCTTTGCCAATCTTTTATGAGAAGTTTCATTCTCGAAATTTCATCATCATTTAACTCTACACTATGTGCAATTACAGATCTAGTTTGATTTAGTTGGGATAAAGTTTGATTTACTCCCTTTTTACTTCTCAATAGATCTGAGAAACTACTCCAATTTTTTTCCAAAATCGGAATTAATTCCCCTAATGTAGTGTAAGCAAGGGGATCGTCAATTGCCCTAACAGACATTACAGAATTTTGCTCTTTATTCTGTATTTCTTTTACAGAATTTTTTACATCTTCTGGAACTTGTGTCCCACCAATTTGCACCATGTTTTTCAAAAAGAGTGTCTTTGATCATCCTCCTAATAGTATTTTCAAGACAATAGTATAGAACATAATAATCAGCCATTTTTTTAGCACTTTTTCTTATATCGATTTCAAATAATTCAGGATCTACAACTTCTTCTTTCTTGATAGTATCAGCATGGCCTATTTCTAAACCGTTTTTCTCTAATTTTAGAAGTTCAGTTTCAAGTATGAGGTTTTTCATTCCAAAGAATTCAACTTTATCAGAAATAGAAGATTTATTCACGTAGAAGATTCTCCTTCAAACTTTTGAAAATAGCATTAAAAACTTCTATTTCAGTTGTTGGAGGGAGATTTAGATTTATGTTATAAGAGATTCCTAATTTCGAATAAGACTCTACTTTTTCTTTAATGTCTTCTTCTTCTTCTTCTTCTTCTTCAATTTTTTCCCCTTCAAAATCGGCAAGTTTACAAAGTTCAAGAAATGAGTTTACAATACTTTTAAGAATTTGATCATCTTCAGAAAGACCAGTTGCTGTTTTGACTGTTCGTGTTAATTCAGATTTATTTAATTTGTATGCAAACTCGTTTGATTGGAAAATAGTAGGATATGCGTTTCTAATACAATTCGCCATAACAATTTTGTCATTAGTCCCTCGATATTGCTTATAATTTTCAGTTGGAACACTTCCTTGATCAGTAAATCCCAACCGTTTGAAAAATGGCAACATTGAACGATAAGCTTTTGTTTTCAATCCTAAAACAGAATAAATGAAATCCTGAGTGAATTTAGGAGGAGTCTTTGCAACTTTAATCGCGTCAAATATAGTTTGGAGTTGCCCATAATTATTGACATATGGAGGATTTTCGGTCAATATGGGGTTATGAGGATACAGAGATAAAAACTAGATCATAAAAACCGGATTTTTAAAGAGTATTTTGTTCCTTTAGACCCAAAATCCGGCGAATAATATTATGAATATCTAAAATAATTTTATCTTCATTCTCTCCAGACATTCCATTAGGGATTTCAATATGAAAAGAATAATCTTATGTATCCCATAAAAATTTCTAAAAACATCTTCTAAAATTAGACATTTTCTAATCACGTTCAGTTCTTTTTTTGTAACGTTGGCTGAAATTGTAGGCATTGAGTATGTTTTGATCATTATAGATAATAATCAAATCTCAAAAATTGAATCTTAATAGATTAGAATGTAATTAGGTATGATTTTTAAAATTTGGTACAACAAATACATCTTTACGATATTGAGATACAACATACTGCTCATTCTTTTTAACTGCAACAACTTCTCTGAGAAACTCACTATACCATTTTTTGAGTTCTTTATCTTCATTCATTATTTTGTTCCACAGAATCTTGGTATCTTTTAATTCTTGACGATATCTGTCGCCTGATTTCTTGTTTTTTTCTTTATAGAATAAATTTGCTTTTTCTGAAGTCATATCTTGTGTCTTTTTGAAATCTTTGTCACCTTCTTTAGACCACAAATAATGTTGTATACTTTCTTCAAGATTAATGTAAAAAATTAATGAAATTTGTTCTAAAATTAATTGATGTGGTCCTCGGAATCTTTTACCGTTGATAAAATCAAATGTACTTAAAACATAATTTTTTAGCAAAAATTGGCTAGCAGGGATATTTTCAATTTCAGTATTATAAATTGCAATTAATGGATCAATTACTACAGAAAGAAAATTCCCTCCAAATATTTTCTCAAACAATTGAAATCTTCCAAAAACTTTGGGTAGCATAAATGCATATTCTTTTGAAATATTTTTGAGAATATCACTTTCTAATTCATCTTGAACATAAAATGTCCCCCATGATTCATCAGGAGTTCTAAAGTTTCCAAAAAGATACAAACAATACAATATCCCTATTGGAGAAAGAGAGAAAGTCTTTACTTGTTTATTGTATTTTTTCTTTGGTTTATCTAATAGAACCAATTGAGATGAAATTAGATTTTGATTTACAAATTTTCTAATATCATCAGTGATTGATTTTAGTTTTCGTTTAGTTGAGATATCCTTATCATATTCAAATTGGGCAATTTCTTCACATGTTGAACCCCTATGTTCTGCAAGATATCTGAGAATCAGTCTTAGGGCATATTGACCATTTTTCTTTTTTGGATTCTCAAGATCTGGTTTTCCATATCTTCTATCAAAATATCGAAAAAATGAGGGCAATTGTAATAATGATGCAACATATGGGGGAGGTTCTTCAAAACTGAATCCTGATTTTTTAAGAGATTGTTTGAGTTCTGGTGGAATTTCTCGGTTAGACATCAGCGTCAATAGTACTCACGCTAATCTAATATTAGAAATTTGCTTACTCTATTCATGCGCCGAAGTCACATCTCTGGTCTCAAGGAGGCAAGAAATTGAGTAAAATGGCAAACAATCAGCCATACAAGGGCAAAATTGTGATCAATTCATCAATAATTCAAGAAGTATCAAAATATCCCAAAGCCCTTGATGCAGTACGAGAATACATCTGTAATGGTTGGGATGCAGATGCCGATAGAATTGAAATTACAATTACTTCAGAATTTCTAAGAATTGAAGATTGGGGAAGTGGAATATCTAATTTTGAATTGTTTTGGGGCGTAGCTGATCAGCACAAATCAGAAATTGAGCATACTCCAAAATTCAAAAGAAATCCAATTGGTAGAAAAGGTTTGGGAAAACTAAGTTTTTTCATGTTAGGAGAAAACATGGATGTTGAAACCCGTACTGGACATACTGCAGCGTACTCTGTTGCAAATTTTGCAAATGATGATTTTGAAGTTTATCCTAGAGAAAATATTGATGAAGTATTATCTCATAGAGGAACACAAATTACAATTAGAGGATTAAAAAATCTAGTTACAAAAGAAGAACTAATTCCATACATCAAAGAAAATCTCTATGGTTTGATTTTACCTATTGCAAGCAAAGATCACCCAGTGAAAATTTTTGTCAATGGCGAAAAGGTAAACCCTGCACCTTTTTCTGGAACTCTTGGGATAATTAGCACCTTACATGGGGATATCATTTGTAATTTGATTCCATCTAAAACTGCAAAGATTGATGCATTGTTTAGAGGAGTAAAGGTAAGAGAAGTGAATCCCGCTCCTACTCATCCTGCAAAAGGATATTTCAATGTGAATTGGTTAATCCCAACACTGGATAGAAGTAATTTTACAGAATCGCAAGAATCACGAACTTTTTTCCCTATGATTAAAAAATATATTTTGCAAAACATTCCTGCAAAAAACGAAGATTCTCCTAAAGATTTGAAAAAAAGTGTCAGTGACCTCATGAAAATGTTTGAACAGATTCTAAAAGATAGAGAAATAATGCCTGAAAATATTATGCCCGTTACAAAGACATCAAAACCAACTGATCTGAAAATGGAAGGAATTGTAGCCAGAGATAATTCATCTGAACATGAAGAATCCAAAGAAAAACATGATTCTAAAGAAGAGAGAAAACCAAGACATAATAAAATTCTAAAAGGTTCTGAAAAACCTTTGAGAAGTGCTTATGGAATAATCTATGATTTTGAAAAATTAGGAAAAGACAAACCTGCAATAGTTGCTTACAAAGAAGAGAAATTAATCATCATCAATTTGGATCATGACAAGGTAAAAAATCTCAATAAAATGAGGCCAATTCAGAGAAATATTGGATTAGGGCAATTAATTTCCCGAGGACATTTTCATATTCTAGAATCATTTGTTAATTTGAATATGTATGAGGAATATCTTGATGAGATGGATTCTGCATTGTTTACAAAAATGATTTCATAAATTTTATTTATTTAGAACATATGTACAAAATGGAACCTTGATAGATTAATTTCTATTATGAATTTGAACCCAGATGATAATTCCTCTCAAGAATATTATTTGAAATTATTTTACAGTAAATTGGTACTTGGAGGGCATCTTATTTTTACACCTGTAAAATTCTTTTTAATTCCACGTGGGTCTGATTTTAAACCTCCTAACTATATCCCCCAACATGTTGTGCTCCCACTTTAATTTGAACTCCTTAACTATTGACAGTCCTGTAAATTTGATATATGTTTCCTAAAAATGATCTATAGAAATCATGCCTGAATTAATTTTAAGTAGATAAAACTAATCTGACTAACTTTATTTGTGGGTACGGTTCATGATTTTTAATGCATGATACAGAGCCAGATACGTTTGTTTATCAGACATGGCCTGAGAAATTTAGCAACATGCTAAAAGAGATTGGGGTTGATTCTGAACCCAAAGAAATTGGTACTGATGATGTTGAAAAAGGTGATTACTATAGTAGATATTTTGCTCATACGGCTAGAATGATAACTAATAGAGGATGTCTTGATGTCAAGAATTCAAATATTGACACAATACATATTATTCAAAAGGGATAAAAATGCAAGATCCTGATCCACTTCCTTGGGGCGCTTTAGATAGGTTTCAAGCACATTTTATTGTGAAAAAAGACTCTGGCATTGCTGTTGGAAACTATGTTGCAAAAACAAAACTTACAACAAAAGGTCATTTTGCAACAAAGACTGTTCAAAAAGTTGAGTGGTACGGAGCTGGAAGTTTAGCATCAAAACTCAATGCAGATGATGAACTAAATGAAATGATTGCTAAACAATCTGTAAAGGATGCAACAATCTATGTTGAACCTACTGACGGCGCAATTCGAATTAGAAATAAATGGAATAATCATTTGGCTTTTGGAATTACAAAAGAACTTTTTGACATTTATAACCGAATCGCTGGCCATATAAAATCAGTTTAGGCCTTCCACCAATCTAACGCAAGAAAATCAACTTTGTCTTTTCCTTTTGGAATTGCTAAAATGAATTGTTTTCTAACAGTGGTTGCAAGTCGTCCTGCAAGAACAATTCCTGTTGCTGAAATCGATTCATTTCTAGTATAAACTTGAATTAAAAATGGCGCATGATCAATTCCCGGACCTTTCTCATAAACAGCAAAATCACAACCAAATTTTATTCCTGGATTGATAATGTATCCTTTATCTCGAAAATTTTTGTAAACTAAATATTTTTTGTTAAACTCATGAACTTCTTTTTTACAAATCTCGATTAATTCCTTGACAGTAATTTTTTGTTTTGATTTTGTAATTGTAATTTTTTTACTTTCTAAGAGATATAGACCTTCAATCAGATCCAAAATTAATGGCGCATCAATTTCTTCAATTTTTGGTTTTGGAATTCCAATTGGTTTTCCATAATATCCTTGACTGAAAAGTTTACGTGAATTCTCAATATTCCAAACGATGATTCTATTTTCAATTAATTCGCTTTTCATCAATTTTCTAAAATATTCTGTGTATATGAATTCTTTAATTTATCTGAGCATTTTTTAAAATATTAAAAATAAAGTAAAAATTTAGAATGAATTGGTCATAGGCTCAATGCTAGTAATATGAAAGAATCCGACACTCTTTGACACTTGTCTGACATCTCTTCAATTCCTTCTATCACGTCCTTAATTAACAACAATTCTTTTGTAGATGTTACCTCGTTTAGAAGTTTAATTGTTGCATCTCTGTATTTTATGTCAATTTCTCTTTCAATTGTCTGTGTTTCTTGAGCTAATTCTATTGCATTTGCAGTGTTTGTGTTGAGGCTTCTAATGATTTCATTTAACTTGTAGATTTCATCGACAACAAGTTCGATTAATTTTGTAATGTCTTGATCAAGTTTTGAACTTTTTAGTGTGGCTGGTTTTACGTTTGATAGTTTGAACGAAATACCTGTGATATAGCCTGCAATTTCATCCATTGTGTATGCTGTATTTAGAATGTTTTCTCTATTCATGATCAATCCCCCTACATCTGCTACTTCACGGGTGATCTTTCTTCTCAGACTTTCGACTTCTTCTTCAATTGTGGAAATTTGTTCTAATGCATTTTTGATTCCTGTCTTGTCTTTTTTCATCATCAGTTCAGGAAGTGTAGCTAATTCTCTGGCAGCATTTAGAATTCTATTTATTTCGTCTTGTAACACTGCTATAGCCTTTCTTTTTGCTTGAACCTCAAGCTCTCCGCTATACATAACAAAAACCAAAAAACTTCTAGGTAATTTAAATCCTCTATGGTTTTTAATATCTTTCAAGCATGATTACATCAAATTTTTATCATGCGCTACTTTTTTCTGTCCTTTGTATAATGTGATGATTTCTTTATTAGTAGATGCATCTTCGGCTACTTTTTCAAACCTAATCTTTCCAGTAAATTTTGGGAATCTCAAAGCAAGACCTGTGTTCTTTCTTATTTTATCCATTGCCGCTTTGTGAATTGGACTAAGTGTGATTTCTGATGCGACCACTTCTATTACCAATTCTGGTTCAAACCATACATCTGCCTCCATTTCACTATTGATACGTGGATTTTTTTTGATTGTAACTTTTGGATTCAAAATCTGATATAGTTGGTCTAAATCTTCATCTGAAAACCCTGTACCAACTTTACAAATACTGGTGAATATGTCTTCATCTTCATCATATGTTGCTAGCAGTAGTGTTCCATAACTCCCAGTTCTTCTTCCTTTTCCAAAAAATCCTCCTATTACCACAAGATCCAAACTATCTCCTAGCTCGTTTTGATATTCTCGTTTTAATTTTAACCAGTGACTTCCTCTTGATCCTGCTTGATATGGTTTGTCAAGCATCTTTAACATCAATCCTTCACTTCCTGCATTGATGCTATTTTCCATAAAATCCTCAATCTCATTTTCATTTTTAACGACAGTCATTGGAATGTATTTTATAAAATCATCTTCTTTAACATTTTTTTCTAGTTTCTCTCTTCTGTCTTTGTAGTTTAATTCTAAACAACTTTTTCCGTTACAATACAAAATGTCAAAAAAATTCACTGTGATTGGGTATTGCGTAACTGCTTTTTCTATTTTGTATTTTCTTCTCCTATGCATTAATTCTTGAAACGGTAAAAATTCTCCTGTATTTTCATTAATCGCCACTATTTCTGCTTCTAAAATTATATTATCTGCTTGAATAACTTTGGGGATTTTTTCTATTATATCTGGATAGTATATGGAAATATTTTCTAAACTTCTAGAAAATAATACTACTCTCTCTCCTTTGATGTGAAGTTGTACCCTTTCTCCATCTAATTTGTATTCTGCCGCAAATTGATTCCCCATTTTTTCAATTGCCTCTCTTTCACTTTTTATTCTATCCGCAAGCATCGGTCTAATTGGGTTAAACAAAGTCATTTCAAATTTTTTAACTCCTTCAATACCGTTAGTTGCAACGGTTTCGGCAACTTTTCCTAAATCACTGGAGACATTGTATGCATATTGCAAAATTTTTCTGTTATCTTTATTGCCTGAAAATGCTATTGCCAATGCATCTATTACTGTATTTTCAGCAATTCCTAATCTTAAAGTCCCCAGCAAAATTTTTAAAATATAACTTGCTTCCAATGGCGTTGCATCATTTAGTAGACTCGATATGTATTTCATCTTCATATCTTGTGAATGAGATCCTCTCAACCTAGCAATTTTGAATAACGTTTCATACACTCTTTCTACCGTAATATCTTCTACAAGAAACGTTGTCTGTGTTTTTTCTTCTAGTATTATTGATGCGACATGTCCTAAATCTCCTCCCTTCACATATTCATCTTCAATCCTTTTAATTGGAATTCCTGCTGACTTTGAAATTGATCTTATTGCCAGTTTTTCAGCAACTCCTAACTCAACTCCTTCAAAGTCTGGTCTAAGTTTTCCTTGTATAAGATACACAATTTTGGAAATAGTTTCATGAGGGGTCTGCTCAAATAATTCTACCAAAAACTGTGTTAGTTCTAATCTTTTTCTAGTTAATTCCATTTTGTAAAAAGAATCAACCAAAATAGAAAACTCCATTCTAGTTCTTTACGTGATCCTGAATAAAAGTTTGAATCCAATGTGTCTTTGACCCCAAGTTTTGATTTAATATTATGATGCCGTTGTAGATTCACGTTCAAACAAAAGATCAAATGTTTCACACTCTATCTAGTTTCTGTCATATTTTCACTAACTGATAGAATTACACATTATCTGATGATTATTTTATTTGATTACCTTTAAATCAAGTACAATTTCTGCATTATCACTATCTTTGTCTTCAAGCCATGACAAATTCCTTTCAACTAAAGTATATGTCTCAATTAATGATCCCTGAGTATCATATATCTCAATTTTTTTGGCTTTAGGTTTTACTACTATCTCACGTGGTGAATGATAAACACGAATAACTTCATCATTATAAAATATTCGAATTTTCAATATGGTGTTGTCACAATGGCATACTAAATACTTGGCTATTCCAATAATCTGATTTGAAACTAAATATATTTGAAAATTGTTGGTTTGTCTGATTTTGGAAGATCCGAAACCAATGCAAAATTGTATAACTGATATGATTTTTTATATTGTTTCATAAAACTCCATGCAACATCGTATGTTTTAAATTCTGTTCTAATGCCATCAATTTGACTTTTACTTCCAAACACATCAAAGACTACCACTGAATATTTTTTGGGGCGATTGTGGGGTTTTGCTTTAAGAAGCCAAGTAAGTGCAAAAATGAACACTGCTCCTAAAATGACATATTCTCCAGCTATTTTAAAAAATGCTATGATTATTCCTGGAATGGTTTGTCCAAATAAAACGACTATGAAATTTGAAAATGAAACCACTGCTAATACCGTAAAAATATACGTCTTCCAATCAAAGATTTTTTGAAAACCCTTCATTATCTGATTGATTTAGGTTCTTTTTTCTTTTAACTATTTCCTATGATTACCGAGGTTGAAATTTAGTCCGGGTCTTCGTAGTTTTCCTTCTTTTCGCCGCTAGAGACACTTCCCTCTATTGGCTTCATCTTCTCTTCAAGGACATTCATCCTTGCTCTGTATCCCTCGGCATATTCTAATTCGGATGGAACCAGTGTAGCTGGATGGATAAACCCTTGGCTTCTAATTGAAAGTGCCTTTTTCGTTGCAATCTCTCTGATGTAATCCCAGTCAGGAGTTGAGAATCCGTCAAACGGACCTGTGAACTTTCCGTTGTGCATGCTGAACACTAGTGCTTCTACAATTGGAATGCAAAAGTTGATTGTTGCAGCAGAGTTTAGTTTTACTGGCATTAATGGCATGTTGTGACTACCTCGTGTGTTTCCTGCGACGTAGTGCGGATTGTTAAAGACACTGCCCACTTCTTCTGTTGCCGGAAATAGCTTTTGTGTTCTGACTAGTAAAATTGGATCATCTTTTCCAACATATGTTCCTGCAATGTTATGCAGTCTGTCAGTTGATGCTGCAAGGATTGGTTCTCCGTCTCTGGTGGTTACTGTATCTACAACATACCTTCCTGGATACATTAATGCTGCCTCGATTGTTGGTTTATCTTCCCATAGTGTTAGTTCTGCAACCTTTCCTTCTTCTACATCCATGATATTCATCTTTACCCCGCTTGCCAAATTTTTGTTTACAATCAATCCTGTATTGCTTAGTGCGTCTACAAACATTCTGTAAATTGGATAGTTAAATGCGCCAGGTTCAGTCTTGTCTGCTGCAAATACTGTAAATGCCTCGTTTGGCCTTTCTTCAAACTCCATCTCTGCCACTCCTGGACCCATTCCCTTTACATTTCCTGAGAAAGAATCCTTTAAGAGATCTTGCCCTGCACCATAGAGTCCCTCTTCTTTTGCAACTTGGGTTCCTGCCATGAATGCATCCCATGCCATCTTGTGAATCTGTTCATTGTCAACTCCATGAGTATGTGACATGACGATGTGAGTATCATCTCCACAGTAACCTATGTAATAATCAATGAGTAAATCTTTTGATTTTTCAACTGTGTCTCTAATTGCTTTGATTAGACCTTCACTTGGTTTTGTGTGGCCTCCTATTCCGCCAACATCTGCCTTGATAACTGAAACCGTAATTTTCATGGTTTACATCTTTATACCTTTGATTTATGTGTATTTTTTTTAATTTTGTAATGTAAAATTAATTCATGTAACTTACAGTAAACTGTATTAATGATAAATCTATTTTTTGATAATCTCATGAGGGGCTCAATTTACATATGATTTTCATATTCTAAACAATAAGATAGTGGTTTATAGTAAATAATCTTCAAATATCTACAGTATCACTATTACGTGAATTAATTAAATAATGACAATAATCTAAAATCTACATTGTTAAATACACAAAATATGAGGATTTTGATTATTGATGACAATCCTATTGTCGTGAATGTGTTTACAAAACTGTTACGTACAAAAGGTTTCTTTGTTACTGCCGAATCCACATTCAAAGCAGGATTACAACATCTTGAAAATGAATTATATCATGTAGTTTTTGTCGATGCCCCTTTGGATAATTATACTGAAAAGCAAATTTTAACATCACTAAAAGAAAATCACGTATTCCAAAAAACAACTGTTTTTTTATTTTCATCTGTTGATTTTAATAACATTGAATTAGATGAATGGAAAAAAGAGGGATTATACTCATACCTAAAAAAACCCGTAAAACGTAGCACAATAATAAAAGCATTAGATGACATACGTGTAAAAATAAATTTTACCTCTCCTCAAATTCCAGCGGAATCAATTGTAGGTGATGAACCACCTACTCTTGAACAACTAGAAAAAGTAAATCAATTACAAAAACAAATCAAAGAATTAGAAAACATTTCTCATCAACCTACACTTAGTCAAAAAGATTTACAACAAAAAAAATCAATTAATATTGTACCTGAATCAATTGTAGATGTTCCTCACTTCAAAAATATAATGGATGATGCTAGGTCTTTACAATCTGACTTTAAATCTACTGAGCTGTTTATTAAAAAACCATATATTGAAACCAATATTGAACAAAACAAAATTATGAAAAAAGAGTTAGAACAAACTTTATCTGAAATCTCTAAATTAAAAAATGAAATTCAATTACTTGATGAAATAGATGATCAAAAATTACAACATGATCAAGTTTCATCAATTAATGACAAAAAACATAAACTAACAAAAAAACCTAAAAGTACTAGAACAAAAAAACATAAACTAACAAAAAAATGAACTTTTAAAATACACATACATAATTTGAAACAAGTGTATGTAATACGTAACAAAAAATACTGATTTTGTATCTGATGCCTATTATTCTAGATTGTTCAACACTAACTTGATTTTTTACATTCTATGTGAATTGAAATTATATATTTTGTAATTTCTTAACATGTGGTATTAATTAGATCTTACCAAGTTTTTTCTTAAATTCTTGATATGCCTTTTCATATGATTTCATATCTCCAACGTCTGTGAATCCTTTTTTGATAGAAAAACTGTTTAGCTTCTTCTTTTTTGACATTGCTTTCTCAATCACCTTATCCATTCCATAAGGTACATTATCTGGAATTAAGGGAAATACTCCAGGCTCCATAACATAGCAACCAGTGTTGATGTTTGATGTAATCTCTGGTTTCTCTCTCCATGCAGTAATCCTATCATTTTTTCCAGTATCAATCACACCATATGGCAAATGAAATTTGTATTCATATAAACACATGGTGATAAATGATTTATTTTTTTGATGTTTTTTGATCATGTCCTTTAGTGAAAAATCAAACACTGAATCGCCATACATACAAACAAAAGTATCATCGATGAATTTCTCTGCAGTTTTAAGTTGACCTGCAGTTGCTAATGGTTTATTAGAAATCGCATATTCTATATCAACTCCGAAATCATCTCCTTCTTGAAAATAATCTTGAATGTTTCTTCGTAAATAACTCACACACAATACAATTGATTTAATATTGTTCTTTTTTAACCAATTAATTGAATGCTCCAGTAAGGGTTTGTCACCAAGAGGTAGCATTGGTTTTGGAACAAATAATGTATATGGTTGCAGTCTTGTTCCCAGCCCTCCAGTTAAAATTACTGCCTTCATGTTGTGGGATTTTTCTTGGCATATTTATGATTGTTTATTGTGCTGATGAAAAATATTTTTTCTTACATCTATTGTGTTGTATGTTTTTCTTTAATACGTCCATAATTAAAAAATCTTTATGATTGTTTATCAACCTAAAAACAATTTTCATTTTTCTAAACTGAGCCTATAATGACAGAACAAATTCATAATTTTTATTAGTCATTAAAAATTGTATAAAAAGAGATCAAATACAATGTGTTCTATTTTGGGATTGTCCAGTTATCATGATGTTGCTCCAACTTTAGTTAAATCGTTAAAGAAAATGGAATATCGTGGATATGACAGTGTAGGTGTGGCGATTAAGAACGAGTCTGATATTTCAGTTAGGAAGGGAATTGGAAAAGTCAATGCTGTAAACGATAATCTGCATATGTCTGAATTATCCGGCCATACAGGTATTGGTCATACTAGATGGGCTACTCATGGTAAAGTGACGGCAGAAAATGCACATCCACATATGTGTAACACTGATTCTATCGGTGTTGTACATAACGGAATAATTGAAAACTATGTTGAATTAAGACAAGATTTAGAAAAGAACCATGGTATCATTTTCAAAAGTTCTACTGATACTGAAGTAATACCAAATCTTTTACAAATCCACCTTGAAAAATCACATGATGTCAAAAGAGCGATAATGGATACGGTGCAAAAATTAAAGGGCCACTATGCATTTGTAGCACTTTTCAAGACTGGTGAATTGGTAGGAGTTAGAAATCATGAACCCCTAATTTTAGGTATTAGCAGTAATGATTTATTACTAACAAGTGATGTTGTTGGACTGCCTGAAAATATTTCCTCAGTAATATACCTTGAAAATAATCAATTTGTTATTATTGACAAACACAAGCATGAAATTTTTGATTTTGATGGAGAAGTTGCACAATTTGTCGTCAAAACAATCCCAAAAAATTATCAAAATATAACCAAGGGCTCATATGCATATTTTACTGAAAAAGAAATTTTTGAACAACCTAAAACTATTCTTGTAGCTGGAGAAGAAAATGATTACGATCTTAAAAAAATAGTGGAGTTTATTCGAGACTCAGATTATGTATATGTTACAGGTAGCGGAACAAGCTATCACATAGCAGTTATTGCAAAATATCTTTTCTCGCGGTTTGCAGAAAAAAAAGTAGAACATGTTATGGCAAGCGAGATGAAATATTCTTCTCGATACATAATCCCAAATTCTACTCTTTTTGCAATATCTCAAAGTGGAGAGAGTGCTGATATACTTGAATCTGTTTCCATAGGAAAAAAGAAAAATGCAAAGATCCTCTCAATGATAAACTCAAAAAATTCAGCACTTGCACGTGATTCTATATCTTCAATTGGACTTAACTGTGGCCCCGAAATAGGTGTTGCTGCAACAAAAAGCTTTACTTCACAAATGGCAATTTTATATAAAATTGCCGATAAATTATGTGACGGATGTCTTGCTATTGATTTTAAGATTGTTTCTGATGCATATACTAAGATGTTATCAAATACATCTAAAATTCAAGAATTAGCAAAATCTATCAAACACATTGAAAATCTTTTTGTCATAGGTAGGGGGATACATTATCCAATTGCAAAAGAAGGGGCACTGAAAATTAAAGAAATAACGTATATTCATGCAGAAGGAATAGCTGGAGGTGAACTTAAACATGGGCCCCTTGCATTGATGGATTCATCAACATATGTCATCGTAATTAATCCTGATGATGACTCGTATGTAGACAATGCATCTAGTGTAAATGAAATAAAATCTCGTGATGCAAAAGTGATTGGCATTTCTAACAAACCTGATCCTAACTATGACTATTGGATTCAAATTCCTACTATCCGTGAGGATCTTTATCCTTTAATTGAAATAATCCCCTTACAACTTATTTCGTATTATCTTGCTTTGGAGAGGGGAATAGATCCTGATTATCCAAAAAATCTTGCAAAATCAGTCACTGTAAAATAATGTTTGTTTGCTATCCACCTAAATTCTGCTTTATCAAAATGCTAAAATAATAAATAATGATGAAAATTAGGGCATTTCTTGATATGTTTTACTTTGATACAAATAATGCTACTTTTGAAATGATCAATGCCAATTTAAAACTCTTCCAGTTATTTCTATACTATTGGATTCTTGTCAGAATGACATCAAAATAAATTATTTGTTTAATGATATGTTCAGTACTAAAAATTAATTCTGATTATCTTAAAGAATTTAACCAAGAACATCTCAAGATAATCATGAGGGTACTTACACTAGATGACTTTGACCTTAAAGGTAAGACTGTATTTCTGAGAGTGGATATGAACTGCCCCATTGATCCAGATACTCTGGAGATTTCTGGAACCAAACGAATTGAAGAGGCAATTGTGACTATAAAGGCATTAGATCAATCAAAACTTGTGATTGCGTCGCATCAAGGTAGAGTGGGAAATAATGACTACACCGGTATGGACAAACATGTAAAGGTACTGGAAAGAATGTTAAACAAAAAGATCAAGTATGTCGAAGATGTGATTGGACAAGCTGCTCAAAACGAGATAAAGAATTTGAAGGATGGCGAAATTCTACTTTTAGATAATCTGAGATTGTGTGCAGAGGAGAATTATGAATTCTCTCCAGAGGATGCTGCAAACACGATAATGGTTTCACGATTATCCAAATTGTTTGATTTGTGTGTATTGGATTCATTTCCAAGCGCGCATAGATCACACCCATCAATTGTCGGATTTCCACATGTTATGCCTGCATGTGCAGGAAGGATTGTGGAGAGGGAAGTGAGAAATCTAGATGAGATTATGACTGTTGCAAAGGCACCTCATGTAATAGTTCTTGGTGGTTCAAAAGTTCCAGACAGACTGGAGGCAATTAAGATGTTAATTAAGAATGGACGGGCAGATCATGTTCTATTAACAGGATTGATTGCCAATGTGTTTATGCGTGCACAGGCCCGAATCAAGTATTCCCTTGGAATTAAAAAAGAAGAGGAAGTTGTTGCAAAGGCACATGCACTAATAGGTGAGTATCCTGATGTCTTTTCTACTCCTGTTGATGTTGCAATTGACAAGGATGGACAAAGAGTGGAGATGGATGTCAGAGAATTACAGACAGGAGATAAGATTTATGATTTAGGTCCAAAAACGGTAGAATATTATTCAAAATTAATAGCAGGTGCAGGAACTGTCTTTATCAGCGGACCTGCAGGATTTTTTGAAAAGGAAAACTTTAGCTTTGGAACAAAAGCATTACTTAATTCAGTTGCAAACTCCATGGCAACTACTCTCGTCAGCGGAGGTCACTTGACAACTGTACTAAAAGAACAGGGATTGGAGGAAAAAATTAATCATATTAGTACTGCTGGAGGGGCACTTGTTTTGTATCTGACTGGAGAAAAACTCCCAATGATAAAGGCACTTGAGGATGCAGCTACGGATACTAATCTGAATAAGCATTAGCATCTCTTGAAATGATAAAAAATATTTTTATAGTGTATTTGTCTTTGATCCTTCTGTTTCCTTTCATGCATGCAAATGCATTACCTGGAAATGCTGAACTGGTACTGGAAGATATTCAGATTGAACCTCCTTATCCAAAAAAAGGTGAATTAGTTAAGATAACTGGAGATGTGTATAATGCAGGACTAGTGGATACTGACTCTTTAGCAAGTATAATAACTGCTGCATTTTTTGTTGATGAAAAGTTATTTCACATTAATGAAATTGGTAATATTAAACCTGGAATAAAAAATAAAATAAAAATTTCCTCTGATCTAATTTGGAATGCTGAACCAGGAAGTCATAAAATAAAAATTATCCTAGATTATCATGATACTCTAAATGATAAATATGATTCTCCTACCGATAATATTAAAGAAAAAACTCTTTTTATTGAACTTCTTAAATCTGCAAAATTTTTATTTGATATCTCGCCTCAATATTTTATTCAAGGAACAAGAACACCAAAAGTTACTATATCTCTTTTAGATTCTGATTCTAATGAAACTTTGAGCAATAAAAAAATCATACTGAATTTCAATGATAGTATCTCTACTTTGACTACCAACAAAGAAGGAATAATCTCATTTTCAAGTTCTATTAATTCTTTAGGTACATCTACAATTGGAGCTTATTTTGGAGGTGATCTTCAATATTCTTCTGCTAATGCTTCTTCCACCATTTATTCACTTCCAAAAGAAATAACCTCGATTATGATCATGCAAATATTAGATATGAAAAATCAATATGATTTTGAAGAAAATATTTTTGACATCGTTATTTTTCAAGACTCTTACGACAATCTAATTAAAAAAATTCAACCCACTTCGGCAAATCTGCTTGACTCAAAAACTTTCTGGGTCTCACTTCCTCCAGAGCATGATTATTTTGCAGAGATTTACATGAATGGCAGACTTTTTTTTGTAACTGATAAAGAATTATTGAAAGAAAACACAGTTGTGAAAAAAGAATTAAAGATTCCAGAAACTGCAAAAATAAAATTCAGGATAATTGATGAAGAAAACCAACCATTCATTGGAGTTTTAGTTCAAAACTGGATTTATTCGTCTCCTACTACAAATGGTTTTACTGACTGGATGGATGTTCTTCCTACTACCTTTGGAGATCCATATGTTGCGGATGTAATTTTATCTGATCAGAGGATAATCAAATCCGCACCATTTTTGGTATTTTCTGGAGAACATAAAATAATAGACATTGTAATAGCTGAAACCCATTATATGATCCCCTCTTGGATTAAGAACAATGCAGGATGGTGGGCAGATGGCTCCATTGATGATTCTTCGTTTCTTCATGGTATTCAATACTTGATCAACGAAGGTATTTTGATAATTCCTCCCACCGCACAAGGTTCAAACTCTAACTCTGATGAAATTCCTGAATGGATTAAGAACAATGCAGGATGGTGGGCAGATGGCTCCATTGATGATTCTTCGTTTCTTCATGGTATTCAATACTTGATTGAACAAGGCATTATGAAAATATTATAAAGCAAAAATTACCCATTTAATTCATTTTTTTAAGTTATGGTTTTGCAGATACTCTTAATTTTTTCTTGTATTTTCTACATTAACTTAGATTTTGATATTTGATTTGTCCCTGATTGATAACAATTCTTATTTTCGATGTTGATTATGTTGAAGGTTAGTTTGAACTCTTGTATTCAAATATTCTTTCTGAGGTATTATTCCCATATGTAACTTGGATCTTATATGTCCCATATCCATATTCGGCAAATCCTTTATATTCTGCAGATGTATTGGCAACCGTGAAAACAGATTCTATAGGAATCACATATCCCTCTGGAGTTGTTAATCTGGTAGTTACCAAATCATGACGAGCGAGTTCGATAAATCGTTGAGGATTTTCTACATTTACCCCATAGCGTATTTTATTAGGTAATAAAGAATCATCTATCCAAACGTTAAAGGTATCATCTTTTTTTACAATATCTCCTGTTGTAAAATGATATGTTGCGTGTGTTTTTGGGCCTCCAAGAGGTATGTCTTTACTTGTAACTATGTAATCTACCTCTAGCAGATTGTTTTGTGTTGAAAAATTGTAAATATTATTGTGAAAGAAAAATGCCGAAAACCATCCATTTGAAGTGACGGGAATGTCTCGAAGTACTACCCTTCCGTTTAATTTTACATCTACAGTGAAAGATTTTTTTGATATTTGACCTGTCTGAGCATAATTTACCTGTTCTATATTTTGTATGATTGTAGGATTTGTAAAATCAAATTTTCCATAAACGACAACTTTGTCTAGATAGTTATAATGATCCTTATCAGTCCATATTATTAACGGCGAAACAGATCCAAATGTATCGCTAGGTATTGTTTGATTTGATATGGTATTCTGAGAATCGTCTGTTTTAACTTTTTGTAATTCTGGCCCTATGTATCTACAGCAGTAATCTTGTGTTCTTGGATGTATTTGTTTTTCAGGTTTAGGAGAATTTTTACAAATATTTTTGAGATCAATATAATCACAGAACCAATAATTGTCCGTTATTGCTTCTGTTCTCCATCCTGTACATTCTGGATATGCCGGAAACTGTGTACAAAAATTATAACTCCCTGTTTTCGCCGCATCTACTGAAGTAAAATCTAATGCCACAAAATAAAGAACGGAGAATAGAACAAAACTTAGTAAAATCTGTATTTTATTCATTTTTGATCTCCTTTTTGAATTATGTGAATAACTTTTCTATCCTCATTCTCTATTAGAAATGGTTCAGACCAGACCACTTTTTCATCTGGAAACGTTGCTTTTGCCACATAAGGTTCATTAGCAGTAAATGTAGGGAGTGTTTCAACCCATTCTGTAAATCCATCTTCATCTGAACTAGTAGAATAAATCCAATTATCCACAATAACATCATTTTGCGGTTCGCCGATTTCATTGATTATTAGAAATCGCACTTGAGAAGATTCTGAAATGGAAATTTCTTTTTTTATAATTTCATTACTTGGAAAATATTTTTGAAATGCGTCTAATAACCTACCTTCTATGTATACTTCTATAATATATTCATGATCTGCAGGTAAAACAGTCAAGAAAAAATTACCTGTCATCAAACTTTGATTATTGTGATCTACTGTAGAAATTTCTTTGAATAGGTTATCGTAAGAGTCTTGAAAAATGACTATTGTTAATGGGGATTTTCTAAAGTTATTTGTAGATGAATATGGCAGAATTTCTAAAGCAAGTGATGACTGGTCTTTATCTAGTTTGATAGGAAAAATCATTTTAGAAAAACTTGGAATAAAAGATTCTTCTTGGCTATATGCTATAATTTGAATTGGTTCATTTTTGAATGGTATATCTGCCTCAAACGAAAATCCTCCATTCGAGTTTGTGATTATCTCTTCTGATGGAAACCCATCCACATCGATGATTATTTTTTGATTCTTCAATTCCTGACCAACAATGTTTGTTAATTCTCCCTCTATTGCAACATTCTGTTTTTTTGTTTCGGTATCATAATGTTGATAAATATTTGCATTTATCAATGATGGTGTCTCTGTTCCTATTTGGAATATTTTTTGAACAATATTATTTTTAGGATTGTCTCTCAAATGTGACAAATTGTCGTGATAATTGACGATAACTGTGACAATATAATTTCCTGAAATTGCATCGAATATTGGCCCCGATGAAATCTCCATTCCATTTTCAACTCCTGGTAAAACATTTTCCAATATGTCGATTTCAACAAGTTCTCCATTTACCATATATCCTACAGTGACAACGTTTGATACTTTGTCAGTTGGGATAACACCTGCATTATATACAGAACCATGTACTGCTACTGACTCTCCATTTTTTGGATTTTCTGGTTCGATCCAAATATCATTTAGAATCAGATCTGCTGAATTGATTTGTCCAAACAAGTCAACTGATTCAGTTAAACTATACGACGGTGTAAAAATTAATGGAGCCAGAAAACTCACTATCAAAAATAATTTTAGTGTGGTTTCATACGACAATATACCTTCTAATTATTTGAAGTTGAATTTATACTACAGCTGTTTGAAAATCACTCGTCAAAAAATTGATTATTTCTACACCTCAAACATCACATGACCTAATTAAAGCACACTTTATCATGAATTCATCAAATTCTGAAATTTTAGTCAAATTATCATCTTTAACTCAATTTCCTTTGGTTTTATAAAATCTTCATAATGTATCAAGATGACTCATACGGGGTTTGGATATAATCAAAACGAGTAGAATGTTCGCTGTTCACAAAAAATTTAACCTTGTTGATTTTACCTGAAATAATAGGAAGGATTTATCAATGGAAAATTATAATAATTTGCATATGTCAGATCAGATTCTGAAGGATTTTGCACCTCAAAAATCATATCGATGATAAGATAATATTTGGGATGAGGCCATTATGGAAAACAACACGAATGAGATTGATATTGAAAAAAACTTAGCTGAAAGCAAGGATATGCTACAGATTATGTATTTTCAGGAATACCATAATTCTACAAATGAAATGATTATAATTGAAAATAATATTGCACTCGTCAACACATTGCTTATCTATTTAACTAAACTGGGATTTGAAAATGTTTACGTATGCCAAACCGTCAAGGAGGGAGAAAAGGTATTTAAAAATTTAATACAGTCAGGTAAAATTGTACCGATTATTTTAAATGATAGAATTAGTAAAAACATTCCTCATGTTATCGAAGAGCTGTTAGCAATTCAATCTGATGCAAAAATTATCGTTGAAACTGCATTTTCTGAAAATGATAAAGAAATTAAGCATTTCTTTGATCTAGGAATTTTTTCTACAATTTCAAAACCTTTACGTTTTCAAAACTTAAAAGAAACAATTGATGTTTTGTTGAAAGAAGACAAACCTATAATCGAAGACAAACCTATAATCGAAGACAAACCTATAATCGAAGACAAACCTATAATCGAAGACAAACCTATAATCGAAGACAAGGATACAGAATTAAATGAGAAAATCAAAAACATGTTAGAATCCAAGAAAATAATCAGCCATAAACGAATAAATGAAAATATCGATGTAAGCCAGGCTACGATTGAAAAATGTCTGAAAAATTTAGAGAATGAAAAAATACTTGTTTCAAGTGGTGAAATTAAAGAAATTGCATGTCCAAAATGCAAGTCAGTAGAAATAGATAATGTTGTGGTTTGTCCATTTTGCAAGAAAAGTGATTTTGGAAAATATCCTGTAGTAATTCATCATTATAAATGTGATCAAATGTTTTTGTACGAATCAAAACTAGAAAAATGTAGAGTTTGTAATACTCCACTAGGAAAACAAGGAACTGATTATGCAGAGTTTAAAGATTATTATCTATGCATCTCCTGTGAGAATTACTTTGGTGAGTTAGAGTCAATGTATGATTGCAGAAAATGTGAAACGCAGTTTAACCTTCATAATGCAAATATTGAATCAAGTCTAAGATACAAAATTTTGTAAATAGTAAATTAATTTTTTACCAGCCAATTTTTTTACCTCTTATTGCTTTGAAATATCCTTGTAATACAATAAATTTTAGTAAAATCCTGTAACCAAATGCTACAACTGGAACTAAGTAAATTAATTTAAGATTACTCCATTTTCTTGATGAATAAACAGCGTAAAGAAACACTACTGTTTCAGCTGCTAAATATATTAAAAATATCGTGGCAAGAGTGTAAATTATGATATGTCCATTTCCTTCCAATGTTTTTATTAACAAATATGGGACAAATACTATGGGTGAAAACCAAAACACGAAAACTAAAATTACATCCATAAGCCACATGTCTGCCTGACCTACCCTATCTTTTCTAGTGAATCTTGAACTGAGTAACATGTCTCTATGTTTGTAAAGAGTTGATATGTGACCATGAGCCCATCTGCGTCTCTGAACTTTCCATGCCTTCCAGTTGTTAGGACAATAGGTTCTTGCAATTGAATCCCGCGCAAATTTAATTTTTCCTTTTCTTTTACGTATTTTGAGGGCTAAATCAAAATCCTCTGTCATTGTATCTTTGTCAAACTTTCCAATAGCACTAAAAATATCTCTTCTAAAAATACCAAAAGCTCCAGAAATTATCATCAACATATTGAATGTAGTGGTAAATGTTCTTCCAAGCTCTATCGCAAATAAATATTCATATTCTTGAAACCTAGTTAAGATGTTTTCTACTCCTTCATCGCCACTTAGAATTTTTACATTGCCTGAAACTGCATAGACTTCTCCATCTTGTTTGTTTTTTCTTTTTTTATTATTTTCTTTTTCAAAATATCTTACTGCATTACTTATTGATTTTGTATCTAAAATTGTATCCCCATCCATACACAAGATTAAATCTCCCGTGGAAAATTCAAACCCATAATTTAATGCACCTGCTTTTGAACCGCTAGCTTCTTCTCTGTGAAGTACTTTAATCAGACCTTTATCTGCATATTCTTTTGCAATTTTGTAAGTGTTATCTTTGGATGCGTCATCTATTACGATTATTTCTTTATTTTTGTATGTGTTTCTTAGTGACGCCTCAATTGCTGCACGAATTCCTGCTTCTTCATTATGAGCTGGAATGAGGATTGTTACTTTTTTATTTATTGATACTGGATGCAAAGATTCTGTTCCTCTCTTTTTCATTTTTTTAAACACATCACGTGCTGACAAGACTCCAATTTTCACTATTATTCTACTATAATCCATAAGCAAAGGAAATGAAATTAGAGTTAACATCATTATGGGAAAAGCGGTAAATTCGTATTGAATCCACTCTAAAAATAACTCAGGGGTTACTTTGATGGGTCCTGCATAATGTATATTGACAAGCGCAATTTTTTTCTTTAATGTATTATCATATAGTAATACTTTGTCATATACATTAAGATCAATATTTCGTACCGAAAATATTTCATCACCCGAATTTATATCCAGAATTCCTATGTTTCTAGAATCTTTATCACAATTGTCAATTTCTGTCTTGACAAAACATGTTATTATTTCAGGACCATTTAACATAATGCCTGTATGTGAGTTTTGTAATGAGACATAATCATTCTTATCATATTTTATATCGAAATTACTAAATCTCAATTTTGCATTGACTCCAATTTTATCTATTTCTAACTGGCCTATGGCTGATATTTCCTCAGTTTCTTTAAAGAATCCTGCTTTCTTTTCTGAATTGAGTAGACTTAAACTTGGATTTTCAACAAAACTAAGACTTGAAACAAAAGAATCAATGCTCTCTTGAATGGGAAACGTCCCTAAGACTTGATTATCATGAAGATTTATGATTGCAGATGGTTTTTCTAACAGGTTATCATAGATAACTACTGTATTGTATGATGTTGTATTGATATTATTGAGTATGTACTCATCATTGAAAGGATCATTGTCAACTGTTCCAAGGTAAATTCCGCCATAATCAAATTTTTTATTTGGCCCATTATCTATAATTTGATACGTTTCACTGTAGTCTTTTCCGGTTACATACAGCTGATTATTTTGACCAACTATCATGCTTTTTACTTTCACTGTGTCTTGATTTTGATCTATTTTCTGGGTTTTTTCAAAGTCCCCATTTACATTAAACGTGAGTAATGCGTCCTGAGAATATGTGGTAACAAAAAGACGTTCAACACCATTTTCATCGCTTTTCCATATTATTTTGTCGGGATTTCTTATTTTATCTCTTGATGAAATATCTATGAAGTTGTCCCATTCTTCAGTTTGAATATTGTATCTTAAAATTTCATTTGTGAACATACTAGTAATATAGAGATAACTCCAATCTCTATCAAATACAATATCTCTTAAAGAACCATCGACTAATTTTTCACCACCATTGGATAGTGGTAAAACAGTAAACAATCCTAAAAGATTCCCTTTAATACTATCATACTTGTAAATTGCATTATTTTTTTCACTTAATACATATAGAATATTATCTGGTCCAAATGCTAATCCTGTAGGACTTATCGCTCCTGTATTACCTGGATTAAATACTTCAACTATGTTTTCTTTTCCTTTTTCAGTCGTAAATGATAACAAGTTGTTGTTATCTAGATTGGAAATATAGAAATTTGTTTTACTATTATTTTCTTTTTTTAATATCAAATCATAAGGTCTGTTCAGCATTCCACTGTTTGTTATAGACGTAACTTCCTCTGTTTTTCCATTTTTTGTGTCATATGAAAATATTTTGTTATTTCCTTCACTGGCAACATAGAGAATCTTTGTTTCTTTATCAAATACTAACCCTCTTGGTTTATCAAGATGGTTTTCGTCAATTAGAATTTCGCCCACCATCATTCTATTAGTTTCAGTAAACTCCCAAACCTTGTTCTCTTCTTGACTACTCACATAAAGTGAATTTTCTCCAAATTCTAACCCTTCGGGATGTTTTAGACCATCCTGTTCATTTACATATTCTTCTATGAAATTACCTCTGTTATCATATTTTAGAATTTTATGATTTTCATTACTGCTGACAAAAATATTTTGTTTCTCATCTGAGACTATGTCTCTAGGTTGTTTTAAATCACCTTTACGTGATGGGATGAAATCTCCTAGGAATTCACCCGTTTTTTTATCATATTTTAAAACTCTGTGATTTTCATTACTACTGACATACAAAGAAGATTCATTAACTAAAATTCCTTGAGGGGAACTTAGACCACCTCTTTTTTCAGTAACTAAAACATCTACAAATTCTCCGGTTATGGCATTGTATCTTAGAACTTGGTGATTGTTATTACTTGTCACATAAATATAGTTTTCAGAATCAAGTGCAAGATAACGTGGTCCTTGTAATGGCTCCTTGGCAGTATTTATAAAAACATCCCCGAACAGACCTGTTAATCCATCATGTCTATCTATTCGATTAAATAGAGTATTGCTGACATAGAGCTCTCCATCAGGACCGATTACTGAGTTTTCTATTCCTGCAATCCCTCGATTAAACGGTACTGCCATTAGACGTTCAAAGTATCCTGTTTTTCTGTCATAACATTTTATTGCATTCACGCTAAGATCATTAACGCAGACTTCATCGTAAATTTTGTCATTATCTATATCAAATAATCCGATATCTTTTGGCATAGTCAAATTTTTGCTTCTATCTGTGATGAATTCATAAGGCATACTCGTTGGATTTGTAGTATCATAACGAAGTATACTGTTTGTTCCCTCACTAATGACATAAAGGTTGGAATCTCTATCAAGTAGTATATTTTGAGGTTTTTTCATTAAATTATCTGAGGAGGATACAATGTCTGCTTTATCCTCTTGTGGATCATATTTCAAAATCTGATTGTTGCTACTACTGCTGATATAGAGTATTTCATTTTCTTCATCATATGTCATTCCTGTTGGACCACTCAATCCGTTTGTAATTTTTAGACTGTCGATAAATTCTCCTGTTACGCCATTATATTGAAGAATTTCATCTGTGTCAAAATTTGCAATCAATAAATTTTGATTTATAAATAAAAGAGACTGTGGATTTCTCAACTCACTGTCGTCCACAAAATGTTCATTCATCAGAGTTCCATCAAGTGAATATTGCACAACTGAATTGTTATTCCCACTTATGAACAGATAACAATTATCTGAACTAGTATTGCAATCTGGACCAAACGCCATTCCTTCCGAACCTGAAAGCTCTCCTCTAGATGAAATAAATGGTTCTTCATCAATAGCGTCTCCTGTCTCTGCATTATATCTGAGAATTCTATTATCTGCGGTTGCAACATACAAATAAGATGGATTATGTTTGTCTGGCCCAAAGATTATTGTTTTTGGAAAGTCCAATCCCCCATGTCCTCTTATTATGAACGGTTTATCTGCAATTGTTCCTGTCTTTAAATTATAAAGTAAAATGTCTCCCTTTTCTGAGTCAGTTAAATAAAATCCGTCAGGACCAATTGCGGCATATTTTAGGTTTGTCAAATCACTGATTTGCGAACTGACAAATTTATCTACAAACTCCCCAGTTGTTGCATTATAACGGAAAATTTCGTTGGTCAAAAAACTGCTTACATAAAGATATCTGTTCTCAGGATCAAACACCAGATCCTTTGGTCCTTTCAACCCCCCATTGTTCTCTGAGCTCACAAAAATATTGAATTCGTCATCCATTGAATTATACCATAAAATTGTATTTTGTGTTGCGCTACTTACATAGAATTCCCCATCACTTTCATTGGAAATTGCCACTGCAGATGGGTTTGTAAATAATGGGTGATGTTTACTCCAATCATATGCTTTTATAAATTCAAGTTCAGGTTTACCTTCATATTCATTAATTTTTACATTAAATTTTAGAACCTTGTTATTGTCAGAACTTACTATAAATAAGAAATCTCCATTTTTATCAAATTTCATATTTATTGGTCTCTGGAGAAGTTCATTATTGACACTGCCTACATAATTTCCTGTTGTATCATAAAGAAAAATTTCGTTGGTCAAAAAACTGCTTACATAAAGATATCTGTTCTCAGGATCAAACACCAGATCCTTTGGTCCTTTCAACCCCCCATTGTTCTCTGAACTCACAAAAACACCTAGAAATTCTCCTGTATTGACATTATAACGAAGAATTTCATCTGTATTGGTATTGCTCACAAAAACACTTTCATTTGGACCCACAGTCCAATCACTGGGTTTTTTTACTTTGCCTTCTTTTGTCATATATAGTCCAAAACTTTCCCCATTGCTAATAGCTATATCTTCTAAATTTAATCTAGCCAAGTCTTCCTCAAAAGAAGCTTTAGCTGTTCCTTTTGCTAGTATGTCATTAACTCCTACTATAATTCCTGTCTTCTCTTCAATTATTTTTGATTCTATTTTTGGGGTTTTGACATCTTGCAAGACATCTAATTCAAAAAATGGATCTATGATGAAGTTACTCTGCCTTAAATTCGCTTTTGCAAAGATCGTTTTTGAAATTTCATCACACAACGTGACAATGTTGAAATTTTTCAAGTTTTTGTAGATCGGGTAATTCTTATTCCCCTTTTTTGTTTTCACCTTTCCTAGGTATTCTCCTGTACATTCAGAATCTATGAAATTAGAATCTGTCAAATATATGTGGAGATCTGGTATATTTTTAGTAGGATCATAATCAATCTCAAAATAATCTAATCTTAAGTAATCTTCAGCTCCAATGGTTAAAGTACTGACTTTTCCTTTCACGTTATGATTGTTCAATCCTTCCAAAAACCCAATCTTGTTTACTATTAATTCAGATTTCACTTCAGGTAATCCCCTCTTCATACATTCCAAGATAATTTGTTGTTCTCTGTATGTACTATTTTTAATAAATTCGTCTAATTGATTAGGATCTTTGCTTATCCATATTATCTGTTCCATGGTTTTCTCTTTTTCATGTAATGTGTTTGCTGCTTCTTTACAAAATTGTGTATTGTCCCAAAAAACAGTTTCAATTAGAAATGATTGCTGCTCTAAAAAATTTGAATTTTGATTTTCTTGCGCAAAGACAAAATTGAAACTGGAAAGACCTGACAAAAATATCAGTGTACCTGATACAGATAAAATCAAGAAAAAATTAATGAAATTCTTCTTCACAGAGATATATGAAAAAATTATCCATTAAAAGATTGTTAGCTATAAGTTCTTCACAAAAATTTATTCATCTTATGATGTACTTACCCTTCAACCATATTTCTAATTTTTATGCTTTGAGAATCTATCTAACATATGTATTGTTTCAGATTTTAATCTTTTAACTCTGATGTGGTTTTATCAATTTTAGATAAATTGCACTAGTCCGGGTCTTCGTAGTTTTCCTTCTTTTCGCCGCTAGAGACACTTCCCTCTATTGGCTTCATCTTCTCTTCAAGGACATTCATCCTTGCTCTGTATCCCTCGGCATATTCTAATTCGGATGGAA
>JAOTTS010000022.1 GCA_029864335.1 Candidatus Nitrosopumilus sp. | reverse complement strand
CAAATTCTACCCCAATTGATGGCATAGCCTAATGGTTTATCAATTGCTTTTTCTAAAATGTCCCCTAACTTTCCAATAAAGACATTTGCGTTTTCTGGCGTTATTAAATCCTTAAGCAATTTTATCCCCTATCCTCATAAATATAATTTATATAAAAAACTACCATATTCTCCTTCTCCCGGATTGATATAATGCAAATGCCATTGCGCCAAACATAATTGCTAAAAATCCCATCATAGGTAATGTTGCACTTTTAGGAAGTTCCAAAAGAGCACTGCCCCATGCATACAAGAAAATTGCCATTACATCAAAAACAACAAACATGAGAATGTAAGGATAATACTGCATCATGAAATGAGTTCTTCCTTCACCAGTTGGGACTTGGCCACATTCCATTGGCAAAAACTTTACAGGGTTACTTCGTTTTCTTGGAGAAATCATTCTTGAAATTATTAATGCTGGAGCCATTGCTGCTACAGCAAAGCCAAACATCAATACAACGGTACTATAATTGCCCGCTAATTCCCCGACCAATTTAGCTTTTGACCCTAATTTTTGTATAAAAAGGTATGCTTCTCTTTTTCCGATCAAATTTTAAAAAAAATTATTTTCTAAAGTACTTTATAGACCATTTACAACATGCGATCATGACATTGAATATTGGAGATACAGCTCCTAACTTTGAACTTCCAGATACAGAATTGAAATTGCGGACTTTAGATGAATTTAAGGGCAAAAAAATTGTATTATCATTTATAGTTGCTGCCAGTTCACCAGTTTGTGAAGCCGAATTGTGTACTTTGAGAGATTCTTGGCAAGAGATTGCAGATCTCGGTGCACAAATAATATCAATCAGTAATGATGGTCCATTTGCAAATAAAGCATTTGCAGAAAAAAATAACTTTAATTTTCCTTTATTGGGAGATTATTCAAGTAAAACAATTCGTGACTATGACATATTGATGGCAGATTTACTCCACATCAAAGACTACAATGCAGCAAAACGTTCTGTGTTCATAATTATGGAAGATGGAAAAATTGGTTACAAATGGGTTTCAGAAGATCCTTTAAAAGAACCAAACTATGAAGAAATTAAAAATTTCCTGAAATAGGAAAAATTTTTTTTATTCTATATCAGCAATAGGGTCGCCTTTAGCAACGGATGCTGTTTCTTTAATTTTGATTGATTTCACAACTCCATCTTTGTGAGCCTTTACTGAAACTTGCATCTTCATTGACTCAAGTGTACAAACTACATCACCCTTCCTTACCGAATCTCCTTCAGCAACTGAAATTGATACAACTTTACCAGGAATTTGACTCTTCAGGGATAACTGTGCATTACCAGTACCAGCACCTCCTGAGTGCTTGTAAACAACTTCATCAAAGTGAGAGTGTCGATTAATAATAATCGGAACATTATCAATTACAATATTCATTTCGTTAGTTGATTGTTCTAGATATTTTGCTTTGTGATATTTTTGATCTAAAATAAATTCAATGCCACCAGAATTCATACGAATAATTTTCAAGTTGTGTTCATTGTCATTTATTTTAATTATGTAATCATTATTTCCAAGATTTTTCACTATCTTTCCATCAAATGATTTTTTAATGTCAGGTATTTTATAATCCATTTTTCATCAATCCAATTTATACTTCCAATTAGAGCTTGAGGAAGAATCATTTTGTATACGATTCTTAAAATATTCAGAATGAACTATTGCAGCAGCAATTACTGCCTCACTTTTTTCCACTTTTTCTTTTTTCAGATCTTCAGCTAATTTATCAATCATTCCATATCGTTTTAAGAAATCTGTTGAAAGATCTCCATTTTTGTATTCATCCGAATTTAGAATAGTTTTGTATAGTGGAATGGATGTCTCAACTCCTTGAATGTAAAAATCATTTAATGCAGCAAGCATTCTAGTTCTAGATTCTTCAAATGTTTGGCCCCATGTTACAAGTTTTGCCATGAGTGAGTCATAAAATGGAGAAACTGTACATCCGGGATACAAGTAAGTATCACATCTAACACTAGGTCCTGCAGGAATTGTTACATCAGGAACTGGTCCAGTTGATGGAGCAAAATCCAAGAATGTGTCTTCAGCATTAATTCTACATTCGATTGCATAACCTTTCATTTTAAGATCTTTTTGCTTAAATGGTAGTGGTTCGCCATTTGCAATATCTAATTGAAGTTTAACAAAGTCTAATCCAGAGACCATTTCAGAGATTGGATGCTCTACTTGTAATCTAGCATTAATTTCAATAAAGTAAAATTCACCATTATCTGCTCTTAAGAATTCAGCAGTTCCCAAGTTAGTATAATCAACTGCTTCAGATGCTTTAACAACCAATTCACCTACTCTATCCCGTGTTTCTTGATCAACTACTGGAGAAGGTGTTTGTTCAATTAGTTTTTGATTTCTCCTTTGAATAGAACATTCCCTTTCAAAAATATGGACAGCATTACCATGTTTGTCTCTACACATCTGATATTCAATGTGTCTTGTTTTTTCAAGGAATTTTTCAACAATGATGGCAGATTTACCAACTGCAGAAATAGATTCACTTGTAACTGTTTCAAAACCCTCACGTAATTCTTTGTCATTTGTAACAATTCTAATTCCACGACCTCCACCACCATAAATAGATTTCAACATTACAGGGTAATCAATATCATTTGCAATTTTTAATGCCTCTTCAACATCTTTTACAAGTCCGGGACTTCCAGGAACTGTTGGTACTTTAGCTTTAAGCATTGCAGACTTGCATTGCATTTTATCACCACAAAGATCCATAGATTTTGCAGAGGGTCCGATAAAGTTTATGTTATTTTTTTCACAGGTATTTGCAAAATCAGAATTTTCTGAAAGAAATCCATAACCTGGATGTATAGCATCAGCTCCTGAAGACAAAATAGTTTCAAGAATTTTTTCTTGATTAAGATAAGATTTTGCAGGAGCAGCTTCTCCAATATGATAAGCCTCAGATGCTTGTTTAACATGCATTGAGTCATAATCTTCATCAGAATAAACTGCAACTGTTTTAATTCCAAGTCTCTTACATGTTCTAATTACACGTAATGCAATTTCTCCTCTATTTGCAATCAGTACTTTTTCAATCATATTCAATCACAAATTGATGTTTCCATGTTTTCTTGGAAGTTGTTTTTCTCTTTTGTTTACAAGCATATGTAATGCTTTGATAAGCATAGGTCTTGTTTCAGCAGGATTAATTACATTATCAACAGTTCCATGAGATGCAGCAACATATGGATTTTCAAATTTTTCAGTAAATTCATCGATTAATTGTTTTTTTAGTGCTTCAGGATCATCTGCGCTATCAATTTCTTTTCTATACATGATTTTAACAGCAGCTTCACCTCCCAAAACTGCACATCTTGCAGTTGGCCATGCATAATTAATATCAGTTCTTAGGTTTTTACTTCCCATTGCAATGTATGCACCACCATATGCTTTTCCAATAACTAAAGTAATTCTTGGAACAGTTGCTTCACAGTATGCATATAGCAGCTTACTTCCATGTCTAATGATTCCATTGTGTTCTTGATTAGAACCTGGCATGTATCCCGGAGTATCAACTAGAGTAATAATTGGAATGTTGAATGCATCACAAAATCGAATAAATCTTGCTGCTTTGTTTGATGAATCAATATCAAGTGCACCTGCAAGATGTATTGGCTGATTTGCAACAATTCCTACAACTTGACCATCCATTCTTCCATAACCTACTACAACATTGGGTGCAAACAGTTCATGTACTTCAAAAAATTCATGATTATCTACAATTGAATTAATTATTTCTTTCATGTCATATGGTTGCAGAGGATTTTCTGGAATAATGTTAATTATATTATGATCCATTCTATTTGGATCATCATCAGTTTTGATTTTAGGAGGTGCTTCAGTATTATTTTGAGGAAGATAAGAGATTAATTTTTTGATGTAATCCATACACTCGTATTCATTTTGTGCAACAAAATGTGCAACACCGCTTTTAGAGCCATGTGTCATGGCTCCACCAAGGTCATCAAATGTGATTTCTTCACCCAGAACTGTTTTAACAACATCAGGTCCCGTAACAAACATTGTTCCAACTTTTTCTACCATAATTACAAAGTCAGTCATTGCAGGAGAATATACCGAACCACCTGCTGAAGGACCAATACTTGCAGTGATTTGTGGAATAACTCCTGAAGCTAATTGATTATGATAAAAGATATCTGCAAACCCATCAAGACTCATAATTCCTTCTTGAATTCTTGCACCACCAGAATCCATAATACCAATAATTGGACAACCAGTTTTTACTGCATGATCCATTAGTTTAGTAATTTTTTTGGCTCCCATCTGACTTAGTGTTCCACCAAGCACAGTAAAGTCATAAGCAAAGACAAAGATTTGCCTACCATTTACATTTCCATAACCACCAACTACACCATCAGTGAAAAATTTCTTTTTCTGCATATCATATTCATGATAGTGATGTGTGGTTAACGGATCAATTTCAGTAAAAGTGCCTTCATCAAGTAAAAGATCTATTCTTTCACGAGCAGTTAATTTGCCCTTATCATGTTGAGCCTTAATTCTGTCTTGTCCACCCCCTTGAAATGCGGTATTATTATTTTTAGAATATCGCTCAATCTTTTCAGAATGCATAAGTGATCTTAGTCTGAGATGGTTTCATATATTAATTTATTTTAAGAATAAAAATATAATGAAATTTTTATAAAAATTCACAGATCACTGTTTTTTTTTAGAATTTCAGGAGTTAATAATTGGAAATTTCTTGTTAGTTGACTTTTGATAAGAGTTAAAAGCATCTTTTTCTTCACTGCATTTCTTACAAATACATAATTGAGACACATTTGGAATATCACAAGTTTCCTGAAATTCACATTGAAGACAACCAGCTGGACCTCCACAGACACTGCATTGTAATTCATTGATTTGAGCACATTTTTCATGTTTTACACCTAATCCTTTTGCCCATAAACCAATTTCATTAATTTCAATTTTTTCGTTACAAACTATACATGTTCCAGGGAATTTCATAGGGATTTTTCTCCAACTCATTGAATTAGTTCAATCTCCTTTTCAATAATATCCCCATAAGTTTCTTCCAACTCTAATTCCAGAGTTTTATTTTTAATGCAAAGTAAAACAAAGGGCAAACATAAAGTTACAAAAGCACTTGAAGACACATGTAATTTTTTTGCCATTACAGATGACAATGATTTGATTTTTGCACCATCCCAACGAATTCTATTTAGCAATGGCCATGAGAGGTTGTATTGTGCATATCTAATTCGATCATCATTTTGATATAATTTAATTAAAATATCATTTAGGTAACGTAAAAGTCTCCAGTTCTGAGTTTTCATAATCTTTCCAAAAAGCATATCAGCATTAGACATAGTTTCTAAATATTTTGCAAGACTTGTATTATCTAAATTACTGGTAATAATACTCGAATAGAACGCATTAATTTTTTCACGAGGATTAATTTGCATAGAATATAAAACAATTCTAGCTTCTTCAATTGAATTTGCTTTAAAGAAAGCATTAATGCCATCTTCAACATTAATATTTTCAAAGGTTGTTTCTGTTTGGGGATTAAATCCAGTAACTAAAGATTGAGTGAAATTAATCATTGATCGAATATCTCCTTTGGATTTATCAATCACTTTGATTAATGAACCAGGACTTAGTTTTACATTTTCTTTTTTTAAAATATTTTCAAGATAAACTCGAAGTAATCTAGGAGGAATTCTTTTGAAAGATATTGTTTTGACTACTTTTTTGATACTTTTCATTTTATCTGATGCATCACTATTTGCTGCAAGAATTATTGGTACTGTAGGTTCTTTTAGAATATCAACAAGTGCGGAAGCACCACCATAATCACCACGTCCATGAATACCATCAACTTCATCGACGAAAATCATTGGAGTTCCTAAGATACTTACATTGCCCAAAACAGGCATAAGAATTTCATTTATTCTAGATTTACTTCTAACATCACTGGCATTTAGGCCAATCATATCATATCCAAATTGTTTGGCTACAAGATAAGCAATGGTGGTTTTTCCAATGCCAGGGGAACCAACTAGAAGAAGAGGTTTAGTACCTTTTTTCCATTTTGCAAACCATTCCATTATTGCTGCTCTTGGTTCTTCATTTCCTACCATATCAGAAATAATCTTAGGTCGATATTTTTCAGACCACATCAATTTTATCACTTGGGAAGTTTAGATTGAAATTCAGACCATTTGTTGGCCTTTTGTAATTTATTATACCAATATTGATTGTAATGCTCTACAGTCAAAAATAAAAATTCTAAAAATTCTTTGTGCGAGAATTCTTCTGGCAATAACTCTAGAGTAAGCCGAGCATCCTGTAAATACAAATTACTTTTTTCCAAAGTGATTTCAAATCCTTTTTTTACATCATTTGCCAACAAAGAATAGTAAAGTGGCCAAGAAGGAATTTTTACAAATCCATTTTTTATTGAATCTTCGATCTCATTTCCACATCCAACACCTTCTGCAGCTCGTGCCATACCCAAATAAAAGATTTCTCCCAAAGGTCGTTCTGCTAAAGCCATATTTCTACCAGCGGTTCCCATTACTGCACGATATTTTTTGTAAGAGAGAGCCATTTCTTCTTCAGTAATTGTAGTTGGTTTTGATTTTAATTTCTCATCTAAGTATTGTCCAATTCGAGCATCTTTAAATCCCTCCTCAAATTCTTTTAGAACTTTTTCACCACCCTTTGAAATTTTATCTCTAGCTAATTTTAGAATGTAGGGATTCATGAGTTTATAATCATCAAGAAATTCCAAGTCTTCATCTTTATCTACAATTCTATCCATAGGTTCACTCAAATCAATTGCTAGAATATGTCCTTCAACCACATCTTGTTTTAATTGTAGATCGTTTCTTCCAGAAAATTCTGCTGCGGCATCAAACAATCCATTGAAAACAGGAAATGTCATTTTTACAAAATTGGAATTTAATATTCTATTTACCCTGTCTTGCATTACTTCAAGACTCTCTAATTTTGATTTTATAGGCTCAATTTCAGAAGAATTTAAAATGATTTCAGTTGAACCAACTTCATTACCAAATGCTTGTTGAGTAGAATTAGGATTAGTATCAGATTTTATTTCATTTAGTAGACCTTGTGCAAATCTTTCTACAAAGTTTGGAAATTCATTTTCTGTTTCTTCCTTGTATTTGTTAAATAATTTGAAACCTTTTGATTTGAATAATGCTTGCTTCATTATTTGTTTTCCAGGTTTTGTACTCATCAAAGATTCTTTACTAACAACAGATTGATCTTTTCCACTCACAAACATAAGCTTCTTTATTGTTATTTATGCTTTCAAAACAAAAATTTTCTTCACTTAAATTACGAAGTAGAAAATATTCATTGTGGAAGTAATAGAAATTCTTCGAGAAGCATCAAACAGAATTTATGAAAATGTAAAGGATCTTGCAGGGAGTGAACATGCAGCTGGAGACTTTGGTAGGGGAGCTGGAGGAGATATTTCAAGAAACATAGACATTGTTGCTGAAAAAACTGTTTTAGATTATCTTAAAGAAATTAATTTTGCATGTATTGTTTTAGGTGAAGAATGTGGACGTGTTGAATTATCAGATAATCCTAAAGGATACTTGATAATGGATGCAATTGATGGTTCTGCTAATGCTGTAAGAGGAGTTCCTTTTTTCTGTAGTTCCTTAGCATTTGCAACAGAAAATAAACTCAGTTCAATCACAGATGGGGTAATTACAAATCTAGCAAATGGAGAAATGTATTGGGCTTCAAAAAATAAGGGTTCATTTTTCAATAAACAACGAATTAAAGTTCACGATAATGATCCAATTTACAAAATAGTAGGAATCAACATTTCAGGTGCAACAAAGGATTTGATTAGACGATTTCTTCCAATTTTTGAAAAACATAATCATCTTAGACATTTTGGAGCAAATGCTCTTGAAATGGCATTTTTTGCCAGAGGTTTAATTGACATTTTTATTGATTTAAGAGATAAAATTAGAATTCAAGATATTGCGGCAGGTTATCTTATTGTCAAAGAAGCTGGGGGGTTATTATTAGATGCAGATTTGAATCCGCTTGATGCAGATCTTAGTTATGAGACACGAATTTCTTTCATTGCTGCAGCTAACAGGAAAATTCTTGATGAGATAATGTCACAAATCGATCAATAATTGATTTTATCATTAATTGAATTATAATGATTAATTTCACTGATAATTGGACAAATTAGAAAAATATTGGGATTTTTTAATTAAATTATAACAGAAATATTTTTATCCAAAGTCACAAAAAAATATCTTGTATGGTAACTGAGATGAAAGCAAAGGTAGTTTATAGAGAGTTACTAAAAGAGGATCTTGTAATAATTAGATTGGTGCCAGAAAAGGGCATGCCTCAATACAAGACAGGTCAATTTTTAACAATAGGTCTTCCTATTCCAGCAGAAAAAAAAGTGGTTAGAAGAGCATACTCAATTGCATCACATGCTGAAAATAGAGATTATTTTGAATTTGTAATTAGATGGGTTAGAAAACCACTCCCAGGTAGAGTAACTACTGAATTATTTTATCTAAGTGTTGGTGACGAAGTATCACTTGGAGACCCAACAGGAGCTGCATTGCAGATTAGCGATAAGTTACCTAACGGTCAAAAAGACAATAGAAGAGTAATTTGTGTTGGAGGAGGTACAGGATTGGCACCATTTATTGCATTTGCAAAACATTTCCATGATACAAATGATAAACGAGAAGTGGTCATACTTCATGGTGCAAGTTATGTTGATGAATTAAGCTACAAACGTCTCTTAACTGATTTAGAATTAGAAAGTGAAAAAAGAGGAAGGGATCAATGGAATTTTAGATACGGGGCAGCTATTAGTAGGCCAAAAGAATATTTCAATAGATCATGGAACGGTCATGTGGGAAGAGTTGAGTCATTTTTTAAACCTGATAAAAAAACGGGATTGTCACCAGTAGAAGAGATGGTAGGAGAACAAATAACTCCAGATAATACAATTATCTACATTTGTGGTTATCAAGGAACTATAGATGGAGTAATAGGGTATTTAGGGCCAAAAGGATTCGTAACTGAACATGAAAAAAAACCAGACGGTAGTTTTGCCATTAAATACGAGTCTTATGGATAGAATTTTCAAAAAAAGAATTATCAGTTAGAACAGAATCCTCAAACTTAGTGTTACTAAATTATTATGTACCTGTGGATTTTTATATTGATTGGATTTCATCAAAGCATGACACAACTGAAATGCAGAGATTATGGTTTTGAGTGTGATTTTGTAGCAGATGGTGAAATGGAGCAAGTGATTGAAGACTTTAGAACCCATACTGATGACGAACATGGAATAGATTATTCAAAAGAGGCCATAATGCAATTTCTCTTAAGAAAACAAGGCTTGTAGAAAATTAAGCATCTATTCGTTTCATTCTAGCAGATAAAACAGGAAGTTCTTTTTCAATAATTTTCTCAACTGCAGGAATGATACCGCTTCGAGTTCTTACACTTTCTTCATAAATTTCTGCTATTTGATCTCTGAACAATAATTTGATTCCAGGAAGAGCAGTAATTCCTTCATCAACAGTTCTTGGATCAGATAAATCTAAAATCAGTGTACCCTTTGTCTTTTCTTCCATTACCAGTCTAATTCTATCATACGTTATTAAGAAATAATCAGATGTGGTCGCAACAAAAACAATATCATACTTATCAAATCCTGTTAAGACATCATTAAAATCTACAGGAGTTCCACCGAGTATAGTTGTAAAACCAGTTGCTCGTTCAAGAGTTCTACTCGTGACATCAAATGATATACCTCTTTTATCCAAAGCTGTTACAAGTGTTGCAGCAGACTCGCCAGTTCCAATTACCAATACTTTTTTCTTAGAATCCAGTCCTGATTTTTCATCCACAAGTTTTACAGCAACATCGCCAAGTGAAACAACATCTTTTGAAATTCCGGTTGTATCTCTCATTCTAGTAGATAACCGAATTACACTTTCAAATAATTTATTTAGAATCGGACCAGATGTTCCTGCACTTTTTGCAGTTGCTAATGATTGAACAACATGATCAAAAACATTTTGCCACCCAACAACTAAAGCATCCAATCCCGAAGCTAATCTTAAAAGATTAAGATACACATCATCACATTTGTAAACTTCGAGAGTTTGATCAAAATGTTCAATATCAATTTGCTCTAATGATGATAAAGATACCCAAGTATCTTTGATTTGATTTAACACAAGTGCTTTACCTTCGGGTCTTCTTGCATCTGGAGAATCATCAGTTTCAACATTACTAACTGTAAAGATTTCAACTCGAGTTGCCGATTGAATTATTACGCATTCCGCAATGCCAGGAATTTTTTTAAATTCTGCACAAGCTGCACTGACATCTTTAAAAGTAAATTTTGATAATGTATGTATAGGAACATTTTTGAAAGTTACTCTCGCATTAATTACATCAAAAGATATTTGACTCAAATCATTCACCTATTATGCCTTAATTTTATCTCGTCCACCTTTAGCTGTTCTAAAAACATTCATTCCGATATAGAAATTTTCATGTAAAGATTCTAAGTAAATAATTTCATTTTCAGTATCTCGTATTTCCTTTTCAGATGTGTCTTGATCATTTTTTAATTTTTTAAGTTTTAGTTTTGCTTCTTCTAAAAATGAATCAACACTACGTTCATAATTTGAAACACCACCAAATTCTGGACTAAGTACATGTTGAGGAACATAGACAGGAGTTTGATCTTGTGGAATCTCTGCTTTTCTTGTTAGTGATTCTTGTTGTTCTTGTGAAAGTATTGGTCGTGGGAATCTATCTTTTTTATCTAAGAAAAATTCAGGTTCACCCATTTCTCGTCTGAAGATTTCTTCGCCTTGTCGTTTAAAGGTGAAATCAGGTTTCTTGGCAGCATCTGCTTTAACTTCAGCTGCTATTGCTTTGTATTCTTCTTCAGCTGCTGCTTCTGCTTCTGCTTTAGCAGCTTGAGCTTTTGCAAGGGCTTCTTCTGCTGCAGTTTCTGCGGCTTCAGCAGCTTTTGCAGCTGCCTCTGCCTTTGCAGTTGCTTCTTCAGCTGTTTTATCTTCTTCAGCTGCTTTAGCTTCTTCAGCTGCTTTTGCTGCAGCTTCTGCGGCTTCAGCAGCTTTTGCAGCTGCTTCTTCAGCTGCTTTAGTATCAATTTTAGGAGATTCTTCAATAGATGTCTTTTCAGATGATGAATCTTCTGTAGATTTTATATTTACTTCAGATTCTTTTTTCTCTTCAGACATCAAGTTATACTAAAATTGCCTGAATTTTAATATTCTTGTAGACGATTATATTGTTACTTATTTTTCAATAATAATCATGAAAATTCTAATTGATCTGAGCAAATTATTTCCAAATTAAGAAATAATGGTGCCCTCGGCGGGCTCTTGCCGTCTTGATTCAGCGCCCGTCCGTTTTTTGCGGATACAGCCATCTGAACTGTTTTTTTAACGGTATTCTTAATCATAAATCTTTCTTTTGGCCTTGTTTTTGCAACAACTGCCGTTATTGCTCCAATCTTTTGTTTTAAAATGATCGCAAATTGTGCATGCCTAGATTTTTTTGTCTTAAAGAATAAGAATTCTGGATGCGGTCTTTGCTATGCGGAGGGGAAGAAAAGATGCCGCGTGTGCTATATTTTCATTAATTGGGGTGGCGGCATTGGAACCCTACATTGATGCACAAACAATGGAAATACACCATTAAAAACATCATCAAGATTACACAAATGGATTAAATGATGCATGTGAGGTCATGTCAAAAGAAAATCAGAACAAAGGTTTGCTCACAATATTATCCGACTTGGATCAGATAAAACCAGACGTTAGAGAACGAATCAATTTTCATGGTGGTGGATGGACTTGCAAGTGTAAAATCCATAATTGAATCTCATGGAGGCATGATCTCCGTAACTTTATCTCCCACAATTTTTACAATTACACTTCCAAAAATTAGGGTTGAATATTCTGCTCCATACTAAGACTATTTTTGGATACATTTCAGCACAAAATTGTGCCACTAATCAAATTTGTAATATCCTTTCCACCTATCTAGTTTATTCAGATAACTTGTTACAAAATTACCAGAGCAAGTTGTCTCTAAAAAAAATTTCAATTACACCTAAAAAATTAAAAATTGTGCAATCTTAACCCACATTTAATCTCAAATAATTCACGATTCTTTTAATGAAAATCAAATATACTGTTAATTAATGATTTTTTTGGCTGTTGTATGATGAAAGATTTGGAGTTTCTTCAACTAAAAAAACAAGATTTTTCAGATAAAATTCGATTCTATTTCATATACAAAAATAAGCATTATTTTATAAATAATGGACATTTTAGGTCTGGATTCTCATCAAAGATCATCATAACCAAAGACCGCGACAAAATATTATCTGCATTTTCTAAAATGGGATTTCTTTTTGATGAGATTATTCGAATGCACATAGTTGGATACTCTAAGGAGAAAAACAATGATGAGTTGCTTTATGTTTTAAATTTGGTTCCATTGAATCGAAAAATTCGAATCTTTTTAGATTGGAAAGTTTTTTCTCCTGAATTTACAAGAGATATGTCTAGATTATTTGAAGTACGAAATGCTCTAAGTCATGCAGTATCAATTGATGATGTGAATTATAATCCAAACAAAGAAATTTCACTTTCGTCTCAAAAGGGATTTTGTAAATTTAAGGGAGATTTTGAAAAGTCTTGGAAGAAATTACTTAAAGTCTATGAAGAAGAACAAAAACCGGTTTATTCCCAACTAGAGATGTTCTCACAGAGAATTTCCAAAAATAATGTTTAGATTAGTTTAGTGACGGATACCAACTAGGAAATATATTGTGTAATGGTATAATGAAAGCGGGTCCTCTTCCACATGATTGTATATTGATTATCATTATTCATGGTACTGAGAAAATATTGAATAAACAAAGATTAATTGAAACTTAAGACCAAAACCTAATGAGGTTATTTGGTGAGAGTTTCAACTGCATTATATTTTCCAACATGTATGAGGAAATAGATAACAGTCTTCCAGACATAGAACGATCCGAAGACCATACATTGACCTGATTGCTCAAATCATTTTCTTTCTAGTTGGCTATTATCCGTATTATGTTATGTGAAAATCGTATAAACACATGATCAAAATTACCATGTCTGATACTAGGATCAAAAGTTGAAAATTTTACAATTGTATTATAATTGATTATAAATTATCAATATATTTTCAATAATGAAATTGTAATTATTTTCATCATTGGTATTGCACCATAATTTTATTAGGTTAAAAAACATCACAATGGTGGAAGCTGGAATTTCATTTAGACCTAGACGGTAAATTTTCCATATGATCTGATTGGCTATTGACCAAGATATCCTACTCCAAGGATTAGACAATCAGTCCGGCTTCCAAAATTCAATAACAAAAACATAGAATCGGATCTTAAGACCAACCCCGATTAGGTATTTGGTGAGAGTTCCAATTGTAATATGATTTTACAAAATAGTATTTATCAAACGCTGAGAATTTGTATGAACGATTCATTCGTGTTGCTTTTATTGTAATGTGAGTATTTCAAATCACAATAGATAGGTTGGAGGCTAATTCCCAGACCATACCTCACACCATCTATTTACAAAAGATTAGAACACTTTATGAACTTCGTATTATTCTGTTAGTCATATTATGAAGTATTTTGTGATTTTACCATTTGTCGTAGTTGGAATGATGTTTGTGACAGTTTTGTCTCTTCCCCTAACTGCCATGTCTCAAGAAGTTGAACCACCACTAAAACAAATAAAAAACACACATCCAACAAATATTGTTTGCAAAGAAAATCTTGTGTTACGCTTCAAATACGACAACAAGCCAGTATGCATGGATATCTTCACCATCATAGATATTGAGAAACGAAATAGAAACTACTTTACATTATTTAACATGGATGAATTCCAAATAATTGGAAGATGAAATCCAGACTTGGACAAACGCCTAATCTATGATCCTTCAGTATTTTATTCCAATGAACAACCACGTCCTGATGTGGGGACAGTCTTGTGGCAAGATGAAAAATCAGAGTATGAGATAAAATATCAGATGATAAATGGTTCTGCATTGACTATGATGGTAGTAAACCTATTGCAGGATCCGTCTGACAGACACACTTGGCCCATAGATATTTCATACAAGGGAGATGAGAACACAATACTGATCTTTGAATTGCCTGATGAACTTGAGTTAAAAAATGCTGTTGGCATGCATATGGAACAATTCCAGAGACAAAATATCTTGTTTCCTTTTGTAGATTCTGACAAGACAAGCAGGCAGATAATCATCTCAGACTTGAATCCAGAAGAAAATGGTTTTGTCTATGTTGAGTTGGCATTTTTGGGAAATAATCACAAATACGATGTAACTGAGATTCCTATGCCTGTTGGGAAAAAATACTTGTCAGAAAATTCTGTAGACCTTGATAATGTACCAAAAGCCTATTGTGAAATAAAAGGGGGTCAGTACTATGACAACCAGTGTTTGATTGAGAAAAAATCATCGAGTCATGTATGTGATTCTTGGAAATTTTACATAACTAGTTAATGCAAGCCATAGTCTGGAGAATTAGAAAATGAACAGCAGACTCTTGTTTTTACTTGTTATTTTGAGCATTTCAATTCTTGTGTTTGCTTGGGGAACTACAAATTATATGAGATGCTATACTGATACACGGTGATAATTACTATGAGTTATGTCCTACAAACATAGATGCTTATGCAATGCCTGCATTTGTTGCAACATTTGTGATGATTGGTGTTGTACCGATACTGATTTGGATGAAAACAAATACTCATAGACTTCGAATAGTTTTTACTATTTTATCTGGAGTTGGAATCTTTTTTGCTTTTGTTGGAATACTGTATTTGATTCTCATAGTGAGGAACTAAAATGAAAACTAGCTATAAAATAATAATTATTGCAATTATCGCATCTGTGCCAATCTCTTTTGTTTTTCCACAAGTCTTTCTTATTTTTCATCTTGACAAATATGAAACAAACGTAATATGTGATGTGTTAAATGGAAAATGGGATTGGATTCATGACACTTGTGATTTTAGTAACAAATGTGATGCGCTAAACGGAACATAGGATTTAATTGATGGCACATGTGTATTCAATAGCAATGAATCGATTAGCCATGAACAGCAATGTACGGATCTTGGAGGCACACCTGCATGTGTTCCATGTAGTGGAGAAGTAGATTATAATCCTTGGAATACAATTTTACCAAGTGGCTGTTTGGCCATTTGTGTCTCTGTATGTGAGTTTTCCCAAGATGGCAAAGAATATGAAAAAACAGAAACAACTTGTAATGATAGTTTGGGTAACCCCGATGGAGATTGTTTTGTAAATGCATTTGAAAAATGTGAATCTGCATCTATCAAGCAGAGCAGTAGTACTGTGGAAGGAGATCCTGTGTATCATTATGCAACAATAATTCCTGATGATTCTTGCAATATTCATTATAAACTAGATATTTCACGTGATGGGGTCAAAGGAGTATTTGTGGGTAACATTGAAACAACATGTACTGATGTACAAATCATTGGTACTCAAATGTCACTTCAATGTAAAGATGAGGAGTAAATGATTCCATTACGGTAAGAATTACTAGAATGTGAACACGAGTTCAAACCCGAAAAAATCCACACAATCAAACCTATTGGAATTCATACATACAGTCCAAACCTGTCAAGGTTTGATCATATTTTAGACTGCAAGAGTAAAAAGATTGAATTATTAAAAAAAGTATTGTTGGATTTAACGTCTTTCTAGCTGAGAAATACGATTCTCCAATTCCACAGTTCTTTGTTGCAATTCTGAAATGTCCATTCTGTATTGAGATGGTTTACAGTCAAATCCGTTATGTCCATGGGCGCAAGTCTCTGAATATCTTGGGGCTGATGGCTTTTGTGTAGGCTCTCCAGATACTTCAGTAAATGAACTAGATGCTGCAATCATACTTATTGCAAATATGACTGCAACTCCTACGATCCAGGCTGATTTTCTATTCATAGTATACGATACATTTAGTATTATTTATTATTTCTTAAAATATGGAAATAATGAACTAATTCTAATAAAAGCATATTTTATATTTTATGACTATGTTACAGAATTGAATGAACGCTTTGGATAGGATTGTTGCCAAAGGAGTAAGATCTATGCTTGAAGAAGATCTAGGCAAAACCACATACAAGAAAATTGAAAAAGAAGTGTATGACGTGTATGGCATTTCTGTTTTAGAAGCAGTCAGTGATTTTTCAAAACTGGACCTAGTGCTGCGCAAATTTTTTGGAAAACATACATCAAACATTGAATCCAAAATCTTCAAAAAGATACTTTCAGTTGAACAAAGCACAAAGAATGAGTCAATTATCACGATAAAAGATCCCGGGGTTGCAAAAACTGTCTTTGAGGCTTATGGTGATCCTGCAAAAAAAACAATCTTGGATTTGCTACTATATGAATCAAAATCTATTCCTGAAGCCATTGCAAAATCAAAACTACCAAAGGCCTCCACCTACAACAGAATAAAGGAATTAATCGGAGACGGATTACTGACCATGGTCGGATTTACCAATGCCAGTGATGGCAGAAAAGTAAACGAATATTCTACCACATTTAACAAGACCGTCTTTGAGATTCAAGATGAAAACATATCAATTAATGCCAATGTCAATTCAAGATTTCTCAAAGACAGCTTTGCATACAATTCAATCTATTCATTGTGAGGGAAGGGTTTGCTGACTTTTTCTAATGAACTAAAAAACTCTTACAAAATTCCAGCGTTAATTTTTGCTGCAATCACAGTAATTTATCTTGCAGGTATAGTTTATCCATCTCTTGACTTGTCTTTGCTTACAAGAGTGGCAATAGTAGTAGCGCCTGTTGCAGTTTCAGTATCATGTTTTTTGATTTCAAAAAACTATAATCACTCAAAGGTGTTTGGCAAGTCATATTTTCTATTAGGTCTAGGGCATCTGGTCACATTTTCAGGCGAACTTGTCTTTTTTCATTATGTGGACTCGCTTCATTTTCTTGAATATACGCCTGTAGGTGATGTTCTCATATTTTCAGGATATCCGTTTACGATGGCACACATTATAATAAATGTCAGATATTTTGTTGAAAAACTAGAAAATTTTCAAAAAATTATGCTTGTGATCATTCCGGGAATCATACTTTTGGGATACTCAGCGGTTCTCATGGGCTCTTCATTTGAGGATCCAGGTGATTTTTACTATTATCTCTCATTTGTAACTGCATCATCAATTGTTCTTGGTCTTGCAACTGTAGCATTTACCTTATTCAGACAGACGGCATTGTTTACTGCTTGGTTTGTCTTGTTGATTGGAATTACAATTGGAACAATTGGCGATGTCTTGTATAACTATGCGTCGACTTTAGGGGTGTACAGTTTTGGTGATTTTTCTAATGTCTTGTGGATTGCCTCTCCATTGATTATGGTTTATGCACTGTACAGGCACCAGAAATCTATTTGATAAAATTGGCTAAAAAATATGTTTGAATATAATCTTGGAATTGTAGCAGTTTTAGGAATTGTTCTTATTGTAGCCATAATCTCAACTGTCACTAGTCATCACAAAAAAAACAAAATCCAATCAAGAACCATGTCCTTCATGTTGGATGTATTGGATTTGTCATGACATATACAAGCAACCCGATTCCACCTTGCAAGAAATGTAGTGGAACAGGATACTTTTTCCAAGTCATAGTTGGTTTTATTCTTCGCGGGAAGAATTAGTTGCCTCAGTAATCAACCAAGTAAAATCAACCAATTTTTAGTATCCACTCCTCATTGAATGGTAAATGTATGACATGCTTCATTGTCACCCTCCAGTAGCTGCATCAAACAATGCACATTCACATGCATCTCTTTTTCCACAATATGGGCACATACAATGACAGTGAGGTAATGGGTTATGGCACTTTTCACAGTCTGTATATTTATCCTTGATTTGTGTCTGCTCTACTGACATTATCTATTACTCCTGTCCCTCTATTGCCATAAGGGTGAGTGTAGCCCTAATTGCTGGCATTTTACGAATCTTCCATGTAATCGTCTCGCGCAATGATTCAGCAGTTTCAGATTCTACCTCTGCAATAATGTCATATGCCCCCCAGGTTCCATGAGCTTCTTTTATCTGATTCATGGTTCTTAATGCAACGAGGGTGTCTTCTTCTTTTCCTAAATCACAGCTAATCAGCACAAATGCCTTTTTCATGATATCAAAACCTCTTTAATCATTATTGCCACAGCATGTCTTAGAGAAAATCATATTTTAGTAGATTCAAAAAAATTAGTTACAAATTTCAAATAAATATATAAAAATTCAAACAAATTTTAATAAAAATAGTTTTCAACTTTAATTTTTAGTTAAACCTAATATACTTGAAGAAAGATGAAAGAAGATTATGCGGAATATACAAGGTGTATTGGTTGTAAGATGTCATTATTGCTGTGTGATTGTAATTGTCCTAAATGCGGCAAAAGAGAGAATTGCAAATGCAAGTTGATGCCAATTCATTGGGATCCTATGGACTGTTAGTTTTTCATAAAATTAAATTCTCCAAAAAGGCATTTTGATTATTTTATTCATATGCAAAAAAATTACCCTAATAGCATATATTCAATTTTTCAAATACAGCAACTTAGTTTTCAAGGCATGTATTTGGTATCAAAACCACTTTCTATGCATACCCTTAGCAATAGAATTAAAATTTAGATGGACTTTAATTAATCATTAGTAAAAAATGAGAGTAATATTATCAAATTCACAACCCATAACTATGTCACCATTATGAATTAGTGTAGGAATATTTCCAGAACATGGTTCTAAACATTTGTTTATTTTTTGTTAATAACTAGAACAATTTTTTGCAAATTAGTTAGATGTGTTTATGTTTTTCTAATAAGATACTAGAATATGAATAATGAATTAAAATTATTTGGATGTGGGATATTTGAAAATTTTTGTAAGGAATATGAAAAACAAATGTATGTTTGTAATTACATCTGTCTGTTTTGCACTCAAGACAAACGCTATTGCGAACTTCATTCATCAAGACATGACATCTTAATTAAAAAAAGAGAAGAACGTTATATTTGAGTACAAATACCATCAACCAAAAAAATATCTTGTATGTATCAATTACAAGGAGGGCACGTATAGGGGCAGTATCTGGATTGGTTGGAGGGTTTGCAATCTTTTTTGTTATTTTCATAATTGATTTTCATCTGGGCCTGATTCCTGGAACCTTTTACAAGATGGTAGGATTTCCAATGGGGTTGGAAGGAATTTCAGCAACATTGTTTGGAATGGTCTCTCATATGGTTACAGCAGCTTTAATCGGAGCAGTGTTTTGCGCTTGCTCGAGATTGCATCAAAAGTTAGAACTTTCCAATACAAACAAAGGGATATTTGCTGGAGGAACCACTGGAATTGTTGTTTATTTTATATTTTTTATTCCCATTACTCTGTTAGTTATAGAGCCATTAATTGAACAGGGAACACAAAATGACCTTGGTCTGATTGCAACGATATCCAACATAGAATCTGTCCATCTCATTCAAAACATGACCCTCATTGTGTTAGGGGCATTGATAATCCATGTCTTGTTTGGAGTGATAATGGGGTTGACAGCCACATTATCCATGGAACAAGAGACAAAGACGCCTTATTTCTATAAAGGAAAGACACTGACTGCCATCACACTTGTCATAATTGTGAGTACCATCAGTATGGGCATATTCTATGGAATAGTTGCAAACCATACTCCTCCTGCAGTACAACAAAATGAATTAGCAGAAGAATTATCCAGAATTAGGACAGGCCTTACATATGCCAAACTTATTGACATGAGTGAAGATGACCGTCTTGCAATTCTAATTCAAATGTCGACTCATTCCAGAGATCTGGTCCTCAATGAGGCAAAAAAATTCGACAAAACCATTGATGAAGACATAAATCAAATCGCTTACAATATGAAATCCCCAGATGACTTAAAATTTTTGCAGTCTGCCCAAATTTCAGGAATAAAGGGAAATGATGCACAGGGAAAGGCATCAATAGTTTCAAATGGTTACATGACATATTTGAGATTGGAAGAGTTTGCAGTAACTTCTGGAATTGATCAGCATATCTACCTTACAAAATTCGGAGACATTGCAAACGGCATGGATGTTGGAAAACTAAAGGCAAATAAAGGAAGTCAAAATTACCAGATAAGCGGAATTAATTCAAATGAATACAACCAGATGGTGGTATACAGCAAACCTTTTGATATGTATTATGCATCAGCTAGTCTTGCAAAGATGGGTTCAAACTAGATTTTATCTTGACATTTATTTTATTCTTAAATTAATTACGTCTAAAGTTTTATCCAATGTTTGAGACATTATTTTAAATGATACTTTAGAGTGTTTATTGTAGATTTAACAATCCCTGCAAGTATTTCATACATGTCCAATGTATCTTTATTTATGAACATATCCTTTTGGAGTTTCCATGTTGATTCAATTTTGATTTTTGAGCTTGTGGGTTTTGCTGTAACTTCCACATGTATCATTGGAGAGTATCTAGAAACAGTAATAGTTCTTTCTTTTAGTAAACATTTCATCATTAATTTTTTCAATTTTTTATCCGAATACAACGCATCAGCCACATTGTCTCGCACCAATCCTGGTGGCAGGGTAGTTAGTTTTTGATAACCGTTCCAAACAAAACTTTCAACTTCTGAATGCAGTAATCCTTTTTTAATTGTTGTAAGTGTTCCCATATCAAATGGTCCCAATTTTATTGATTCTGGAAATGAAAGAAAGAATCGCATCTTATACCAAGAATGAATGTGAACCCCCATTCCAACATGACCGCCCACGGCAAAATCACATTTTGCATATTCTTGTTTCTTGATGATGTGTAGATAATCAATAGGGGAATTCTCCAGTTTCAATGAGCCTGCAGTACCGATTCCATTTTTTCCATCCATAAAATGCACGTCTTTGTAGTCTATCTCAAAATCTAGTTTTTCATCAACTATTGATGATTTTAATCCCAAACTTTCAAAATGCTTCTGAATTTTTTCCAACACTGGATCAGTAATTAACAATAAAGTCATCTATTTTTATTGCAATTAGATGAATATAGCATAGATTATAAAAATACTTTACATTCATAAAGATTTATACAATATTCTTAAATATTCATTTAGATAATAAATGACATGGATTTGGATGAAACAAACACAAAGATTCTAAAACATTTGCTTGTAGATGCAAGACAATCCTCAAGACAGTTGGCATACAAACTTGGAATCTCAACAGTAACCATTATTTCTAGATTACGGAAATTGGAGCAAGGAAAAATTATCAAAGGATACTCAGCTCGTCTCGATCATGAAATGTTAGGTTATGACATTACAGCAATAATCGAAGTCACAACAACGAAAGGAAAGATGCTAGAAATAGAACGCGAGATTGCCGAAAATGAAAACGTTTGTGCCGTTTATGACATAACAGGCCATGCAGATATCTTACTGGTGGGAAAATTCAAAAGTAGGGATTTGCTTAGCGGTTTTGTAAAAAAACTATCTGCCACCCCAAATGTCGAAAATACGGTAACACACATTGCACTTAACACAATAAAAGAAGATTTTAGACTATTGTGAACAATTCAAAAAACTTCATCATGTTTTAATTTCATTGCACAAATTTTGAAAATAACCTATAGTCATGTCATTGCCTTACCATCTTTTCTTTTCTTCAAATCAGGGTTTACATAGTTCTCATAGATGTAATACCAAGGTTCCATGTTTACATTAGCCAAATTTTCTTTAATCGCCTCCGAATGTAATGATAAATCAGATGAAACAACTCCGTCATTATTCTTAACGTTGATATCTTCACTCTTGGTATTTTTTATCAGGGATTAACTATCACTTGATTTTAGATAAACTTGATCCTTTGTTGTTTGTATGACTGTTGAGATATTCAGTGCGAATTTTACATTGTTCAGAGGGTATATTTCTCACAAAAATCATTTCCGACATATCTCATATACTGGGTATGAGTGCTTGAAACCAAGTGAGAATCCCTTCACTTCATTGAATTTGTAATCATCAAACTTTTTCACCATAGAATAAAGGTCTCCGCCAATAACAGCACAGTTTGTTGCAGCTGCATAGTTTATCTTTGAGCACATGTTGACAGGGGGTCCAATCATATCTATTGAGGAAGAATTGTTTGACTGCATCAAAACCACAGAGCCATAATCAGCACTAATCCGATAGTCTATGGGCGGTAGCTGTTTATCATACATCTTTTTGCAAATGGCATCGTGATATTCAGTCATTGCAATACTGCACTCCAGACATGACATGAATCCAAACTTTCTGTTTGATTTTGATGATTCCGGAAAATAATACACGAGGCAGTCACCCACATTTTTTATCACAAAACCACCAAACCTGCTCAAAATTTTCGACATGGAATTTAGGAAAATTTCATAGTATTGTGAGATATTTCCATTACCAAGAGATGCAGATATCTTTGTAGAGTTTACTATGTCTACTAGTCCTACACAATAGTGTTCGGTATTGCCAGAAAAGGCAACCATATAGTCTGACGCAGAGATATTTGCAGTGTTGATTGTTTTTGAAGAAATCTCACTATTATTCATTAATTTCCTCCATCATGATTGTTTCTTCATTTATTGATTAGCTGCCTTCTACCCAGATTTTTTTTGTGCCTTTTTGTGTACTAACCCAATGTCCATCTACTTGATCTTTAATCTTGTGCATTGAAAAGATAATACTTGGGATAAGAGGCCTGCCAGGAGTTTTAATAGCTTCAATTCCTAATCCTTCCCCTGTCTTTTCAATGGCCATCATTACATTGAGAATATCTCCTGCAATAAATCGCATCATAGTCTGATTAACTATGACATCTTTGCTCTCATCTGTTCCAATAACTGCACGTACATTGGAATTTGGTATGTCTGTGTTATTTCTTCGTAGCCAGAAATCAATACTGCTTGGGCCATTTCCAGATTTCCTGCCTATTTGTGGTGCAGCAATTACAACATATGTGCCTGATTCTGTAATTCGAATGTCAGCCGGGTGATCTATGGAATGCTCAATTCCAGATATTGCGTCATTTTGATCCATAAAAACAGATACTGGATCTGTCGTATCTGGTCTTTGATCTAAGGTGCTTATGATTTGTGCAAATTCGACAGCCATACAATAGTAGGATATTTTATTCATAAAACTTTGCAGCGTTCACTTGTAGTCATTTGTACTAACATGTTGATCATATCTTTACAAAAGATATTAGGATAATTATTTTAATACTTGAAGAACAGGCCACAACCAGTACCTCATAAATTCATACAAAATCGTTAAATGTAAAAATAAAAAATACAATTCTATTGAATAATAATAACAATAAATCCATAAATTTTTCTTGTAGACTAACCAAAGAGATTTTTACCATACTTGAACAAGAATCTTTAAAAAATGGAATTAGTATGAACTCCCTTGTAAATAGCATATACTGGGAAAATATGTCACAATTGACAGGCACACAAAAGATATAGAACTAATTTCGCTCACAAAATGTGCTGTAAAAAAAATTTTTAGCAACATGAGTGATGAATATATCAAAAATATGGCAAAAGATGTAGGAGGAATTGTACATAGAGAATTGGTTTTTCTTAAATTTGACGAGTTGAATTTTGATAATTTAATGCATGTATTGATAATCAATGCATCCAGATTTGGTTCGGTAAAACACAGTACTGAAAATTCAACACAAAAGATTTGCATTCATCACGGAGTAAATAAAGAATTCTCAAAATTTCTGGCCATAGTTCATGAAGTCATGGCCAATTCTTTATCCGTAAAAATTTCTATTACAAATGTTGACCAAAATACCATTTGCATGGATATTAAGGAACCGTAACACACTACAGAATTAACCTTAGACGTTAATAGTACTTCCACTTGACAAATGAAGTAATTCATATAATAATAATTCAACCAAGCAATTCATTATTGAATATATAAAAAATTAGGTCATGTGATAATAAACATCATATATTGTCAGTAAATGGAGTAAGATATTACTGTGATAGTATCATCTTTGTTTTCATCTAATCGAAATTAACTGCAAATTGTAACTAGATAAGATTTGGGAAAACCATTACATGGAAACAATTCATTCTAGTTATTGGTGTAGAAAAGATGACAAATTCTTTGAAAAAAGTTTTTGTGAAATTGATGGTATCAGAGAGGATAAAAAGTTGATGGTACAAAAACAGAAAAATTGTGAGTTTTGCATTCCACATCACAACAACAGTTCAGTACATCTATTGTGACATTTTGTCACATTTCACACATTAATTAAGATATTTTTGTATCAATGAATAGTTATAATTTATAATTTCAGTATCAGTTAGATAACACTGGAGGATTAGACAAATTGGAGTTTGAATGTCTTTAGTTGCATATAATAGAAAATTACAATATCCTCGTTGTTTATTTTTTGGGTAAAGTCCTATTGTAGATCATTTCCAGATGGGTTTTTCCATCTACAAATCTCAAATTAAATGATTTTATCTTGCTTTGATAGTAAAATTTTCTTTTACCATTTTTATCTATTTCTTCAGAGACATACAACAGATGAAAGTTATCCAACGCATCAATTCTACTATGTAGCAAATTGATAGAAAAATTACATTTCTGAATCATCTCTGAGGGGGATTTTGGTATGTCTTGCAATAACGATATTATCTTTCTTGTTGATTTTTCCGTAAGAAGTTTGATTAATGTTTCATCAGTTGATTCTTCACATTTGTTTGTCAAATTATGCACGGATATCCTACTATGATCTTTTAAAAAGAGTTTTTTTGTCATTTGTCCTTTTGTATATTATTCATGTACAAATCTATGAGTTTTTTCTGCCATTCAGTATACATAGTGGCATTCTCGTTGAATCTCTGGATGTTTTGCCTTGATGTCTCAAAGAAGGTTTGAACCATGTTGCTTTAACATCTCATTTAGAAGATGATCAACCTTGTCTCCAATACTTTCAAGTTTTTCTAGTCGTTTAACCACGTTTTGAAGTGTTGTCTCATCAGAAGCAGCAACTTGAGACAGTAATTTTTGATCAATAATGAATCCACAAGATAGACATCTTTTATTATCAGGGGTGTTCTGCTTAGTACAACGTAGACACGATATTAATTTTACAACAGCCATGTGGTTTTCATCTTCATTTTTAAGACCATGAAGTTCTAGTATTGCATTCTCGATATCTTTTCCTGAAAGATGGACATATCTTGCAGGCATTTTAGAACTTCGTTTCCAGTTGCCATATGCCCGAAGTGTTTGGTCAGACAGTTTTTTGGCAAGTAGTGTAAGCTGCGTATGTCTTATTAGATAATTCCATATTCTCTTTTTGATTCCTGCTTCCTTGGCACATTTTTTGACACAGAAAGTTAGATATCTGTAAGATACTCTTTTTGTTTTGCTTCTAGGAGAATAAGAATACCACAAAAATGCATTTGGATCATCTTTGAGTGGGTGTTCTTCAAGCCAGTCCAGTAATGGCTGAAAAGACAATACTAGTGCAATCCTTTTTGAGCCAGTCTTGCCTCTTGTAGTTAATAGGAGATAATTTTCCTGAAAAATTATCCCGCCAACTTTAAGATGTAAAAGTTCGCCTGGTCTTAGTGCACCTTCAAACATAACCCACAACATTGCCTTGTCTCTTTTGTTGGTACATTTGCTAAGAAGCAAATTTAGTTCATCGATTGTCAAAAGATCTTCGGGTTTAATTGATCCTTCTTCGTGATTTTTATCAAGATATCTAGATGGTTTTATCCAAGATATTTCTTTGATGTAACCTTTTTCTTGTCTGTCACCAATTTCATCTTTTTTTGCAAAGTGAACTAGTTTTAGCAATGTCAATGCATATGCTTTTTTTGTCTCTCCCTTGTAATCCCTAGATAGAATATCAGATAAAACAAATTCACATTGATGTTTTGTTGCCTTGTTAAGTTTGATCTTGTTGCTGTTGAAAATATTCAAAAGTAAAGACAGTCTGTTACCATAATAGCAAATTCTTCCATCAGAAAGACCTGAAAGCTTTAATTTTTCAAGAAATTTGATTCCTGTATCTCCTTGTTGTATTTTTGCAAGCTTTCGTTTGAGATACTCTATTTTGCCAGCATAGTTATGGATGTCATCGTTATCTTCTTTTTTGAGATAATTCTTGTCTTTTTTGCTCTTCAAACCATCTTTAAGACCATGATTTGCATTTAAGACCCCTATTTTTAAACAGGGTTCTGAATCAAAAGTGTAAGCGCCCTCGGCGGGATTTGAACACGCGTCTCAGCCGTGACAGGGCCGAATTCTAGACCGGGCTATACTACAAGGGCACAAGTTGTTTGAACAAAACTGCTAGATTAAAAGTTTCTGTCATAAGAAAAAATTTTGTAAAAGACTAAATTATACACGAAAAGCATTTTTGATGAGGGTCTATGGCGCAGCCAGGTAGCGCACCGGACTTTTAATCCGGTTGTCAAGGGTCCGAATCCCTTTAGACCCGCTACTTTTCTTTTATTCATTTAATGATTTCGTCGATTTGTTTTTCCAATGTTTCAATAGAAGAACTGATTTTATTTTCTCTTTTAATGACATCGATTCTATACTGATTAATCTTTTGAATTCTATCAGAAATCATTCTTTTTTGTTCATCATATCCAGATGACCCAAATGATTTCCTATCCTTAAGAGAAGAAACAACAGTAGTATTAGAAATGATTTTAGATACAATTTTTGGATCTACTTTGGTATCAGATACAGATTTTTTTATTTGTTCTAAAGTTAATTTTGAAATAGGTTTTTTTGATTGATAAGCTAATTGGACTAAAACTCCTGAAATTTTATGAGTTACTCTGAAAGGAATTCCTTCTTGAACTAATTTTTCAGCAATATCAAGTGCGATAAGATTGCTGGATTCTGTAACTTTTTTCATTTGTTTTTCATTTACTTTTAAAGTTAAAAGTATAGATTTTAAGATCAATAACGCACTGATAGAAATTTTTGATGTTGACCAGATAGAAGATTTAATCTGCTGTAAATCACGTCCATAACCAGTTGCTAATCCTTTGATGGTTGTAAGAATTGCAGTAAGGTTTCCAATTATTTCAGATGTTTTACCACGGGTTAATTCTAAAAGATCGGGATTTTTCTTTTGTGGCATTACACTTGAAGGAGATGTGAATTCGTCAGCAAGTTCAATGAAAGAAAATTCAGACGTTGACCAGATTACAAAATCTTCAGATATTTTACTTAGATTGGTCATCAAAATTGAAATCATTGCAACATATTCGGCAACAAAATCACGCGTACTTGTTGCATCAATCGAATTTTCAACAATACCATCAAAGCTTAACATTTTTGCAGTGCTTTGTCTGTCAATTGGAATACTTGTTCCGCCAACAGGTCCTGCACCCAGTGGACTTTGGTTCACTCTTTCAAAGGTTCCATAGAGTCTCTGAAAGTCTCTAGATAATACATCTGCATGAGCTAAAAGGTAATGAGAAAACAAACCAGCTTGAGCTTGTTGGAGATGAGTATAAAGGGGCATGATTGTTTTTTGATGATTTCTCGCTACGGAAACTAGGGCTTCAATAGTATCTAAAAGACAATTACAAATGATGTTAATATCATCTCTAATTTTCATTCTAATGTCTAAAGCAACTTGATCGTTTCTAGATCTAGCAGTATGCATTTTTCCACCACTTGCCATGCCAGTTTTTTTGATTACTAGAGATTCGATTAATTCATGAATGTCTTCTGCTCCAGAAGATGTATCAAATTTTTCATTTTTCAAAATATCTAGTGTCGATAAGATCTTTTTTGCATCATTTTTTGTTATGATGTTATTTTGGTATAACATCAAAGTGTGAGCTTGACTTCCAATAATATCATAATATGCAATTTCAGAATCATCGTTAATTGATGAAACATAATCTAATGTAATATTGCTCAAATCAGTATCAAGACGTGAACGATACATCATCTAAGGTTCTAGAATGGTTATATATAGCATCGACGCTTTTGCCGACATGAGTCAAGATATCAAACAGCTTAGGGTGAAAATCTTTGATGAGTTATCAAAGATTGTAGATCCAGAAATTAACACTTCGATTGTAGAATTGGAATTGATTGACGATGTGGATATCAATAATAGTAATGTCAAAGTTGATTTGCATCTTACTAGTCCATTCTGTCCTGCAGTATTTGGTTTTAAGATTTGTCAGGATGTTCATGATAATCTCTTGAAAGTGGATGGAGTTGACGATGTTAAAGTTAATGTATCAAATCACTTTATGGCAGAACAGATTAACAATCAAGTAAATAACAGCCCAAAACCAAAGAAGTTGGGTTAACCTCTAAAACCTAGTAAATAGCCCCTAAGCAATTGAATACCCATTGCTGGGTCAACACCTTTTGGACATACTTGACTACAAGAACCAGCAAAGTGACATCTCCAGATTCCATGGGATTCATCAATAATTTTTAGTCTTGAGTCTTTTCCTTTATCTCTGCTATCAGCAACATATCGATATGCTTGAGCTAATGCTTGAGGTCCAACAAAAGAAGAATCAGTTGCCATGGTAGGACAGGCAGAATTACACAGACCACATTTTATACAGTTTGCAAATTGGATGTATTGTTCAACTTCTTGAGGAGATTGCAAAAATTCTTTTTCGTTAGATTCAAGTTCAGTATCATCTCGGATTAGATATGGTTTGATTTTATGATGAGTGTCAAATAATCGTTCAAACTTTACTGCAAGATCTCGAATAATTGGAAAATTATTCATTGGTTCAACTGTAACAACGTCTGAGTTTAATTCACTAATTTTTGTAAAACATGCCAATCGAGGTTTTCCATTAATTATCATTCCACATGAACCACATGTGGCTTGTCTACATGAATAACGTACTGCTACTGAATGATCAAAATGTTTT
>JAOTTS010000002.1 GCA_029864335.1 Candidatus Nitrosopumilus sp. | reverse complement strand
AGACACCATATCTTTTGTTTCCGCAATTTCTTGTGAGGAAAGATTTTGTCTATCAGTTTGTTCTATGGTGATTTTTTTATCAATATGTGTATTAGTAGAATTATTTGGTATTTCATTTAATTTTCTTTGAACATAATTATGATCAGATTGATACAGAGATTTGCCTTGTAACAATGCATTATAAATGAATTGAAGTCGTCCATGATCTCCAAAACCAGAATCAATTAGTTTTTTTACGTGAGGTAAAAGTGGATTCTGTGGAGATTCTTTACGTGTAAAGTTAATAGAAGAATCCAATAATTTTTCAACATAGAGTCTATCAGAAGTAAATAGTCTTTTGTTGTTTCTTAAATATTCTCGAATATTATCTAATCTACTTGGATCGCCTCTACCAGTATCAATTAACTGATCTATTCTATCGATGGTTTCTTCAATAGTTAATTCTTGCATTTTCTCTACTGTATAATCTTGATATTTTTGCTTAATATAAGAATAGTATAAAATAATTTTTGAAAGTTTGTCACTGTTTTTATCAGAAAAGGTCATTTAGTGATTGATTTTAAGAACTTGAGGAAAATTTTACATCAAAAAATATCACAATATAGATCTCTTGTAAAAATTATAAAAAACAGGACTAATAATCACCTAAACCCAGGACATTGATATTTTTTGATCAAACTCAGATGGTTTAATGTTTTTTAACCTAAAATTAAAAACTTAAGATTATTCAAATAGATTGTCATGTATGAAGAGACAGTCAAATTAACAGTTTTAAGTTACTGTACATAGTACTTGTAATGAGTAAACACAGTGATCGTGCCAAAACTGGAACTCGGAGACAAATCAATGCCCAGATTCGCTTCTGCCAAACAAATCTCACTATGAAGAAAAAGGAACTTGCTAAAGCCATGCAGTACAAAAAATACAAACTTCCTGGATTTGAAACTCAGATTGCAAGAATGAAGCAGGGGATTGCAAAGGCTGAGAAAAACTTGGAGGTATTTCAAACACGAAAAGAAAAACTGGCAAAAGAAGGCCTTATCTAGTACTGGGAAATGCGTAACGTAATAAAAAAAGATCAGGTTGTCAACAAGGGCATTTTACTGGCATCTATTGTTCTAATTTCATTTGGAACATTTAATGTAATCAACAATGTTTTTGCTCAATCTTCAAGTGAATTATCCGTAAAATGTTTTGACTCAAATGGAACTGAGACGTATTGTGCCAAGCCTATGGATCTATTTTTACAGAATATTTTGGAACAGCTGCTTTCTACAGTTGGGCCTATTGTGGCAGGAGCTGTATCTATGGGTATTAGTTTTGCAAGAAAGAAAGGATTGCAGATAAGTGCCGAAGCTGAGGAATATTTTGTAAACTCTACCAAGTCCTTTGTTGAAAACCAAAGCAGGTATGTTTTCAAACAATTCATGGAAAATCCCGAATACCGTGAAGAGCTTGCTAAAGGAAAAATGCCACCAAAATTAGGAAAAGAGATTTTTCAAAATGTAAAGTCACAACTTTTGATTGAGGTCAAATCTGACGAATTTACAAAAACTACACGAAATATGCTAATCGAAAATCTAGACTCATTAATCGAGCGAACTTTGTCTGAAAGCAAAAAAGAATCTGCACAAAGAGCCAGAAACTTACTTGCTGAATTTGTGCCCCTTGCAGTAGATTCTGCTTTGTTGTATGTAAGGGAGAAAGAAATTAATGATGAACAAAAAGAAGAGATTGTAAAAAAAGCAATGAAGATGGTTGCAAAAAACTTTGGCAATGAATACCTTATCATGTCTGCAATCAGTGCAAAGATGTACATTGAAGCAGAACTTGCTAAGAAATTAAAACAACACTAAATTTACAAGAACACAAAACAGATGTCCAAGATTTCGTAATTTGTTGTATGTTGTTACAAGAGAATTTTTAAAAAAATATAAAGAATTGAATCAAAACAAAATAGGATTATTTTCTCAGAATTAATTTAGCATTCTATTTTTGGGCAGATTCTGTTACTTTTCATTGAAAAATTTAATGAAAGATCATCCTGCAGTAATAGGAAATCAATCCTTCCAATCAGTACTATCATTATCAAGTATTCGATAATAAACAAACAGAAAAAAACTCATCAAAATTTTTCTATCGAAAGACAAATCATAAATGTGTAATACAAATTGAGCATTCCAATTTCCAAATAATCTTTGTTTATTATTACCTGTTTTTAGCAATGAAAGATTTGTCACTAGAGGCTTGAACCGTTTTTAGTTTTAGTGAGTGATTCATAGTATGAAGGTATGAGTTCGCCTGGAAAGTGAACGATACAAAAAGTTTGACACGCCTCTAAACTAGGTATGATTTGCTTTATTCTTAACGGGAAGAATGAGAGTGAGCCCAATTATCCTTAAAGATATTGCAATATTTATACAAAAAAAACTAATAATTATGCATCAGCATACATCGATACTTCCCAAGCTGTAGGAGTTTGTGCAAAGGAAGTGTATTCTTTGTATTTTAGTTCTGAGTATGCATCAAGAAAATCTTTTGTGAAAACTTCCTCTAAGAATTTTGAATCACTAGTAAGTGAATCAAGTGCACCTTTCAATGATACTGGCAAAGTTCCAATATGGTATTCTCGTTTCTTTTCTGAAGAAAGTTTGTATACGTTTTCTTCAACAGGATCGCCAGGATCAATCTTATTTTTGATTCCATCTAATCCTGCCAATAACAATGCAGATTCTAAAAGATAGATATTTGCAGTTGGATCAGGCACACGATATTCAATTCTCTTGCTTTTTTCTTGATTTCGATTATACATTGGAACTCTGATTGCAGTAGATCTATTTGCCAAGCCCCAACAAACGTTTACAGGTGCTTCAAAACCAGGAACAAGTCGTTTGTAAGAATTTGTTGTGGGATTTGAGATTGCACATAAAGCTTTTGCATGATTTAAAATTCCGCCGATGTAATATCTTCCAGTTTGACTCATCTGTGCCATTTCATCATCATGATCGTACATTACATTTGTTTTTTCATTCCACAAGCTTTGATGAGTATGCATTGCTGATGCATTATCACCAAAAATTGGTTTTGGCATAAAAGTGGCAACTTTATTTTTTCTTTTAGCTTTAACCTTTACTAAATTTTTAACTGCAATTACGTTATCTGCCATTGCAATCATTTCATCATAAACTAAATTAATTTCACATTGACCTGATGTTGCTACTTCATGATGTTCAGCTTCAATTTTTATTCCAAAATAGTTGTATAAATCATCACATACATCTTTTCGAAAACTATTTAGAGTATCTTTTGGTTGTGATGGATAGTATCCTTCTTTGATATCTATTGCAGTACTTACGTTCCCTTTTGCCCAAGGTGATTCTTTAGACTCTATGGAATATCCAGAGCCACCACCAGAATGGGTTGCAGCATAAGGAGATGGGTAAACATTGATTGCATCAAAGACAAAAAACTCTATCTCAGGACCCCAATTAGTGTGAGTTAATCCAAATTCTTTGAGTTTCTCGGATGCTTTACGTGCAATACCCCTTGAATCTCGATTATATCTTGATTCTTTGTTTGTGTTACCATCATAAAGATCGCAAAATATTCTTGCATTTTTTCTATTACCAGGATCATAATCATTTGGGAGAATTTTAAATGAATTTGGATCTGGCATTAAAATCATATCAGAGTTATTTACAGATTTGAATCCAACAATGGAACTAGCATCTAATTTTTCAAGACCATTTACAAAACTATTTTTATCAATTGCATAGACGGGCATTCCAACATTATGAAGTTCTCCAAAAATATCTACAAACCAAAAGTCAATGAATGAGACATTTTCATCTTTAATAGTTTGTAATACTTGATCTGAGTTCAATTGATTTGTTTAATCAATTATTTTACTAATGTTATCTAGTAAGGTAGAATTGGCAATATTGTCAGGTAAATTTAGAAAAATAAAAAGAATTCTCTTCTTTTGAGTTCAATTCCATAAAATCGATTGTGATATTTACTAAAAAAACAAAATTTTTGTTTGCAATAAACAAGAAATTATATCTACAGAGTTACAGAGGGCCCCATACTTTGAATAACTTCATTCCACATGAGGAAAGACCTATTTCATTTGAATATATGGTATATTGTGGTGACAGTCAAACGATATTCCATTGTTTTCAATGGTAAAAAGAATGGGATGAACTTCTGTAGGTGTTTCAGGTGAAGATACATTCAGGAAAGGTTTTGAACTACCCCTTCTGAACGTGAAAACACGACATGACTTGCGGTATAACGTTAGTCGGTTTGTTGGAAAATTTTTATGATCATGCTGAAAGTCATTACATGCTAGTCAAATGGAACTTCAAATAATACAAAAAATTTTGAAAATAGTTGTAATAACCTCAGTAATTTTTGGAATTCTCTGGATTGCCCTAATAATTTTATATCCGGATGTAGAATTATTAAGAGATATTCCATTTGGGGGACTGTCTCTTCTTTTGGCGCTTATTGTTTTTCCTATTTATCTACGTGTTAGATGACTCTCAAAAAGATATTTTTGGAAGTACCTTTAAGAGAATGAGTCAAGAAAGACGAGTCATTGTTTTAAACAAAATTGGCATGATAGATGACGAAACGAAATCTTTGTTTAATGATGTGAAGGAAATTCATAGAAAATATCTTCACCACTATTCTAAAGGAATGAATGATGCTAGTAATGATGCTTTAAAAATATTTGAGTTTACTTCAAAAATAATATAAAAAGAATTAGAATGTGAATTAAAAGATCATAATATTTGGTATCATTCACACATGATAGATTACATGAAGTTACACATCCAAACTATGAAAGATTAAAAAAATTCATGAATGATTAACTAAACTAAATTAGAATAATTAATTTTTTATTTTTATAAAAAAAATTAACGACAATAACATCGACTCATTTAAAATTTTACCCTCCATACTTTCAATCCTTCCCAACTAAAACCTCTTCGTGTATGCATTTTAGATTCATCAATCATTTACAAATAAAATTAGAAACAATCCAATAATACAAGAACGTAAAAATTACCAGACATTGATCAAAATTACATATTAATACTGTTTGGTATATAATATGCAGGATTTGACAATAGAAAAACAGGCTTTAGAAGAATCTTGTAAGAAAATTCTTGCAATTGAAAAAATTAGGTTTGTGGGAGTTCTTAACAACATGGGCAAGCATATAGCAGGTGGTTTTAAAGAAGGAATAACATCCTATCTAGGAGATCGAGAAAATCACATTATGTATGTCCAGTTAACTCTGGAATACCTGATGAGAAAAGATTTTGATACTGAACTAGGTCCAATAGATTACATAGCCTCAAGAAGAGGAAAAGTTACCATGATAAGTATTCCTACAAAGGAATACTTGATTTTGATTTCTGCAGAAAGAGATGTTAATGTAGAGAAAATAATACAGAAAGTTAATTCTGCATTTACTGCTCTTCCAGATATACAACCATAAAATAACAATCCTAAAAATACTAAAAAGTTTTATTTTGAATTTCTTTACAGAGATGTAATGTCCGTAACCCTTGAGGAATTTTATGTTGTAATGATTCTTTTTTCCTCAGTTAATTAACCTCCAGTTTGGTCTATTACTCTTTGAGTTATTTCAGGAGTCATCCATTCATCCAAGTTTTTATCACACCCTTTTAGGCTGAATTCTTTGGTTATTCGATTCAATTCATTTTGATACTCATTGTTGATTTTTTCAGCATCTTCTGAAGAGAATTGGTTTGGATTAAGAGCATATTGTTTCATGTCGTTTCTTGCTTGGATCATTTGATTTGTCAGTATTTCACATTGAGATAATTCAGGGTTCATGTTGATTTTTCCATATTCTTTTTCAAATTCAAAATCTAAATATCCTCCCCCTCCAATGAAAATCATAAGAAATACTACTGGAATTGCAACACCCATTCCAATAACAAGATCTTTTTTCATATTTCTCATAATGTGATCTTAACGAAAAGCATTACGACAGCACAGCATATTTTCCCTCACAAAACATGTGATGCCATTTTTATCGACAAAGAGTAAAAAGACAGCCACCTTTTGTGCGTAAATTTTCCAGATTGACTAATGTAGAACGATGGTATTATTTACTGAAGATTTGTTAAAACGAAATTCAAACCCCATAACTGATAAAAAATCTGAAAAGAAAAAATTAACAAAACATCAAAAAGAAAAGTAAAGAACAAACTCAATGTTGGCGAACACATGCTCAGACTGTAAAGGATCATTTGATAGAATTGATTTGTGGCCTCACCCAGAAAATTCTGATGAGTTTATCTGTAGGGATTGTCAGGCAATTCGACGATTAAAAAAGCAAAAATCATTTGAGAGTGATTTTAGAAGATTTAGAGAGCGACAAGACTATGTTCCACAAGAAGAAACTTTTCAAACAAGCCAATCCAGAATTTCTGATGATGAATTTGATAAAATAATTCAAGAGTTTGAGCAGGCTCACTGGATAAACATTTCCACAGAAGAATCGCAGACACATCAGAGATACATCGTATCACTATTCAAAAGAGAGTTTTGGCAGAGAAATCAAAACAAGTACAAAAAAAGTTATCAAAAAACAGAGCAAACATTTGAAGAACCAGACATTGCAATACACTACAGTTTGTTAGGGGTATCGGAGAATTCTACAGATAAACAAATCAAAGAAGCATACAGACGTTTAATTTTAAAATGGCATCCAGACAAAAATCCCAATGAACCAAAATATGCAGAAAAAATGCTCATTTCAGTTAAAATTGCATTTGATAAAATTATGAAAAGCAGAAAATGATATGATTAGATTAAACTCTTTTAAAACTATTAAACTCCTAACACCAACAATCTTAAATTTGAAATTCTTGCAGAAAATTTATGGATCTAAATGAATTACATCAAAGAGAGATTGATTCATTGAGAGATGAAAATATCGAATTAAGGAAAAAAGTAAAAGAACTTGAATTGAAAATAGAAGAATTAGAGAAAGATAAGAAAGGATAGATAATTATCAAAATGCTTAAGTTCATTATTCTTACAGCATGATAGTGAGTTATAGAGCAAGTGTATTTTCAAGAAAAGAATTAGCAATAATCATTGGCATTTCCCTTGTTGTTTCATCCATTTTGTATATTACTTATGTGACAGGTAGATCATAATCTAAATTATATCGTATTTCCACGCTTGGAAGAGCCGGGCTTTCCCTTTTTTCTCTTTGTCAACAAAAAGACAGTTTCAACAAGAAAAAAAGTATGAGTTTAAACATGGAAAGAAAACCAAAGAAGGATTAAAGTCAGTTCAGGAAATTGCCATATCTAAGATTGTGATTCAGAATTTAGAAGAGTATTGTATGGGAAAACAAAGAGTTTAGAATCTAAATCTCTTTTTTTCCATCAAGGATTAATCCAAGTTTTTCTATGATCATGTTGTGCAGTATTATTTCCAATTCAATTGAAGAGTTAGTTACTGTTTCTTGGCTTTGTTTTATGGCTACATGCAGTCTTTCTCTGATATCTTGGTCTTCGAATATCTGTCTTCTTAATGAAAATGCTTCTTTTTGGTTCTTTACAAAAATTTGTAGCCAATAATATCCAGTTTGACTATCATCTACATTAATTTCAGTTATTTTCAATTACTTTTCTGCAACAATTACGAACTTAAGCATATTGTTAATTTACGCCCTTTCTTCTAACCAACTTTTCTCTCAAGAGAATACACAAACCAAATCACAACAAATGAGAAAATAATTTAGGCAGAATTAAAATCAAAGATACCTGAAAATCAAGCAAAACTATTGATGTTTTCTGACACTCAATGGTCAGGTGCACTACAGTCATCTAGTTTTGATTTTACTGAAATAGATGGGAGTGGTGATTCTAGTGTCATTTTCAAATGTGAGTCATTTATTGACCGTAAGGAGATTTTGGCACAAAAATACAAAAAACAACACAAGATGGTTATCTGTCCCTTGTTGCAATTCAGAATCAAGAAATAATGTCTCAAGGAACAACTGAAGAACAATTTAGAGATGTTCTGATTAATGACGATTGTGCTTCTGGTTTTGGAGCTGACAATGGAGGCGGATGTCTTATTGCTACTGCAACCTTTGGTTCAGAGTTAGCACCACAAGTACAGCAACTCCAAAAAATCAGAGACAATAAACTGCTAAACACAGAATCAGGATCTAGTTTTATGACATATTTCAATGATTTCTACTATTCATTTTTACCATCATTGCTGATTATGAGCGTGAAAACCCTCTATTTTGAGAAAGCAGTAAAAATTGCAATCACTCCCATGATTTCCAGCATTTCAATTTTGAATTATGTAGATATGAATTCAGAAAGAGAAGTTTTAGGATATGGGATTTCATTAATTATACTAAATGACATGATGTATCTAGTATTTTTACAAGTGTGATTGTTGCAATTAGAAGATTTTAAACTCATTCTACTTGATAATAATGCTTTTCAGCTAGACAAACCCACCATCAACCGTCTTGTTCTAGAATCTTTCCACAAAGAACCGTATATCTATTGCTAAACATAGTGAGAATTACCCAAATTCTTAAAAATAGACTAGGTTGGATTGTAATTATTGAATTTCAACTGTGTCTTTCCATCTTGTAATTACAAACGTAATGACATTGAAGAAGAATTACTAAAGCATTTGAAAGAAGAACATCATAATGAAATGCTAGATATTTCAAAAAAAGAGAATGTACCGATTAAAATGGCAGTGATTATGACCGTATCAAACTCAAAGGTATTCATTAATTCTTAGATTCTAAACTCTGAAAATTAAGTCTGTAAATCATCTCATTAGCCAAGACCAGTATCTGGCAAAGATTGGTTTTTTACCATGAAATTTGACTCTAGTAGTACTTTTATGTAATTTTAGAGTCTTCAATAATCTTTAGAATTGCACATTCATCTTTTGATTTGGAGTTTAGGGTGTGATTATATGTGACTAGCTCTTTGATAAATCCAATCTTGATGTAAACAGTGTAAAATCACCAGCCCATTCCAAATTGAGCTTCTGAGCTAAACTTGTATCCATCTTTGAAATGAATCTGTTTTTCAAATAGTTCAAAGATATCCTTTAGTAATTTCAAATCTTTCTCAAAATCCTTTGATGTAATCTCAAAGATGGAAATCCAAGTCACAAAATAATTTCAAAATCTTTAAGGATTATGACAAAAATTATTTTTTAACTTAAAGAAGATTGTGAACTGTGATAAGTTTTTATAAAATTAACTAATATTAAAACTGTTGATATCCAAAAAAGTTGAACAATTAGCAGCGGAGGTTTTCAAAACTGATCCAAAAATCGTTCATCAAGGTCTAATAGATTTGGAGGGAAATGTCTTGCTTGACCAATCTTCAGCCGCATCTAAACCAATTGAACCTGATCCTGACAGAATTAAGTTTTACAATCAGCTTAATCTAAGACGACATACCAGAGAACACTTTGATGATGCCTATGGGAAAACAGACTATATTCATATCACTAGAGAAAAAATGCAGCAAATGATTCTATACTTGCCAATGATTACAATTTATCTTACTTTGGAGAAATCTATTACTCCTGAAGAAGTAAAAGTCGCTGCTCAAAAAATAAAATTTATAGACAAAGAATTTATCTCAAATGCAATCAAATCAACTATCTAACCATTTCCTGATAATTCTGTACACACTATTCTTTTTTTGTCTACCTTGTCTAGATTCATTTTCAAATCTTAAACTTTACGAGAAGCGTCAGAAATTCATACCTAACATGGGGGATTTTTATTTTTATCGACAAAGAATAAAAAGGGAAAGCCCGGCTCTTAGGCGTAAATTTGTGTCGCTTTTAGAATTGACTAGGTAATTACTTAGGCTATGATTTGTTGGAAAGTGTTTATCATCAATATTCACATAGTAATGTAATATGGAAAAATGGATTTAAATAAATTCCTAAACAAAAAGACGTAGAAAAGAGTAGAACTAATTAAATAATAAAAATGAATCAAAAATTTAAATGTCCAATACCCAAATCATGAGAATTTTAATCATTGATGACAATCCTGCACTTGTGAGTGTATTTGCAAAAATATTACGGGTAAAAGGCTTTTTTGTTACTACTGAAACTACATTCAAAGAAGGAGTAGAACATCTTAAAAATGAATCATATAATGCAGTTTTTGTTGACGCACCATTAGATGATTTTGATGGAAAGCAAATTTTGACCCTTCTTCAAGAAAATCATGTGTTCGAAAAAACAAATGTTTTTTTGTTTTCATCTGTTGATTTTAACAACATTGAATTAGACGAATGGAAAAAGGAAGGATTATACTCACACCTAAAAAAACCAGTAAAACGCAGTACAGTGATAAAAGCACTAGAGGATTTGCCAACAAAAATAAATTTTACATCAGCTATGATTCCATCAGAACCAATTGTAAAATATGAGAACCCAATCGTAAACAACTAGAAAGACTGAATCAATTACAAAAACAAATCTAAGAATTATATTGATTATTAGGTGTAAATGTGCCAAAACATTTTCTAAATGGTACAGAATCCATCTAGATAGACTTCAAAAATGAAAAATCAAGTGAGTTTAATTTTTAGTACAATAGCTTAGTAGAGCTTATTTCCTTTTATTTTGTATTGAATTATGATGATTGGATTATGTGATGGATGCCACGAGTTAACCGAAAATCCCGTTTTGACTGAAGTTGCGGGAGCAATCAACAACCCCTTGGGAATTTCCTTACTTTCCCTGTGTAAGAAATGTAAATTCTCAAATCCTTCTTGACTATTTTGACAACTTAATCACTCATACAGGATATTGTCATGAAGACCATAGCAAAAAACTTGGCCCCGAATGTTTACAAAACACAATGGATGAAATAATGAGTGGAAAAACAGTTGATGAGAAATGTGCTAAATTCATTGACGGTCTTGTAATTAAACGCCAGTCAGAGATTATGCAGCAAGGATATTCCTTTGATCAGGAAAGCAAATCTTGGACAAAGAAGGGTTATCTGGACATACTGATGAATATTGAAGACTATTACCAGCAAAATCTAAAAAATCCAAAAACCACATATGAATCAGAATAAAAACCATTGGACATTGCAAGCATTGTGTTATGTAAGGACGTATCATTTTATTGGCGTTGAATCTCTGTCGGGACGAATGATCCTCAAGGTGACTTGTAAGGAACTTTCAAGAGAGACAGCCTTTTTGTCGTATTGCATCTTCATTTGTAAATAGTAATAATTATTTGATAACATGTTTGGTACATCCTATCAATATACCAGTAATTGCAATAGTGTATCTCAAAATAAGACCAGTGCGCAAATCAGTTTGGAAAAATAAAAAATCCTTCAATGCAGGATTTTACTAGTTAGTTCAAGTGGAATTTCTACACTTCCAAATGGCTCATCAATTAAAAGAGCATATTCTTTTGATGGGTCATATTGAAAATCAACATAGTTTCCATATCCTTGACCTGGGCCATACACAATATTGAGGAATCTTGCCTGTCCTGAATTAATTCCGATGTTGCCTGCAGCAAAATCATGTGAAGACATTATGTATTTGGTCTTTAACTGATGTGATGTGTAGACCCCCGTATTATTTCCCCTAATGCTCCAGAAAACTATGCATGTGTATCTTCTTGCACTCCTGAGCCTAGAGGGTATTCGTGGGTTAGATAGTTAAATTGGGAGAAAAAATGAAAACTAGACTTTTGATAATTATTGGAGTTGATTGAGAAGAAAAAGGGAAATTAAACATGTGATGTTTGTATCTATTGCATCAAGTACTGCTGTAGGAATAATGTTTTTTGGTCTTTTAACAAACCAGAGCACTACTGAATATTCAGACACCACAATTCCCGAAAAACAGATGGTCAGTGGAACAAAAGGGGATTTGGATGTGGACATCTCATATCAAATCAATGAGCCAATTACATTTACAGCATGTCCCCTACAGAAAGATTCACCTCTTTGTATTCATGCATGTCAAGCTTTAATGATGTTCCTCCAGACATCATTCCTCCCATACCTAAAAGCATCTTGTTTAGATCTTTTGCCATGTCTCCCATTTTGGCAGGGTCCATCATTTTTGAAGGATCAAATTGGGATTGAGGTTTGTTTCCCTCTTGAAAATCTTTTGAAGAGGTTAATGAGATTATCACGTAAGGTGAACCATCAGGCGATGCATCAATTCTTTTTATTACAAATTCCTTGCGCATGTGATAAACTTGGAATCGTATGTTTATAATTAATTTTTCATCGATAACGAGCAGCAAATGTATTGGACTCTTCACTTTGCAGATCTTTTTTGTATTGTTCTGTGATCAGACTTCCATACGCAGTCAAGTCCCTGCCAAGTGTTTCGATACGGGGGATGATATTTTCGTTGGTTATGTTACCTTGTTTGTCAAAGTCTTGGTCAGAGTTTACAGATACACCATAGGGCATACTCCATCCATAACATTGTCTTACTGCTGTTCTTATCTGGTCCATGACTGTAAGGCCTTTTTCATGTGATGCACAGATGTAACCAAAGGTTTTTCCTGCAAAATCAGACCAGAAAAAATCCAAAAAGTTTTTCATTACTCCTGACATGGAACCATGATAATCCGGAGATGCCAGAATAAATGCATCTGCCCATTTTACATGCTCTGTAACTTTGTCAAGTTCTGGTGAATTGTTTTGTTCGGGATGATACATGGGTAATTGTAATTCTCGTAAATCCAACATTCTTGTTTCTGCGCCATTCTTCTCTGCTTTTTCTAGTGCTAGTTTTAGAACTTGCGTGCTGTAGGACGTTTCTCGCATACTGGATGCTACACCTAATATTTTTAGACTCATCTTCTCTTGTGCAAAATCAATTGAACTTGGTTATATTTTTTCAGAGTTCCACGTGGGTCCAGAAACCATCCATCTAACTATATCCCCATGCACGTTGTACGGGGGATATAGTTTAGAGGGTAATTAGTGGACCCACGTGGAATTTAGTTTAAAAAATTGTAAAAAATGCAAAATTATTTTTTTAATGTTTCATAGTATCTATGTTGTTTGCTACCTAAATAAAATAGAAATTATGTTTAAAGGTATTATAGTATAAAACTTTCTGAGATCTAGATTGACATTTACAAAAACTGGAACTATGGGTAATCTTTATGCTTACAAGGTGTATACACGTCCAACAGCAAGGAGGCTATACGGTGAATTCTCTTATAGGAAAAAAAGTATTCCCAAACACCATGAAAATATTCAGAGAATGCTCCATATTTTAGCTACAAATGGGTCGCTTACTACATGGGGAATGGCAAAAGTAGATTTAGTAAATGATACATCAAAAGTTAGGGCCAAGGAAAAACAATACCGGAAGCTTTTGGTGGGAAGAAAAGACAGAGGAAAATTTTCTCCTGGAATTCTTGAAGTTGGTCTGGTTGTCATAGACGGTAAAAGTAACCTGAGAGGATCTGCCAATATTTATCGTCTTTCAGTGAATGGAGTGCTATATTGTTTAGATGTGTTAGATCTTACAAACAGAGAAATTGATAGGATGGCAGAAAAATATGCCCTTATTCTTCCTTGGGTTTTTGGCAAATGGGATTATTTAAAGTCTGTAATTGGAAATGATGTATATCGAATTAGAGTACTTGCAAAAGGATTATTTCTAGATAACATACATACAATCAAGGTTTCCAAGTTACCCGTTTATGAGATATTGAATTATCTGTCATCAAAATACCTAGATTACTTTGAGCATATGGCGGAGGAAGATCTAGCAGAGCAAATTTCATGTTGGTATTTCACTCAGCTTTTAATTCCCACTTCAAATAAAAAATCATCTGTTGAATATGATCAATGGCAAAAACTATTTACAAAAAAAGATAAAGAATTACGAGAATGGTATCAAAACTTTCTTGATGAGGTGACTGCTTTTTATGAAAATAGATTTAACATGGTAAAAAAGATAAAAAAATTATAAATCCACAAATTTACATATAATTTTCTCAAGACGCTCTATGTCGTATGGTTTTTCAATAGTGTCTAAAAGCGACATGCTTTGTGCCTTTAGATGTTTTTTCTCATCTAATGTATATGCAGTAATTAAAACAATTTTTGCATTAGAATCAAATTCTTTGATTTTGAAAAATGCACCATAGCCATCTAGTTTAGGCATCTTTATGTCCATTAGTGTAAGGGCTGGATGTGCAGCTTTGTATACTTCAACGGCTTCAATCCCATCCTTTGCAGTTATCACTTCATATCCTAATGTTTCAATCATGTAGGCAGTATTTTCCAGTAAAGGTAAATCATCATCAACAATTAGAATTAGTCCAGTAGAAGGCAAGTTTTCTTAATATATTAAGAGGTTTATGTATTTATTGGATCTTCTAAAAGTCTCTTTTAACTTCCTTAGGAAATATTATTCTAAATGTTGTTGGGTTGTTCCTGGCTGAAATTTTCCCTCCATGTTGTTCAATTATGTTTTTGCATGTAGACAAACCCAACCCAGTTCCTTGGTATTTGGTTGTAAGTAAAGGCTCGAAAATTTTCTCTAAAAGAGAATCAGATATTGACTCTCCCGTATTTTGAATTTCAATCTCATAATGATTGTACATCTCTTTGGAATTAACTGTAATATTTCCTACATTTTTTCCAATTGCCTGAATGGCATTAAGAATTAAATTAATCAAAACAATTTCCATTTTTTTTACATCGCATTTTATAATAATGTCATTATCGGGTAATTTTATAGATATATTTTTTGGAATCTCGAGTGATTCTATGGCATATTTGATGATTTTATTTAGATTAACATCAGTAATGTTTACTGGAGTTATTCTCACATAATCCAATACATCTTTTATCTGATGAGACATTCTAGATATGCCTATATCCATGTTAGAAAGTAATCTGTCAATCTTTTCATCCTGTCCCTTGAATTTTATTTTCAGAGCATCAAGAGAAGTTTTGATAATTGCAAGAGGATTTCTCATATCGTGTGCCATACTTGCGGAAAATTCACCTAGTGCAGTAAGACGTTCGTTTCGCATCTTAATCTTAACTTCGACAAGTTCTTTTTCTGTTTGGATTAGTTTCTTTAGTGATTGTACCATATCGTTAAATGAATCTGATATGGAGCCAATTTCATGAATTTGAGTATTTTCTGCACGGACATCGAAATTACCTCTTGCTATTTCTGAAGAAAGATGAGCTAATTTTCCGAGAGGACTTGAAACAAAGAGGGTGATGATGATTCCAATTATTATCGTTATTGAGATTCCAATTATAGATGGAAATATTATAGAGTTTCTAGAATCACTAATGTCAGCAATAATATCGGATTTGTTTTGTTCAATTATAGCTATCCAATTTAATCCACTAGTATCCAAATTTTCCGATTTTGCAAAAGCAATTACAGAATTTTCATAATTGTCTAATCCAACTAAATTGCCTGACAGTTGATTCAATTCTTTAAGATAGGAAATTTTAAGATCCTGATCAAATACAAATCCATCTGAATAGATGATTCTACCATTTTTATCAAGTAAAGATATTTCCTTATTTTGTTCTTTAAGTATGTCGGAGGTATTTGCAAATTCTGATATCAAATCCTTTAATTTAATTAAAACATGCACCGCTCCAATAAACTTTTGATTCTCATCAGAAATTCTAATTCCAATTGGTATAAAGTAGTCTGAATACTTTTCAAAATATTCTATATCGCCGACATAAAGTCCCTTAGATTTGGTTATTTGCCACCACTCTTGATCTAGTTGGATATAGCCCACTTTTCCTGAAATGGTTACTATGTTTGCGCCATATGCATTAGTTACTAAAAATTCATCAAGAGAATTAAATTCATAACTTTGTTCGTAACGGTTAATGATGTCAATTAGATCATTTTGGTATTTTTTTTCTACTACTTGAGTAAGAAATGGAAGATGACGATTAAAATTTTCATTCGAAAATGCTTTTTCTTCCATAAATTTATCAATGTTAGGAATCATTGAAAATTCCTCATTTGAGAATTTTAGAATTTGTCTAATATCGTTATTTTTTTCTAATGATTTAAAATCACTAATTCTTTCATCTAAATTAAAATTAAAAACCTGTATGATGTTTGTGGCAATTGATTCATTTTTTAGTGCAACAGATTCTGTGAGTTGTTCAGTATTTGCCTGAAATGTAATAAAACTTTGAACAGCATAAGTAATGGATATGATAAGCATTCCAATAATTAAGATATGAACAAGTCTAAATCTCAACTATTAGTTTGAAATAAAGTCATAATTTAAGTGAAAAGCACCCCGCAAAGTTAAAAGAATTGTATTATAACAAAAGATGAAAATCAATCATAATGAGTTTAAAGTGCACATATAGGTCTGAAATGGGCATCTTAAGTGATATTCTCACCGTCACACGTGAGGAGGGACAAAATGGTATAATTATATCCGCGATATCGCGGAAGGCCAATCTGTCACATTATGCTGCTGTAGATAAATGTAACAAATTAATCGAGGCAGAATTAATGAAAAAGACTACAGATGAAAAAAATAGACTTTTTATTTTGACAGAAAAGGGCAGATCATTTTTTGAAGAACTTGAGAGATTTCAAAATTTGATGAAAAGTTTGAAATTGAAATATTAATAAAATAAAAACCCTCAATTTTTTTATTTTAAAATTATGATTATGACTATTCATTACGGACATAAGATTTTTGTCCAGAGTATTTCTATCATGTTCTCTTATATATCCAGCAATAAATAAAATTCAAAAATATTTTTACTTCAGAACGGTGTGCTACGATTTGTGCTGTAGGAAACGAAAACTTTAATGAGAGTTAAATATAAACAAAACTCAAGAAGTCAATAACTTGTTAAAAAATTTCTTTATTATCTTTTTATTGGTTTTTTTATCTTCGTTTTCAAACTTTTCAGATACCTATGGTCAATCAGATTTTGATTCGACTGCAATAGGACTTGGCATGCCTACAATAACAATAAGTCCTACATCCGGTCAGCCTGGAACCCATATTGAAATTGAGGTTACAGACATACCATCTGTACCAAAAAATATTGATCCAAGAATAGAATTTTTTGTTTATTTACCATTTTTGTCTGCATTTGGAAGTAATGTGCCACATAACTGTGCAGGTGAAAACTGTGTTGTATTATATTCATTTGAGGAAGTAAATGGAGACAAGCTTGAATCTAAGACAATAACTTTTACATTATTTGGAAAAACAAATCCCAAACCAATCGTAATTGATGGCGGGATGGAGTCTGTTTGTGATCTTAAAATTAATGAAAAAACAATTCAAAGATATGGCAACGTATGCATTGATAAAAACCAACCCCCTGGTGAATATAAAATAAAATTCGGGTGGGGCATACAGCACTCAAAAGTTTACGATATAAAAAAAACCTTGATTTTTACAGTACATGAGGAAACATATTTCCAAGAACAAAAACTCCAAGATCCTGATGATATTATTATTAACCAGTTTAAGGAAGGAATAATTTCAGAAGATGAGTTTGAAGAAAGACTACTGAGTTTAGGGTATGATTCTGAAAAAATTCGTCAAGTAAAGGGATTAATTGGAAAACTTGAACATCAGATAAAGGCGTCTGAATCTACACAACAAAAAGAACCAATTCAAGAGGAAATTAAAATAGACGAGGAACAAAAAGAACCAATTCAAGAGGAAATTAAAATAGACGAGGAACAAAAAGAACCAATTCAAGATTCGTCAGAGGGAGGTGGTTGCCTTATTGCCACTGCAACATTTGCCTCTGAGCTTGCTCCCCAAGTACAACAACTTAGGGAGCTAAGAGATGAACACTTGTTGAAAACAGAACCAGGATCCGCATTTATGCAATCATTCAATAGTTTTTACTACTTATTTAGCCCAGTTATAGCAGACTATGAGCGTGAAAATCCAATTTTCAAGGAAACTGTCAAAATAATATTGACTCCATTGATCACTTCCCTATCTGTTCTAAATTATGTTGATATGGACTCTGATGAAGAGGTCTTAGGATATGGAATTGGTGTGATTATATTGAATATTGGGATGTACTTTGTTGCACCATCTGTTGTAATTTATGGTATAAGAAAAATCTGTTTATGATATGAAAAAGTAGAGTACAGAAAAAGTTCAATTATATTTAACATCTAAGTTCATGACATGATTCTGTGTATAAATTCACAGAAGGTTGAAAGTGAGTTAGAGGCAGATATATACTTCTAGGGCATCATCCAGGGGTTCTTATGTATGTATGGTTTCATAAGATGATCACGGTATGTCCGATAGACAAACTCAATCCTTTGTGAAATTTTAGACATGGTGAAATGATTAACTAAACCAATCAGTGCAAATAGCAATATAATTTTGCAGAATTTTAGTTTTAAAATGAAAATGTATGGAAAAAACAAAAAGAAGAATTACAGTTAAAATTAAATCGCTACTTTGTAAAATTTGCTTGTTGGTGAGGGATACATTCTTGAAATAATTCTCCTGAAATTGTATTAATTGTACAACCACACTTTAACGTCGAGAAATGTGAGTGCTCAAAGTTAGAACCATTCATTGTTTTGTTTTACAAAATTTATTTAAAACTATCACGAATCAATCATCAGTGTCATGTAAATACTATTTTGTAAGACTGGTAAGTGTTGAATCTGTCGCCAAAGTACTGCCGTTTTTGGCCTTAAGGTTCAAGGTGTAAAATTAAAAGTTTTTAGAAAAAGAATAATAATTAAAAATCTATTTCAAACAATACTATTCTACATATTAGAATTTTTTTGTGTTAACAAATCAGCGTACATGATAATCCCTCTATATATAATAAATGAAAAATCAGGCATGCCGCAATAGGAATGATGTGTTGATATAAAAAACATGCCTAATCAGAAGCATGAATCAAAATATTATTGAGAGTGAACATCCATACTTGAAAACTCAGATTGAAAGCAATCCTGTAGAAGAAACGACGAAATCTTCTATGCAAGCAGAATCTTCCAAATTTTCTTGGGAAGATATAAGAGGTCTATCCTGGATATTCTCAGATGACGAGGTATTAATCCATGAGGATTAATTTCCTTTCTCAAGACATGGCGATTGGATACTATTGGATGATGAGTCGCATTGTACAATCACAACGAGCCAATTCCTCAAGAAATGTTTGTAATCATAATGAGGTCCAATGAATATTGTTTGATGTGGTGAAATATCAAGAGTTAACTTTGTTAATAATGTTAACAGGATACATAAATGCTTCAATATGGAGATATAAATATGATAACCAATTCTCTTAAACGGGCATCAGAAAGATCAGAATTATGCAAGATTATTTGTTTGATAAATAAGGATATCAATCTGGTAGCAATAGTAAATAAAAATGGTAGAATTATAGATAGTAAATTTAACAACAATGAAAATTTGAATCATATTTCTGTTCAGGAATTAGAAATGATATCGATGCAACGTACATTGCAAACAACAATGATAAAGGAATTTGATAACAAATTAAGTTTCTTTAGAAATACAGTAACGCTGAGAAAATCACTTGTAGAATTTGTCTATCCCTTAGATGATGAAATATTGTTGGTTATATCAAAAGCAGATATAGATATTAAACAAGTATCGGATAAATTATTTTCTTTGATTTCAAGTTTTTGTTTGAGTTATGTTAGTACAAAGGTGATATAATGCCTGATGAGAGCTGCAGAAAATGTGGTAACATGCTTACAGAATATACTATTTGTGCACAATGTAAAGATACAGTTCAGAACATTTGTTCTAAATGTTACTACAAACCAATTGAACGATTTCATTTCAATTGCTTTTAAGATGGAATCCATGCAATTTTGATGCAGATGGAAGATTTGATCATAGTTAATAATTCTTGAAGATTTTTTGGCAGATTTTGCAAGAAACGATCTCTTACATTTATCTTGGATGCGTTCTGGTACAAGTTCAAGCCTATTCTGAAGCCAAACTGGAAAAAACCACTAGCAATTTTTACCATCTAGTTTGAATTGTGAAACTTGGCTTTACGTTTGAATCTTAGATGAGAGTTACAGCATGAACATTTATCCCTCCATACAACAGGTATACGTTACAAGAGGTACATCTTTTAGCATTATCCGAATACCCGTTCTTCTCTGACCTGTACCGTTCACAAATTCCTCGGCAAGTCATTTTGTATGGCGTGATACAGGCAGATTTCTACAATTTGAGCACAATTTTGAATTTTTTATAACATAATAAGAAAAGACTTTGCCACAATCACTACAATATCTGACAGATACTCCAAGAGGCATGATTTGTTTTAACCATACAGAAATTAAAACAGCGTCATAATTTCATGTTACTAATCTAACATCTTGTTTTATGTTTGGAAATTATTCATTTTACTTCATAGTGATGTATTTAAATTTCTTGTATGTTCTCACAGCACTTGCATACGGTAGAGATAATCAGATGGTATTCTGAGCATTTTTTGTATTCACGTATTTCACAACCACAAATTCTACACAATTCGTTTTTTAGCATATTCAAAAAAAGAAAACTCCTACAGATTACTTAGATAAGACTGAGAGGATTGGCATTGCATCCCATTGATACATTGAATATTGCAATATTCCAGAGCAGATTCTGTCGTATTTGTTGTAAAATTCATTTGCTTCTTGTTCTGTTCCCTCAAAGACTGTCATGCTTGTGGCATTATCACTGAATACACCAGACCAAATCATCTTTCCTTGAGTTTGCCACTCATCTACTAAATTTTGAATCTGTGGAGATATTCTTTGCAGATCATTTGGATTTGTGTTTTCTTTAAACACAGTTATTATGACCCATGGTCTTATTTCTTGTAGCTTGTTAGCTCATGATATCAAGTTATGTATTGTGTTATTAAAAATACAGATGAATCCATAATCCTATTTTATTTTTCTAAAATATTAAAAAATAATTGATATCAAAAGTTAATGTAAAATCATGGAATAACAATCCAGAATCTTCTCATGTAATTTAATGCGTGAATATGGTATTTGATCTTTATTGTGCTAAATAAAACCAAAATTTTTCTCCAAAAAGGAGGAACCATAGTATTTTTACTTCTGTCTAGTTTCTTCAGGCCATTCCGTTAGTTCATCACATAAAAAGCAAATTGATAATCCTCCAAGAAAATCAATCCATAGATCTACTGCAGTATCCCAATTGCTAATTTCTATAAATCCATCTGGGTTCAAATAAACAAAAACTGATTCAAAGAGTTCCCACCCTATGAATGCTATCCATGAAGCTGCAATTGCAATAGTATAATAGAATTTTCTCTGACTTGTTAAATTAAAATTCAAAACAATTGCAGTTATTGCCATACCTGAAATTGCATGAGTGAAACGATCTATTGGAGTTACATCGTACCAATGCAAATTATATTCTGCAAGTAGATGAATCCCGATTGCTATGAGTCCTATAAACCCAGTAAAATAGATCCATTCATAGCTTGTATCTAATATCTCCGCACCATTAATTTTTCTGACACTTCGTACTGTATTGCCATTTTTAACACTGAGATAGAGAAAAATTCCTGCTCCAAGAATTAAAATAATTGGTATCGTTGGATTTGAAAGAAATTCTGGTCCATGCAATTTTTACAATCATCCATAAATAAAATTAGGCTTTATTAGTTATGTATTCACATTGTTACACTTGGTCTCCGAATTCATCAGAAGAATTTGAAACATACGTCATATTGCAAGAACTTCAAGCCTGCGAAAGAACAACCTTCTACAGGATTCTTGAAGGATACCAGTTCATTACAAATTCTGATATTTATCCATACCGTGAATTTATTCAGAATCTATATCAGAAAAGAATGGAACTAAAGGAACGAAAAGATCCTTTACAGTTACCAATTAAGATAATTCTGAATTCCATATATGGTAAGACAGGACAAAGTGTGAATCATGAAATTGGAAATTTGTTTAATCCTGTGATTTTTGCCTTTATCACTGGCTTTTGTCGTGCTCAACTGTATAATTTTGTGCGTAAACATGATATTGAAAAAGATGTGGTGGCCTTTGCTACAGATTCTGTGTGCACTACTAAGTATTTAGGCGTAAATTCTACCACTCTAGGCGAGTTTTCATTTGAGAAAAGTGCAGATGATGTGTATTATCTCCAAAATGGATTTTACAGATTTAATGGTTCATGGAAGCAACGCGGTCTAGGCAAATTAAAGAAAAAAGATATCGAGCATCTAGATACAGTAGAGCGAAGAGGGAGATTATTCATAAAATTCATTGAAAAAAAGAGTCAGTCACTAATACAAGCAATTATTCAGAATAAAATTTCAGATGTTGGCATAATAAAACCAAAAACCAAGGAAGTTAATTTGAATGGAGATAGAAAGCGGTTGTGGATGGGTAAAATCAAATCTATTGAGGATAAAATTATGAATGAATCGTTGCCTTTGTCTTTAAATCATTTTAATAAAGCATCAATTTAATTTAAAAAATTGAATAATCAAAAAGATAATCCTAGAAATCTTCATAATGATCTTAAAGTTTGTAAAGAACACATTCAATCCTTATTAGAAGCAAGTGAAATTCTTTATAATAATAATAAATATCCAATTGCATTATCGTTAAGTGTTTTAGCACATGAAGAATTATCTAAAATGAAATTAGTTTTAGAAAAAATAATCAACAATGAAATTTTAACTAAAAAAGAATGGAACAAACTTTCAAAATCCAAAACACATACAAGAAAATTACAAGGGCCATACATAGATTCAACAGAAAGAATGTCTAAGATAGGTCCTGAATTCTATAATTTTACTAAGAATAATATGGCTAAATTGGGTTACAAACCATTTACAAAAGATTATGACTCTGCTAAAATGAAAAACTCTAGTATTTTAAAAAACTTCCAATTTCTTAATGAAATTAAAAAAGATTCCTTTCATATGCGATATCACAATCCTACGCTGTACGTTACTCCAAACACAAAACAAACAAAGGCTTTAGCATATTTAGAAAGAATTACTACAACAAGTATTTTTTATGGATTTCTTCATACTTATTATCAATTTCAAATTAATCAAGGAAAGGAGAGTCCAGATGTAAAAAAACTCCGTGATGAATTCTCAAAGGAAAAGGATGATATTTCAAACGAAATAAAATCTGATTCATTTCAAAAGAAAAGAATTATTGGATTGAATTTTATTAAAACATATTCTAATTTATTCTCTAACAAATCATAACCTACGTACTTACCTAGTCCATTCTAAAAGCGACACAAATTTACGCCTGCGAGGGGGGCTCTCCCTTTTTACTCTTTGTCGATAAACTCGTTAATACCTGGTGGGTCTGGTGCCAATCCTTTTCTCTTTCTAATCTCAGCTACTGCTGGCCCTAACATGGATTTTGGAACTTCGGTCCATTCCTTAAAGGAAGTATTCCATGTTGCGCGTCCTGCTGTTTGGCCTCTCATCTCTTCAGATAGTGTGAATGTCTCAGAAGCTGGAATCTCACCTGTAATGATACTTGAGGCACCTTTTTGAGACATGTCAAGAACTTTACCTCTCTTCCCAGAAAGAACAGTTGCAACATTTCCAACCAAATCAGTAGGAACACGAACCTCGATAGCCAAAGTTGGTTCTAAAACAGCAGTTCCTGCAGTTAACAAAGCACCCATACATGCTCTTCTAGAAGCAGGGCCTAGTTGAGAGAGTCCTCTGTGTGCCGTATCTTCATGGGGTACAAAGTGAGTAAAGATAAACTTGCAATCCCTCATCTGTTCTTTACATAGAGGTCCTTCTTTCATGACTTCTTCAAATCCAGAATTTATAGAATCAGTTGATTCTTGTACAAACTGCACGCCTTTTGTTCCGTTAATCAAAACATTGCCACGAGAATCAAATTTCATAACTCTCTTAATTGTATCAGTATCCCATCCAGCTTTCTTTAGTAGTTCTGCAACAATCTTCTTGTCTTTCATATCACTGATTTCTCCAGTTCTTAGCATGTGAGCGATTTCAGGCTCTAGTGGTTCTACTTTCATGAAAATTTTATTGTGTCTGTTTGGAGATTTTGCCATAATTGGTTCACATCCTCCCTTTACTGTTTCCCTATAGTTAATCAAAGGCTCAGATGTTATAATTTCACATTTTGCATCTTGGATTCTATGAGTTGCAACATCAAGATGTAAAACGCCCATTCCGGCAACAATTGTTTCGCCACTTTCCTCATCAATTTTTACAATAAGGTTTGGATCCTCAATGGTTAATTGTTTGAGAATTTCAACAAGTTTGGGTAAGTCTTTAGGATGTTTTGGTTCTATTGCAATTTGAACAACAGGTTCTGAAACATAGTGAACGCCTTCAAACATTGGAATGCCTTTAACTGAAGATAATGTGTTCCCTGCTCTTGCTTCGGTTAATCCAAGTAATGCAGGAATATTTCCAGCCCCAAGTTCGCCTACTTGTTCTCTTTGGTTTCCCATAAAGAAATTGACAGATTGTACACGTCCCTCTCTTTTTGAATCAATAATGTTAATTGTTTGTCCGTCTTTAATTTTACCAGAAAAGAGTCTACCAATTGCTACAGGTCCTGCTGCTGGATCTAATACCATGTTTACAATCATCATGATTGTTGGACCATCATCACTACATGCAAGTAATGCTTTTCCAACATCTGAATCTAAATCACCTTTCCAAATTTGTGGAATTCTATATTTCACTGCTTCATGTGGTGCAGGATGATGTTTTACAACCATTCCAAGTACTGCATCAGCTAGAGGTGCCTTTTCTACAAGTTCATCAACTTTTTCATTCTGATATGCATCAATCACATCTTTAAATGAAATTCCTCGCTCTTTCATCAAATCAAGATTAATTGCCCATCTATCCTTTGCAGAGCCAAATGTTACGCTAGCATCCTGAATTGATACTTTCCATTTTTCTTTGTATTCTGGTTCTGCATATGTGTCAATTAATTGATTAAAGTTAGATACGACATCTGCTAATTGTTGCTGCATTTTTTCAGGAGTTAATCTTAGTTCTTTGATGAGTCTATCAACTTTATTGATAAACAAAACTGGTTTTACACGTTCTTCCAGAGCCATTCTAGTTACAGTTTCTGTTTGAGTCATAATACCTTCGACGGCATCACAAACTACTACTGCACCATCAATTGCCCTAAGGCTTCGAATTACCCTTCCACTAAAATCTACGTGTCCAGGCGTATCAATCATGTTTATAACATATTCTTTATCATTTTTTGTAAAGTGTAAAGTAACGTTTGCTTGATAAATTGTAATTCCTCTTGCTTGTTCTTCTTTGTCAAAGTCCATTGCCAAAGCTTTTCCAGCAGCAGATGGTGCAATAATTCCAGAGTTTGCCAAAAGGCTATCACTCATTGTAGTCTTTCCATGGTCAACGTGAGCAATGACACCAAAGTTACGGATTTGGTCTTTGTTCTTGATAATTTTTAGAACTTCCCCTGTTGACTTGAATTTCACCATATTCGCAGACCCTAAGATTCAGGTATTAAACCTTAGCCTTGTAAAAGATCAATAGATCATTTGGTTTGAAACATTTCGAATTTTATCTGCAGTAACAAAATGGCAATCGTTCTTCTTTTTCTTTTTTGCCTCGTTTAGAGAAAGAAGTTGGGAGAAAAATGTGAAGTAAATAATTTGAGGTATCTTGTCAGATGGAACATCAGGATGGATTACATTTATGCCAATTTTTTGGAGGTTTTTTACAAGATGTTTATTGTGAGAGTTTTTCTCCTCAAAAATTATTACAGTGTCACCTTTTTTGGTAGAAAACAATTCCATGTGAGAGAATTGTTCTATTCTACAATAATGCGCATCATAGCCTAAAATTTCATAAAATTTTGCAGCACAATACATTGCTAATGGGTAAGTATACATATTTCCCAAAATAAACAGTCTTTTTGAAATTTTTACTCTGTTTGTATCAGATTTTGCTTTAAAGAATAATTTGCCATTTTTTGGAATCACTATCTTTCTGACCAAAGAAATACACGTGAGCGTACTTTCTAAAAATGAGATACTGCCAGCAGTGAATACACCACTATTTGGATAGACAAGCAAAATTGTTTCATCAGATACCTTTGCCAATTTACTGTTAGGATTAGATGTTATCGCAGTTGCATTTTTTGCAATCTTTGCAACCTTAATGTTAGTAATAGTATTTCCAGATATTGATACAAAATAGACATGTTTGGATTTTACAAGTTCCTTATTTGAATACAAATCTAGTGGATCCATTGCTTTTACAATTCCATCGGAAAACGATTCGGCCAACATTGAAGACATAAGTGAATCGCCACTTCCAGTAAACAAAATATTTTTTTGAAGATTTTGAGAAATAGTTTTTTGTTTTTTAAAAGATTTTAAGAAATTCAATTGATATTCAATGTCTTTTTCATATGCTTCAATTGAATTCATAATGATAAGTTATTTCAGACATATATTAGAAAAACGATTCAACGTTAGGTTTTGGTATTTATTACGAGAATTTAGGAAATAAACATGGAAATTTCTGTAGGTCACACTCCTGACTCTGATGATGCATTCATGTTTTATGGAATGTTTACAGGCAAAGTTCCATCTCCAGACTTTAAAGTAAATCACGTTATTGAAGATATTGAGAAATTAAATCGAAAGGCAACAGATCCAGAACTTGATGTCACAGCAGTGTCAGTTCATGCATGTGCGTACATTCCAGGATATACTATATTGAGAAGTGGTGGAAGTTTTGGAATAGGATATGGTCCAATTGTTACAGCAAGAGAGCAAAAATCAATTGATGAATTAAAAAAATGTAAAATTGCAATTCCTGGAAAAATGACATCTGCATTTTTACTACTTCAGTTAATGATTGGAAAATTTGATTATGTTGAGATGAATTTTAGTGACATTCCAGAAGCAGTAAATTCAGGCAAGGTTGACGCAGGGTTGGTAATTCATGAAACTCAATTATCATATGAACAAGAAGGTAACGTCAAAATTTTGGATGTTGGTGAATGGTGGGACAAGACAACAAACGGACTACCAGTTCCACTTGGAATCAATGTTATGAGAACATACCTAGGCATGGAAACAATTGTAAAGTTTGACAAATATCTCCAATCATCAATAGAGTTTGGTTTAGAGAATTTTGATAATGCTATAGAATATGCAATGCAGTATTCCAGAGGAAAACCACGTGATTTGATTGAAAAGTTTGTAAAAATGTATGTCAACCAAGTAACAGTAAATATGGGAGTTCTTGGAGAAGAATCAATCAAGAGACTCTTTGAGATGGCTAAAGAGAAAAAATTGGTTCCAGACTTTGAACTCAGTATAGCCACCAAGTAATTATAGAACAAAAAAATTTTCAAAACATGGGAGACGGGATTGGTGGAGCCGTAATTGGGATCCTAACAAACAACGTATTTGAATTACTTGTTAGTCACACACGAAAAGATAATCAGGAAGAATATGGCAAGATTGAAAAAATAATGATTGGAAAAATTGATGATCCTGATCAACCTCAATATGGAGAAACTACAAAAGAAGATCTAGAGCGTGCATTGAAAGGGAAGTTTGTGTCATGTAATGTTCAATACAGAGATTCAAAAACAGATGTACTTGTTTGCAATGTTTTTGTTCAAAAACCACCTGAAGGATTCTAGAATAAGAAAATGCCTAATATATGGTGAAACCATAACTAGTGTTATCAAATGGTTCTAGTTGATAAAAGAATACTAGCAGGAGGTCTTGCAATGATAATTGTCGGTACAATATTGGTGATAAATATCAGTGCAACAATGCCTGCAGGTCAGGCAGGAATGACTGAAGAGGAGATAGTGGATCTGCTAATTGCACAGCAAGAAAATCAAGACTATAATACATTAGCTGGAATGCTAATTGGTATTGGATTTTTGCTGGTATTGATTAGTTTTGGTGCCAGAAGAAAAAAAGACAGTGTTAAAAGAAAAGAAAAAAAGCCCGCCGAATAATCTAAATAAACATTATTTTCGATATAATTCAAATTTCTTTTTACAATTACCACAAAATCTTTGTTTAGTTTTTCTGCTTTCAGTTCCTAAGGGTGAACCGCATCTATCACATTTTTCTTTAATCATTTTTAGTTTCTAAGTCCCAGTAAGATATTCTCATCTTTTCATTAAAGGAGGGCAGTTCTATAAGTAACTAATCATTTACCAAGATCATATAATTTTTACCAACAGTGGATTAATTGTTTTTGAAATTAGATAAAAAAATAGAAGGTTATTCCATATAGTGGACTAACAAGGCACTCTCCATAACAGGCAAAACGGCAATTATACTATCACCTTTTTTGGATAGAAAGTCATTAACAACATCTTGAAGATAAACTCCTTCAGATAGCTGTTTGGATTCAAAATAACGAATTTTATGAATCATCAATGTTTAGAGGAAATCTATCGGTATTAACAATTTAATAAAAAATCATTAGAATTCAGAATTAGTTACCTAATATACTAGATTAATCTACAATATGCATGAAGTATTGTCATGATTGCCTAACTCCAATTAGTAGAAATTCATCAGAGGAGTATTGTAGTTTTTGTAAACGCGATAGAGAATCTAAAGCTATCAAACCAACACCATAATCAATTTCTCACTATTAATCAAATAGAAGATATAATTATGAAAATAAGAGTATAAAATCAATCTTGATTCAAGCTGAAATTTCCATATACCCTATGGCAACTAAGACTACTAGTGCCAGTTTTTACATTGCAAAGGCAATAGAATCGATTCAAAATGTCGATAATTTGAGATATCAAATTAATCCTATGGGGACAATTTTGGAGTCAGACAATATTGATGTAATTAATAGCGCAACAAAAACAATGATGAACGTAGTTCACAATCTTGGGATTGCTAGAGTTGAAGTTGTAATAAAAATTGATTCAAGAAGAGACAAACATCTCAAGATGGAAGAAAAACTTGATTCTATGAAGAAATACATGGAAAAATAATTAAGAGTTATTTAGTTTGCAGAATTTACGAAATCAACAATAGACATTATTTTTCCCATTTCAACTAAATGTCCATAACTCTTCTTATTTGTAGATCTTAATGGGGGATTATCTATGCTGATAAACAAAATATGTTTATTGTCTAACGGAATAGTTATCCTCTTTATTTTTTCATAAGCTGCAATTACATACATCCCTCTTCCAACTATATCTGCAATTTTTGAGCGTTCTTCCCAAGCACTTACGGCTCGTTGAAGAGTCTTTTTTGTATCACTCAAGGGTACCATATTTCTTACATTGGTACGTTTACTATTCCAGAGAATTTCTCCATTTTTATCACAAACTGCTGCAAATCGTATATCAGAATTAAAATCCATTAACATATTTAGTAATTTTTCATATTTTTCCATACTTAAGGCAAGGCACTGTATCTAAAAAGTGTTAAATTTTTTCAAAGCATAAAAACTAGAATTGTTTTAGGATTCCAAAGTGAGTATTTCTCTGTGCAGGAGAACGTCCAATTTCTTTTACCATAGTAGCCAATTCTTCCACAGATGATGCTGTAGGTTTTCCTGCTGCACGATAAATTTCCTCAGAAAATGCAGTTCCAACCAAATCACTTCCGCCATTTGATAATGCAACTTGTGCCAGTTTCTTACCATATGCAACCCAATAAACAGAGATATTGTTTAAGACATTTGCAAGCATTAGTCTTGAAAGTGCAATTATCTTCAAATCATATAATGATGAGCATTCATTGTTCACTAAATGTTGTTGCTCCAATTCAGTATTATCCAAGCTGAACTTTAACGGAATTAATGTAATGAAGCCATTGGTCTTTTTTTGTAATTCACGGATTTTAATTAAATGATCAACGATGTGTTCTGGTTTTTCGATATGCCCATATAGCATTGTAACATTACTTTGAATTCCCATATTATGCGCTTCTTCAATTACATCGAGCCATTGTTGACCTGTACATTTTCCTCTTACAATCTTATCTCGAATTTCAGGATGAAATAGTTCAGCACCTCCACCTGGCATTGAATCAAGTCCAGCAGATTTAAGACGAGATAGAATTTCTTTTGTGGAATTTTTTGTCAATTTTGATAAAAAGTAAATCTCAGCTGCGGTAAGTGCTTTGATGTTTAGTTGAGGATGATTCTTTTTGATTACTTTCATCATATCTTCATAATATTCCAACGGTAATGTTGGATGGAATCCTCCTACTATGTGAACTTCAGTTGCGCCCATCTGTTCTGCAATACTTACTCTTTGTTGAATTTCTTGAGGAGTTAGAGTATATGCATCATCTGCACCTTCTTTTCGATAAAAAGCACACATTTGGCAGCTTGCAGTACAAACATTTGTGTAATTCATGTAATATGACGCTGCAAAAGTGACTGTATCTCCAACTAGTTTTTTTCGGGTATTATCTGCAACTGCTGCAAGAATGTGTTGATTGTCATAATTCATCAATTCAAGACCATCTTTGTATGACAGTTCCTCTCCTGCTATTGCATGATCTAATACTTGAGAATCTCCAACTAGTTGCTCTAACATGATATGTCATATCACCATCATGATATATTCCTTATAGTCTCAAGAAATAAGTAATACTGAAATCCAGCATTATTATGGTACTCCCACTAGTTGATGAGCACAAACCAAAATGTTACTTGTGTCATGAGGGTTTTGAAAACATCGAGAAATTAAGGGAGCATCAAAAATTAAAGCATAAAGAATCTTTAGAATCCCATGAAAAAGACATTAAAAGGCAACCGGCTCCAGGTGATGTTACTGTGTTTTAGATTTCTTTTCTTTAATGGATTTTAGTAGATCTTGGGCAATATCCTTTGAGATATTTGCCAAGTCAAAATGTTTGTCAATAGAAAGTGCTTTTTTGAAATGTTTTAGGGCATCTTGTAGTTTTCCCATTTCACCTAACGAAAGTCCTTTGTAAGCAAGTGCCATAGCACATTTTTTGTCAATCTTTAATGCAGTATCATAGCATTCTATTGCTTCAAGATATTTTTGAACTGAATGTAATGCAGCGCCCTTATTCAATAAGGCATCAAGGAAATTGGGGGAAATCAAAAGTGCCTTGTCATATGATCTGATTGCTTGTTTAATTCGTCCCATGTTTTGTAGGGTCACGCCTTTGTCTACCAATGCGTTAATGTTTTCAGGCTCTTTTTTTAGGGCTAAATCATATAGTCTAAGGGCATCATCAAATTTTTCCTCATCGGCGTACTCAAAGGCTTGTTCCAGCATCTCATCTATTTCATTACTCACAATGTCTGATGATATTTTGTTAATAATGTAGGTTTTGTCAACAAAATATCATGAGCATAGATCGCTTGAGTTTGGGTCTGGTTATTTTTTGGGATAATGGTATAAAATATGATTTTTATATTTTTTGCTGATTCAGAGTATATCATCATTCAATTCAATCACTCTGCAAAAAACTCTACAAAAAACTTTGTAAAAAACTCTGTAAATATATCAGAGTATTGAGTGTGTAAAAAATTAACTAACCAATACTTGTCTAGTAAAAATTGTCAAGATATTAAAAATCAGGATTAACAGAATAATTTTCACATTTAAAAAAGAATTGTTCATAGTATTCCATACTGTTTGATTTTAAATCTTGGGCTTGAGTGTCAGGAATATTTGTACCTAACCAATATTGATCTATTTCACAGCCTACATATTTTGTTCTAACAATAACTGAACTATCTTTTGAAGTTGCCTCCAATAATATATCTACTGAATCTATGTTTCCATCATTTTCAAATTTTTGTTTAACCATGTTGTATAGATATTCTTTATCAATACTAGGAGTAGAATCCAATACTAATCGAGGAGATAATTTGTCTGGATATGCATTTGTCCACTGAACTATATGAAAATCACGATATGTTTTTTGGCCTGTATTTGTCATTATGAAAACTTTGATTGTACTTTTACTTTCATCGCCATATGACTCATGGTTTGATGTACTTGTTTTGTCATGAGTGTCCACAGCAATAGGTTCACCATGAGTGTCCACAGTAGTTTCAGTATTAGCGAATCTATCAAATCTCATTTTTTCTAGTTCGTTTTCAAAATGAGGTTTCAGTAACAACATCTTCGTGTGATTCAGACATCGGAATTTGTAGTATTATAATTAAACCAACTAGCTGCCAAGGACAATTATTGGAAGAAATGAGGTAAAGTCCCTACCCCGACATCTTAATCTAATTGCACCATGGTTACAATTATACTTGGAATCATGGGTTCGCCATCAGGTTCAATTTTTTCAATTCCAAGACCTTCATTAGTTGTTTCTGCAGCCATTATCATATTGAGAACATCGCCAGTGTTTAGTGGCATAACAACATTTAGTGGAATTACATCCTTCTGATTACAATCAATTAAGATTCGTTGTATGTTGGAGTTGGTCAAATCTACATTGTTAATCCTTACCCAAAAATTTATCCAACGCGATGCGCTCCCAGATATTCTACCAGCTTGTGGTGCTGCAATAATCATATACATTCCAGATTGTCTTATTTTTATATCACACCCATCAAAATCTATTGAATGAGTTCTGCTCTCAATTTCTTCTTGTGTATCTAAATCTATTTTGACTGGTTTCAAACTTTCTGATCTTTGGGTGACGGCCGATGAAAATTGTCCGAATGCTTTTTTGTGTTCTCTTGAAGATGCCGCTTCAAAAGTATAGTGACGAGTAGCTTTTTTAGGTCCGGTTTTTCCAGAACCTGGAATTCGATATCTAAAATCTTTCACAGATTTTTTATTAAATTAGGAACTTTATTTTATGTAACATAGATTAAGTAAAAGTAAACAATATTTCCATAGGTTCAATCAAAATACTCAGATTTTATTTCAGATGAAACATTGTAAATGAAGGTTTTTCTTTCCGTATGGGATTGTACAACTAGGTTTTGTCTACAAACCTTGTAACGGCAAAAATATCATAAAATTCATAGATATAAAGTTGATGAACAATTCGTCAACACATAATCATGATGCTTGTTTATCTCTAGGATCAATTTCAAGAGATTTGTTAAAGCATTCCATTGATTCCTCATACCTTCCTAAACTGCGAAGTGCCACTCCTTTGTAATTCCAAAGATCAGGATCGTTTTGATTCAAAAGAAGTGCTTGCTCAAAAAAGTCCAATGCTTCATCGAATTTTCCATCATCCATGAAAGATTGACCCTTTTTAAGAAGATCTTGAATTTTATTCATAAATTACAAGAAACCTCAATTCTATTAAATTTGAAATTAATTTTATCAAAATGAAATGAATGAAACTGAACAAATATTCAAGTATTAAGTCAAAATTTAAATAAATTTTTCACCACAGTAAGTTATGAATCTAGATGATACAGATGAAATGATTCTCAAAAATTTAATGATGGATGCCAGACAATCAGCTAGGCAATTAGCACTGAAACTCGGAATGTCAACTGTTACGGTATTATCTAGAATTAAGAAATTAGAAAAGGCGAAGATCATTAAAGGATATACAGCGATTATTGACCATGAAAAGGTAGGATATTCATTAACAGCGATTATTGAGATAATTGCAAAAAATGACAAAATTCTAAGTATTGAAGAGGAGATATCAAAATTTGAAAATGTGTGTGGAGTTTATGATATTACTGGTTCCACGGACACATTAGTGATAGCAAAATTCAAGGAAAGAAACGAATTAAGCATGTTTGTAAAGGGTCTTGCAGCCATTCCGAATGTGGAAAATACAATTACACATGTAGTTCTAAATACAGCGAAAGAAGATTTTCGATTGACATAAGGTAGCAAAATGAAACAATTCAGTATTCTTATAATTTCATTAATTATTTTTGGGGCGTCACATCTAGGTTATGCGCAATCAAACAACCTAGACATGGAGCTTGAAGTAACAGATGAAGAGAAAATTATTCTTTTTTCAGGTTTTGCAATTGGAGTGATTGGAATCTTTCTATTTTTAGCCAGAGATATCATACTTCGTAAAAAAACATCTTATGACAAAGAAGAACATGAATCAAAAAATGAAAAGACATATGAAAAATATCATTCAGATTGGGGAGACGATTATGAAGAATTAGGAACAAGAAAGAACACCAATGAAGACAAAGAATTTCGAGATGCCGCATTGAATAATGAACTTCCAAACTATTATGAGGTATTGGGTATCTCAAGAGATGCAACACAGGATGAGATTAAGAAAAGATTTCGAGAGTTAGCAAAAAAAACTCATCCAGATAAAACAAAAGAAGATTCAGAAGAAGAGATGATTAAATTAAACAAGGCATACGAAGTACTTTCAGATAAAGAAAATAAAGAAAAATATGACAAATATCTTAAAGTCAATTAAACAGAATTGAGTTTGACAATAATCATACTAAGTTCAATTGAATTTGGGGTTTGAACGCTGTTTGTAAGATTTGTAAAGATTTCAAGATTCATAGATTTTCCTTCAGATTCTATTTGAGTGATAATTTTTAGTTCACCAAATTCAGTGTTTGGCCCTAGCATCTTTTTTGTCAATAATGGAACAATTGATAGATCTTCAATTACCCCCTTCATTTTGTAGGCAAAGGTATCAGAAAAATATACTCCTCCACGAGTAGTAGGTTCATTTACAGGAATAGGAGAATTGGTTATAGTGACATAAATTATTGGGTATGAGACATCATTTAATATAAGATTGAATTTTAGAGTGTTTTTCTCATTATGAGACATTAGGGCATCAAGCAAATCAGGGTTTACAGACATTAGAAAATAATCAATTCATAATTCTTTTGAGTGTTTCGTGAAAACGCATTACAATCATCAAAATTCTTTTGATTCAGTACAATTAATTCATCAAAATTAAAAAATAGTTATGAGTAAAATAGGACGATTGGCTATTTTACATGATTGTTTGTAGGCCTGCTAATATTCATGTATGCAAATGATCTATACTGACAATTTTTGTAACTAGATCATCTTTAAAAATAGGAATTACATTATTTAGTTATTGCAGCAATTTGCAAATACGCATTCAATGAAAAATGAGATTCTCAGTCTAATGGTGCAAAAAGAAATAGAGGATGATTGTTATGTCGAGATGCTAGATTATACAATTGACCTCTTTGAAAGCCAAGGACTAGGAATTGATTATTATGGATACCATAATATCCATCATGAATTAGAGGTGACATATTTTTCACTTTTAGCATCAATACAAGATAAAGTGAAATTCACAGATAGAGATGTAAAATATCTTTATGTTGCAGCATTATTTCACGATTTTGATCCTCAAAAAAATGTAGACAAACCTCACGAAGAAAGTGTTTTAAAATTTATTTCAATGGACAAAAAACTACGTCAATTAATTAATACTGCAAAATTGGATTTAGAAATAATCAAGGTTTTGATTTTAAGAACAACATATCCTTGGAGCGGTGAACTTAAAAAAAATGCAGAAGAGCAAATTAATCAATGTTTTGAAAATTCAGATTTGACAAGAAACAATCTACCATATCAAGAACACATCATGGAAATGGGATGGTATCTCACTGTGGTAGATAGAATATGTGGGTATGCGTTAGGGGATTTTTCAAAAGCAATGGAAATGGCAAAGATGAATGCCCATGCACTTGCATGGAGACCTTCATTAATTGTTAGAAGTGCAGTTGGATATTTTGAAGAATTATTAAATAAAGAAACAGACATGGCAAAAGCAATTCTCAAGATACTTCCTAAAGAGATGAGAAAGAACTTTTTTGATACAGTACTTGCATTCATGAAACTTAGACAACAGGAAATTACAATTCAAGCAGACTGCTCTTATGAAAACGTCAAATTAGTTCCAATAATAGAAGCAATGTCTACAAGAAAAGACTCAAAATTTATTGAGTCACTTTGGGACATATTTTTGCAGTTACCCAAACCCTTACAATTTCAAAAAGAAAATTTTGAAAAATCAGTTAAAAATCCTGAGACAATTATTAACACACTTCGATTAAATAGCAAAGACGGTGAAATTATAGGATTTTCAAAAGGAGGTCCACTTGAAAAATACCAACTACGTGAAGAAATTAGAGATGAGAATTACGGTTTAGGAAATACAGTATTTTTAGAACCTCTAGCATTGAAGATGGGATACTGGGGACTGAAAGGAGGAAGTGAGATGCGACATATGTTCATCATGCAAGCACATTCTATGAAATACAAATTTTTAACAAGTTTTGCATTACGTGATGTTATTAGAGCAAGGGTGGATAAAGAACAAGCGGAATTTGTAACATTATTTGATCCAGAAAGATGGGATTACTATAGAATCATGATTTAGATTCATTATATGAAAAAATCAATAATAAAATCATTAGAATCGTCAATAGAAGGTGATGTTTTTACTCAAAAAGAATTTAAGAATTTTTACTCGGTGGATTCCAGTTCATATCAAATTATTCCAAAGGTAATAGTAGTTCCAAAAAACGAAAAAGATGTTATCAATACAATTAAGATTGCAAAAAAATTCAAATTATCAGTAACTGTTCGAGGGGCAGGAACAGGTCTTGTAGGTAGTGCACTAAACACGGGAATAATACTAGATATGAAGAATTTTAATTCATTAAAAATTACCAAAAACAATGTCACAGTAGGTCCGGGAATTATCAAAGGGCATCTAGATAAAAAATTAGAAGAATGCAAAAAGTTTTTTCCACCAAATCCATCGATCGGGTCTTTTTGCTCAGTCGGTGGAATGATTGGAAATAATTCAAGTGGAAGTAGGAGTTTAAAATATGGAAGTGTAATTGACAACATAACAGAAATTACTTTTATTGATGGAAATGGAAATAAAATATCACTTCCAAAAAATAAAAAAATTTCAAAAAAAATTCTAGAATTTTCAAAGAATATCAATATAGAAAAATTTCCAAATGTAACAAAAAATTCTTCAGGATACAGAATTGATAAAATAAAATCAATTTGGGATTCTCATAAACTAATCATCGGTTCTGAAGGAACATTAGGAATTGTATTGTCAATTAAATTGAAAATTAGAGATAACCCAAAGAAAAGAATTTTGTGCATTGTGGAATACAAATCAATTATAGATGCATCAATAAACTGTATTAAAATAAACAAAACTAACCCATCAGCAATAGAATTTGTAGATAAAACAACTCTAAATCAAATAAATTTTAAATTTTCTCCAAAAGCACAATGTCTTCTTTTTGTAGAGTATGATGAAAATACCAATTTTAGTGAAAAAAACCTAAAGACTATTGTTACAGGCAAAATTGTCAAGAAACTAAAGACAGAGTCAGGGATTAACAGATGGTGGAGATATAGGGATTCATCATTATACTATAGTTTGAAATCAATAAAAAAAGAAAAGAGAATTCCACATGTTATTGAAGATGCCGCAGTTCCTTTAGAGAGTCTATCTGAAATTTTCAAAATTCTAAAAAAAATAAATAAAAAATTTAAAACAAGAACCATTGTTTATGGGCATGCTGGGAATGGAAATATCCATGTTAGGTTAATTTCAGATAGAAGAGAATTTGCCATACTCAAAAAAATTGCTATCGAGTATTTTGATGAAATTATCAAACTTGGAGGGACTATAACTGCCGAACATGGAGATGGGCTGGCACGCTCAGAATTTATCAGAAAACAATATGGTAAAGAAAACTACGAAATATTCAAAGAGATCAAGCATTATTTTGATCCAGAAAACATACTAAATCCAGGAAAAATCATTTCAATGAAAAGTACAATTATCAAAAATTTGGAAAAGTTCTAAATATTTTAGTCGAATTGATAAAAATAGTGTAGAAACGCTTTATTAACTAAAAATTGAGCAAAAACGCGTGATAATAAGAATATTAAGTGCATTTGTTTTAGTTGCATTTCTGATCAATCTTACTTCAGTATTTGCGTTAAGTGAATTAGAAAGAGCAACAATTAATGATCCCCGATTAGAAAATGCATTTGGTCAACCTGTAGTAGATAATGTTAATGTGAATCAAAAGATTCAGATCTCAGCAGACATTACCAACAATCAAGTAAAATCTCAAAATTTTGTATATCTTGTTCAAATAAAAAATGAAGAAGATTTGGTCGTATCAGTAGGTTGGTTTGGTGGCCAATTAACACCAGATCAAAAGCTTACTCCATCACTATCATGGACACCGAAAAATTCGGGGGAATTTATTGCAGAAATTTTTGTTTGGGAAGGTCTAGAGAATCACAATGCATTGACAGAATATGTAAAATTAAACATCAATGTAAGTTAAAATTTGTACTAAAGAATCTAATTAAAATATCAAGTATTTAAAAAATACGAATAGTTTATTCCTAAATTTATCAAAAAATCACCCATTATGAAAAAAATTGTTTTAGAACAGGATAATTAAGATCTGAGATTTGCCTACAAGTAAAAAAAGTTCAACAAGTTCTTGCTAATAGAACCTCTGGCCTAATTCAATTATGACAATAGGATATTGTGTAAAGTGCCGAGATAAACGAGATATCGATGGCGCTAAACCATACACCATGAAAAATGGAAAACCTGCAATCAAGGGCACTTGCCCAACATGTAGTACAACCATTTTCAGAATCGGCAGAGGATAAATTTCTCAATAAAGGAATTCAATATTGCCATTCATCAGTAAGACCATTCCATAGGGAACGCATTGGAGATGGATCTTTTTCTATTTCTTCCATTATTCTATTTTTCAATACAAAAAAGAAATTCTCCAAAGCATCAATTCCACCATCAGCATAAAGTTCATGGCCAATTTCGGTAATTCTTTTATGTTTTTCAGAGTTCTCTGATGAAGTTGGATTTTGAAGACAAAAGGTCATCAAGTCGATTAATTCTTCTTCCAACATGAAATCCATAGATATAATGGACTTTTTATCGAATAAAAATGCTAATTATTGTAGAAACAGTACCAAGTGCAACCAGAATTTTTTTCCAGATCAGTTGTCTTCTTCTTATTTGATTCCTCTATTCCTGAAATTCTATTGCATTGCAAGTACAGTGCATCATATTTGTTTGTCGATGAGTCTAGTTCTAGATTCAGTTCTGTCTACTCTTCTCCCTTCAATGTTTTTAGTTCTGAAAAAATTTCCGCATCTGATCTTCCATCATACTTAACACAAAATCTCGAAAGTGGGTTTTTATCTGTGTTGATATTTTGTCGTGTCTTTACATCTAGATTTCATATTTTCTCATCAAATGACTTCTTTGCCTTTTACTCGATTAGAAATGATGTCATACCCTACAACCATCCCGGTTGTTCTCTAGTAGTTTTCTTTTTTCCAAATAAAAAAACAAAACAGTCAATTGACTATTTCTTGTTCTTTGCATTTTTTCTTTGTGTAATCCAACCTTTCTTGAATGCTGCAGATCTTACATGCTCAGTATCTAACGGGATAGTTTTCTTTACTGTTGTCTTCTTTTTTATAGGTGTAGTTTTCTTTGCGGTTGTTTTTATTTTTACTACACCTGCTTTCTTTACAGTTTTTCTTGTTTTTGTTAATGCTGTTCTTTTAATTACCATTGCATTGTCAGAAAGATTCTTGCATATCATAATGGCACGTAAGAATTATTGATTAACTAAATATTTCTCTTTTCTTTAATCACAAATTATATACGCATAATATTTTTACATTTTTTACAAATACCAAAGATTTCTCCATATTCGCTTATCTCAGAAACTTCAAAAGTTTGAATATTTTTACATTTTTTACAATTCTTTTTTACTTTATCCCCCAGTTTTTTCATTTATAATTAGAGAGTAAATTATCCTGTTTAAAAACAACTTCAAATTCTCTTTTTTCTAAACACTTCTCACTATTGAACATAATATCCGAGTTAAAGTGACAGACATCATTCCATCACACCATAAAATAATGTCTTAATAAAATGAAAGTTATTCTCCAACAAAGTCTCCCCACTGTCTTCCTAGTTTAGAAATAACTCGAAAAGCCAATCTGTCTATGTTGACATTGGATTCTGCAACTAACATTATCACCTTATCGTAAATTGGAAAACTCATTATTACAAGATGTTCTCTACGGGATGCAGAATATTTAACATGGCCCAATTCTTCATCAAATTTTTTTCTCTTTGCTACTCTAGATGCGAGTTCCTTGCAAACAGATTCTAATTGTTCCTCAGTAAGTCTTATACTCATTTCCATTTTATGTCCTCCTGCCAATAAATTTCCGAATTCATCTAGCAAACCAGCAAATCTAATTTCTTCATCATCTAGAATATCTCGACATTTTTGCTCATATTCAGAAATATCTAATTTTTTTTGAGGCATAATACTAACAATTCGAGAATTTACCATATTTTTTTAAACCGTTTTTATCCTTTGACAATACTTGTCAAATTATCTAAATCAAAATTTGGTTTTCATATCTTATTTTGCTGGCAATTAGCACAGTTAATACCATAATAGAACTATCAAGTAAGATATATCGTGATATTTTGCTCAAACTACACTCACAAAATTAATCTATTTTTGAAGATGAATTCAGAAATGCAATTAATATTTCAAGAAAATTGAATTTAATCAAAAAAATAATTTAAAAAAAGAGAGTTATTTTAGTCGTCTATAGATTTCTTTGAATTCAAGCGATAGATTGTATGAAATGTTTAAGAGATGTGTAAGTTGATTCATAGAAGTTTTATCATGTCCTAGTTGTCTTAGCAGAGTCAGGGCTTTTTGAGGAGATTTAACTGACAGAGGGCTTTGGCCAGACCAGGATTTAAAAGCAGCTTCCACATCCAAGGAAAAATTCAAAACAAATTCTTTCCAATTGGGCATGGATTTTAGAGCCTTTTCATTCAACAGTATATGAGACAATTCACTGAATTCATTTTTTCTATCAACGTATAGCATTCCAAGTGCATCTTGAATTTTTTTTTCCTTGTATTGTTCGGTGTTTAACATATACATTCCAGAAATACTCATAATTCCTTATGGTCATAATAAAAGATAAATCAAGTAGTTGATTCTCTTAAAATTTATTAAAAAAAATCATTAAAAATTAACAAATGTAAAGAACTTAAAAAATAAGAAAAAAGGATCTTATTGGAAGGGGTCAATAAATGGGCAGTTAACAATATGGTCACTATCCATTGGACGTGCAATACCAATATCGACCAAACCAGCTTCTTTGTATGCGTTCATATCATCAATGGTTTCTAATAGTTGTGCATTTTCAGGATCAACCCAACCAATCATAAAGATTCTCCACATAGGAGAATAATTTGCATCGCCAGGAGCTCCTGCTGCAATTCCAGGTTGGAATCCTAATGGACCAGTACCTTCTAAACCATTCTTGAACTGATACAAGTCTACTGCTGCTGAATTTGCAATCAAGCTTGCAGATGTAGGTGCACTTACAACACCCATCATTCCGGCAGGACCGCTAGGGGTAGCATCTGTTACAATGTAATAGATAGTTCTACCATCAGGACCCCATCCACGATGAGCAATGAAAGTGACATTCATCTCTTCTGTATCAATATCAAGAACCTGACCACCACCATATGGTGTCACATCAGTCAAAGTTTTGTCTTCTTTAACCATCATCTGACCTTCAGGCCAAATGATTTGAGGCATGTTCAAAACAACGTTAACTAGTGTCAATGTAATTTCTCCATTATCAGCTGCTAACATAATCATTGCATCAGAATCAAGTACCCTTGGAGTTACATCTTTATTCCATGTTACATGGACATGTGAGGTTAATGCACTGTATACGTCTGTTTGTGCAGGAGTACTTGTGAAAACTTCACCCTGATATCCATGTACACCATCACCTTCTATCCCGTTAGTGAACATGTATGTTTTTGAGAGTGCTTCTACAGGAGTATTCTTCAACAAAGGTGCAAGTTCTACTTGCCAATCTTGATTTTTTGTAATGATTTCTGCATGTTTAGGATCACTAGAATCAGTGATAATAAAATAAACATCTTCACCGTTATAGTATCCTTGATGCAGTGGAATTGTTGCTGGAACATTTGCTCTTGATAATCTAAGTACAGAACCCAAGTCAGCTTCAGTTACGGAGGTTTCTTCCATCATGGATTTTTCCATCATGGCTTCTTCGACAACTGGCGCTACAGAAGTAGATTTTTCTTTTTCTGCCATCCATGCGGCTTTGCCACCGGAAATTTCAGAACACAGTTGCAATCCACAAATGTTAGTGCTAGATCCATACTTTGAGATTCCAACACCTGCGCCTTTAGCTGCATTAGCATCTGAGAAATAATCTGTCGTCATACCTGCTGTAAACAAGGGAAGAATTACAAGAAGTGCAATGTATTTTAGACTCTTGTTCATGTAATTAAAAATGAATTTTTGCTTTAAAAGAATTTGCCCAAATTAGACATGTTATACTGGAAGTTCTGAGAATCGATTTCCAACATAATCCCAGTTCACAATATTCCACCAGGCTTTTATATAGTCAGGTCGTTTGTTTTGATATTTCAAATAGTATGCATGTTCCCAAACATCCAATCCTAACAGAGGTGTTTTTTGAGCAGTCCATGGACTATCTTGATTTTGAGTGGTGATGATTTCAATTTTGTTGTACGTTTGATTAAAAACTAACCAACACCAACCACTTCCCTGAATTGAAATTGCCTTCTCTGCAAATATTTTTTTAAAATTCTCAAAATTATCAAAATAAACATCAATTGCGTCTTCTAATTTTCCAGCAGGTTTGCCATCCCCATTAGGCGTCATGATTTCCCAGAATAATCTATGATTTTCAAATCCACCGCCAAAAAAATTGATGTTACCTCGTCCAGATTCAGGAATAGATGTCAGTTCAGATAGAATGGATGAGATATACTTTGGATGAGATGCAGCTCCAATCTCTTCAAGAGATTTGTTTAATCCATCAACATATGCTTGATGATGTTTTTGATGATGAATTTTCATAGTTTCTTTATCAATGAATGGTTCTAGTTCATCATATCCATAAGGCAATCTTGGAAGTTCATATCGTACCACATGTCAAATTTCTATTATCCACATATATTCTTGAATAATAAAATTAATTGGAAAGGATGATTAATCTTGAAGGAGGATTAATGGCATGCGAAAATTAGGTACCATAGATTTAGAAATTTTACATTTAGCCATGACAGAGAATGGAACATTCAATGAGAACAATCTTGAGAATTCTGAACTAAAGAGGTTGGGCGTAGGAAAAATTTTAGATTCTTTGGCATCGCTAAAAGATAGAAAATTCATTTCATTAAACAAGGATGGTTCGTTTTCAATTACAAATCTTGCAAGAGAAATTCTTTGGAGCAATAATGTTCCGGTTTGGGCAAAAATATTACGTCTGCTTCAAATAAAATCATGCAATATGAAACAGATTTCAGATATCCTGAGAGCATCAGAAGATGAAATTTTAGAAGACTTGGAAAAACTAAGAAAAAATCAATTTGTTCTAATGTCGCCACAAAGACAAGAAGACAAGATAATTAAAATTTATGAGATAATGGCTGAAGGAATAGAAGAAATTGATAAAACAGAAGAGATAGGATTTGAGAATATCAAGTTTTCAAACCCGGTCCCAGAAATAGAAATCATTAGTATAATTGATGAGATTTCTAAAAAAATTCAAGATTCACAATTAGAGCAATCAGAGAAAAACAGTATTGTTGAAAAATTATCTAGACTAAAAACTAAATTAGAAATTTAATTATTTAGAACGAATCTTATCTTGAATTTGTGCTAGGATGAGTTCTGCTTTGTCCTTATTTTCATAATTGTCAGTGGACTCATCCATGATTTCATCAATCTCATAACTCTTATCGACCAAGATATTTGCCACATGATCATCGAGTGTTCCAGCCCCTATCAAATAGTATGCAAATACAGTATTTTTCTGACCAATTCTGTGAAGTCGGTCTTCTGCTTGTCTATGAATTGCAGGACTCCAATCAAGCTCTGCAAAAATCACATATTTCGCTTTAGTCAAATTAATTCCTACATTTCCAGCACGAATACCTGCAATCATTAGTTTCGATTCTCCTTTTTGGAATTTGTCAATTTGATCCTGTCTAAATGAATCAGATTGTCCACCAATAATGGAGACAGGGGAGAATTCCTCTAGGCTCTCATTTAGGAGTTTGTGAATTACTTTGTGATGACAAAATACCACAACACTTTCTTCAATCTCCATGATATTTTTAACAAAATTAATTACATGGGGAAGTTTTGCTAGTCCTGCAATCTGTCTTTCACTTTGAATTGCTCTATGATATGATGCAGATTTTGAAAATTCAGTTTCTGCAGCTTTCTGTTCTTCTTCAAGATTCTTCCAGATCTTATCAAGTTCTTCAAGATAATAATCAGTATCAGCTGCAATGACTTCTTTGTAACGTACTTTATCTTTTAGTTCTTTTAGTACATCGGATTTCTTTCGTCTAAGCATTACATGTTTTTGTAATTCATTTCTAAGTGAGGCCCGTTTATTTTCCAAAACAATTGCTTTTCCTTTTTCATTGACATAACAAAAGTATTCACAAAATTCTTTAAAGCTTCCAAGAAGGCCTGGTTTGATAATATCAATAATTGGCCAAATTTCAGAACCTCGATTGTAGATAGGGGTACCTGACAGACCAATTCTATACAATATTGTAGGAAGTGCGGCAAGTTTTTTGACTGCTTTATATTTTTGAGTAGTCTTTGATCTTAGATTATGAACTTCATCACAAACTATCGTTCGGAGTCCAACCTTCATCAAATCTTCAGACCTTTTTAGGAGTAATTCGTAATTAATGATGTAAATATCAGTTATTGGCAGTTCTTCAGATTTCCCAGTTCGGATAATTGTAACACTTGGAGATTTAGATTCTAAAATTCTACCATTCCTACTCTTTTTCTTTAAGAATTTTTCAATCTCTCTTTCCCAATTGTTTAATGTAACTAGTGGAGCAACAACTAGGACTGGGAAAGTTTGTTTTTCAGTGGAGACATACGATAATGTCTGAACTGTTTTTCCCAATCCCATTTCATCAGCTAATAGTGCATTACCAGAAGATTTTAGTAAGAAATCTAAACCTTCTTTTTGAAAATTCAAAAGTTTTCCACGAAATTGTTCGCCTGTTTTAGCCCGTTTTAGTTTGTGTTTGATTGGAGGTAATGTAGGTTTTGGAGCATAAGTTTTCACAATTTTTCGTTGCCAGATAGTTTTTGATAAAATTTCTAATGGATATCTATCCATGATGAGTTTCAATTGTTTTACATTTTCAGTACTATCAGGAATGATCACTTCATTTACATTTTCACCATACCATGCTTCAGGAACTAGCCTTGAGATCATGTTGACTGCACGATCACCAGTAATTTTCCAGCACCATATTTTAGAATATTTGTCAAGAACATATTCCAATGTTCCAATGTTTTCCATGGATGTTTCCATAATTTGTCGATAGAAAGTTTTTTGGCTTTATGAATCTTCATATTTTTATCGATCATTGAAAAAATAGCCTTTAATCTAAAAGAGTTAAAATACTATACATGTTTGAAATAATGGAAAAATTATGGTGAGAATTCAGGGTTAAAAAGCCGTAATTTTATCATAAAAAGGAAAAATTATTCACGATAAATCAGATATTATAAAAAAGACAAAATGTAGATTCCTACAAGAATATTTATGATTCCATTAAAAAGATGAACAATATCGACAAAATGTAATGAGGCACACTACAAGAAAGAGAATAAAAAAAATACAGATATTTTTTAAAATCACAGAATAATTTATCACATTAAATTTTAAAATAAAAATATCATATCAACAAATTATCAGATCAAAAAATTTGTCAACCTTGAAGAACAATAAATAGTTAAAAAATACATTTCAAATTAATGTGATTTCTTTTAAATTATGAAAAAATTCCAAAAAATCACATAAATTAGAATTTTTAAAAGTTTAAATTATTACATATCTTTAAAATTCATTACATTTCAAGGAAACTGTGGATTTTATTCAAAATATAGAGCCAAATGTTGAAAAACCAATTATCATAGCTGCAATGCAAGATATGGGAAATGTAGGAAGCATAGTAGTAAATTTCATCAATGACTCATTGAGGACAAAAACATTCAGAACTGCAAAGACACCATATCTAACATATGTAGTTGACAATGGAGGATACATTGATCTTCCAGATGAAAGTTGGGAATACAAATACACAGAGGATTTGATTGTTTTTGGCGGGGGAAAAGGACAACCACAAAGTAATAGTGAATTAAATGATTTATGTCAGGACATAATAGATGTTGCAAAAAAATATTCTGCAAAATTTATTTACACACTTGGAGGATTTCATACCAATAGAACACTAGACAATGTTCCAAAAACATACATAACTACAACATCAATGGAGTTAACAAAACAGATGGAAAAGCTAGATGTAAACATAACCCCTCAAAAATCAATCATTACAGGATTTAATGGATTAATTCTTGGATTTGCAAAAAAAAATCGAATTCACGGGATAGGTATGTATGGAGAGCTTAACGAGCCTGAACTACCACAATACAGGGCAGCAATAAGCATTATCAAAACTATTGAAAAATTAACATATAGAAAATTGGGAGATACTGGTCAATTAGAAGCAATGGCCCAAGAGATTGAAAGAAAATTTAAAAAATGAGATCAGTGAGACTTTCCAACTGGATGTGGTTCAGTATTTTCATCATGACAATCACAGCTACATAGATGTGCTTTATGGTTATTCATGCAATCAATGCATTCAAAATGTTTCCTTGTCTCACATGCAGCACAAATCATATACATATCATAAACCATAGATGAATTTGAGTTTTTTCTATAGCATGATGGTTAATACTCAACTTCACTTCGTCTAAGAAGATTTTCAGTCAATTCCACATATCCCTGCGGATCTACTTCCTTTGCAAAACCTTTGTCAATATTTATCAGATAAATAGAATGAAGACGCGCATTTAGAATATCATCATATTTGATTGGAGGATTTTTATAATATCGATCACACAGAACTTGGACTTTTTTTACATCTTTTTCATTTCTTGCATTTGGTGGCAACATGAAGATCTTTGAAATTGGTAATATTCCCACTGCGGGAGTAGCCAATGAAAACTTTGAACAATGTTGGCTGTATCGTGCAATCTTACTCATTATTCTTGCAGCAAAATAATCTACCGTATCCATTGCATGTTCAGGTGGAGTGAAGCCAGTTTCAATTTCAATTATGGTATATCCATCTCCTTTTTTTGCATAAATATCACATACCAAAATATCTGAAACATCTTTTTCAACTTTTACTGCATATCCTCTAGAAATTAGATTACATGCACAGATTAATTCCAAGATAGAGTGATTGATTTTAACTAAATTTTTTTGATACATTTCAATTAATTGTTGGCACACATTGTTTAGTTTAGATGCATCTTTTTCTTTTAGACATGATGATAATTTTTCAGTCATTTGATAAACATCATTACGGAATTTTACTAGGTCCATGATTCAAGATAGGAGAAATCTGGTAGTTTAACTAGTCGGAATTAAAATTTTGTAAAGTTTTAGCCTCTAAAAAGAGAAAAAATTACTCAAATAAAATTAAAAAATGGCTAATTTTTATTCATACTTTGGCTTAACAAGGAAAATCCTTAGAATGCCATGTGTATAAAAATAGGCTTGGAGATATAGGGTTATTTTCATTTTTAATGCTGTTTTCGATTGTTTCAACTTCTCATGCAGAGTTGTGGGAATTAGTAATTGAGGTAAGTGCAGAAAAAGAAGCGATTCATACAGGAGATCCAGTGATTATTACAGGCAAGGTAGTAGACCACGCGTACAAACCAATCAGAGGTGCAGAGGTTTTCATCAAGGCAGGCTCTCACACCACAAAAGCATTTACTGATCCTTGGGGTGTTTTTAGAGGAGAAATTAAAGACTTTGATAGAATTCCAGGCACCTACGTCGTAAATGTAATTGGTTCATGGTACGGAATGACAGGATTGTCAAGTACCGAATTTCAAGTAAAAGGAGAAATATCCCCAGTTTCATCCTTACAACAAAAATTATCAACAGATGAGGCAAGAAAATATCTAGGCTCTAATGAAAGTGATTTTGAGAAAAATCCTATTGGGCAAACATTGTTTAAGCATTATCATAAATTATTAGACGAATTAATCTTAGAGCAAAAAATTGCCAGGGAGCCTTCAGAAAAAAAAATATTCATAAAGCAACAAAGATTGATTGCGGAAAATCTAAGAAATCAAGCAATTGATGAATTCAAGCCAGGTGCAGGTACTTATGGAGGTATCCAGTATAGGGATTACATCAACAGTCTCAACCCAGAAATAAGAGAACTGGTGATTAGCCAACTTGACTTTACAAAGAACAATTTTGAGGAAGCCCAAAAAATTAGAGATGAAGTTCTTGTCAATGGAGGAACATATGAAGAAGCTAGACAAGCATACCTAGACAAAATATCCATCTCAAAAGAAATTCTTGAAGAGTTTAATCAAGAAAAAGCAAATCAAGAATCAGAAGAAAGTTTGGATGAGAATCAAACCCCCGAAGAAGATTCTCAAAATCAATGAACGATTGATAAATTCTACGCGGGCCTTATATTCAAAATTTCACAACATGATTTGATGAAAATAGATATTCCATTACCTTGTCCATCATGTGGCGGAAAAATGTATTCTGTTAGTTACGAATCATCATTTACCCTACTTAAGAAAAGAAGTTGGCAAGTATGCAAAGAATGTAACTTTGAGAGAAATTCTGAAGAGTTTAAAAAATCCATTTGTTGTGCATAATAGCATTTTTCTTTTTCTAAACAATTTTTAATCCCAATTAGATATAAAAAATAAATTGAAAATACTACACAAGCCAACATGTATTACATGTAAAAAAGCAATTGCAGAGATTGAAAGAATGAAACTAGATATTGAAAAGAGAGACTTTTTCAAAGATCCTCTCTCAGGGGTGGAATTAAAAAAAATCATCAAAATATCTGAAAAGACCCCCTATGAACTTCTCAGGAAAAGAGATAAAATGTTCAAAGAATTAGATCTAGCAAATAGCAAAAAAACAGATTCTCAAATTATTAAATTAATGATGAAGTATCCAGGACTAATTATGCGCCCAATAATTATTTCAGGAAACAAGGCATTTGTTGGAAAGATTGATTCAAAAAATCTTAAATAATTTAGGAATCTTGTTTGAAAATTCGTATAGCCTCTAAATGAGAACAATTAGCCTTCAAGCCTTTGCCATGATGAAATTTGTAGAAATTTTTGAATCCAGGGCATTCACAGATATCAGATGTGACAAAATATGATTTATCAGGATCAGAGGAAGATTTTATCTGAAACAAGTCATCTTCGATTTGAATAACACCACCACTTTCAACAAGTTTTTTTGCTTTTTTGATAGTATTTGCACTCATGATTTATCAGAAAACATCATCATTTTTTATTCTTTAATTTTTTCATTACATTTCCCCATTCCAAATCATCTTGGGCCATTACATTCTCATAGAGAAGTTCAAAGGTCCATGCCAAAATCTCACTCCAAATCGCCTTTAGTGATTCATCATCAGTCCAAATAATGCTTGTTTTTACTGCATTCATTGCAAGAATATTATTTCTATTCTTTACTGGATTCTTATCCCATTTTTTTAAAACTCTATCACAAAATTCCAAAATCTCAGGTTTTGTTAAAACAAGTTTGTCAGGATCAAAGGTCTTTTTTTTACCCATAAATACAATAGAATAAACTAAATAATAATATTTTAACAATCAGAGATTTCTCATACGGTCAAAAAATGTTTATAATGAATGATACCGCTACATTACAAAACGAGAAATTTGGTTTTCTGCCATGATTAATGCCCTGAATTCGTTTCATTCTAATCAGATTTGAATTATATAATTTTTTGAACACGTCCAATTCTTCCATTACTCAATTCAACTTTAATTCCATAGGGATGAAAATTATTTGAAGTGAGAATTCTCTTTACTGTTCCATCAGTCAAATACCCTGTTCTCTGATCCTGTTTGAGAATTATCTGAACCATTGTTCCAATAGTTATTTTGTCTCTGAGAGGGATATTAACCAATAATGAATCACAAAACATGAAGATTCTAAATCTTTGGATTATAAAATAAAGGAGTTTTGAAAATTACTCAAAACGATTTTTAATTTTGTTTGTGATTTTGGAAACATTCTCTGCAATAAACAGGTCTGTCGTCTTTTGGCTTGAATGGTATTTGACAATCATTTCCACAGTCACCGCATTTTGCGTCAAACATTTCTCGTGGCCTATCGTCTCTTCTACCAAATCTAGAACCTCTGTCTCCACCGTAGCCACCAGATCTTCCTCCAAATCGTCCACCAGGTCTTGGTGCTGGTTTGTGATTTTGGAAACATTCTCTGCAATAAACAGGTCTGTCGTCTTTTGGCTTGAATGGTACTTGACATTCATTTCCACAGTCACCGCATGTTGCGGTAAACATTTCTCTTTCTCTATCAAAGGACATGTCTTTCTAATTGGGATAAAAATCTGCCGTAATTAAACTGTGGGGAAAAACATCTATTGTTATAAACTAATTCTTTACTTGAGAATATTGGGTATGAAAAAGTATGTAGTCACAAGAATGGCTACGATGTTTGGAGTTTTGATGATTACATTGTTGATTACAATTTCTCTAGTAGGCTCCAATATGGATACCATTCTAAAGCAAGGAATAGTTTTTCAGGTTAGAGCCGAGATAACAGAAAATCCTGCAATTGCAGAGAGTTTTTCCTCAGTAGAAGAATTCGAGTCATTTGTTCAAGCCCAGATAGATCAAAGAACCAAGATTTTAGGTTTGGATGAGCCATGGTATTCACCTCAAAGAATAGGGATTACAATGTACAAGATATTACTGTTAGATTTTGGTCATGCTACATTCCTAACAAGTGATGAAGGGTCATCAAATGTAAAAGACATACTTTTTGAGAAACTTCCAAGAACAGTTTTACTTTTTACGACTGCAACAATAATTATCTCAATAATCGGAATATTTCTAGGGGCTTTGTCTAGTAGTAAAGTAGGTTCCATTATTGACAGAATTACATCTAGTTTTGCGATAATCAGTTCTAGTTTTCCTGTTTGGTGGATAGGAATATTGATGATATTCTTGTTTGCATTTACATATCAAATATTTCCTGCAAGAGCAACTCCAGATATTCCATCATCAGATCCTGGTTACATGGGTTCTTTACTATATCACATGGCATTACCACTAATCACAATTGTAATAATTGGTTTTGGATCATGGGCATACTTGGTAAGAAATTTTATGGTCGGTATTATGCAGGAGGATTTTATTATGGCAAAGAAAACAATCGGAATTTCACAGAAAAAAATTATCTACACACACGCTCTAAAAAATGCAGCACCCCCAATTGTTACGATTTTGGCTCTCAGTTTATCAGGTTCTCTAGGTGGTGCAATAATTACAGAAGCAGTATTTGATTGGCCAGGAATGGGTAGATTGTATTTTGAAGCAATCACAGTAATGGATCTTCCAGTAATTATTGGTGCGACATATTTGCTCACAGTATTCTTTTTAATCAGCATATTCATCACTGATTTGCTTTATGGTTATTTTGATCCTAGGGTGAGAACAGGTCAATGAGTGGAATAACACCTCAAGAAATAAAACAAGAATTTCTTAAGAGCAAAATGGGAATTGCAGGAGTTGCAATTCTTACAATACTAGTAGCTACATCAATTATTACAATGATTGTAATTCCAGTTGAAACATTTCAAGAATGGAATAATCCAGGTAGTTGGATTCTATATCCTAAGGTAGCAATCCCAATTTGGGTTAACATGTTTATGATAGAAAAGATTCCAGAACACCAAATTTTAGAGAATCCAAATATTCAAACTATTTCACAAGAGGAGATATTCCTCACTTCACATCAATTTGGAGTAAATTTTGATTATGATTATTTTCCAAATGATTTCATCTATGTGTTTTCATCAGAATATATTGGCTCACCATTATTGAAAATGTCAGCAATTAGGCCAGATGGAGTAAAACTTGAATTATTGTCAACGTCTCTCCCATACTCTAATCCAAAAACAATTCACAGTGAAAGAATTTTTTCAACAGATAAAGCAGTAAAGAAAAATTTATCATTGCAGTCAGAAAAATTTCAATTTTCTTTAGACAGACTATCATCTGAAGATATTGTATTTTCAAAAATACAAACAAATGAGCCTCTTAAAGGAAATTATATTTTTTCTGTGGATTTGTATGGGGTGAATTCTGAAAATCAAATTCATGAATCAAAATTAATCATTGGCGGAAAAGCTTTCGGAATCATGGGTACTGATGAATTAAGACGAGATTTAGCAGTAGGATTACTATGGGGAACCCCACTTGCATTGTTCATAGGAATTGTTGTTTCAATTTCATCAGTAATTATGGGTTTACTATATGGGGTTTATGCAGGATTTAAGGGTAAAAAAATAGATGAGACAATGATGAGATTTAATGATGTAATCTATGCACTACCAGCACTACCATTCCTCATTATACTTTCAGTGACAATTAGCAACAGTATTTTTTTGATGATTGGTTTTTTGATGATTTTTGGTTGGGTAGGAATAGCAAAAGTAGCAAGAAGTATGTCGCTTCAAATTAAAACTAGAGGGTATGTGGATGCTGCAAACATGATGGGTCAAAAAGATTCCAAAATAATTTTCAAACATATTTTACCACAATTACTCCCCTATGCATTTGCAAGTATTGCTATTTCAGTTCCAGCTGCAATAACAACTGAAGCAGGCCTAAGTTTTCTAGGATTGGGGGATCCATCGTTTCCTACATGGGGTCAAATTTTACACGACGCCAATACATTTGGAGCAGCTGCAAGAGGATTATGGTGGTGGATTATGCCACCTGGGATAATGATTGCAATTACAGGTCTTGCCTTTGTATTTATTGGAAATGCACTTGACGCAATAGTTAATCCAAAACTCAAAAGATAGTTAGAAACTATGACTTCGAATAATATCCAAAGCTGCGTCATTGAGTTTGATAGTATATGTCAGTGAGTTTGGATCTTCTTTAGTTTCTGCCAAAATCTCAGTAAATTTTGTTTTTTCATCATCTGTCGCTCCTGCTTCATGAGCACACAGATTAAACGCCTTGAGATTCAAATTATTTTTGAGTAAGTACGCGATGAATTTTTTGTAATCATCAGTATTTGTCCAAGGAATATTTTTTTCATTACATGCTGCAATCCATACATCAACAGAATTATGAAAGATTACTTTTTTACGGATTTCATCTAGGTACATGGTATCTCTTTAAAAATCTGCACGTTGCGTCTTTGATCCACATCGTGGACAAGTACCACCCTTGTGTTTGTTGTTGCAAACAAGACAAACATATCTAACTCCGCCAGAACCACCTTGAGAACCCATTCCAAAGAATCCACCACCAGTTCCAGAATCACCACCATATCCGCGCATACGACTCATGTATCGTTTTCTTAAGAAGAGTGGAAAGACAATAAAGATTGCAAGTGCAGCACCCAATCCATATGGAAATGGGAGCACCATCTGTAATCCGATGCTAATAGCAAGAGATGCACCTAGAAAAAGCAAATAAGTTTTGTAGTTAAACAATTCAATGAAAGTACTTTGAAAAAGGTTATAAAGTTTTGTCAGTTAATTTCAGTTTACACCACAGAGTATTTAATTCTCAGATTATTGAAAGAGGAATTTCATTGCCATTGCTATCCCAAGCAAAAATAGAATCATCATCATAAGGTGACTTCACAATAAGTGAAACCAAGCCAAAAAAATTATGCAAATCAGTTACGGAGGGTTCTGCAGAACCACTTGGATGTGAATGAACAATTCCAAGATAGCTCATGTCAAAGGGTAAAAATGAATGGGGAAAACCTGCAAAAGTTGGACCGGTTTCACTAAATGGAGGAATTACAAGTCCATCGATCATAATTTCGCCATTCTTTGATTTTCCTTTTAATATCAAAATCCCTTCATTGGGATGTTTCATTTGACAAAAAGACAGAATACTATCAAGTACTTCTTTTTGAATCATAACTCTACGTTCAAAATTTTTCTTTTTGAAAATCACAAAATTGCTATAATATTGAACTAATTTAATTTAAGATGTATTTAAGATGTATTTTGTATTTGAAAATTGTCTTAATTTTTCTTCAATTTTGGTAATAAATTGAGGGATCTTCAAGATAATTTCATCTATTTCATTTAGAATGGTTTTGGATTTTAATTCAGCATCCTCTTTAAAAGAAATATTTTTTTCAAGTTCATTTTCTAAAGAGGCAAGATTCTTTGGTTTTAGAGAATTCAGATCATTTTCTAGTTGTTCATATTTTTTAAAATATTCTAAAATCTGCTTAACAAATCCATCTAGTGCCTCCTCAGTTTCAGTAATTTGAGACAATGTCTTATCCACGTCTTTTACTGAAATAGATTCAGAGGATACTGCTTTTCGGACATTTTCTAAAATCACTATTATAGAATCCTTATTTTTTGGTAGAAGGATTTTAAATGGATCAGTATTTAGTTTATTCAAAATATTTTTTTGATCCTTGTCCAATGATGAAGCGTATTCATATCTACTTAATGGACGGGAAATTTTTGTAAATTGGGTATCAATCTCATTTTTTATTTTTGTTCTTTGATTGCTAAATTCATTTAAACTCTTTTTTAATTCAAGATATTTTTTGTAGTTGTCAGAGGATTTTATTTCTTCAATGGAAGCCTGAATGGACAAGATTTTTTTTTCTAGTGAAACTACATGTTCGTTGGTTTCAACTACCTTTTTTTCATTTTTTGTACGAGTTTCTTTTAGAGTTTTGATCTGAGTAAGAAAATCCATGATTTCATTAGAAATTGATTTTGTGTCATCAAAGTTTTTTAGAATTTTATGAATTTCTGAATGATTTTTGTTCATCACTTCAAGATTATTTTTTAATTGCGCAGCGTATTTTTTTGCAAAAATATGGATTACTCTGGTTTGTCTTCCTAAAACATCGCCAATTTTTTTTAAAATTTGATTCAAAGTAGAATCTAATTCTTGTGCATTCTCAATGGATGAAATTTCAGGAATGCTAGTGACGCCTTTTTTGATTACATCAATTACCTGTTTTTTGCCTCTAACCACAATAATTGCTAGATGCTTGTCAATATCATCAACATTTAGATTATCTTTTTCAAGCATTTTTCCAATATTCATCAAATCATCAATTAATGGTGCAGTATCATTCCTAAGATTTTTTATCTCAGACAGAGTTTGAGATTTTCTTAATTCTTCAAGTTCTGTTACTATTTGTGGCACATCAGAAAGATGAATTTCCTTACCATCATGAATTTCCTCTATTGGTTTTTCATCTTGCTTTTTTTTACCCCATCCAAAGACCATTTGATAATATTGGACTCAGGGGATTAAAAATGGTTGTACAACTAAAATTTAAAATTCACCTAGGTAGATCAGATTACATGGTAAAAGATCCAAAGAAATCATTTCATACTGGTACAGTTAAAAAAACAATCAAAGTTAATGCTTCAAAGGACAAGGTTTGGAGAAAAATTAGCAATATGGTAGGATTGTCAACATGGTTAGTTGATGTAAAAAAGACAGTTTATCTTTCTAAAAAGAAAAGGGGGGTGGGAGCAATCAGATTAATCACTTTTGCAGACAGAAATAGAATAGAAGAACATGTTGTTGCATGGAAAGATAAAGAATATTTCACATACATTGCAACTGAGGGATTGCCACTGAGAGCATATGTTGCAACAATTTCTATCAGAGAAAGATCCAACAAACTCGTTGAATTAACATGGCAATCATATCTTAACAGCAAAAAAATGTCTGAAAAACAATTCCTAGAATTTCTGGCGTTTATGGGTTCATTTTACGAAGCATCACTTGAAAATCTAAAAGTAATACTTGAAAAATAGTACTAGATAATTTTCAGGTCAAAATGTAAATATGATAAATCAGGAAAAAAAGTATGAGCGATATGCGATTTATTATTATTGGTATAGTGCTTGTTTTTGCAGGATTTCTTGTCTTAGGAGTATTTGGACATAATTTTCAGGCTGCTACTTTTGAATCAAATGAATTTGGAACTTGTTATGAGTATTTTGAGGATAAACCACCAGTTGAGATCAATTGCTCACTTAAAATATTTGATCAAACTATATTCTTTGCAGTAGTTGTTGCTCTAATTGGGGCAGGAATTATTTCATTAGTTAAAGGAGTCAAAGGGGATTGGGACAACAAAGTAAAACCAGAAGATATGGTAGGTCCTAGTGGAACACAAACAGATGATTCTGATAAAGATTAATGAAATTAAATTATTCAGATTTTTTAGTTTTTAGTTTGGGATAATCTTCAGGATTATCCTATTCCATTCTTTGAAAATAAACTTCTTCGTAAGGCATCTTTTCTCACTATTATATTACCAAATTTGCATTTAACCGCAAGAAATGATTTCTACTTGACTAATTATGAATGAATTTTAAAAATTTTCTTAACTCCAAGAATCATGATGATTCGATGATATTTTTCATAGAAACTACCATATCGCCAATTTCGGACATTCTTTGATCAAATTGTTTGTCAGTTAATTCATCGGGTTTGTTAAGAGTGATTACCACATCAGAAAAATCACCATTAGATACTACCCTCATAGGGACATCCCAAGAAGATTCCTCATCAACAAACTGATGATCTAAAATTCCAAGCGATTTGTTTTCATTAAATTTTAGTCTAGATTTTCCATGAGGTCCGGTAAATGACCACCATCCATCAGCGTTAATTTTTGCATCAGGCATCATCTTTGGCGGAGCTTGCAAAATGGCATCAAATGCTTTACCTGTTTTCTTTTTTACAGTAATTGTGATGTTTCGGGATCTAGTCATAGTGGGAATCTCATTTTATGATTAAAAAAGATATAGTAGAAATCATAGGAATCATTCCTTTTAATCTATTTGTTAAGAAATGCACGGATTTTTTTTAGATTTGAAACGTTTGATTCGTGAAACAATACCATTGATTCAGCCAACGAATCAGGAAGGACTGCCTTTAGATTATCAACTAGTTCATCCCCACTGGATATCATATTATCAATGAGTTTTTCAATCTCGTTTTTCTCATCGACCATAAAAAATCATTATGACCAATCCTAATTAAATTTTCAAAATGTTAATTACTGCTAATTATCTTTTTTTATCAAAGTTGCAGTAGAACGTACATTTTTCATCTTTTGGATATTCCAGGAAACAATCTCGCGTATTTTTTCAAAATTCTCAGCTTGTAATTTTACCAACATATCGTGAGTCCCTATTGTTTCAAAGACATCTACCACTTGTTCAAGTTGCTTTAATTGTTCAATGATTTCTGCCTCTGAACCCAATTCACAATTTAGCATCACATATGCATCAGTCATGAATCAAACATCTCTCTAGGATTATTTAAAGATGAACAAGTTTAGGCTAGTCTACCATACTACATGAACCAAATCTTTGAGATTTCTTCTTGGTTTTGGGAATTTTGTTTGTTCTGGATATCCAATACATAGTACAGATGAAGGAATAAGATCAGTTCCAATTACTTCCATCACTTTTTGCTCATCAAACATTCCAATCCAAATTGAGCTTAATCCTAATGCTTGGGATGCAAGCTGGGAATATCCTGCTGCAAGTGTTGCATCCTGTATTGCAAATTTTGCAAGTATGTATTCTGGAAAATCAAATTTTACTCTAGATGGATTTTTACAAAAAACCAACACCACAGGAGCGTCAACATATGGTTGATTATTACATGCTCCAACTAGAAGTTTTTTCTTTTCAGGACTTTTTACATAGAATATTTCAAATCCCTGATAGTTTCCTGCAGTAGGTGCAGTATCTGCTGCTGCAATAATTTTATCTATTTTAGTGGTTTCTACTGGTTTATCAGAGAATTTTCTTGTTGAACGCCTTTTTGCCATTACGGCAAACAAATCAGTGTCTACGACTTCAGAAGGTCCAGATTGCAGGATAAAATCTAGAAGTTGATTTCTAGTGTTATCGTTAGATATATCAGGAGTTATTACAGGCTCATAGCCTTGGGGATAAATCTTCTCTTCTTTTTTTTCTGAATCCACATACAGTTTACAAAAAATACGTTATTAAAGAATTAGAAATCATAATTTGTTGTATAGAATTAATTATTCGGGATTAAAACCATCACAGCCAGAAGTACAGGGTTTATTCATAACACCTTCACATACTCCCAGTTCATTATGCATAATTCTATGATGGCCACATACTTTACATTTTTCTCTAAAATGAGATATTATTTTAGCAGTTGAAATTCCAGATTCTCGAATTTTTGATTCAGTCTCATTAGTCATGATTGCTTGTTTAATCAATTAACTTTAAACATTTTGAACTCAATACGAAACAATAATTTTGTTTACTATAGAAAATACGACACCGGAACATATATGATTCTTAACATAATTGCATCAATTGGCTTGACTATACTTCAGTTTATCTGATTGTAAAATGGTCAAGACAATGAAATGAACAGTTCACATGATGACTCAACTGTAATGCTGGAATAATAACGCAAAGTGTAAAAACAGAACTTCAAACACAGCAAATTCTGATTTTGAAAAATATGTTTTGAATATAAAATATGGAAAAAATGGATGTTAATCCAGGTTTTATTTTAGTGAGTTTGCAAATTCTTGCAAATGTGCAATTTTCTCATCTAATGATAGTACTGAAAATTCTTCCATTTGAGATTTGAATTCAGTATGTTTTGCGTCTTTTTCTTCATCCGATAGATTTACATATTCTTGTTTCATTTCCTTAAAGTGAGTCTTGATTAATTCTCTGTCTTCATCAGAAATTGAAGAAAATGCTTGTTTCATTTCCTTAAACTGTGTAAATTTTGCTTCACGTTCTTCTGAAGATAATTCTGCAAATTTGTCCTTCATGCCATGATTAGACCATTTACCATCCATTGAAGAGCGATCAAACGATTTCTCAATGCTTGTAATTTCATATCCTTTTAGAGCATCTACGACATGGATAGTTGCAGACTTTGCTCCATCATCAGTTTTTGTCATGGTAACAACTTTCCAAATAAGGAACTTTTCACCTACATCATTTACTGCAATTCCTAGACTAGCTTTCTTTGCGTCAGGATAGTTGCTAGTTGCAATAGACAAAGAAATCACTTCATCTTTTTTATCATGAATTGTTTCTCTAGTTACTGATTCAGAACCTGATAATTCACCAAGCTGAATTTTCATGTGCTTATGATGATCTGCACCACCCCATTTTGAATAATCTCCACCTTCTGCCATCACATTTGGAGTTGCAAACACAAACATCAGAGCAAAAACTGCTGCAAATGCTGGAATCATAAACTTGATTTTTCCATTCATTAGCTCAAATCATGGTTCGTAGCATTTAGCCTTTATTACAAATTTGTATTAGTTATAGGCACAAGAAACCAACTACCAACCTATTTTTACTCACTACATCTGCTCTTGTTCACATTCATTTCTTAAGAAATTTGGCTGTTGAATTTAATCAAAAGAAGAGACCACATAGATACGTGGAATTAATTTAATGAAAAGAGAACTTTAACTGTCAAAATCCATCTCTTTATCTCCATTTGCTATGTGTTGTTCTTTATGTGCCTTCCAACAATATTCACATTGCAGATATCCACAGAATTTGTAGTGTTGAGTTTGTTGAAAAATGATCACAGTTTTCAGTTGTCATGCCTTAGAATCTCCATCCCTCTTTTTTGAATCAAATTTTTGCAATCACATATTTTACAACCAGAACGTACAGGTTCTTTGATCATCCCTGGTGGATGAGTAAAAAGTATTCCCATTTCCGGTATTACTCTTGGTTCAGAAAAATCATGTTTTTGTAAAGTATGTTCACTTTCATAGTGATTGCAATTACATCTTTTACCATATGTTTCTCTGTTCATTCACTCTAATCCCCATACTGTCGCAAAAATTATTGTTGGATAATCCATTATCTTGCCTCACTTGCATTTTTCTTTGGAATTCTTTTTTTGATTGCATAAAATACAATAAACAATACAATAAGAATTGGGCCGAGACTACTCACAAAGATAGAAGTAAACGTTCCTGAAGCAGATATTGTTTCACCCGTCTGTAAATTCTGCCAATAAAACAAATCACCTACTTTAAAAAAATATTGATTTTCATCAGAGGATTCACCAAATGTTATGCTAGTTGAAAACAAAAAAGATATTACAAATACTGGAATCAAAAGTCTAGTTTTCATTTTCTAGTCAAGATATTTCCTGTATAATTGCCTAACAGAACTGGGCTTTGTTATCAATGATACTCCTGTAATTGTAAACATAAATCCAATTATTGGAAAAGACATCATTCCAATTATCATTTCCAGAGTTTGCAAATGTGGAGAGAAGATAATTATGAAGATTAGAAGCAATCCTTGAAATGCATTAGGAATTCCAAAGTACAAAAGAAATCCAGTGATGATCAGCATAATATAGGGTCTGCTAGGTTTTTTCTTTTTCTTGAGAATTAGATGTGCAATTAACAAAGATATGTCAACAATTCCCAACATCATTGGAATAAACATGAAAATGGAATTCAATTCAAATATTGATTGCCAGTAGCTTTGATATTGCGGTTGAACCATCTTATCTATCTAACCTTATTTTTCACGATACTTTTCAGTTGGAATACATTTGCCATCCACAAACTCCCACTCCATGGGAGGATCAATATAATAACAATCTCTTACGTTGTCAGGAATTTTGCATTGATCTTCAACTAGAACATAGTTGTAACCCCACACAGAACATTGACCACAAGCATCAACACAGATTATTCCATTGCCCTCATTAGCTATGAGTTGCTTTACTATGCTTGGAAAATACAAGATCATGGCAATGTTTAGAATATCATCTGGTCCTTGTGCATATGATATTATTGTTGCATAAGAGCCAAAAAATATAAGCCCTATAACTAAAAGAATATTGGATTTAGTTTTCATTTTCTCTTTCTCCAAATAATAATTTCCACAATTATTGCTGTGATGGATACAGGTATGATTGATGAGAAAAGGCTGTATTGAATAAAGAAATTGTAATCTTGTCTGTAATACTCTATCTCACCATCCTCATGTGACCCTTCATCAAGGCCTGAAATTTGTTTTGTGCTACATATATCGGTCTCACCCATTATTCGGCCTCCACCGTACGTAAAGACCTGATACGTTTCCCCCTATTTTGTAGTCGACACTACAAGTGTTCATTTGGATCATGTCTTTGCCATGATGGAGTATGCTTGAATCCACAAGAGTGTAATTGCCATACGGATAATTTCCTTTTTGTACCTGATAAATATCAAAAGTAATTTTTCGTGGACCATCATCAGTTAGAATGTCTTTGACTGTTCCTTGAAATGCTCCATCAGATTCCATCCTAGTCGTTAGAAAGTCAGGATACGATGAACAGGAACATGTAAAAGAATCTTGAATGTGTAGAGTTGCAAGAGTCACCAACAATAGTAATCATCAACTGGTGCCTCATTTCTACTCTTTTGACTCACAGGGCATCTCCTAGGAGGTTAGGGCGTTTAACCATTGATGTTACGCCGGGAAAGGGATTCGAACCCCTGCACGCTTGCGCGTAACCGTTTTCGAGACGGTCGCCGTACCACTTGGCTATCCCGGCATCTATTGTGAAATTTTCTCCATAATAAAGCAAATCAGTACAAAACTAAGACATATCGTCAATATCAAATAATTCATCCTTGAATTTCTTTTTGATTTGTTCTTTGGTATTTTCCCATTCATTGGTAGTTATTTTATCTGCAAAAATTGAGCTAAACCCGTTAAATGATTTAATATGTAAAAATGAAAGAATTTCTTGTATTTCAGATGCAGATAAAGGAAAATATGAAATAATTTTAGATATGTTGTCACCAGAATCAAATTTTATTTCAAAAATTTTATCCTCTAGATGGGAAGATAATGATGGTTTTACCATAGTATTTGTTACAAATCATAGACATATTAAAATCGATTTTAAAATAATTTTGTAATAATAGAAATAAAATTTCCAAAATAACTATAATAACTGAAGCATAAACACAAAATAGAACAAAATTACAAGAAATCTCTATGGGTCTAAACCTAAAAGATTTGGTAGTAAGAGAAAAGACAGCTCTGGAGGCATTTTCGACAAAGGTAATTGCAATTGATGCATACAATGCAATCTATCAATTTCTAGCAAGTATTAGAGGCCCAGATGGCCTGCAACTATCAGATTCTGAGGGAAGAATCACAAGTCATCTAAGTGGACTACTTTACAGAAATGTCAACTTTCTCTCATTGGGAATAAAACCGGTTTACGTGTTTGATGGAAAACCGCCATCGCTAAAGACAGCTGAAATTGAGCGTAGAAAACAGATCAAAAAGGATGCAACTGTAAAATATGAAAAAGCAGTAGCTGCAGGAAATATGGAAGATGCAAGAAAATATGCTCAGCAGACAACAAGTATGAAAGATGGAATGGTAAAAGAATCAAAACAAATTCTAACATATTTTGGAATTCCATATATTGATGCACCATCAGAAGGAGAAGCAACAGCTGCACATCTCACAAATACAGGACAAGCTTATGCTTCTGCAAGTCAAGATTTTGATTCCATTTTATGTGGAGCCAAAAGATTAATAAGAAATTTCACAAACAGTGGAAGAAGAAAAATACCTAACAGAAATACCTACATCGACATAGTACCAGAAATAATTGAAACACAAAAAACATTAAAAGCATTAGGATTGACCAGGGAGCAATTAATTGATGTCGGTATTTTAATTGGAACTGATTTTAATCCAAATGGTTTTGACAGAATTGGTCCAAAAACTGCATTAAAAATGATAAAACAATATTCAAGATTGGAAGACATTCCACAAATTCAAGAACAACTTCAAGAAATTGATTTTCAACAGATTCGGAAAATTTTTCAGAATCCAGAAGTTGCAGATGTCGATGAGATTGTTTTTAACGAAGTAGATTATGAAGGAATGACAAACTATTTGGTAAAAGAAAGAAGTTTCTCAGAAGACAGAGTTCAATCTACATTAAACAGATTGAAAAAGGCATTAGAGAAAAAGAGTCAGAATTTAGACCAGTGGTTTTAGCTAATAAATTCATCTTTTATACTTCAAGATATGACTAATTTTCATGGTAAAACAATTCTACAAGGTTCTAAAAAAATTCAACTCACAAAAAGACTATGATGTAAAAGTTAGTCCGCAATATGCAACATGTCTATCCATGTTAAAGGTAGGACAAAAAATCAATCAGAAAGACTTTGCAGCAGAATTTGGGTATGAATTTACAAGGAAAAAGACGCAAAAAGCAAGAGAAGAGGCAGTTTATCACGCATTCATGTTAGGAAGAAAATATGAAATCCTATGAATGATTCTTGTGTTAATATCACAATAATAATTTGATGATTCAATCTAAGCTGTATAATGTTCATCCTCAAAATGAGGTTCGATACTTTGGATTTTAATATATGATATGTATGTCTTTTATGTATGGCCTTGTCTTTTCAGCATATTCTTGTACCCTATGATGGAACAAAAACAGGAGATAAGGCATTTAACGGTGCGATTCAACTAGCAAAAAAATTTTCTTCCAAGATCACTATACTAGCTTGTATGGAAAAAAACTCTACCTTTGGGTTTTTTGATACAAAATCCGATAAAATAGACATGACGAAAAGAAATAAAATAATGGAAGAAAAGTTATTTGAATTAGAACAGATAGCAAAGGAATCAGACATTCGATGTGATTCAAAAATTTCTAACTGCAGTGTAGCCTCAACATGTATTGTATCTTATGTAAAATCCCATAAAATTGATCTTATTGTTATGGGTAAATCCTCAAAAGTTAGTCCTGAAAAAATCTATCATGACAGTACAGTAAATCACATTTATGCTAGCGTTAAATGTGCCATGTTTAACATTTGATGAGTGATTTTATTTTAATCAAAAACCAATTAAATGAATATACAAAACTCTCGAGGTGACTTGTCAAACTAGTTCAAGGACCTCAATTTAGATTCAAATTTACTTGAATTCTTCCAAAGTTAAGGGATCAATGTAATCATCAAATGTTTAGGATGGTTTGTATTACTTCAATGACTTTTTTTGAATTATTAGACGAATCTTCTTGGATTTGAAGTGTTTTTGTTTTGTAATAGGTGATTGGAAGTTTAGAATCCGCCGAAACCACATCAAAAGTTTCAACCACAGATCTATTACCACTTAGACAAGGAATTGTTTTGAATGATTTTTTCAAGCCTCTTTTGATTTTTCCATAATCCTTTAAAGTTACATTATTGAAACTAATCAATTTATTTTTCCCCAACATAATTATATAATGTTTCATCAATCATGCTGTTTATTGGTTTGAATTAATATCTCAGTTAATTAATTGTTGAAAACAGACCTAATTTTGTCTTAAATTCTTGAATTCTATTTCTAATTGAAACTGTACTAGTATTTGCAACTGCTGCCACTTCTGTTTGAGATTTTGATTCGCCTGTTATTACACATGCTGCATAAATTACACTAGCTGCCATAATTTCAGGATTTTTACCAGATACAATTCCTGCATCCTGGGCTGCATTTAAGATTTGTATTGCTTTACGAATTGTTTTTTCAGATAACCCAATCTTGCTTCCAATCTTGGTGATTGACTTTATTGGATTTACAATAGTAACTGCAAATCCTAACTCTCTAAACAATATACGATATGCCCTTGCAATCTCTTTTTTTTTGATCCCAAATTGATTTGCGATTTCTGTTAAAGTTCTATTATGTTCTAAATCTCGACATGAAGCATACAGACATGCTGCTGCAATTGATTTGACAGTTCTTCCACGAATGAGATTCCGTTCTATTGCTTTTCTATAAAAAAGAGAGGCTCGCTCAACCACAGTGTCTGAGAGACCTAATTTTGATTGTATTTTATCAAATTCTTGAAGTGCAACTCTCAGATTCCTATCTGCAGAGTTTTTTGTTTGGGATCTATTATCCCATTTTCGCAATCTGCCAAATATCTGAGTAGTTTTTGCAGAAAGTGGTTTTCCGCCAGAATCTCTATTTTGTACTCCTATTATCGTATTGAGACCCTTGTCATGCATTTTAAGCGTCAATCCAGGACCAGTTCTAGCAGTATCAGATGTACTTGAAATGAGTCTACGTTCTAGCCCTCTATTTTCAGTGTTTTCTGAAATAACACACCCACAACTTGAGCAAGCAATTTCTCCAATAACATCATCAGTTACAAATCTTGAGACATGGCAATAATTACAAAATAGTTTTTCTTTTTCAATTGTCTGTAATATGGTCAATAATTTTCACTATACCGTGGCAGGCATTATTCCAGCAATACAATCAGAGTGAATTTCTTGGTCTGTGTTAAGATTACAATTGTGGCAAATAAACTCAATTGGATTTTTGCAATGATCACAGTTTTGATATGTATTCATTACACCTCCACATTTTCTACAAGAGTCATTTCTCATAATACTTGTAACACGTTGTTTGTATTAAAGTAATGTAAAATTAGTTAACCCTAATTATAATTCTTATTCTATAGAATAAGAATAATTCTGAGGATTTTAAAATTATAGCCAACGTCTAGATAAAGTTTCAAAAAAGTATTTTTAAAATAAAATTTAGAATAATTATTCTTCACTCCACCAATGATGCTTTTTTTGTATGTTGTGGTGCAAGAATGTATGAATTAGTTTTTTCAAATGTGTCTTAACAAAACTAAAATTCATTTTACTTCCTAAATAAAATAGTAAACCTTGCAGCTATGCTTCAGCTTGCTTCGTCTCTTTTTCAGATTCTATGTTTGTATTTACATCATCTATTACTTTGGTTTTACAAGAACCAAATTTCAGTTTTTTAATTATTTTTTCGAACATGCTTTTAATGGGCTTTTCATTGATATATACCGGCGTAATTTTTTAATTTCATGCCTAAATATCTATATATTTTTTATTTAACTATAAATTTGAATACACGTGTATATATTGATTATAAGTTAGTATATAGTATGACAAAAGAAACAAACCCAACAATTATTGTCGCTAACGACGACAAAAAAGAAGAGCCAAAGAAAGAAGACTCTACTAAATCAGACAAATAGAATTAACACTCTTCCAATCTTTTACATGGGTTTACTATGATTTTATAATTAACCCATAAACATGAAACATTGCAGGGAATATTGGTGTAATGTTAATGCAGTAGTGGTGTGAGGTTGCATATCTGCAAGAAAGGACTGAATTAACTAAGATATGTATTGTTGTCTGATGGTTGGAATTTTCTGACTTTATAAGTCAGTGTTGATCTAGTTAATCATGTTAGAAAATATTTTTGCAAGACTAAAAGGAAAACAAGAAAAGACATCAATGGATGTAAACACATTCAAAGAATATGGAAAAAAGAAACCATCTGATGTGAAAAAATGAAATGAAATATCAGTGTAGTATGTGTGATTTTTTCTGGGAGAGACATCATGACCAAAAAAAATAGCATAAGGCACTCATAAAATGTAAATTTTGTGACAAGTCTGATCATGTAGAATATTTAGGTGGACTAGATTGGTTTTGCAATAAGAGATGTCATTATAATTATAGACATATGAAAGATGATTCATAAGTAATATCTCCACATTATTTAGAAAATAGTTGAGAAAATGAAGATTGAATTTTGTTCAAATTCAAACGTATTGTAGTTCAGGATCTATATCTTCAGAGATAATGCGTTTATTTGTTAAAGCATCATGATATTTTTGTAGCATAGTATTATCCAATCTAGCTTGAAAAAATAGAAATTCCAACTCTAATCTTTTTAATCGATTCATTTCTGCCAATTCTTCTTCTATTCTTTTTGTCATGATTTTACTCACAGCCATCTCACTTAAGGATGAATCCTTTTGGGCAAGTTAGCCATCAAAGAAAATGAGTGATTTTGTTCAGTACAGTTTGAAAATAAAATCATGAAAGGTTTAATTAAAAGACCTCTTTTGAATGTAGTATTTCATTAAAGTAAAAAGTCAAACTCTGAAAAAATTTATGTAAATTTTCAACCCCAACTAGTGGTTTTAGATTAAGATGAAAAATTCTTTGGCAAAGTAACAGAAAAGGTTGTAGGATTATTTTTCACATTAATTGTTCCTCCAAGATATTTTCACATAATGTCAAAATCTAAAATCAGATTATGATTTCCTAGTGTCTAAATTGAACAAATTAGTTCGCGGATTTTTAGTTTAATTACTAGTCTTGATTAATCAAAAAAAATGTCTCAGACTGAAGCAAGAAAAACACTCAAAGATGCCCCAGTTATGTGGAGGAGAATTAATTCAATTGGAATCATTTTGGATTGCAATTCAACATATGCAGTAAACTTGGGATATACCAAATCAGAGATTCTAGGCAAGTCAATTTTTGAGTACATATCCAAAGACTCTTGGGAAGCAATGAATGAGTCCCTGAAATTATGGTTTGAGACTGGAAAAGTCATGGATAGAAAAATCACATTCAAAAGACAAGATGGAAGTACCTTTCCAGGATTGCTACAGGCAACAAGCATTTATGATGAAAACAATAATTTGCTTGGCAGTAATACAGTAATCTTCGATCTAACTCAAATGAGTGATGAAAAGATAAAAGAATATGAAGAATTTTTCAGAGAAGCAAAAAATAGACTAAACGAAATTAAAGAAAAAGAATATGATCAATTAGATGAAAATTCAAAATCAGAATACGATGGGCTTAAAAAAATGTTTGATATGTTATTACAAATTAATATATCAGAATTAAAATAGATTATCCAGAAGTTTCTTTAATAGATTTTTGAATATAGTCAACTGCACTTTGTACTTCAGTAACAGCAGCCCCATCTTCTAGAGTACTTACATCACCAATTTTTTCATTATTTGCAATTCCTTTTAGTAGTCTTCGCATAATTTTTCCACTACGCGTTTTCGGAAGTTTTGAAACAAAATAGATTTGTTTTGGTGTGGCAATGGCAGCAATATCATTTCTTATTTTATCAGAAATTTCTTTTTCTAATATTTTAGAATCAGAAAGTCCTTGTTTCAAAACAACAAATGCAATAATTACCTCGCCTTTGACATCGTCAGGAATTCCACACACTGCTGATTCTGCTACATCGGAATGAGAAACAATGCAGCTTTCAAGTTCTGCAGTGCCTATTCTATGTCCTGCAACTTTCAAAATATCATCTGTACGTCCAAGTAACCAAAAATAACCATCATCATCTTTTAGAGCATAATCTCCAGGATAGTAACAATGTTCATATTTTGACCAGTAGACAGTTTTATATTTTTCATCATCATTCCATAATGTCAAGAGCATTCCAGGCCATGGATTTTTTACTACAAGATATCCTTTGGTGTTAGGAGATACATCGTCTCCATTTTCATCAACTACAGAAATGTGTACCCCAGGGATTGGGCGTGTTCCAGAACCAGGCTTCAAGGGTATTGTCTCTAATCCAGGTAATGGAGAGATCAGCATTCCACCAGTTTCAGTCTGCCACCAAGTATCGATAATGGGGCATTTTTCCTTTCCAATAGTTTTGAAATACCATTTCCATACTTCTGGATTGATTGGTTCGCCTACCGTTCCAAGTAATCTTAACGAAGAAAGATCAAATGAATTTGGAATATTATCTCCAAATTTCATAAACATCCTCAATGCAGTGGGGGTTGTGTAAAAAATTGTAACATGATATTTTTGTAAGATACTCCACATTCTAGATGCATCAGGAAAATCAGGTGCACCTTCATACATTACTTGAGTTGCACCATGCAAGAGTGGTGCATAGACAACATAGCTATGACCTGTCACCCAACCGATATCCGCAGTACAAAAAAAGATATCAGAATCTTTAATGTCAAATGCCCATTTGAAAGTGGAATACAAATGTGTCAAATAACCACCGGTTCCATGTAAAACTCCTTTTGGTTTACCAGTAGTTCCAGAAGTATACAAGATGTAAAGAGGATGAGCACTATCTAATTTTTCGGCATCACATGAATCTGAAACATTATTCATCAAATCACTCCATAGTTTATCTTTGGATGAAATAGAAATTTCATTTTTTGTTCTTTCTAGCACCACTACATGTTTCACAAAATTAACATCTTTGATTGCCTCATCAATTACTTCTTTGAGTTTTACAATTTTTCCTCGTCGATATCCACCATTTGCAGTAACAACAACTTTTGAGTGAGAGTCAATTATTCTATCTTTGATAGAGGCTGCACTAAATCCTGAAAAAATTACTGTGTGAGTTGCACCAATCCTTGCACATGCCAGCATCGCAATTGGCAATTCAGGAACCATAGGAAGATAAATAGTCACACGATCGCCTTTTTTGACACCAAGGGATTTTAATACATTTGAGAATTTTTTGACTTGTGAAAGCATTTCACCATAAGTGATAACTCGAGATTCACCATCCTCACCCTCCCACAATATAGCAGATTTGCCAGATTTGGTTTTTTGATGCACATCTAGGGCATTATATGAAGCATTAATTGTGCCTCCAACAAACCATTTTGCAAAAGGAGGGTGCCAATCCAGTGTCTTTTCCCAATGAGAGAACCATGAAAGATTTTTTGCCTCATCATCCCAGAAAGATACAAAATCAGAATCGGCCTTTTTTCTTAAATTAACATCAATGTTCCCTAGACCAATATCATATGTTTTATCCATCAAAAAGTGTATGAACTTGGTCTTTCTAAGTGTTAAAAAAATAAATTAAAAAAATTATTGTGCTTCCATTCTAGCAAGCCAATCGTCATCATTGTGATCTTTTGAAGTTTCTGTTGTCACCTGTTGGGGTGGTTCTGGAAATGCATATGTAACTTCAGATTCAGTAGGAGGTTCTGGTATTGGATGAACACCTGCTTCAATTGGTTCTGAAGGTATGATTGTTGATTCGGTTGGTACTTCTGGAAGAGTTGTCTGAACTATTTCCTGAGGTTCAGGAGTCTCTAGATATGAAACGGCGGATTCTTGGATGTCCGGTGTTGGAGGGAGAGTTACCTCTTGCACTTCCAATTCAAGGTCAGCAATTCTACTTTTTACATTTTCGATTTCAGCTGTTTCGTGAGTTACATGTTCAATTATTTCTGTTGTACATGTTTTCACTGTCTCAAATGTTGCATCAGAGATTTCATTACTCTTGAACTGTACTTTTGCATCAAAGGATAACATTTTTGCAGACTTCATTTGTTCATCTAACTCTGTCAATCTTGCCTCAAGTTTGGCTTTGATTTCTCTTTCTGTTTCATCTAATGATGCAAGTTTTGACTTGTATTTTTGATGAATGATTTCTGCATCCACCTTCATGTCATCATTTTCAGAAACAATATCTATCAGTGCCTTTAGACGACGTATAGTTAGTTGTTTTTCACGAAAGAGTCTTTGAGAATCTAGTCTCCATTTTGGAATGAAAATAACAACATTGCCTTGTACTACAAGTTGCTCATATTGGATTTGCTGTAATCCTTGAGAACCGCAGTCAATACCAACGGATTGAATACTTCCGTCAATGTCAGTTATTGTTCCTACGACTTTACCCATGAATGTTCCGTACATGTCTTTGACGTTTTTACCGATTATTTCGATATCGTCGTGGGTCATGTATGATAGTTTAGAGATTTGTATAACCGACAAAGTGTAAGTAATGTTTTTGGTTTTGGTAAGATTAAATTCACTAACTTTCTTCCTGAGGGTCTCAGTAATTTTAAAATTTAGATATGAAAGAACATTCTCATGATTCAAAGAGAAGAACTTGAACAAATTTTGAATTTTGTTGCAAATAGATGGATTGAAACCACAAAAGACCCAAACAACAAAGCCTTGGAAAGTCTTCCAAATGATTTCTGGATGAATTCAATTGGGGGGAAAACAGCAAAGGATGGGTACTGGGTTACAACATTGATGTACACAGAAAATGAAGCTGATGCAGCATCTTTCAAAGAAGTTTTGTTGAGATGGCAAGCAAAAGGTCAAGATAAAAACAGAGACAAAGGCCCCGATCTAATTCAAATTGGAAAAAAGAAATAGACTATTAATAATTGAATTTCTAGAGATCGACATTGTCAGAATTCTCAGCTAGTGAAAAAAAAATTTTATCAGATCACTTTTCAAATACTGAAGGAAATGTCTTTGCAATAATTACTCCAAGACAAGTAGATCGTGGGGCATTAATGTCAAGATATAGTAGAACTGACAAAAGTATGAGAAGAATATTTCTTGACGAATTTTTAAAAAATAAAAACAGAGGAGAAGAATTTTACAACAGAGTACTTTTAGAATATGGGGATGATTCTGTTGCAGAATTAGGAGAAGCACAAATTGCAATTGAAGGATTATCAAATATTGCAGTAAAAAAAATTGAAGACAGAAGAATAGGGTTGTCATATTTAGAAAAGTCTTCTAGATATGTTGCATGGAACAAGAAAGAAAAAGGGAGATACAGATTTTACAGAGACCCAGAAATTACAAAATCAAAATTTACAGACATGTATGAAGAAACATGTAATTTTTCGTTTGATGTTTATTCTAAAAATATAGAACCAATGGTTAATTATGTTAGAGAAAAATATCCAATAGAAAAATATAGTTTTAAAGATTCTACAGATGGAAATGAAAAATTATTTTCTAAATTAAAAAATGAAGATGATGTAAAATCTGCAAATATGATTTACAAAGGATCAACCAAAGCTAAAGCATTAGATATTCTCAGAGGGCTTCTTCCAGCATCAACTTTAACGAATGTGGGCATCACAGGAAATGGACGTGCGTTTGAATATCTTCTTACAATTTTAGGCTCATCTGAACTTAAAGAAGAACAAGATTTAGCCTCAAAAATCAAAAAAGAATTAGATACAACTATCAAATCATTTGTTAGAAGGGCAGATGACAAATATGGAAAATCTTTTCAAAAATATCTTAAAGACATAAAAAATAAATCAAAAGCAATAGCAACAAAAGAAATTAAATCAAACCTAATCATTGGAACAATTACTAAACTTGTAGATCATGAATCAGAAAAAAATGCAATAGATAAAATCATAACCAGTATAATTTATGAGCAATCACCAAGTACATCATATCAAAATATCTTACTTCAAGTTAAGAAAATTCCTATTCAGAACAAAATCAAAATGATCAATGAATTTGCCAAACTCCGAAAAAATAGACGTCATAGACCTTCAAGAGCATTTGAAACAGTTTACTATACGTTCGATTTATGTAATAACTTTGGAATGTTCAGAGATTTTCATAGACACAGAGCATTAACTTTAGAAAGACAATTGCTTACAACAGATCATGGATACAATATTCCAAATGAGATAAAAATTCTTGGAATTGAAAAAGACTTTAAAGATTGTATGAATAAAACCAAAGAAACATTTGATAAAATCAGAGCAAAATATCCTGAGCAAGGACAATACATAGTAAACTTTGCATTCAATTATCCATATTTTATGAATTTCAATCTAAGAGAGGCTTGTCATCTAATTGAACTAAGAACAGTTCCTCAGGGGCATATTGATTATAGAGGGGTTGCACAACAAATGTTTCATGAAATTAGCAAAGTACATCCAAACTTGAGTAAAATAATGAAATTTGTTGATTTGAAAGAATATGATTTGGAGAGATTTGAATCAGAAAAAAGAACTGAAGAAAAACGTAAACAGATGAAAAAATAGAACAATCTTCTAATATAGAAAATAGCAACAAAGAATATGAGAGATGAAATTTATGGAAATCCTGAAGAGTGGAAGGAAAAGCTAACTCCTGAACAATATGAAATATGTGTTAATCATGGAACAGAACCTCCATTTTCCGGGAAATACAATAATACCAAACTTGAAGGAGATTTCAAGTGTGTTTGTTGTGGGGAAGATCTTTTTTCATCAAACGCAAAATTTGATTCAGGTTCAGGGTGGCCGAGTTTTTGGGAACCAATATCAGAGGATAAGATAGAATATGTTTCTGATACAGACTATGGAATGATTAGAACAGAGGTCAATTGTAAGAAATGTGGTGCTCATTTAGGCCATGTCTTTGATGATGGTCCAAAGCCAACAAATCAAAGATATTGTATAAATTCTGTTTCGTTACATCATGAAAAAGACCAGGATGCATAATCTTTCCAACTAAGTGTTTTTTTTTTGAACAAACAATGTATTATTAACAAAATAAATTATTAAGAAACAAGAATGATTAAGTGCAATACTATTAGACTTCAAATGGATCATATTTTTGCATTCATTGTGATGCAGATATTAAAACTGGAACATAGAATTCAAGTTTGGTTAACATTGTAAATATTAGATTAATTACGATACGGTGTTTTAGCCTTAAAATTGATTAAAGCAAAGATAATCAGACTAAGAATATTTATGAAAGCAATCAGACAACCCACTCTATGATACAAACATTACCAAAACAAATTAGAATAAAACATGGTGTATTACACTTAATGAATAATAAAATTCAGATGAATAAAGAGAACTACAAATATACAGTAAAAAGGAATGAAATGATTTGAGAATTATTCTGTGTGGATTTGGTGTTGTAGGCCAAAGTTTAGTAAAATTATTTGAATCAAGATCTGAAGACATCTATGCAAAATATGGATTAAAACCAAGAGTTGTAGGAGTGTTTGACAGTAAAGGAAGTACGGTGAATTCATCAGGATTAGACTTCAACAAACTAGTAGAAGTAAAGAAAAAATTTGGAACTGTAAAAAATTACTCTGATAAAAAAAATTCAATGTCAGGTGTTGAAATGCTGAAAAATATTGAAGCAGATGTACTAATTGAGACCACTGCTAGTAATTACAAAGATGCAGAGCCTGGGATGACTCACATTACTACTGCAATGAAAAAAGGAATGCATGTAATTTCAGTTAACAAGGGTCCGCTGGCACTAGCTTTTCCATCCCTCATGGAACTTGCAACATACAATCAAGTTATGTTCAAATTTAGTGGAACTGTAGGTGGAGGAACCCCAATTTTAGATTATGCAAAAAATAGTCTTAGCGGAGAAAGAATTACATCATTTGCTGGAATTTTAAACGGCACTACAAATTATATTTTAACAAATATGGCCACAGGAATGTCATTTGAGGAAGCACTCAAAGATGCAAAAAACAAAGGATATGTAGAAGCCAATGAGTCTTTAGATTTAGATGGATTAGATGCTGCTGCAAAATTAGTAATTCTTGCAAACTGGGTTATGGGAATGAAAGTAACATTACCAGACATCAATTGTACAGGTATCAGAAATGTGACAACTGAAGATATTAAAAAAGCAGACAAGAATAACTGCTCTGTAAAATTAATTGCGTCGTGCAACAAGGAGCTTATCGTAGGTCCTAAAGAAATATCAAATGATGATCCACTTTGTGTGAATGGAACATTAAATGCGATTGCTTTTACATCAGAGCACTCAGGAACTCAAACAATTATTGGCAGAGGTGCAGGAGGTATGGAAACTGCCAGTTCCATTCTAAGAGATTTGTTAGACATCAGACAAGAGATAGCAAGAATTTGAAATCTAATTTAATTTCAAAGAGCGAAACTGCCGCACTACTAAAAACAGTCTCAGAAAAATGGGATATGGAATTCCCCAAAATAAAAAATCTAAAAGTACATCAAATTTTAGATGATACACAAATTATCACAGGTGAAGGAATTAAGATATTAAAAATAAATGAAGACTATCTTCCATTTTTATCAGAAACTAAAATGTTAGAAAAATTTCCCAGTGTTATGGTCGATATGGGAGCTGTAAAATTCATGTGTAAAGGTGCCAATGTAATGAGACCAGGAATTAAAAAATTCACAGAATTTGAAAAGGAACAACTTGTTTGTATTGTAGAAGAATCTCAACATAAATTTTTAGCAGTTGGAAAGGCAATGGTGTCCAGCTCTGAGTTGGAAAATATGGAAAAAGGGGAAGTCATAAAAAACATCCATTATATTTCAGACAAATTTTGGGAAACTGGAAAAACAATTTATGATTAAATATTATATTTTATTTTACTAACAAACTCTTGTAAATTTTTAATGTGTGTTCCTTCCCAATAAATTTGATTACATCCATCACATTTCCAGAATTTATCATGATATTTTAAAATTTTTTCCGGAATTTTATTGATGATTTCAGATTTTTTAATTTTAGATGTTGTAAAATTGCATTTAGGGCATCTTGCGACATCACCAGAAATGTCATTAAATTCTAAGTGTGTTTTTTCACGAATCTCTAGAAATTGTTTAATTTCATCTTCTTTTGAGATGTAGATAGACTGAATGTTTATCTTTTCTGCACGTTTAATTAAGTTCTGATCTTTAGAAATTATTGTTCTATTTTCATTTTTAGATTTCTCTAATAATTCTGAATCATCAATATCAGAAAAATATTCACAATCAAATCCTAGTAAACGTAATTTTTTGGCAATATTGCCAAGCATTGCATCAACAAAAAACAACATTGATGCTTTGATTAAAAATTTAGATTTATTTGATTTCTTCTGTGAATTCTTCAGTACCATCTTTGGTGATTACAAGTATGTCTATTCCATCACCACTTGCAGAATCTCTCAAGGCTGCAGAACGAACTGCTCTTTTTGCCAGATCAATTGCCTCATCTTTTGTCATATTTGGTTTGAATTGAGGGTCAAGTACACCTAATGCCATTTCAGCACCAGTTCCAACTGCTGCATATTGATCAGGGAGAACTGAACCTAAGGGATCAAGGGTATACATAATTGGTTTATCAACAACACCACCAACGATTACCTGAGTAAGTAATGGGAAATATCTTCGTTCATACATCATATTTGACATCATTTTTGCAACTGTGTTAGGAGGAACATCTCTTTTGAGTTCCATTTTTCGGATTTTTGCAAGAGCAGCTATTTGTAAAGATAAAATTTGCATATCTGCCACAAGACCAGCACAGGCTGCACCTACCTTGTTAGTAATAGAAAATGTTTTTTTTGTGGATTTACTTACAAGAAAATTTCCAAATGCAATTCGTTTTTCACTGGCAAAAACTACACCACCATCAAAAGTAATTCCAACAGCAGTTGCTCCTGGCATATACATTGACATATTCCAAATAATTTTGCCGCATAATAAAGGGCTTTCTACATTTCATGCGTAAGTTATGGGTAAAGCAATTATACTGAAAATTTTAGATAACCATCGTGACTTCTGCTGAGATTAAAGGAAAAATTCTAAATGATGTGGTCTTCATAGGTTTAAGATCTGCCATAGGCATGATCTTTATCGTACATGGAATATCCAAATTCAATCCAGGATTTGTAAATTTTTTGACAAACATGGGCATTCCAGCAGAAATGCAGATCCCAATTGCATTGGCAGAATTAATTCCAGGAATTTTCTTAGTTTTTGGAGTTCTTAGTAGATTTTCTGCAGTGTTAATTTCAATCATTATGTTAGGAGCCATCTTCTATGTCAAAGGAGCTCAAAACTTAACTGGCGATGGAGGAGTAGAAATTGATTTAATATTACTGGCATCATCAATAGTAATTATGATTGCAGGTCCAGGAAGAATTTCAATAGCACAGGCAATCAAAAAATTACCTAGATGTCTTCACTAGGGTTTTGCAAAATTTTGCATTATCAAACAAATGCACTTAGTAGTTTTCTTTAGCAAGTCAATTCTTGCAAATTCATTTGGGGAGTGAATTCTTGAAAATAGGTATGTACTTCCAATTGATATGCATGGAGCCTTTAGAATTTCAACAAATGGATACATGGGGCCGGTTCCAGCATTTGATATATTTAGAATAGATTTTCCAAATACTTTGTCAGCTGCACCTTTTACTTGAGAAACAAAAGGGCTGGAGGAATCGGTTCTAGCAGCCGCTTCCCCATGAAAAACTTTGATTTTAACATCGGAGAATCCTTTAGATTTCAGATGATTTTTTAATCGCATCACTTGTTTTTTTGGTTCCATTTTAGGCACTAACCTAAAATCAATTTTGACTAATGCACTACCAGGAAGAACAGTTTTTGCACCATCCCCAATATATCCAGAGATAAATCCTGCTATATTGCAAGTGGCATCACCAACTAAGGCTTTTTTTGCATCAAGCCCTTTCTTATTTCCCAAAAATGATTTTATTCCAAATTCTTTTTTAAAGATATTTTCATCAAATGGTTCACTTTTAATTAATTTCAAATCTTTTTTTGAAAGTTGTGTGACTTCGTTATACCAGTCTTTTATGAGAATTTTTCCATTGGAATCACGTAATGTTTTTACAGATTCAATTAACCTCCACGCAGGGTTTTTGATTAAAACAGCTAGACTAGAATGAGCATCTCGGATTGATTCAGTAACTGATAATTCAACAAATAGGAGTCCTTTCATACCAAGTCCAATGATGGGCCTATTTTTTGCATCAATATATCCAAATTCCCAAATTACACCATCGCTAGAAAATTTCTTTTTGTATTTTTTCAGGTACGCTTCAATATGAGCACTTCCTGTTTCTTCTTCTCCCTCAATTACGAATTTGATGTTGCAGGGAACATCGCCAGTTGTTTCTAGACAAGCCTCAACTGCTTTTATTCGGGTAATTAATTCACCCTTGTCATCAGTTGCTCCCCTCCCAAAGATTTTGTTTCCTTTCCTTGTTCCACTAAATGGAGGATCATTCCATAAATCAAAGGGTTCTGCAGGTTGTACATCATAATGATTGTAAAACATCAGAGTCTTTGTTGGGTTTTGTTTTGATTTTATTTCTCCAAAGACTATTGGCGCTACGCCTTTTTTCAATCTTAAAATTTCAGCATGTATTCCAGATTTTTTCAGCATCTTTGCAACAAGGTTTGCACATTCTTCAATGCCTTCATTTTTTGCCGAAACACTAGGTTGTTTAATCAGAGTTTGAAGATCTGAGATTAGATTTTCCATATTGGAATCTACGTATTGGAGTGGATTCATGTCAGTCACACAATTTTGTCAAAGGGTTTCATTGCGCTAGGAATTGCATCTAAGAGATCCATTGAAGTCATATGTAACCCTAATTTCTTTTGAACTGCTTTTCCTGCCAAACCGTTGATGAAGGTGGCAGCTGCCGCAGACTCTAGGGAATTTCGATTCTTGGAGAGCAAGCCTGCAACTAATCCTGAAAGAACATCACCTGTACCTCCAACTGTCATTGCAGGAATTTTTTTCTCATAGAGATATGTGGTAGAGCCATTGGAAATTACATCTGTTGCACCTTTTAGTAAAACTGTTATTTCATTTTCCTTTGCTTTTTTCTCAACTAATTTGATTCGCTCATTTTTTGAATTGGGTGGAGATTCTCCAAACAATCTTTTAAATTCTCCAGCATGTGGTGTCACTACAACATTTTTGTTTGCTAATAAAGATAAAACTTCAGGAATTAATGCACTTGCATCTAGGGATAGTCGTACATCTCTATCTAATAGAGATTTAACAAGATGTAACAGAGCATTTCTTTCTTGTATTGCAAGACCCATTCCAATTGTAGCAGAATCTAAATTTTGAGGAAGTACTCCTAAAAGTTTGTTTACAGCACCACGAGTTAATTTTTGATCAACTAAAGGAATTACAATAAGATTTGGGGATATTGCTCTAGTAGGAGTCACATTGATGTTTGGAACAGAAGTATAAACCAGATCAGTTCCACATCTAAGAGCTGCAATCGAGGATAAAATAGGCGCACCATGATAGATGTAGCTTCCACCAATCACAAGAACTACACCATTGTCACCTTTTCGAGATTTTAATTTTCTTGCAGGAATGAATTTCTTTACTATTGAAAGTGTTAGATTTTTTGCCACCATTACAACATATTATAAAAAATAGATGAATAAATCTTGTTTTGAATTTTCATGAATGATTAGGATGATTTTTTGGAGGATTTCTTTACAGGCTTCTTTGTAGTTGTTGGTTTGGTTTTACCAGTTGTGGATTTTTCAAGGGATTTTCTTGATTCTCTTCCAAAAAATGCCTTTCTTGCAAAACAAAGGTATGTAGTATGCCCAACTCCCTGGAAAGAATGTCGAGTTTTCCCCTCTCTTGCTTCAATTGTACGCAGTATGTGTTCAGTTGATTCTATATCGGTAAATTCATTTTCAACTAAAGCCATGGTTAATTTTTCTAATTGATTCATTGTAGGGCAAATTGCAAAAATACTTCCACTGCCCTTTAACATCTGTCGAACTTTAGGAATTACAATCCAAGGATCACCCAAATCAATTAAGGCCACATCCATTTCTACCAAGGGCAAAGTTTTTGCAGTTTTAAGATCTAAATTGTGCTGTGTGACATATTTAGAGACTCCAGCTTTTTTGATATTTTTTTCAGCTATCTTCATGAAATTCTCATCCACATCAAAAGTGTAAACATGTCCTCGGGGTTTTACGATGTTGGCTACAAAAGATGTAAGGGAGCCACTTCCAGTTCCAATTTCTAAAATCTTTTGGCCATTTCCTATTCCAGCTCTTGCGATAATGTACCCGAGATCTTTTGGATATACAATCTGCGTGCCATGCTGAATTTTCATTACATAATCATACATGGTTGGCTCAAGAAGATAGACATACTTGTCTTTGTTTGTAATTAATCTAGAGCCATACTCTTTGCCAATTGCGTCGGAATATTTGATTACACCAATATGAGTATGAAGGGAATCTTTTTTTGAAATTTTTGCAAGCCATTTTTTGGAATTATTATAGAAAAACAATACAGGGGAATTTTGTTTTATTTTGGCCATAGAATTTTCCCAAAAATTTTAGATAAGAATCTACTGATTAATTTAAAGTGTTATTTACTTGAAAAATTCAGAGTGTGTGCTGATGATTATGTCAACGGGTTCTCTCTGATTTCCTCAAATTCTGATGAATATTGCCGAATTATGAAGCTATTTCTTGTTTTTGTATGAGGAATATTTTAAAAGAAAAATAATCAAATTTGTACGAACATGCAAATTAATTTGATCGCACGTTTAGAAATTTAACTTAAAAGTAATTATTTTTGATTCCGATTTTTTAACAAAAACATTGTGATATGAGATTCATTGAGACATCTCGCGGTGTTAGCTGGAAGAGTCCAATGCTCACATAAACTAGTTAATACATTACAAAGTCTCCAAAGTAAAGGAGACTGACTTTTTTTCCGTAGAGGAAATCCTGAATTTTAAGAATCATTCAGTACAAACAGTATTTTAATACCAAACAAGATACCATAGTAAGTTGACTAAAATTCAATTAGCAGGTTCAGGCGGATGGATTAATGCAGATCTAACTGATGAGCAAGTTACCAAATCGAAACTTGTTCCAAATATGGACAAACATTTTTTGTCATCACTTGAAAAACTCGACACATCAAAAATGTCAAAACATTTTTGCAAACAATGTAATTCTGAATTTGATGGCCCAACTCAAATACAAATTGAGGAACAACCAAACGAGGCAGTTGCAGATGGATTAATCTTGATAGAAAGAGGTCAATATACATGCCACAAATGCAATTCCATCATTGGGGAATACAGAGTATTTCAGAAAAAAGAAGAATAAAGTAAATCATTCTAAATTATTTCATTATTTTTATCAGTCCAGATAATGCGATTCATTAAATACGGCAATTTTTCAGAAACAATATGTCAAATCAAAAATGCGTATCATGTGGAATTGGCTTCTTTTCCCCAACGGGTTCAGACAAATGTTCTAGATGTGCAGGAAAAGAATCCCAAGGACATGAAGGTCATGATTCCTGTGGTTGTGGGCACAGCCATTAATTCCTTTTTTCTATAACATTCACATATGTTACAGTTGGGGATTTGATTTATGGCAAAGACTTCTGAGGAAATGAAAAGACTTGTGGAAGATTTTATAAAAATTACCAATATTAAATATGAAGATCAAACAGAAAAAGTAAGAGAGAAAAGCAAGACAGTAGAATGGCAATTTCATATTGGGGCAAATGTCATTGTTAGCAAAAATGTAAACAGAGATGACAGAATTCAAGTTAACGTAAACATGAGATTTCCTCCAGAAGATACAAAATTACTTGTATTGAAAAATCCATCATTTTCAAAAGCAATCATGGAGATTAGTGAAATTTGTACTACGTGTGGAGTAGGACATCAGTGGATGAAAGACAAAGAAGACATTGTAGGATTGGCAATTTTCTCGCATGTTGATGAACAGATTTTAGACAGAGTTCCATTTCATTACACCTGGGACAATATTGCCAGAGTATCAGGACATGCTCAAAAAATACTGCGTGCTAATTTTAGTAGATTTCCATCACCAAATAATTCATCAGATGAAACAATAGACAAATCAATGTATGGATGAATTTTAGTAATTTTTAGATATTTTCACATTTTGGGCATTTGAATTCATTAGTCTCATCATCACAGGATTCACAATGAAGAACTATTTTGGCATAATCATATTTGAGTTTGGACATATTTTCTAACCAATATTGTGAATAAAATTATTCCGAGTCCAATTTCAATCCATAGAAAATCCATTATTGTAGAATTTTAACTAAATTGAATCTAGTCCAAATGTTTTCAAAATGGACAATCAAACAACCGAAAAAATGAATTTTTTACATTTTCTTGAGACAACAAAAATAATTTCACGACTAAAAATCAAATAAATTCAAAAAATAGACTAAGATGAGAGTTCCAATATTGTCGTCAAAGATAAAATAGTTCACAAAAAATAAAATTTTATGAAAGAGATTTTCATGTCATTGCTTTTAAAAAATATGAATCAAGAGAAAAACTATGAAGATGATTTATGGAAAACATGTTTAGATGAGAAAGGAAAAAGATACAGAAGAAAAGATATCAGTAATTCATTGAAAAAATTAGAGGCATTAGGATTTATCAAAAAAATTAGAATAACAGGAACAGACATTTATTATAATAAATTATCTTATTCAAATCCTGATGATTATGTGGGATTTGTCAACAACATCATGTTCACTAATGAATCTAAAATTAAAAAATCATTAAAAAAATTAGAAGGCAGAAAAATATTTGTAGATATATCCAAGGATCTGAAGTCATACAAATTAGCAAAACAAAGTAAAGGAAATTATGAAATATTATTAGAGGTATTTTCAAATTTAACGGAGTTGGCCTCTGCAATACAATTAGTTAATGAAACAAGTAAGGATGAGGTGCTTAAAAAGAAATTGAAGATTTGTCATTCAGAAATAAAAGAAACACTAGAGCAAACTAATGAAAAAATCATCAGAGATAGAAAATCAAATGAAATAATTGTCCTGCAAAGACGTTTTGCGGGAAGAATTCCAAATTCAGGGTTCCTCAAACTTTAAAAATTAATAATCAGATCTCATTTTTCAGTAAATTTTCTATTTTTCAAACATGCTAATTTTTTAAAGAGAGATCAAAATCAGACATATAAAAAATTTTTATACTGGCGTTATTTTGCAGCATTATGAAATGTCAATGTACCAATGACTCATTGTGTATGTTTCACTATTCTGTAAAAAATCCAGATTCGATTAAACCAAAAAACTGAATTCTCAGATTTTGATAATACTAAAGAATTTTTCTTTTTATTATTAAAAACAAGTCAATTTAATGAATCAAAATCGCAAATTTCTCAATTATTACTGGAATTTCACAAGAGAGATTTGCATAATTTTCAAGATTGGACAATATGAATAGACAGTACATAACTTATCAAAAATCGGGTTATAGTTAGGGTTAATTTAGATAAAATATACGCTCAATTAATTTTTGCATGTTAATTATTCTATTTTTAGAAATACCAGTCATTCGTGCAATCTTTGCCGGATCATATCTTAAAAGATCCTTTGCAATCATCATGTTACTCTCAGAGAATATTCTCAATTCGTTTTGTGATAAATTAAGAATTGTGATTGGATAAAGATTAGATTTTTCAATTATTTTTTCCAGGCTATTTGAAGCAGGGTATCTCCAAGAAAAAATTTGTTGTCCTATACATTTGGCATATTTTTTTGCATGATTTGAAACTTGGGTGTTACAAAAAATTATTTCACCTGAAAATTTTGGTTGCATATCAAGATATCTTGCATGTGTGTATAATGATTCTTTTAATCCAGTATATGCACCACGGACTGAATGATATTTACATTCAATCAAAAATTTTCGGTCATCTTTATTACCAATCAGATCGATTTCATGTGTTGCACACTCTCCATGAATTTTTGATCTTATTCCTGCCACCTGATAATCATAATATTTCAAAATAGATGCAACATAATTTTCAAATGCAAATCCTGCAGGGCCCATTCTCATTATTGCATCTTTTAATTGATATCTCTGATGCAAAGCTTTGAGACCTTTTTCTTCAGAAATGGCACAAAGAACTTTTTTGTAAATGTCATTTGAAGTCATATCTCGATATACTTCAGATTTTACTTTTTTTAAAATCCGCTTTGCAGTTTGTTTGCTAGCACCTGCGCGCATACATGTGCTGAGAATCTTATTTTCATTAAATTTAACTCGTCTACCATCTGCTTTGTAAATAAAGAATTTTCTAGGAGTCACAGATTATTATTATTTGGAAGAGATTAATCTTTTACCATGAAAAACAGTTTTGCCTCAAGAAACCACCATAAAGAATTAAAACATTTGTGATTTAATATTAAGGAGTGATTTATGCTAAAAACTAATTTCTAAATAATGATGTAGAGTCAATATCAGAACCAATTGACATATCAGAATATTTTTCAGGATTTAATGAATAACATACTTTGGGTTAAAATTGAATTACATGAGCCTCTTTTTGTGACAATGATTTAATTTTTGGTGAAGGATTTGTCTTTAAAAATTTTCCATATAATGGAATTTTTAATTTCTGATTTTGTAGGTTCATCGGTAATGTAATTTACTAATCCTCTAAACTGATATCCTTCCAAATCATTTTTGTTAAAAACAGAGATTGTCACACAGGGATTTACTTGAATATTTTTGAATGATTTATGATCAAAAAAATCTAGCCAATAAATTGCATTTTCTTTATAGTTAAAGAAAATTCTCGGAGAAACATTTACAAATTTAGCACCACCTACAGTTCCAACTACAAAATCCCTTGACTCTCAGTGAAGTCTCTAATTGAATCAGGAATTTTTACCATAGTAAAATTTAAATTTTAATTGTAATAAAGACAGCGTCAAATTTCAAAAATAGGATTCCTTTCTAATTTTTTGCAAAGGAGAATGAAATAATTAGTCCTGAAATATCCATTCTAATGAAATACAATAACTCAGTATATGATATAAACTACAAAAACATACTAGTTTAAGAACAAGATTATGAAGCAGATGAAAGGTTTAGTTATTTGGATTATACTATCCATATCTTTTTGGTTTGTGAATTATTATTATCCTAGCCAGTACATTGAAAATACATTTTACACATTTGTTACTCTAACTTTAATCCACATTACTTTTAAGATAATACTAGATAGTCAATTTTCTAAAAAAATTAAGGAAAAAAGAACCAGATATTCATTTAAAAAAATCACGTCAATCCTTTATGTTGGGACTTTTGCTGCAGCAGTGGTTGCAGTTTGGAGTGAAGGCGCCCAAGAAGTTACAGTAGCCTTCGGCCTAGTTACTGCAGGGATTGCATTTGCACTACAAGATGTGATAAAAAATTTAGCGGGAGGGGTGATAATCTATCTAAATAGACTGTATGTTGTAGGAGATAGAATCGAAATTAATGCAAAAATTGGTGATGTGTTAGATATTGGAATATTTTACACTACAATTTTAGAAATTAGAGAATGGATGTCATCAGATTCACCTACAGGAAGAATCACAACAATTCCCAATGGATTAGTAATTTCAAACAATGTCAACAACTATACTAAAGATCATAATTACATATGGGATGAAATTTCAATGTCACTAGATTATAGAAGTGATGTAAAATATGTCCAAGAGAAGTTTCTAAATATTGTCACTGAACAAACATCTCAATTTGCAAATCAGGCAGAAAAAAGCATACAGAAAATGGGAGAAAAATACTATTTAGGAGACGCAAATGTAAAACCAGGTATCTATATGTCTCTAACAGATAAAGAAATTTTCCTTAAGATCAGATACACAGTAGAAACGAGACTGCGCGGGATTGTAAAAGATAAAATCAGTAGATTAATTTTAGATGAAATTGAAAATGCCCCATACAGAATCATGACTTCAACTCAGACACTAAACATCACAGATTTTCCAGACATTAAACTCAAAAAGGAAGAAAAATAACAGTAAAAACAGATCCGTTATATTTGTTAAAGCAACAACAATAACATGAGCATACATTGTGAATGCGGTATTTGTGGGCATGGTGCTGAACGAGAATGCATCGCAAAAGAATGTCAGTGTTGTATAAACTTCCACATACGTTCTGGGTAAAATTTAGCTAAATATTTTCCAGAGCAAGTATTTAGAAAATCATTTATGCAAATTCAAATTGTTCATGAATATCAGGGTTGAAAATCAAATTAACATGCTTTATTTTATATTATGAAATTGTAATTTGTGATGAGTTCAGAAGATTCACAAAGTGAAAAATTCCTAATTATAGCATTTCCCAGCATAGGTTTGGTCGGGGCTTTTGCAATATCTTACCTAATTGCTCAATTACAAATGAAGGATATAGGAGAACTTGAAATTGCAAAAATTTCTCCATCATATATGATTGAAAATGGGAAAATTTATGGGCCTATTCGTATCTACAACAAGGATAATATTTACGCAATTTTAGCTGGAATCCCTTTGAGCCCACTCACCACATATGAATTAATTATCAAATCAATCGAATTTGCAAAAAGCAATGGCATCAAAAAAATAATCATTCCACGGGGATTAGAAGTAAATGAGAAATTCATAGGAGAACCCATTTCTTATGGACTAGTAGCTAACAATAATTCAAAATCCCTATTTGATGAATATAATTTACCATTGGTTCCAGGTGCAACAATACTAGGTGCGGATGCAAGTGTTATTTCTGCATTAAAAAATTCAGATGCATCAGGTATTATTTTGTATACTACTTGCAGAATGATGATGCCAGATGATGACGCCATCATAAAATCAATTAAAACACTTTCAGATATTATAAAGGTCAAAGTAGAAACTGAGAAATTTGAGGAGAGACTAGAAAAAATAAACAAAGATAATCAAAAAATGATAGATGAGACTAGAAAATACTATGAGAATGCATCCAGAACATCGGCATCTATACCAACTCCTGGAATAGGTTAAATAATAAAATGGAAAATAGTTTTTCCTTCAAGGGTTAGCCCATAAACTCAATTCTGTCGGATTCTAAAATCATACAAATGTCCCAAGGAGTAATTACCCGGTCTTGATAGATCACACAAGGGTGAGGCATCACATACATCATCTTTGAAATTTCTGTTAAATTCATGTTTTTAGAAATTTTTGTAGCTTCTTCAAGTTTGAATGATTCTTCAAATTTCCTATCTAAAAATTTTACATTTCTAAAAAAGTCAAAATCTTTTGCAATGCTTTGAATCAATATACGATCACTGATAAAATAATTTGTATTTTTTAGCAATAGTTTTCTGGTGTTATTTTCTAGCATCAGTTGAATTATTTCTTTTATGGAGTTATCTTTTTCAAAAGAAACCACATTTTTGTTTGGAAATTCAGAGAGAGTCAAATCAGTAACACAGTTAGCACCAATTTCTAACAATTTTCTTCCAGAAATGGCAGAATATCCTCCCAAATGATTTGGAATTATAGAAAATGCACGTCTGCTCTTCTTCCATGTAGTAAGAAGTTCGTCAAGAGTAGTATTTGCAGATAAAATTATCAGGTTTTTGTCAAAAATTTGTTCAACAGTAGTATTATCAAAAAAATTTGGAGATGGATTTTTAAAAATATTCTCAATTATCTCTCTGCCTCCAATAACACCAATGGGTATTTCATCACCTTCAGTTACAACAAGGGAATCTGTAAAAGATTCCAAATAATGAATAAGCATGCCAGTTGCAACCCACATTTTATTTTCTTTTCTAATACTGACTGCAGGAGTAGAAGTAAATGATAAAGGCAGTAATTCTTTCAAAGTTTTATTGGTAATTGACAAAAAATATCATTTTTTTAATGCATTCTCAATATTTACACAAATAGATGATTCTCAAAAATGGAAATAAGAATATTTTGCAGTTCATTAGATGGGAAGTGGATTAACTCATCATCGTTCTTGATCGGTGCAAACGTGAAAATTGTCTCAATCAATAATATAGCATTCGCTCTTTGTGGCATCAGCGAGATTGGATTCTTGAATGGTAATCTTATCAGATAATGTGTCCATTACATATGGAAAGATATTTGTGGGCTAAAAGTAGAACGGTAATCATAAATTGGTTTGCACGCCAACAAAACCTAGAGCGGCAACATTGTTGTCCCTCTAGGACATTACATTCTATCAGGTGCAGTAATTCCTAAAAGATTCAATGCCTTTTCAAGTGTAATTTTAAAGGAATTAACCAAACATAGTCTGGAGTTTTCAAGATTTAGATCACCTAATTCTAAAACCTTAGCATTCTCATAGAATGAATTGAATGCTACTGCCAAATCATGACAGTATCTAGCAATTACTTTAGGAGATAAATTATTTGCAGCATCACGTACTTGCAAATTGAAAAGACCTATATTTTTAATCAGATCAATTTCAGATTTCTCTTTGAGTAGAGAAAAATCAATATCGATTGTTGGAGTACGATTAGATTTCTCCAAAATTCTAGATGCCCTGGCATGAGTATATTGTATGTATGTTGCAGTATCACCTTCCAAACTAAGAGATTTTGTTAAATCAAATGTAATGATTTTATCCAAATCTTGCTTAATCATTTCATAACGCAAAGTAGCAACAGATACATTGTGAGCAATTTTTTCAATTTCAGAGGGATTCATTTCTGAATGTCGTTTTTTGGTTTCTTCTTTTGTTTTCTCTTTTAGTAGTTTGTAAACAGAATCTGCGTTGACATACAATCCCTTTCTGCCAGACATTTGAGCTTGTTTTCCTTCAGTATCCAAACCGAGTGCCTTTGCAGTTTCTGAACTAAGCGTTACAGATTCATAGCCAAGATGAACATATGCATCAGGAATAGATTTGAATTTTCCCATGAGCGATGTAATGATTTTTTGCAGTCTTGCTTGACGAGAGTCAATTACAGTAACAACTTTTCCCCCAGTGAAGTTTTTAGAAATTGGATTATTTTTATTCAAAGTGGTTTGCCAGAGTTCTCTAGAATTAGGCTGTTCTTTTTCATATTTTTTATAATTAAATGGGTCATCAAGTAGTCCCAGCTTCCAAGCAGCATATGGAATATCCTTTGCAATATATGTTGCAGTATCATTACTTCGGACAATAACCTTATCCTCTTCTTTATTTTCCCCTCGAATTACCCAGCAACCAACATTCTTTCCTTCTTTTTCAAACTCTATAAGAGACATCTCTTTGAGTTTTTCAAATATTTCACTCCAAAGTCCAGAACGAATAATCTGAGATTCAAAATTAAGGCAGTCATAAAACACATCTAAATTCCAGCATGTTTCAAGTTGTCCTGCCAAAACTTTTCTTGTGATATTATCTGCAAATTTTGCAGTTTCAGAATCCCCATTCTCAAGTTCTCTGAGGACCTTTTTTCTTATCTCTTCAAGACTAGGATCTGCTTCATATTTTTCAGTTGTTTTAACATAAACATCATCGCCACAATAATGATCAAATTTCTTTCCGTTAGGGGATTCTTCAGCAAAACCAAAGTGCTTGAAACCAACTATGATATCGGCCACTTGAAGACCGGAATCATCAATATAATTTAGAACATTGACCTTGTAATTTGCTTTTTCTAATATTCTAGACACAGTATCACCGATGATAATATTTCGAATATGTCCTATGTGAAGAGCTTTGTTAGGATTTACACTGGTATGTTCAACTACAATCGTAGAGTTTTTTCCAATATCAACATCTCCAAATTCATCAAGATAGGATTCCGATAGAATCAATTGACTTAATTTCTCCCAGTCTGCATAGAAATTTAGATATCCTGAAGGGTGTGCCTCAGTTTTCAAAACTAGGGTGTTTGTACAATCTTGAAATTTTTTAGAAAACATATCAGCAATTTCTTTTGGATTTTTTTTGAGTTGTTTTGCAAGTAAAAAGGAAACATTTGAGCTTACATCACCAAATCCAGGTTTTGCAGGTTCTACACTAAATTTTACATCAGATATGAAAAGTTCATCAAGTATCTTGCTCAGATTATTTTTAATTTCATCAATTATTGATTTGAACGTCATGTTATATCTCAGATAATTTAGGCGCTAATTTATCTAATGCCTCAATTACTCCATCTCCCGCATTAGCAGATACGGTCATTGTAGCCTTAGATTTGACCAGATCAGAAGCATTTCCAAGTGCAATGCTTGTTTTAGCCACTTCAAATAAAGGAATATCTGTTGCACTATCACCAATTGCAACAACATCCTCTCTTAAAATGAAATGCTTTTTCATAATTTTGGAAAACCCTGTACCCTTGTTAATTCCTGAGGAATTGATATGAAATGCATATTGACTGTCAGATAATTCCACATTAATGTTATTTTCAGAAAGTATTTTTCTTGCAGCATCTAAATCAAATGTTCTCTCTAAAACAACTTCAGTCATTCTAGGAAAAACAAGTTTTTCTTTAACATTGTCAATATTGTTTTTAATTACTTCTAGTGCAGTTTTGCATTCCTCAATATTTCCTAACAAAATATGATCATTTGAATCAAGAGTTATACAACCACCATTTTCACCAACAGCAATTTTTGTTGTTCCCCCGAATACTGAAAGCAAATATCCTTCTACAGATGATCTGCCAGTAACAAAAATTACGTCATGACCCATATTGGTTAAACGCCTTAATGCATCTAGTGCATCCAAGTGAATTCTACCCCCACCATTTTCAGTTATTGTTCCATCAATATCTACTGCAAATGTCTTCTTTTTCACAAAATTTGTTTTTTGAACCGAATAATATTTGCTACGTAATGAAAATTCTAAGATTTTTTCATCAATATCTTTCTCGAGAATTTCTCAGATACAAACACAGCAATTATGCCCATAATTATGGCAGGAATCACGGTATAAAGTAAAACAGTTTCAATCAATTCAAAATATACAAAATAGATTAAGCTTGGTGAAACTAACTTTCCAAGTAGGCTCTCATTGAAGGTATACATAACATAAGGATAGTAAATCATGTAAAATATAGAACCTAGTAACCCACCTACAAAAATCAGAGATTTTTTAGAGTTATTAATTCTCAAAAAAATGTCAGATATTACAAAAGGGATTAAATTTAACGAGTAAAATTGTATTGAATCAAACAAGGCAAAATTTGGAACAATTGCAGTAGAACTGTAAATTAACAAAAACAAGCCTCCAAGTAGACTCATCATTCCAAATCTGAGATTAGACAGTCTAAAAATTAACAACATTGAAAATGAAATTAAAAAAGGAAAAGCCATACTGGCTACAAAAAAAGCAAATGTAGGTTCAGGATTTAATTCAAAATAATCAGTGTTTGAAAAAGGCAAAGATAATGAAGAGATTATTCCAGAACCAGAAAGCCATATTGGCAAAACAGCTAAGATTAACAAATATGAAAATATAGATTTCAAATTATTGATTTTCAGGTATTTTGAAATCCCAATCATTCCACCTATACTGCATAGAAACATTCCAAGTATCAATGTCAAATGAGGAGGGCTGAGCAAACCATCTAAACCAAAATTAGAATGCCAGACAAAATCAAAAGGGCCAGCTCCGATAAGCAATCCAATTCCAATTAATTTAATTTTAAGAGATTGAAAATAGTAATCTTTAGAATTTTGTAAATTATGCCATCCAAAAAAAGAAAGAACCACACCAATCAAAGATATGGCAACACCAGTATACATCAAAGCATGTGGAGGTGAGAAAAAGGTTTCAGGTCTGTTTAGCAGATGATTTGTAATATCCCAGCTTCCACCTACTGTCACTAGCAATATTCCAAAACTTGTAAAAATACTTCCAAAAAGAAAAATCCTTTCAGAATGAATTTCTAAAAATTTCTTGGGAAGATCAGATTGAGATAGCGGCATGGTGTCTCTAGCATTTCATAAAATATTAGGGATTTACATTTACTGAATAATCTAAAACATATTCATCCTGATGATCTAAAATACCTGAATAAGGGTAGTGTGATTGATTACTAGTATGTGGAATATCAATAGATTTCACATAGATCGTAAAGATACCTGGTTTTTCAGGAGTGATGATTAGTTCAAGATGATTTTTTGCATCAGGTAAAATGGGCCTATTCATTGCTTCAATTGAGGGATATTTTGCAATTATAGATTCCAATCCACCACTGTATTTGGCGCCTATTTCATCACCAGGGGTAATATGGACAGATGATTGAGTAAAATCATAAGTTACGATTTCTACTATTCCCTCAATTTCAGAAAGAGTTGGAAATGAAGTTGAAAGAATATGGATGTCACCGTAATCACCCCTATTTTCTGAAACTATACTCAGTTGAAAAGAATCACCTAAGGAAATCTCCGAGTTGGACAAGATTACTTCAAAGTAGGGCTGAGGAACTAGTTGTTCATTTGAAAGATATTTTTCAGGCAAGATAAAAATGGTCAAACTAAAATAAAGAATGATAAAAAACCCAATGATTGAATAAAGGAGAATTTTTCTCATGTGATCTAAAAACTAATCACTGTTAAAAAATGATAAGAAAGTAAGAAAGATAATCAAAAATTCAAAGACATCTTATTAGAAGAGAAATGAAATTAAAAGCATGGGAAAGAAAGGTTCAATAGAAGAAATTTTCAGTAAAGCACTGTTTGCAGATGAACCAAAATCATATAGAATTTTCTATAGAGATTTTCAGAAAATTAAAGAATCGTCACTGCCAGAATTTTTAATTCAGTCAAATAATTTTCAAACTATTCCAATAAATAGAATTAAGAAAATTAAGAAGAGTAATACGATTTTATTTGAAAAGAATGTAACAAGAGATGAATAGTATTGGGGATTCCTGAAAAAATTAAAGCCATTCAAGATGAAATGGCAAAAACTCAGATTAACAAAGCTACAGAACATCATATCGGTCTACTAAAAGCAAAGATTGCAAAGTTGAAAAGAGAGCAAGAGGCAGACATTACCAAAAAATCAGGAATGAAACAAGATGGATTCGATGTCAGGAGAAATGGTGACGCAACAATTGTGTTTATTGGATTACCAAGTGTTGGAAAATCAACACTGCTAAACAAAATGACTGGAGCTAAATCAGCAGTAGGAGCTTTTCAATTCACTACACTTACAGTTGTTCCAGGCATGATGGAATATAGAGGTGCAAAAATCCAAATGTTAGACCTTCCAGGAATTATCAAAGGAGCATCTACAGGAAAGGGGTTAGGAAAGAGAATTTTATCTGTTGCAAGAACAGCAGATCTTGTGTTATTGATATTAGATGTATTTCAGCCATTTCATGAAGATGTGCTTGTAAACGAATTAGGAAATATAGGAATTAGACTTAATCAATTACCTCCAAATATTACAATAGAAAAAGCATCAATGGGCGGAATTGCAATTGCACAGCAAGTGAAATTAACAAAAATTACAGAGAAACATCTCAAAGACATTTTACATCTTTATGGAATAGTCAGTGCACGTGTTGTAGTAAGAGAAGATCTAACATCAGAACAACTAGCAGATCATATTGCTGGGAATATCAGTTATTCTAAAGCACTTACTATTTTGAATAAAATTGATTTAGTTGATAAAGAATTTCTAAAAGATTTAAAGACAAAAATAAAATCTGATGTTATAGAAGTTTCAGCAAATTCAAATATCAATGTGGATTTACTTAAAGAAAAGATCTATGAGAAATTAAAATTTATCAGAATTTACATGCGGCCAAAAGGTGGAGAAACAGATTTCAAAGAACCATTGATTGCCAGAGAAGGAGATACAGTTGAAGATATTTGTAACAAACTACACCGTAGATTGAAAAGAGAATTCAGATATGGTTTGGTGTGGGGAAAAAGTGTGAAATTCGGTGGACAGAGAGTAGGTTTGAACCATATTTTATTAGATGAAGATGTTTTGACAATTATTAAAAGACGTTAAAATGAATTTTAAAAAAATGAAAAATTAGATCAATAATAAATAAAGAAATAATTTTTTGATAATAAAAATAAAATGAAAAATATTTTCGTCATGTGGAGTTGTCAATATACAAGAGTAAAATAGAAAAGAGTTGTGATAAATTAGTAAATGTTAAGATATATGTTTATCATAAAAAATATTTTTAAAAAATTACGATCAACAAAATTTTTTAGAAAAAATTACTTGACAAATTGTAATCAATTTGTGTAAATTTCTTTAGTTTAACCACTGAAAAACAATGAAAATCTCGATTCAGTAATGGCTACAAAAAGAAAAGCTGTAACTAAACGTAGATCAACTAAAACATCTACTAGAGCAGCTCCAAAGAGAAAAGCAGCTCCAAAGAGAAAAGCAGCAAAACGACGATAATCTCGTCAGTAAACTAACAATCGTCATCTAGACGACGAATTGTTTTCCATTTTTCTAAATTAATTAGTGAAAACTATACAATTTTGATTGCTTAAAATAGTGAAAAATAATTGAAGAATTTTGTTACAAACAAAGTTTTTGAAAATCATGGAAAATTAAAATTGTAAAAATTTTTTTAACATTAAATTGACACAGACAAAAAATAATCAGTAAAGATAACTCATCAATTTAATTTGTTCTTCAGTTGAGATGACATTTTTGTTTGTTAAAATCTCCAACAAATCTTTGAATAGTGCTTTTTGTTCAGATGACATTCCACCTGATGGTCCCTTTTCTCCTGGTGGACCTGGTGGACCTCTTGGGCCTGCAGGTCCTACTGGACCTTGATCACCTCTTGGGCCTTGATCACCAATAGAACCGATTGGACCTGTTGGACCTCGTTCACCTTGTGGACCCTGAATTCCTTGTGGACCTTGTGGACCTTTTTCTCCTGACGGTCCGGTAGTCCCACGTTCACCTTGTGAACCTTGTGGACCTTGTGGACCTTTTTCTCCTGACGGTCCCATTGGGCCAGTAGGACCTTTTTCTCCAAGGGGTCCTACAGCACCTTTTTCTCCTTTCTCACCTTGTGGGCCTGGCACTCCGGTCAGACCTTTAGATCCAGCAGGACCTTGTGGACCTTGTGGACCTTTGTCACCAGGGGGTCCTTCAACACCACGATTACCTTTTTCTCCAAGGGGTCCTACAGCACCTTTTTCTCCTTTCTCACCTTGTGGGCCTGGCACTCCGGTCAGACCTTTAGATCCAGTAGGACCTTGTAGACCTTGTGGACCTTTGTCACCAGGGGGTCCTTCAACACCACGATTACCTTTTTCTCCAAGGGGTCCAGGTTGGCCAACAGATCCTTTGTCACCAGGTGATCCTGGTGGACCTGTTAATCCTTTGTCACCAAGTGGACCAGGTTGACCCTTGTCACCAGGGGGTCCAGTTGGACCTTTTTCTCCAAGGGGTCCAGATGAACCTTGAAGACCTTTTTCTCCTTGAACACCAGATAAACCGGTTGCTCCTTTATCACCAGGGGGTCCAGTTGGACCTGTTAATCCTTTGTCACCAAGTGGACCTTGTTGACCCTTGTCACCTTTTTCCCCTGGAGACCCTCTTAATCCAGAAAGTCCTTTATCACCAGGGGGTCCAGTTGGACCTTTTTCCCCTTTATCACCAGGTGGACCTTTTAATCCGGTTGCTCCTTTATCACCGACTGGACCAGTTGAACCTTTTTCCCCTTTATCACCAGGTGGTCCAACAATTCCTTTATCACCTTTGTCGCCTTTGTCACCTGTAGAACCTTTGTCACCGGTTGCTCCTTTATCACCAGAAATGCCCTTGTCACCTTGAGGACCTTTGTCACCGGTTGCTCCTTTATCACCAAGGGGTCCTAGCGGTCCAGTGGGCCCTTTATTTCCAATCGATCCAGGTGGTCCTAGCGGTCCAGTAGGTCCTGGCGGTCCTTTATCACCAGGTGGTCCTAGCGGTCCAGTAGGTCCTTTATAACCAGGTGGTCCAGGTGGACCAGTATGTCCTTTGTCACCAGGAAAACTTGCAGACCTTGAAGATCTTACAGTTGATTTTGGTGGTTGTTCAGTTTTTAGATTTTCAGAAATTTTAGTTTCAGTTTGAGTTTCAGTGTACACTTGTGTTGAGGATTTTTTCAATGGAACATGAAATACAGAATGTAATGAAGAAAATAGATCAGTTACAACGATCCAAATAGTGTCAAGAGTTTCAATTGATGAAGGAAGCGGATTATCAGGTGTTCCGATTTTCTCAGAAAATAGGCCATCTTTTACTCTAAGGTGAAAATTTCCACGCCATAAAGCAGAGAATTGCATGGAACGGATTGCATCATCAGAGGGTTTACTATCAGCTACTGAAATTTGAACTTCATAGACACCTGATTGTTTAAATGGTGCCTGCCCTTGAATTTCTATTCTATGTTGAGATGACACATTCGTTTGTGTATATTTCAAGTATTTCTGTATTTAGATGCTTGAATCTATATACACATAAAATAGGATTAGGCTCAATTAAGGATGGTATTTATCTAGATAAAATGCCAATTTGAGCTAGTGAAGAAACCTTTCGGAAAAAAATCAAAGGAAATAGAAGAATCTAAAGTAAAAAAAGATAAAGTTGAAGAGACAAGCCTAGTTGATTCAGATTATAATCGTAAGAAATTATTTAAAAAAGGAATCAATTTGATGGCAGATGAAAGATTAGAAGATGCCATAGTTGTATTTGAGCAAGCATTACGAATTGATCCAGACAATATTGAAACATTGATGAAATTAGGATATGCAAGATTCCACCTAGAAGATCATGGAGAAGCACTAAAAGTATATGACAAAATTCTTGAAATAGATGTTACAAATCCAGAAGCTTGGAATTTAAAAGGACTAGTACATTATGAGCAAAAAAATTTTTCAAAAGCACTAGATTCAGTTGACAAAGCAATTGAGTCAGATCCAACATATGGAATGGCATGGTATAACAAAGCTTGTTTCTTGTCGTTGCTTAATCAAGTACCAGAATCATTGGAAGCCTTGAAACGTTCAATTGAAATTGATGTAAAAAATGCAAGAAGATCAATTCGAGACAAAGATTTTGCCAATGTTAGAATCGAGGAAGGATTCAAAAGAATTGAAGAGGTCGTAGTTTTAGAATCAGTCAGACAAGGCTATCATACATTGGGTGCAATTGTATGGACAACATTTCTAGACAAGACAGATGCAGAAACTGCTTTGAGAAAATTATTAGAAAAAGGATTAATTGTACAAAATGAAAAACGTGATGGTTTAAGTAGAATTCCAATTTATGACCTTGCACCAAATATTGCAGAAAAAATGGGAAAAGAAAAGAAAGGATTGTTTGGAATTACAAGAAAGACTTTGCCAAAACCAGTAAAGAATTTGAAAGAACTAAGTCATGCAATTCAATCAGTTAGAGAAGCAATAGAAGATGAAAACGTTGAGAAGACAATAGATACTTTTGACATATTCATAAATCCTGCAAAATCAGGAGAACAAATGATAGAGAATTTCTTTGACGAACATAGAGAAATAAGATTATGGAAAATTAGACTAAAAGATAGAGGTGAAGATTATCTAATTGAAAATAAAGAAAAAATGTTAGTTCTATTGGGTAATATTGAAGTGACAATTACTAAAAAGCTTAGAAATGAAATTAGTTATTCTGCAGATAAATCCCAGTAATTTGCATCTTCTTGTTTTTCGGTAGGTTTCTGAAGATTTTTCCATTCCTTAAATGAGCGAACATATAATTTTGCATTAGAAAGGCCCACAGATTTTAGGGCATAATATGCCAAGCCAGAAAGAGTACCTACACTACCACAATAAGTAATGATTTCTGAATCCCCAGTAATTCCTCGATTATCAAGTAATCGTTTCATGTCCTCTTTTGAGCGCAAAATATGTTCATTACTAGCAAGAGTCCTATAAGGAAGACTAATCGCTCCAGGAATATGTTGTTCAAGAAAATTTAGTCGTTCTCTATTATCAATTAGTATGACATCATCTCTAGTTTTTACGCTTTCCAGATAATCAGAAGTTGCTAAAATCTCAGGTCGCAAGTGTATAGAGTGCTCTTTACTTTGTATTTCAGGAGTTTGTGAATCATTTTCTAAACCAAGTGATTTCCAATGACTATAAGTGGTTTCAAGTAATGTTACATTTGAATGTCCAAGATATTCCAATGTCCATGCAACTCTTGATGCTAATGCACCAAATGTATCATCATAGACTACAACTGAGGTCTCATCATCAATCCCCATAGAATTTACAAGTTTTAAGACACGCTCAGGACTATCATCAGACAAAAGATTTGCTAATGGCAAATTAACTGCAGTTGGGATATGATCTTGTTTGTAATCATCCTCGCGTCTAACATCAATGACTCGAACACTTTTGTCGCGTATTTCTGAACGTAGGGAGTCGACATCAGTTGTGATTTTACCAGATTCTGTCAAGCAGCACATTCACCCTTTCCAGTTTTTGTGTGATAACTCGTATCACTACCATAATCAAGATAGAAATCAGGATCTTCTTCTTTTGTTGGAGGAATAATTAATGGTTCTAAGATTTTTTTGATGTCGTTGATTGATTTTATATCAGAATCTTCATTACCGTTTACAATTCTATGAATCCATGATTTGAGAGTATCACCAGATTTCTTTTTGTCTTTAAACAGTTCAATGATTCTCAGAATTACAGGGATTACTCGTTTTGCAGGAATTCTAAGACAAATTTCTCCAAGCATGGTGTCACCATCAGAACGACCACCTAATGACATTTGATAATTTGGATACATGTCTTTACCAAAACGTGCACCTCCTCCAAAGAAACCAATTGTTGCAATGCCATGCTGCCCACACGAATTCGGACAACCACTTATCTTAATTGATGAATCACTAAGATCATCATCTTCATCTAGTTTTAATTCTAGGAATTTTCTCTGGATTTCTTTTGCTAATCTATGAGAGTTTGTCAGGGCAAGATTACATGAGGTAGTTCCAGAACATCCAATAGGGGCAGTCATAGTCAAGGCACCGGATTTTGCCAATCCTACCTCGAGTAATTTGGAATACAGTCGAGGTAAATCATCTTCTAACACATAACGCAATGCAATATTTTGCACAAATCCACAACGAGCCTTGCCTTCTGAAGAAAAGTCACAAATTAGATCACCTAATGCATTTAGTTGATTTGCAGTAATATCACCCGCTTCAAGAGTGATAAACACAGAACAATAATCAGATTGTTTTTGCTTTACAGTGTTTGTTTTTAGCCATCTAGCATATCCATCAGGAATTGAACTCCCACTTTCATCTGTAATTCTAATTGGTCGTTTTATTTCGTCAGGTGTTGTATCAACATCAAGTTGAGTTACAATAGATTGAGTGGCCCTTACAATTGCTCTTTCTTTGAATACAAGATTCTGGAATTTATCCCAACCCATATCATTTACTAGATAACGCATCCTATTTCTTGCAAGATTTTTTCTATCGCCAAGTCTATCAAATATTCTCACTACTGCAATCGAAGTGTAAAGTAAATCGTCTTCAGGAGTAAATTCTTCTAATTGATGTCCAACATATGATTTATTTCCCAATCCACCACCAAGAAATATTTTAAAACCCCTTTGAGAAGAGCCATCAATTTCTCGGATTTGTGGGATTAGTCCAACATCAACCATTCTTACCATTCCATGTTTCTCACAACAAGTGAAATTAAATTTGAATTTACGTGGAAGATTTTGAGCCATCGGATTTCTTAAAAAGAATCGTGCAGTTGCAAGCGCATATGGAGTTGAATCAAATTTTTCATCAGGGCAAACACCAGATAATGGACTACACATAACATTACGTACAGAATTTCCACATGCTTCTCTAGATGTTAGACCAACTTCAGCAAGACCCCTAAAAATTTCAGAGACATCTTCAAGAATTACCCAATGCAGCTGAATGTTTTCTCTAGTTGAAAAATGTGCACTACCAATAGAATACTGTTCACTTAATTGAGATATTTTTTCAAATTGGTGTGGGTAAATTTCTCCTGCAGGTAATTTGATTCGAACCATTGCATAATCCCCAGTCATTCTAGTACCATACGCACCATGTTGGAGTCTAAATCGCCTAAAACTAGCCTCATCATATTTGCCTTGACGGAACAGTTTTACTGTTTTAGCAAAATTATCGGCCTCTTCAATTCTACCCCAATTAATTTTGGGCTTTTCAGAATCAGGAGAGGATTGTTCAAGATTAGATATTGTCAATACAAAAGATTTCCATTTAGTTTGGTTATAAATTTTTGATATAGGGATGTTTTAGTAGGGAAAATTTTGGGAACATACATAATTTTCCTGCTTTTCTATAATACAATATAATAGAATTAGTTAAACCTAATTTTTTAAAAATGTGGGAAAGTATTAATTGTTCAGAGAATGGAATCACGGCATGCAAGAAGCAACAGTAGCAGAGCAATCTAATAAAATATTTACCGATGTACGTGAAGTTGAAATTACACGTGCAATTGCAAATGAGTTCCATGATGTATTAATTGACAGAGCAGATTCAGATGTCATAATTATAGGAGCTGGTCCGGCAGGATTAACAGCTAGCAGAGAACTCTCAAACATGGGTTTCAAAGTTCTTGTAATTGAACAAAACAACTACCTTGGAGGAGGTTATTGGCTAGGTGGCTATATGATGAATCCAGTAACAGTTAGAGAGCCGGCACAGAAATTTTGGGATGAGTTAGGTGTGCCATACAAAAAAGTTGCAGATGGTTTGTATCTAACTCCAGGACCACATGCAGTATCAAAATTAATTGCAGCAGCATGTGATGCAGGAGTGAAATTCCTTCAGCTTACAAAATTTGACGACCTAGTATTAAAAAATGGCAGAGTTACAGGAATTGTTGTTAATTGGATGCCAGTTTCAGCATTGCCACGCAACATAACATGTGTAGATCCAGTTGCACTAGAAGCAAAAATAATTATTGATGCATCAGGCCACGATTCTGTTGCTGTAAAAAGACTGGTTGATAGAGGATTAACAAAATGGAAAGGAATGGAGCCAATGCATGTCAATGATGGCGAAGAACACGTAGTGCACAAAACAGGAGAAGTCTATCCAGGATTGATTGCTGCAGGTATGTCAGTTACCGAAACACATGGATTGGCGAGAATGGGTCCAACATTTGGTTCTATGTTATACTCTGGGAAAAAGGCAGCTGAAATAACAGCAGTAAAAATAAAAGAGTTAGAAAGATAAGGCATCAAGACATATCTTTTTTATTGAAAATTTCTAAAATTATTCTGTATGATGAACCTACAGTTCCAGAAATTCAATTAGATAGATTAGAAAAATTTTTCACAAAAGCATTTCAAATTAAAATTGAAACAAGAAATAATTTCTTCAATGGTTTAGATGATAAAACATATGAAAAAATTGCCAGCACTAAAATTTTTGACATAAAAAAACCATTTCAAAAACACAATACTTCAGTTAAGGATATCTTAAGTGAAAAAGAAAACATAGACATGTCTCAAAAAGAGGAAATGCCATTATACGACGGAATTGAATTTCAAAAGATTATTTCAGAATTAATACCAGATAATGAAAACAAAATAGACATCTTAAATGTAATTTTTACAAATAAGCTTACATGCACATTTGATGACAGTGATTTTAGATATCATGGAAGATCTTTGATTGCTTCTAATCCTGCAATAATTTCAACAACAGGTATGATAGAAGCCCCAGCAAAACCAAAACAATACTATATAGAACTAATGACGAATTTTTCTAAAGAGAGAGTAGATGAAATCAAGAAAAAGTATAAAGGTCAGTTTTTAGAATATCATGATTCACACTTATCAGAAATTAGTGAGGGGTACCTGTTACAATCTATCATGTATTATGAAACAGGGGAGGCATTTTGCGAGAATGTGAATTGTAGATGTTATAATGCACACTGGCAAAAAGATCTTTTTCGTTCACAAATAAACAACAAAAAGTTTTGTAAAAAACATGAAGAAATTCTAAATAAATTTAAACAGAATTAATGTCATCACGGATTTTTTTAGAAGATTCTTTTAACATTAATTTCTCAGATCCATCAAGATCAATTTTTTGTATTTCAGAGACACCATTTTGATTAATTTTTACAGGAATTCCCATAGATACATTATTTTCCCCATATTCACCTTCAAGAACTATTGAGGCAGGAACAGATAATTCTTTTGCGTTAATAATGGCATGAATCACATCATAGGTATTTTTGGCAATGCCAAACTGAGATCTACTCTTGTAATTTCTTAATTGTTTCCAATAACCACGGATATTATTGATCATTGATTCTCTTACTGTGTCATCAATCAAGGAATTAAGATTAGTTCCATTAACAGAAGCATTAGAAAAAATTGGAACCATAGAATCACCATGTTCCCCAAGAACTAATGCATTAGAGATTGAAGACTGTGGAACAAATAGTTTTTCTGAAATAAAATAACGAAATCGACTTGAATCAAGACTTGATGCAATTCCCATTACTTTGAATCTAGAAAAACCAGATCCTTTTTGAAAGAAATAAGTCAAAACGTCTGGAGGATTTGAAATTACCAAAATTATTGCAGAAGGGCAATACTGCTTGATTTTTTCTGCAATTTCTTTAATCATATCTACTTGTGATTGGATGTTTTCTGTTCTGTCTTTTGTATAATTATCTCTACTTGCTGCAATAACTATGATATCAGAATCGGATAATTCAGAATAATCATCTGTACCGCGGATAGAAAACTTGGATGTAGGAGGAATTGCGTTTGCAATATCCATGGACTCACCTAATGCTTTATCCTTAGTACGATTTAGCAGCAATACATCATCTAATGCATTTGCAACACAAAGAAACGCAATTGATGCTCCAACTCGGCCGCTGCCAATGATTGAAATCAAGTAAAACACAGCCGGTTTATTTTACAATTAAAACAGGGCAGCGAGTTTTCTGAGATACACCATTTGCAACACTGCCTAAGAGAACTTTATCAAAACCACTTCTTCCGTGAGAACCAATTACAATAAGATCATGTTTCCGTGATTTTGCAAAAGTCACGATATCATTTACTACAGATTTTGAAGTAATAATTTGAGATTTGATAGCAATGTGATTTTTTTCTGCATATGATTCTATTTTTTCAATATGCTTTTTTGAAGCCTTGCTTTGTTTTTTAATTAATTCTTTATCTGCTCTTGAATCATAATATTTGTGATGCCAAGCATCACCTTCAAGGCAAGTCAGAAGAGTAATTTTTGATTGATATTTTTTTGCCATATCTAAAGCCACCTTAAAGGCTCTAGTAGATTGGTCGGATAGATCAAATGGAACAAGAATATTTTGAAACATTTCAGAATTCCTCCTTTTTACGAATACTTTCCCTTTGACGTTTATTATCACGATTGGATAACTCTCCTTCTAATTTTCGGCTCAATTCATCGGCGATTTTTAGAATATCCCAACCAGATTTAGTGTAAACCAATGTATTTTTTGAAGTCTTGACAGATGCAGTAACATCATAGTGAGTTCTTGATCCCTCAGAATTTTGAGATTCTACTGTAATTTTTGCTTCAATGATATTAGATAACACTTGTTGAACTTTTTCTAGAGCCGAACCAAACTTTGAAGAAAGTACTTCATTTGCAGGTTCATCTTTAGATAAGCCAACTACATACAAAGGAACAGGATCTACCATACGCTTCTCACATAACCTAGAAGTAAATATCTTTCTCAATAATTACCAAATATGAAATTCAAGGATGATTGTATTAAGACTTAATTAAGAAATAAAAAACAGAGGCATATTGGATGTAAAAAATATAAAATTATCAGAATTAATCACAAAGCCAATTACAGTTAATCCAAATACCACATTATTAAAAACCAGAGATAGTCTATTAAAAAACAAAGTAAAACGTGTAGTTATTGTAGATAAGAAAAAACCTATCGGAGTAATTACTGAAAAAGATATTGCAAAAAAAATCTATGAATTAGGTTCAAGCCCAATCAAATCTGTAAAAGCAAGAGATTTCATCCCTAAGAAATTATTTACTTTAACCGTGGGTAATACTGTAAATGAATGTGCAAAGATGATGAAGAAGCATAGAATCAGCCTAGTAATCATTACAAATAATGATAACACACTACGAGGAATTGTAACAGAGACAGATCTTGTAAAAGCATTCCTTACAAAAGAGTCAACTTCATTCAAAGTTTCAAAAATAATGAAAAAAGATGTCATTACTGCCTCCCCAAGTGATCCAATATTACATGTGGAGAGATTATTGCTAAAATATGGGATATCAAGAATAATTATTAAAAGAAATCAGACCCCAGTAGGAATTATCACATTCAGAGACTTTGTGCCTGCAAAGATTCCACAATGGATTGCAGAGTCAGCAGATCCTAAAGAAGTTCAAGAGTACAAATTCAAAAAAGGCTTAGAAGAAATTCATTCAAATCAAATGAGTTATCTATTTCCATTCCATGCCACAGACATTATGGCAACCAAGCCTATCACAATCGAGTTGGATGATGATATCAAAAATGCAATTACTCGTATGATCAAAAATGACATTAGTGGATTGCCAGTTGTTAAAAAATCAAAATTGGTAGGAATAATTACAAAATCGGATATTGTGGCAGCATTAGCTGTGTAATTTTATTTTACAATCAAAATTGGCTTTTTAGATTTATGCAAAACGTAATTTGAAACGCTTCCTAAGAAAAGTTCTTTTGCAGAACCTCGTCCACGAGCACCAATCACAACCATATCAATTTTATTTTTCTTGTTATTAGCAAATCTTGCAATATCATATCCAGGATCACCAGCTATTGCTTTTGCAGTTAATTGAATTCCCTTTTGGGCAGCTCGTACTTTTGCTTCATTTAGAGTTTTTTTTACTTCAGTCATTGAATTAAAATCTAAAAATCCAAGTGGATGAATCGCATAAATTCCAGGTACAGATTTAACCGACAAAGCAACAATTGTGCCTTGGGATTGTCTTGCTATATGAATGGCCATATCTAAACCACGAATTGAATTTTTTGAGCCATCAAGTGGAACTAGAATTTTTTTAGTTTTGATTGCCATAATCTTCCACAAATTAATTGGAACTTATAACTCTATAATGATTATCTTGACTGATTTTCAATCGTGATAATTTAGAATTTATCTCATATAATTGAAAAATCACAAAACTGCATGGACAATACATTTGTAAATCAGATTATGAGTAAAAATGTGCTTACCGCTGACAAGTCAACATCATTACAAGAAGCAGCACAAAATATGACTAAATTAAACATAGGTTGTGTCATTGTCACTGAAAATTCCAAACCAGTTGGGATAATTACTGAACGAGATTTTGTTACAAAAATTGCGGCTGAAGGAAGACCATTATTTACAGAGATCTCAGAAGTAATGTCATCACCATTAATTACAATAGACCCTGAGGAAACAATTTGGGAAGCTTCAGAAATGATGAAAGAGAAATTAATTCACAAACTTCCAATCAAAGAAAATGATCAAATTGTAGGAATAGTAACTACCACAGATATTGTAAGAATATCTAGTGTTGGGTCAGATTCGGAAATGCGTAGAATATGTGATCAGATAATTATGAGGATGAAAGACGAATAATCAAAAAAGATATTCACTTAAATTATTGAAATAGAGTTATCAAACATCATGATGGCAGCAGATGCAGGAGCAGCAGTACTAGAAACAAATGATAGCGATCCAATGAAACCAGATAAAGCTAAAACAAAGTTCGATGTAATTATTATTGGTGCAGGACCTTCAGGATATACTGCAGGAATTTATTGCTCAAGAGCAGGTTATGATACTTTAATTTTATCAGGAATTCTTCCAGGGGGTCAATTAGTAAATACTACAGAAGTGGAAAATTATCCTGGGTTTGAAAACGGGATTATGGGCCCAGATTTAATGATAGACATGAGAAAACAATCTCAAAGGATGGGGACAACAATGATTGATGATGAAGCAGTAGATGTAGATTTTAGACGAAGTCCTTTCAAAGTTTTAACAGCATCGGAGGAATACGAGGGGCGTGCAGTGATTATTGCAACTGGTGCAAATCCAAGAAAAATGGGATTGTCTGGAGAACAAGCATTTGCAGGAAAAGGTGTTTCGTATTGTGCAACATGTGATGGGCCATTCTTTAGAAATCAAGAAATAGTTGTAGTGGGAGGAGGAGACTCGGCCATAGAAGAAGCAACATTCCTTACAAAATTTGCCACAACTGTCCACATTGTACATAGAAGAGATGAATTACGTGCAAGCAAAGTAATGCAAGAACGCGCATTGAATAATGAAAAAATAAGAATTCATTGGGATTCAGCAGTCACATACATCAAGGGGGATCAGAAAATGCAACAGGTAATTCTGAAAAATCTAAAAACAAATGAAGAAACAACAATTGATGCAGGGGGTCTTTTTGTTGCAATAGGGCATGAACCAAATACAAAATTATTCAAAGGTCAAATTGATTTAGATAATGAAGGATATGTTGTCTTAAAAAATAAAACCCATACAAATATTGAAGGGGTTTTTGCAGCGGGGGATGTACACGATAGAAATTATAGACAGGCAGTTACTGCTGCAGGGTATGGATGTATGGCAGCAATTGATGTTGACAAGTATCTAACAGAAAGTGCAGATAAGAGATAATGAAAAGTGCACAATGTAAAAAGTGTCTAAAAAAATTTCATCAGAAAGATATCTTTACAATTCAGCAATTCCAATATAGAAAAATTCCAACATACAAGTGGTCTCTTGATTTTTTCAAAAAATTAGAAATTGATGAGTTGGATTCGTTCTGTGAAAATTGCATGATGGGGTATTCTAAAAAATCGAAAGCAGAATGGGACAAATTAAAAGGTTAACAATTTTACAAGTAGACAGCATACTATGAGTGATATAGAGAATCTAAAAAGATCAATTAATGAAATTAGTGTAAAACTAACAAAATTAGGAACAGAATTAGCAGAGATCAATTTCAGTTATAAGGTAGAGGCAAAACACTCCAAAGAATATTGGGAGAAAAGGATGAATGAATTTAAAAAATATAATGATAAATCTTTAGAATATTATAATCAAGTTCATGCCATGATGAATTTAATTAACAAAGAAGAATCTCAAATGTTTCTTTTACGTACAAGTAAATTTCGACAACTCGGATTAGAATTATTAGAAATCATGCAGAAAATCAAAGTTAACCCATCAATTACGGATCCTAAAGATAAACAGCAAAGTCAATGGAGTAAAGATATTAAAAATAAAATCACTGAACAAAGCAACAAATGCCTCAATCATGAAAGAGAAATGAATTCATTATTTAGAGATTTTTATCAAAATGAATTAAAGAAAATATTAGAATAATATCTAATACGCTAAATCAGACATGTGTTTTGCTTCTTTCAAAGAATTTTCAAATACTTCTTCAGACATGACGTTTTGAGTAGCATAAACACTCTTGAACTTTCGTCCATCATCAGCAAAAATTCCTACCACGCATGCATCACCCTCAATAGGATATTTTTTCATACATGCATAAACTGCTGCAGATGAAGGGCTGATTAAGAGTTGATCTTTTTCAAATACTTCTTTGACTACAGAAAATGCTTCTTTGTTATCAACAGAAATCCAATCATCCACAATATTTTCTCGTTTTAAAAACAAATCTGGTTTTGCAGACTCTTCAAAGTTTCTCCATCCCTGTATCAAATGATTTTGCTGAGGTTGGCAACCAATGATCTTAACATTAGGATTTTTTTCTTTAAGAAAAGTACCAATACCTGTAATCGTCCCACCAGTACCAACACCTGTAAAGAAATGAGTTACTTTTCCCTCAGTTTGTTTCCAAATTTCAGGACCAGTTCCAACATAATGACCTTTGAAATTTGCCTCGTTTGCATATTGATTTGGAGAATAATAGGTATCAGGTCTTGATAATGCGATGGATGTAGCTAATGCAATACTTTGATCTGTTCCAGCACCTACTTTAGGACATAAATCATCACTTGTCTCAAACACTTTTGCACCAAGTTTTCTAATGATATCCTTGGTTTCATTACTTGCTTTTTCAGGAATTACTATCTCAACTTTGTAACCCAATACATTGGCAATACCAGTTAATGCAATTCCAGTATTTCCAGAAGTAGGTTCAATGATTATACTTTTTCCTTTTGTTAGAATGCCTCGTTCTTCACCATCTTTAATCATCCAATATGCCGCTCTATCCTTCACAGATCCAAAGGGATTATGGCCTTCTAATTTTGCAAAATATTCAGTGTTATCATGAGAAAGCGAATTTAATTTTACTAGTGGAGTGTTTCCAACACGACTCAAGACATCTGTATCAGTAACAGTAGTCATTATTCTGGTTATTTCACCTTTTTAATTTGAAAAGTAATAACATTACCATCTTTGGATAAATCTAATAGTTCATGACCGTTTCTTGTAACCCATCTAGAGATATCATCTTCAGCAGCAGGATCATCTGCAGAAACTGTTAAAGTTTCACCAACTTGCATTCTTTCAATTTCAATTTTTGTTCTAAACACAGGTTCTGGACAAAACAATCCAGTTGCATCTAATTTTTTTTTACTAGATTCAGACATCGGTATCTAATTCATCAAGGACGTTTTGTCATATTAAAATCTATTTGAGTTTAGAGCCCTACATTAACTCACAATGCCATTTTGAATATGGTAGCCAGATTTCTATCTTTCATAAAACTTGGATCCTGATTTTGGAAATTGATTTTTTGTGAAAGTCTTCTCATCAAATAGATTGCGATTTTATAAAATAAGGGCCACATGTGACTATTTTGATTTGAATCATAGATTCTTAGCAATAGTGTCAAAAGCCATTTTTCATTTGGGTAATGTTCAGAAACATAGTCAATCACGTATTCTTTGGAATTATTAAGTTTGTATTTTAGATGGCATAGTGTTTCCGATTGTAATGCATAACCTGTTTGAGAGATATGGATTTGTCCATGTTTCATTGCTTGTAAAATATCATCAAGATTATTTTCAGAATCAATTACATTTACACATCTTCCAAGAGTCGATAAAACATGGGAATCACTACCAGCAACTTGAATCATTTTGTTATCCAATGCAAATTGAGTTGCTCGAGCATTAGATAATATGTCGACATTGTTACTATTGAAAACTTCAACCATGTCACATTTTTTTGCACTATCACGTAATGCATTAATAAGACTAAATGGATGAGGTGCAGAAGATACACCCTCCTGGTCTCTTACTTTATCAATGACTTCTTCAAGAGAAATTCCTGCAGGGATTTCATCATGAATTCCATAGGCCAAAACATGTGACCCACAATCAAGTGTGATCTCCTCAGCTGGAAAAACATTAATCTTTTTGAATTTTTCATGATCATTTTTGTATTCAAGTAACTGATGATATCCATCAAGGGTGTTATGATTTGTTACAAAAATTGCATCCAGTCCTAAATTATAAGAACGATCAAGTTGATCTCGTATTGAGACATTACAATCGTATGGTGGCTCTTCTTCACCAACATGAAAATTTGAAAATGAATTATGACAGTGTAATTCAGCATTAATTGGCATTATCACATAATATTACCTTCTTTAGATAATAATCTTATTGAAAACAAAGAGAATTATCTAAAAAGATCTTCATGTTCTGGACGAATCAATTCATCAATAACATGTTCTTCAATTTCAAATGAGTAATTACGAATTATTGCAATGGGAGAGTTCAATGCTTTCCCCATTACTAATTCTGCTGCAGAAGAAATCTCATCGGCTACAGCAATTGCGGTCACACGCAGAATCTTTTGAAAAGAATCAAGTGTTCCAGCATAATCAATTATTGGATTTAATCCAGAAATGCCTATTGCAAAATTAGTTTGACCCATGCGGAAAGGGCGACCAAAAGTATCAGAAATTATGACTCCTACATTTTTGTTAGTTTGTTTTAATATATTGAAACGAATTGATTCTGCAGAAATATCAGAATTTATAGGCAATAAAGTAGCATATCCCTTTTGTACATTACTTTCATCAATACCTGCATTTGCACAAATGAATCCATTTTTCGTTTCAACAATTAGTATCCCGTTTTTCATTCTGACTATTCGTTTTGTTTCAGATAAAATCAATTCAATTAAGCGAGGATCCTTTTGATATTGAGACCCAATTCCTTGGGACAACAATGAGGGAACTACAGTGGATAAATTAACAATTCGTCCTTCTTGCTTTGAGATTATTTTTTGTGCAATAACAATAATATCGCCATCATTTAATTCACAAGATTTCAAGACTAGTTCAGATATATCATCTGATGGTTCAATTTCTTTTTCAATGAGAATCGGGATAATTTGCAAGTAAAATAACTAAAAAGATGGCCTAAAAAATTGTTTATGCAGGTGTGATTGTTTCCAATTCCATTTTGTAATGTTTGTTAATAATATCCAAAACCTTTGAGAGATCTTTTTCTTCCAAAGTAGTAGTAGCCAAGTCCTTTACTAAATCCTGAGCTCTATAAGCAATACCTAATCCACAAATGTCAAATAATTTTACATCATTTGCCCCATCCACTACACAAACAATATCTTCTTTTTTCTCACCCCATTCTGTGATTTTTATTTTAGCAGATTTGGATTTATCAGAATCAACACGGATTACAACCCCATCTAGTTTTCCATCTTTGAATTTTAATTCATTTGAAAAAACATAATCAAGGCCCAATTCTTTTTGCAATCTATCCATCATTAATGTAAAACCTCCAGAAACTGCCATGAGTTTCCAACCAGCCGATTTTAAGACTCGGCACAACTCTTTTGCACCAGTCATGATAGGTAATGCGTCAGCAACTTCCTGACATGTTTTTTCATCAAGGCCTCTAAGAGCAGCAACTCTTGTTCTCAAACCTTTTTCCCAGTTAATTTTACCTTGAATTCCTTGTTTAGTAATTTCCCATATCTCAGATTCTTTATTGAGTTTTTCTGCGAGAATGGGAAGATATTCTTCATCATACAAAACACCTTCAACGTCAAAAATTGCTAGCAATGGATTCCCGAATTGGAAAAAAATTGCTAATTATATTAAAGTTGAGACTATGTTTTATCTGATTATACTCATTCTTTGATTATGATCGCTTTGTTCAAATCGTTCACATGTTCCACCTGTTTTTCTCCAGCTCTTACCACCCATCTTCTTGCATTGTGTCTTGGTAACGTCTCTTGCAAGAACATTCCTACATCTAGATTGAAAATAACATGTACCTGTATTTCTTTTGTTACCTTTCTTTTTGCCTTTGTGTTTTGGGATAGCACTTGGTTTTGACAATGTTTGTTTTAAAGAAATACCTGATGGTTTTAGTCTGAGACGTTTTGCCTTTGAGATTGAAGGTTTTTTTATTTTGGGGATTCTGGGTCTCGGCATTCTTGGAGGTCTTACACTGGACATCTTTGTAGGTTGTTTTTTATCAATATTAAACATAACCGTATTGCATTGATGTCTAATCCTGTATAATCAGTTCATTGTGATTTTGAATTGTTTTCTCTTAGGGATTCAAGTATGGATTCGTTTGTAACCACACCTACCACACTTTCATAATCCGGAGACATTACCGGAATCATATCAAAAGGATAAGAGTTCATCTTCTGAATCACAGAGAATGCAAAGTCTTGCGGTATGACGGTGGGAAACTTTTTCTGCATGACATCTGACAGAACACGTGCATTTTTCTTGTGATGGGTGCTGAGATATTTTTTGGATACCAACCCAACTAATTTTTCATTCCTGTCAAACACCAGCATGCCCTGTGCAGGTGCTTTGTCAAGAATTTTTTTTGCATCATCTATCAAAAGATCAGAATAGATCTTTTCATGTGCAACCAATACATCCTCTGCTGTCAGGTCTGATACTGCTTGTCTGAAATAGTTGGGAGAAAGACTAAGTTCGGAGGCCCCACCTTTACCTTAATGACCTTCTTGAGTTTTCTCTGCAACTCTACACTTGAGATCACCATGGTGATTAGTGTTCCAAATACCAGCAAAGAAAACATACTGTCATCAAGCATGTCAAATTCCAAAAGTGACAACATCAATGCAAGATCCACTGCCCCCTTTGACATAACACCATAAGCAACTGTAGATGCAGGCTGCATTCGTGCAATCCGTACAGCAATGTAAGAAGCGCCAAATTTTACTCCCACAATTATTGCAAGAAAAACTGCAATTACCCACCATGGGATATCAAAGAAATTTGGTGTAAAGTGCAGTCCAATTCCTGCAAAGAAGATCGGGATGAATAGGCCATAGCCAAGCACGCCTATGTTTTTGGATATTTCCTTGTATTCCTCTCTGCCCATCCTGGACACTGCAATTCCTAAAAGCAGTGCGCCAATGGCCCCATGTATGCCACTGATCTCTGCAAAATATGCGATGAACAAAATCATTCCAATCACCAATCCAAAGTACACCTGCTTTGCACGCAAATGCTGCCGTAACATCTTGAAAAACCTCGGTACAACAAAAATTGATACCAATCCTGCAACAACAAAAAAGATTACCATGTTTGAAAACAGCCAGACAAAGTCCATTATTTGCGGACTCTCACTCTGGTTTACCTGTATGAGCACACTTGTAATTATAATTGCAATAAATTCAACTATTGCAGTAACTGTAAAGATTTCCAGACCTATTGTGGAGCGAAGTTTTCCCATGTCCGTAAGTATCTTGGCAGTCACACCAAGGCTTGATGCGCCAATCACGCTTGCAATTGCAAATGCATTGACAAATTCCATGTCAAGTGAAATTCCAAAAATGCCTGCAGCAGCAAATGATATTAGAAATGCCACTGCAGATCCTGCAAACAGCCTTCCCCTTAAAACCCGGAACAACCCAGGTAAATCTATCTCTTCTAAACCAATTAGGAAAAACAGGAAAAATACACCTATACTTACAAAGAGTTCAATTGCCTCAACGGGCTGGACGATTGCAAACATTGCAGGCCCGACAATTATTCCTGCCAGAACATTTCCGATAATTGTGGGTTGGTTGATCCTGTGCATCAATTCGCCGAGCAGCTTGGATGAAACCACAAGTACTGCCAGAAACAGGATTGCCTCAAAAACCATCTTTGTTACAGTCTAGAAGACGCTATAATTAAGACATTCAGTTGTCATGTTTCTGAAAAGATCAAGAATTTATGGGAATGTAAATTTACGTTATACTTTATCTGCTACGTCGCTAATCTTGTCCTTGATTTTGGATTTGGCCTTTTTTGCTTCACCCTCTAGTTCAGCTTTTGCTTTCTTTGCTTTTGTTTCTGCATCAATGTAATCATCATCTGTCATGTGATACAGTAATCGGTATTCACTATTAATGGTTTAGAAAATATTTTATTAGTTGTCCAAGACATTTACATCACAATTGTGAATTAATGAAATAAAACGAACAAAAATGCAGGTTTTTATCCGTATTGAAATCATCTAAAGCAAGTTATGGTAGAAGAAAATACCGATGCTATAGAATTAAGCCAATTTGAAAGAATTACAAAACTTTTATCCTCGTCATATGAGATGCAGACAGCATTTATCGCACTTGTTATCGGTCTCTCTATTTTGTTTATTGTATACAGAAAATTTTCCAACTGAATTGGATCAAAATAAATTAGCTATACTAGACCACACTTGTCAATATTTGTAAAAACTGTGTTACTGCCAGTGTTTGCAATAGTACTGGTTTCGTCTATTTCAGCATATGTTCAGTTCTTTGTGTTGGCATCAGATATAGTTTTGACTGATGCGGTTAATATCACTAAAGAAAACAGCAAAGACGTAAAAGAAATCTTTGCAAAGATACTTGCAATGATAAACATTACTGTGGTTGGATTTACCATTTCAAGATTAATTCCAATAGTACTAAACAAAAGAAAAAGATCAGAATTAGAACGAGAAGACTGATTCTTGGATGGACATGAGAGGATTTGAGGATGATCCACAAAGATTCTTCCATAAATTGTTTGAGTGGATCCCTCCAAAAAAGACGCCAAAAGACATGGAAGAGGAGGAATTTCAGAAGATGCTTCAAACACCAGAGGGTAGAGAGACACTAGAGCAATTCCGGACATCAAAGGGACAATCAATTGGCACATTCAAGTCACTTCAATACTAAACAAGATTGGAAAGCGTGTAATGACTGAGATCAAGGACAGCAAAGGAAATCATATTGTTGTGCAGAAAAGATGTCCACATCTTAATGAAAACAAGCCAAGCTGCGGATGTGACAAGAAAATATTTGTTAATCTCAATCAACCGATAGTACGATTTGATGAGTTTAATGCATCCTCACTTGACTTTAGACTGTGGGTGTCAGGGAGTATGGCCCCACCAGTTTACAGTTGAGACTGCTATGAGAATAATGATTCAAGAGGAGTTTGCAAAATATGACATACGTATTCCATGGCCAATCCGAACCGTATATTCAGGTGATGAGAAAAGAGAGGCAGAAGAGATAGGAAAAATGAATGCATCAAGAAAGAAAGTTCTTGATGACCATGGACTTGGAGACGTTCCAATAGATGGATAAATCAAAAATAATTTATTTTATTTTTTGGTTGTAAATATTTAGTCGATTTTTGTTATTTTTTTGTCTATGAATTTGTATTTCGAGGACTCACGATCCAATATGGCATTACAATCCTCGACAAATGACATTCTATCTTCAGTTAGTTCAGACTCTATTGGTGGAATCTGTGCTAGAAACTCGATGAAATCATACATTTCGTTCCATTTCAGCTTGTAGTATAATTCACGTGTCTCCTCAATACCATTAGACAGATAGCCGTTGATTATTGCATCAGCTGGAATTTTAAAAAAATCATACAATATGCTTTCAAAGAATTTTTTGAGTGCACGATTTTCCTGAATTAGCACAGAAGATGGAAGTTTGCCAACATCAAGATATTGCCTAAATATCACATTCCAAATACTGTGTTTTAGATTATCATCAACTGACTTGTTTTGGTCTTTCTTTTTTTCTTCAATCCCTTCTCTTTGGGAGAATGTTTTGTATAACGTCAATGTGTACACTGAATTTTGTATAGTGTATGTAATAAACTACTGTTAGAAATAATTTTTGGGTTTTCTCCCTCAAATGATAGTGTTATAGTGACAACCATGCCGCAATGACACTAGCACCAATTAACACTGAGACGATGAAAATAACATATTTGATATCTATCTGACGGTTTTGACCGTAACGTTTTGGCGTGACACCTGCCATAAGAAACACTGTCAGTGTTCCCAATAGCAATCCGATGATGTTTGATATGGTCAATATGGATGCGCCAATTAGAATATCTGCATCTAACATTGCAAGGCCAATTCCCATTACAGAAGCTGGAGGTACAAGTGCGGCTGCAATGGCAACACCGACAAGCGTACCTGGAACGTTTGAAGACATTGCAAGTGCCCCTGCAATGCCTAAGGCTATTGCCAAAATCAGAAAAACAGGTGATGTCGCTGTTCTTACCTGAATCTCATCTGTTATCTCAATAGGTGAAATCTGTACTGCAATTATAGTAAGCAATGCAGAGATTCCGACAATAGAACCTATCAAAAGTAGAATTGAAAACCCTGCCTTGATGATTTTTGGCGGACGAAATACTGCAATGTTGAAGGAAAATGCCGTGATGGGTTTTAGTAGTGGTGCAATCAGCATGGCGCCAATTATTATCGAGGGGTTGTTTGAAAACAGTCCTATCAGTGCTGCCGCTGCTGCTATGATTACCATAAAAAGTAAATCACGGCGAAATTCAACTGCAGGTTCTGTTAGTGCATGAAACTCTTCTCTAAGCTTGGGGGCTTCCTTGTTGTCCTCTTTATCTTCTATTCGATCTAAATAATTTGAAAAAGCAGTCTCTATTTCATGTACTGTCATCAAATTATCTTTTTGATTTGTATGAAGAATTTTCTTAACATCTCTCATTATTTCACGGGCAGTTGTGTCTGGTGAAAATATGAAATATTGGTTTAAATTTGAATCAACAATATTACTCTGTAAATTATTTTTGTAAAAAGGAACATCAAATTTGGATAGAACATACTCTAGTTCATTACTTTGTTTGCTACTAATCATCAATTCAATTTTTTTCACACAAAAAAACAACCTCGATATGATTAATCCCAAACGATTGAAAATAATAGACTAAACTAAAAATTACATTTGAAGCATCTTATTCATTTTCTTCTGTGATTTACACAATTAATGAAAAGGTGAAAACTAGCAGTTTTCATTAAGGGTTACAAAAAGAAAAGCACAAGATCACAATCATACACTGTCATTTGTAATTAATAAAGATATTAGCACAAGTTTTGCTTTGTAATGAACTTACAAGATAAAAGGTAAAGGGCATATGTGGCTGTGTGTTGGAAGCAATTACAGATGTTATAAACATGAACAGTAAAAGAATATAAAAAAATTAGAACAGAGTAAGATTAAGCTCTTTTTCCTCTAATGGTTCGTCTTGCTGCTCTACCGTAGGCTGCTTTTGTGACTGCTTTTCCTTTTTTGGCAGGTTTTTTGGATAATGTTCTTGGACCTTTACCACTAAGGGTGACTGTTCGTCTTGCTGCTCTACCGTAGGCTGCTTTTGTGACTGCTTTTCCTTTTTTGGCAGCAACTGTTCTTCGTGGTTTTGGTTTGTTTCTAGATGTTGTAACAGTCCTTTTTGCAGCACGTTTCCATGCTGGTTTTGCAGTTTTTGATCTGCTTGTTGTTTTTGTTGCACCTCTAGTAATCTTTTTTGCAATTTTCTTTGCAGTTTTTCTTGCAGGTCTTGTAGATCTCTTGACAGTTCTTGTAGCTTTCTTTGCAGTTTTTCTTGCAGGTCTTGTAGCTCTCTTGACAGTTCTTGTAGCTTTCTTTGCAGTTTTTCTTGCAGGTCTTGTAGCTCTCTTGTCAGTTTTTGTA
>JAOTTS010000021.1 GCA_029864335.1 Candidatus Nitrosopumilus sp. | reverse complement strand
CGAGGGAGTGGAACCCCCTTGTATAAGCTTTGCAGGCTCACGCATAACCGTTCTGCCAGAGTACCGTTTTAAAAAACACAAAATGAACAATTAAACTCTTTAGATTAGAATTTGTTAAATGATTTTGAAGCCAACTTTACATCTTCCCCTTTTACCGTTTTTCTTCCTGCATGAGAAGCCATATCGACTGCACTTTTTGCGATACTGTCTGCAATCTCTTCAATCACTCTTCTTAATTCATCTGCTGATTCATCGCTAACTCTTTCAGCACCAGCTTTTTTCAAAATTCTATACATTGCAGATAATCCAAGTTCTGATGATCTCATGAAATCTATTTTAGTTTTTTCCGAAAAAAGATAATGAGTGAAAAAATATCACCAAGGAATCGATTTATACAGACTATTTTAAGAATTGATAAAGAAATGACATGGTATATTGATTCTCATATACATTTGTCGGATCCTGCATATAACTCCGATATGGGATTTATTTTAAAGGAAATGGAATATTTGAAAATTAAAGCATGTTGTGTATCTATGGATGTTGAAAATTCTTTCCAAACTTTAAAGTTAGCACAACAGAGTAATCTTGTTTTGCCTTTCATTGGAATTCATCCAGAACGTGCTAATGATAATCTTAAAAAAATGACTGATTTGATAGAAAATAATCATACACATCTTTCTGGAATTGGGGAAATTGGATTAGACCCAACATATGTACACGATACTGATGATGCTAAAAGACAAAGACACGTTTTTGAAACATTATTGTCCTATGGGGAAAAATTTAACAAACCCGTTTCTATTCATTCAAGAAAAAGTCTTGATGATGTTTTTGAAATAATGACATCCTATAACACTAGACATGCATTACTTCATTGGTTTGATGGTAGTAAAAAACAACTACGAAAAGCAATGGACATGGGATTTTTCGTGTCTTATGGCCCTGTTATGATTTATGCAAATGATAAACAAACTTTAGCCTCCATTACAGATGAATCAAAAATTCTTGTTGAAACTGATGGCCCTGTAAAATTTTCTAGATGCTTTGAAATGAAATCTGGACAGATTACCTTTATCCCTAGCGTGATCTTTTGCGCCTCAAAAATTCTAGGAAAAACGTTTGATGAAATGGCTTTTTCATTGGAAAAAAATACAAATTCATTCCTTGGAATATAGGTATAAAATACCCCCATTCTTAAAACGAATATTGGATAGAATCAAGCGTCTTTCATATGAGGTTTTAGTAGATCATAAATCTAAATTTGGTGAAGACTTTGCTAATAACAAAAAAGCTCTTGATCAAATTTCTATCATTCGCTCCAAAGGTTTGAAAAACGAAATAGCTGGATATATTACAAAATTCATCAAAAAAGAGATTCGAGAGGAAAAATTCAAACAATCTAGAATTGAATCTTCACGCATTGAAGAACACACAAATGAAGAAATTTCAGTAGAAACACCTGAAACTGTTACAGAAGCAACACCTGAAGAAGAGAAAACAGAATAATAAATTAAATATTAATTTTATAATTTCCAATTAGATTAGAATGATTACTGTAAAACTAGTAGGCGGTGCTAAAAAATCTTTTTTAACGGAAAATTTACAAATTTACAAATCTGATATCTCTATCAAAGAATTATTGAAACTATTGTTAGAACTAAAACCCGCTGATTCGCCAAAACTGGATATTGAAAATATACTAATTGCAATAAATGGCGTAGATTCCTCTGCTATGGATGGAAAATCTACAATGATAAAAAACAATGATCTTGTAAGTATTATTCCAGTTATTCATGGAGGTACCTCAAAAAAAATCACTTTCGAAATCTCCTCAAAACAAATTCAAGTAATTGAAATAAAAGGTCAAAGAACAATTGACGTAAAATTTATTGATGATTTAAGAAAAAAATATCCAAAAATTCAACTTCAAGCTGTCTCAAGTAGTTTTATTATGAATCCATATCATTTGAAAAAAATCTTATCTCTATCTTTTGAATCTAAAAAAAATAATATCTTACTTTCAAATAAACTTGAGACAGATATTTTGATGCGCTTTGCATTGACAAAACAAATATCTGATGCAATAATGACAGTTGGAATAAAACCTAAATCAAATTTTATCTTAATCGCTATTGGAAATAAAAAAATTTTAAATTCGTTGTATACCTATATGTTACCACTATCTGTAAATTTATTCATAAAGAAAAATGATTCATTTCTCAAAAAACATTTTAAAATTACTCAAAAACAACTTGATGTTGTTTACTCTAAAAATCCCTTGGAAGACATTTTGGTAGAAAAAGCAGCAATTCTACTCTGACATACTGCGTTTAGTTTTTTCAACGCTTAATATATCTGATTTTTTTAATATGGAAATTCCCGTCTTATTTCCTAATATTTCAATTAAAATAATTCTGTCAGGAAATTCAAGTGATACTTTGTTTTTTATTTTATTTGCAATTTTTGAAATAATTTCTTGACTGGATATTTCCGAATTTCTTTTTTCTATTAAAATTCTATATGTTTCTCCATCTAAAATCTGCTTTGAATCTTCAGTGATTATTTTTTCTATTTCTTCAATTTTTGTCTCAACAATTCTCTGAATTGGGATTATTCTTAAGCAATATCTAATACTCCATGGTTCACCAAGAAGCATTTCTTTCATTTTTTTTACTACATCAACAGGATCGAGTTTTGTTTCGGCAGTCAAAATTCCTGACATATTTGTAATTACGATATTTGCATCTGAATCCCCATATTCCTTTAAAATGTCTCTTAATTCTTCTTCAGTTTCTGGTTCAAGATGTCTGGCACATGTTATTATCAAATTCATACTTCTAAAATCTCCTCTTCAGTCAAAGAACCTTCTCGAAGAATTTTGATCTTTCTATTTTCTATTTCAATTATTGTTGATTCTGCTTTGCTTGTAATTGTTCCCCCATCAACAAAAATATCATAATCTCCTATGTTTCTAAAACATTCATCAGGGTTTGTAAATGATGGATGTCCTGAAATATTTGCACTTGTACCTACTAGAAAGTTGCATCTCTTCAATATTTCTAAAGTACATTTATGATTTGGAACTCTGATAGCAATTCTATCATTTAAAAATAATGATTTTTTCAATTTTTCATCTATTAATTTTAAAATTATTGTAAGTGGCCCTGGCCAAAATTTTTCAACAATTTTTTCTGTAAATTCATCTAAAAACACTATTCTTTTTGCAATCTCTACTGAATAGACTAAAACTGGTAATGATTTAGAACTATCTCTAGATTTTATATCATAAATTTTTTTTACTGCTTCTTTGTTATACGGATTACATCCTATTCCATAAACAGTATCGGTTGGATAAACTGCAATCCCTCCACGATTGATTATTTCTAATGCTTTTTCAATTCCTTCTTGATCACATTTTACTTTCATATCTAATTCTATTTTTTTTGTTTAATTATCATTTACTTTTGAATATATTTTTAATAGTATGATGTTTCTTTTGTGAGTTATGTCTAATCCTTCTGATTATGAAGATACAGAATTTGAAGATGAATTTAATGAAGTAGAAGACTAGATATTTAATCCAAAATTATCTGCAAAATTTGTAAATGTATTGTATGCTTGAAGAAATTCTCTACCTGTTTGACTAATTCTGTATTTGTTTGAACCTTGAGAATCTATTTGTTCTAAAAGTCCTTGTGATACTAGGGTTTTTAGAATTCTCGAAATTCTTGAATGTGAGATATTTGCTTTTCTGATAAGATATGTTACTGTTGCTCCATCTTCATCTCGCAGATCATCTCTAGTTGTTAATAAAATATCTCCAATAATTTTCATATGTGTTCTGTATTCCGCCATTTCTTCAATAGAATATATTTCTAATTTCTATGAGAGTACGTTGATGTTTTCCAATATACTAAAAAGATAAAAGAATTTGACAATTTTTTAATTCCTACTTTTTTTGAGCCTATGCCCAAATTATTCAAAATCATCATCAAATTTTATCTTAGTTAATGGAACTTTGCTCACTGGAATGAATAATGCTACTAATCCTCCAATTTTGATTGTCATTGATGCTGTGTATAATATTGATTCTGGAAATACAAACGAGTACCATCCTAAAAATTCACCCAATGCTAAAAGTCCCAAGCCGACACCAACCGAAATAGCTCCTTTATTCTTATTTTCAAAATATGATAACATTGTTTCAATCGCACCATATACTAACAAAATGAATGAGACAGATCTGAAAATATGCTCTAATTGAACTGAAGAAACTAAGAATAATGGTAAAATTCCAACTGATCTAAAATAACTTGATTTTGGAAAAAATGATTTTATGCTATGAGAAAATGCAATGAAAAAATATCCTATTGTTTGAATTGCAATTCCTAACGTTTGCACCCATCTTTCTATGTTTCCAGATTTTATCACAAAGTCTTCTATTGTATAGCCCATCCATATTACAAAAAATCCCAAACTAATTGACAAAAATGCAATTGATAACCTAAACAATGTTGGACTTCCAGTATTTCTAAATCCAATAATTGACATCACGCCAATGGCTAATCCTACCAAAAATCCTAAAAGATTAAGTATATTTTCTAATAAAAATTCCAATGATGTTTAGAACCTCTTTGAACTAATTATTTTAATCTGATGAATGATTTCACCATGTTCTTAATCCCATTCATCCAATGATCCTGAAGTGTGACCCTCTGTACTTCCAGTATAATCTCCAAGAATATCTGAATATTTAGATTCGTTATGTGCTACAAATTTAACATATTCGCCATAACTCATATCAAAATCACATGAACCACATTTTACAACAGAAAAATCCATTGCCAATTCTGCATCTTCTTTGCATTTTGGGCATTTAATCTTCATAATAGCTTTGGTCTTTGTTAATTATTATTACTTTAGATTCAAAAAAAGATAAAAGGAGTTTATTATTGATATTTTCTATGAGTCGTGTCTGCACGAAATGTAAAAATCCTATTCCTGATACTGAACAACTAGGTGTTGTAGCTGAGAAATACCCTACATGTAACAAATGTTGGGCAGAATGGAAAGAATACCAAATCATGGTAATGAATGAAATGAAACTAGACATGTCAATGCTTGATCATAGAAAATTGCTGAAAAAACATGAGAAGATCTTTGTAGGTGTGTTATCTCCTGAAGGGGAAGTCATAGATTACACAAATGAGGACAATAGGAAACCGGATGAGCCTACAGGCGTTTAAAATTTTAAGTGTTTTTTAGCATTATCTGGTACTACTAACATAACCTTTCTTTTTGAATTTTCATCCAAACTGTTAATTATTTTTTTTACTGTGTTGGCAAGAATTTCTTTTTCATTTTCTTCCAATGTCAAAAATACTTCTAAAATTCCATCCAAATTAAAAGCAATTAATTTTTGAGGTGACTGTGAAACTTCTACAATATATGCAGAGAATAATCCCTCCCTTTGTTCTTCTGAGAGAGTAGTTAAAATTTTAAGCCATGTTCTAAAAAGCTTTGAAAAATTGGGAAATGGAATAGTTGGACCTGCTTCTAATGCATTGTTTATCACTTCTTTTTTATCTGATTCAGATAATGAAAAAAATTCCATCATTCTTTTTTTAAGAATTGGATTTCTTAGAAAATCCGGAAGATTAGCTAAATTAATTATGATATTTCCAGCAAAATTTTCTCCTACCATCGATCTAAACGAACTATTGCTGAATATAAAATCATGTGGTAATACTTTAGCTTAAATAAACGAAATAGAAGTTGCATTACATGACATCAACTGTAGTTGTTGGCGGATTTTTCGGAGATGAAGGCAAGGGAAAAATTATTTCTTATTTGGCAATTAAAGATAATCCCACAATAATAGTTCGTGGTGGAGCTGGTCCTAATGCTGGTCATACGATTAGAGATGGTGATAAAGTGTATAAAGTAAGAATGCTGCCAAGTGGATTTCTGAATGAAAATGCCAAAGTAATGATTGGACCCGGAGTTGTAATTAATCCAGAAGTTCTTAAAAAAGAAATTAATGATTTTAAAGTTTCAGGACGAGTATTTATTGATAAACACTGTGGAATTATTGAGGAAACTCATCTTGTAAGGGATTCTAAGGGAGAATTAAAAGATAAAATTGGTAGTACTGGTTCGGGTACAGGACCTGCTAATGCAGATAGAGCCATGAGAGTTTTAAATCTTGCCAAAGATTTTGATTCGCTATCTTCTCTAATCACTGATGTTCCTCAAGAAATCAATGATGCGCTATCTGAAAATGAGCATGTATTAGTAGAGGGAACTCAAGGAACTTTTCTCTCTTTATGGCATGGAACTTATCCCTTTGTAACCTCAAAGGATGTTACTGCTTCTGGTATTTGTGCAGATGTTGGTCTTGGGCCTACAAAGGTAGATGATGTAATTATTGTTTTCAAATCATATGTTACGCGTGTAGGGACTGGTCCTCTTGAAAAAGAATTGTCTCTAGAAGAAGCCGAAAAAAGAGGATGGTCTGAATTTGGAACTGTAACAGGTCGTCAAAGACGAGCTGCAGATTTTGATTTTGATTTAGCTAGGCGTGCAATCATGCTTAATGGAGCAACACAAATTTCTATTACAAAATTAGATGTACTCTTTTCAGACTGTGCAGGAAAAACTTCCTTTGATGAATTGTCTAATGCTGCAAAATTATTCATAAAAAATATTGAAACTGAATTAAACACGCCTGTGACAATTATTGGAACAGGTCCAGCCGTTAATGATGTTATTGATAGAAGAAACTAGGCTCTAAAATTTAGGATAAGTTTAATTTGATAATCTACAACAAATATCTGTGGATAAATTACAAACAGCTACAATTGATAAATTACCACGTTACATTCAAGTGCATTCAACTTTAGAATTCACTAGGCTCGTTTGTGCACTTGAGCGTGCACCGCGTGTATCTTTTTTGCATGATCATAATGGAAAAAAAATTTTATCAGTACAGATGGATATTCTAAAAGACAAACCCGTTGTATATTATACTCCTTTAGAACATAATGGCCATTATCTTTGTTATGGATTAAAAGGTGGAAAGGAAGAATCTGAAATTGTCGATACTACTTCTGATGCAAGCAAACTTTATTCTCCTATTGTTAGAATTAAATCTCTTCCAAAGTCTTTACAACCTGGAAATGGAACTCTTGATAGATATCAACCAATTGAATTAGAAGATATGCCTAGTCTTGCAAAACTCACTTGGGGTTTTGAAGAAACCCCTTTTCCTCTATTTTTGTTCCCATGTAATAATAAATGGTTAATTGGAGTTTTTATGAATTTCAATGATGAGGGAACATCTTATTTCTGTCATGTGGTATTAGATTCTGATCCAGAAAAACCATTTCTAAAATTTTCAACAACAAATGGAACGTTACCCACCTTTGTAGACAATCCTTCAGAACATGGTTACTCCTATATCAAAGTTATAAAATTAAAAGAAACTCATCCATTAGTTGATTATGGCCACCTTCAAAACTAGACTTTCCAAGATCGCAAAAACCAATGGAAAAGTAATCCTTGCAAATGATTATGATTATTCTATAAAAAATCTGGAAACAAAAACCATTCAAAATATCCAAAAATTACATCCTTATCTGTGTGGAATCAAGTTAAATTTTCATTTACTATTGCCGCTAGGATCTAAAGAAATTCTCGAAATCAATAAAACAGCTCATAGATATGGCTTACAAACTATTGCTGATATCAAACTAAATGATATTGGAAACACAAATCGTGTTACTACAGAACATCTTTGGAATTTGGGATTTGACGCCGTAATTGCAAATCCAATAATGGGTCTTGATAGTTTAAAAAATCTGGTTAAATCAGCCCACAAAAATGAAAAGGGTGTTATTACTTTGTGTCACATGAGTGCTCCTGAAGCAAAATTATCTTATGATTTGGAGATTAAAATGGAGAAAAAACAACAACTTTACCAATTATTTTTGAATTGGGCTTTAACTGCAAAGGTTGATGGAATTGTTGTTGGGGCTACTTTTCCAAAAATTATACAATATTGTTCTAAAAAAGCTGGAAAAAATTTAAACATATTTTCTCCTGGTATTGGCACTCAAGGCGGGAGTGTAAATCAAGTAATTTCATCTGGAACTGATTATTTGATTGTAGGCAGAACCATCTTAAATTCTAAAAATCCTGTAAGTATGGCAAAAGAATTACAACTACAAAGTTTTGGAAAGTAACATTTGAGCTCTTGTTAAAACTGTTTTAGCATTGTCAAATGTTGTTTTTTCCATGGCTGTGTTATAATCTATCCATGTGTAATTTTGATGTTCATGTGAGATTTCAACTTCTTTAGTTCTTGTTTCAGCCAAGAAAAATGCCACTTTTTTATGAATTAATTCTCCTTGATATTGAAAATTATATTCAATCCACTCTTCAAAATTTTCTATAAATGTTATATCTGTTATTCCTGTTTCTTCTTTTGTTTCTCTAACTGCAGTTTGATGAATTGTTTCATCGTTTTCCATTTTTCCTTTTACAAAATCCCAATGTCCTGATGGATAATGTAAAAGTAAAAATAAAATTTTTGAATCTTCTTTTCTAAATATTACAATTCCTGCTGATGTCTCTTCAATCATTTTCCTAATCTTCTTTTTCTTTCCTGAAAAGTTCTAATTGCTCTCATCAAATCAATTTTTCTAAACTCTGGCCAAAAAATATCCATAAATACCAATTCACTGTATGCGCTTTGCCACATGAGAAATCCACTCAATCGCTGTTCCCCTGATGTCCTCAATATCATGTCTGGGGATGATTGTGGTAAATGAGAGGTGTAAAGGTTTGATTCGATTTCTTTTTTATTTATATCCTGAACATTTAATGATCCATCTTTAATTTTTTCTCCTATTTTTTTAACAGCATCTAATAATTCGTATTGTCCTCCATATGCTAATGCTATGTTCAGAAAATGATTTTCGTAATTTTTTGTAGCATCATCTAATTTTTTTAGAATCTCTTTAATGGAATCTGGAAGTAGTTCGATTCTGCCAATCCCTTTAACTCTCATTTTACATCGATGAATTCTAGGATCATTGTATAATTTTTCTAGTCTCATACGAATTAATTCATAAAGATATTCTAGTTCCTCATCTTTTCTATTCAAATTCTCTGCTGATAATACATATAATGTTACAATCTTGATGTCAAATTCTTCACACCATTCAAGAAGATTTTCTACCGCATCAGCTCCCTTCCAATGACCTTTTTTTGGCATCGTTAGGTGTCTTTTAGCCCATCTCCTATTCCCATCTAAAATTAAGGCAACATGATTTGGGATATCTCCATTCTGGATTTCATTCTCTAGTCTTTTACCGTAGATCTTGTATAGTCCAGATAATTGAAAAATCACTTCTTTTATTTTGCTAATGCCCAGTCACCTCCTCATTGATTAACAATTGAAGATATCAGTGTTATTCAGAAATTCCATTTTCAAACTATACGTGTCTTAATTTAATCTGAAATCATCTCTTGATCTTTGTGTTTTCTATATTTTTTGAAGAGAATCGTGGCTGAAACTAAAGTTACTGCCAATCCCCCCAACAAAGGTGGAATCAATGTAAACGAACTTTCTTCATAAATCATTATGTTAGTAAATTGTGCTACCGTAGGATATAATGAAATTAGAACAATGATTCTCAAGCTATCGCTAATTTGCCTTGGAATTCCACCTATCCAATTACTGAGCAATGTTCCAGCAAAAATTGCTCCCATACCAATCCATAAAATTGGAAGTGCTCCTGCTACAAATTGTCCAATTATCATCTTATCTGTAATCTTTGAAATTATTTGCATGTCTGCTTCAATTAACTCTGAATCAACAGCACTGAATCCTGCAGGAACTGATGAAAGTATCAGTAATGTTCCTGCTACCATTGTAAACATTCTGATGAAACCCATCGGAGTTGGTTTTGACCAATTTGATAATGCTCTATCAATATCAAATGCTCTGATCAAAAATGCTCCTCCCAAAATACTTACAAGAACTGCAAATATTTCTGCAGTATAACCAAATGCAGTTGCAATTCCACCAATTAACAAGAGAATTCCAGGAACTCCTAAAAAGAATTTTGAATATTTTGAATCATAAGCAAGCATTTTGAGATATTTTCCAAAAACTGCATAAGAATATTCTACACTTCTACTTACTTTCATTACAACACGTTGCACGGATACAACTGGTAGGGCATTTTGAATTACTGGAATAACACTCTCATCATCTTCTCCATCAGAAACAATTACTGCTCCGTTTGCAGAAAAATTTTCTAAAACCTTTCTTGTCTCAGAAAGAATTTTTTCATCAGCTTGAACACCTCTATCTTTTACTCCTGCAACAGTTATTACTTCAACTTGATATCCCTTACTGATTAAATCTTCATATGTTTTGATAGCTGCAAAAATTGAATTTGAATCTGCATCTTCAGGATCTTCCAATGCTAATCTTTGGGCTGCTTCTATACAAGCATCTCTCCCTATCACTGGTGTGGAAATTCCTGCTTTTTCTCCTACATCGTTATCTCTGTCAATACAAATTACAAGTAATCTATTGGCTGTAGATGCATTTACATCTTTTTCCACTTTGTCAGATTGCTGAGACATTCTATTTCTATTAAGGAATCACTTTTTAACGATTTCCAACAACTATGATTAGTAAAATTGAGTTTTGAGCCTAGTTAGGTCTTTGCACTTCAGAATTCTTGGCATACTCCAAAGATTCTTTTTTCATTGATTCTATTCCCTCTATGACTTGGCCCATTTCTGCATCTGTACTTCCTTTTTCAATTAAATTTGCCAATACCTTTGTTTCACCAATATACGAATTGAATTTCTTCATTGCGTTCATGTAGCTGATGTAACTATCTTGCCATGCTTCTGGAGGTTTTGATGTAACAAATTCACTAATTTGAAAAGTTATTTGTGATGATGTTACTTCTGCTATTACAATATAGTCTTGTGGAGAAATTTCACCATTTCGGAGATTTTGATATTCAATTTCCATTGATTCTTGTAATACTTCATGGATATTTTTTACCCCATCAAGATAATTCTCATAATCTGATACTATGAAAGTAGTTTGATCTTCTTGTGGAACTAGCCATAACAAAAAACTTGCACCTGTAATTACTGCTAAAATTATGGCAGTTGTTGCAATTCCTTTTTTTGATGCCATTTTTAATTTTATGTTCAAGGTGTTTATAATTGATAATATTTTAAATAATTATGATTTACATACAAACATTTGAAAAAAAAAATACTATTACGATAATTTTGACATAATTTTTTTATAAATTTGTTACATTCGATGAATTTTTCAAGAGTTTTCCATTTTTAGGCCTAAAAAAATTTACGTGTATCTAGCCTATAGTTAAATAAATTTCACAGCCTCTTCCTAAATACCCGAATGATTGACAAATTTTAGAATGGTTCAAGCATATTGCGTAAAATGCAGAGCAAAAAGGGATATCAAAGATCCTGTAGAAACTAAACTAAAGAATGGGCGTCCAGCTGTAAAAGGTACATGTCCTACATGTGGAACTAATGTCTTCCGTATAGGAAAGATGGAATAACACAAAAAACATCCACACGATTCTCTTTTTCAAAACCCATATAGGGTATACTATAGATTATTTTTTAGTGACTAAAGCAGAATATGAGAACCTACTCAAGCGCATTCAGGATAAACTTGGTGATAATAATGAAGATTCTTCAACTAGATTTGAGCTTCCTGTTGTAGATGTAATGTGGGAAGGCCAAAAAACTTTTCTACGTAATTTTTCAGAATTTCCAAAGGTTCTTCGTAGAGATCCCGACAAAGTTCTTCAATATCTCTCAAAAGAATTTGCTGTTCCTGCAGAGAGGCTTGGTGATAAAGCAATGTTTGTAGGAAGACGAGCTCCTGATGATTTCACAAGATTATTTCAAATTTATGTAAAAGATTATCTTGAATGTCCTACATGCAAAAGTCCTGATACTAAAATCCTTAAAGAAAATCGCATCTCATTTTTAATCTGTGAAGCATGTGGTGCCAAATCTACTTTAAAGGGTAAATATGCGTAATGCAGTTTTCAGTACGTGTAACTGAATATCATAAAAATATGATGCTTAATATCTGTGATGTTGAATTATTAGGAAAAAAAATCACTCAAGATGAATTAAACGTACATATCAGTGAAAGCTACTATGGCGAACGATTAGTTGAGAAAGAAGAAGCAACAGATTTACTGAAACAATCATCAATCATCAACATGGTGGGAAAAGAAACTATTTCCTTATCTATTAAACTTGGAGTCGGTTCTGAAAATGGAGTTAAAACAATTTCTGGTATTCCCTTTCTAATTGTTTTTAATATGTGAGATCTTGATTGATTTGATTTTTGTATTACTTTTGATAAAAGAAATCTCTTTTATCTAGTGTCTTCAACAAAATCTATTGTACAATGATATAAATTCTGAAGATGTAATGTCCGATGATTTACTCTTTGATGATTTGAGTAGAAAATTAGAATCTAAAGTTGATAAAAAATTAATTTTTAAATCTAAGCGAGGGGGATTGAAAGATGGTTTCAAAAAAGGCAAAGTCATCAATGAAGTTTTGGATAAACCTACTGTGATGACTCTTTACAAAATGATTACAGATCATATTATTGCATATGTTAACGGTGCTATAAGTGCTGGAAAGGAATCAGTTCTTTTTTGGGGAGTTGATGAAAATGATGTTGATGTTGCTTTGAAAATTTACTTGGTAAGTACTTCAAATTTTAAAAAACGTGAGCCCTATATTCTAGGCGATCCTAGATTCTCTCATATCAAAAAAGGAACAAAAAATCTGGTTTATCTATGGGCAAAAAAGGAATTTCGAAACTTATCTCAATGCTATGAGGCTGGAATTCCAGTTCCAAGGCCACTGCATCTTACTAAAAATGTACTTGTTATGGAGTTTGTAGGAAAAGATGGGGCACCATGCAAATCATTGTTGTACTCAGAAATAAATGAAGATGATTACCTTCAAGCAATTTCAATCATTAAAGATCTTTACAAAAAAGCAAAATTGGTGCATGGTGATTATTCAGAATATAATATTTTTAAAACAGAAAATGGGTTGATAGTTTTTGATCTGGGTTCTGGAGTTGATCTTAGACATCCCAATGCTCAAGAATTTCTTAAAAGAGATATTAATAACATTACAAAATTCTTCCATAAAAGAGGAGTTTCTGTTGAAGATCCAAATAAATTATTTGAGGAAATTATAAAATGAATTTTGAAAAACTAATTCGTATTCCAAATGATAGAATTGCTGTTTTAATTGGAAAATCAGGTAATGTAAAATTAAAAATTGAAACTACATGCCATGTGTCTTTGGACATTGATGGTGAAACTGGAGAAGTTTTTATAACATCTCAAGGTGATATTGAAAAAATTCAACCTTTCAAAGCAATGGAAATTGTTACAGCTATTGGTAGAGGTTTTTCACCTGAAAATGCTATGACTTTACTACAAGGTGAAACTGCATTACACATAATTGATCTAAGAGAATTTACTGGAAAGTCTAATGCAAATATTGAAAGGATAAAAGGGAGGATCATTGGAGAAGGTGGTAGAGCTAGACGAAATATGGAAAATCTTAGTGGTACTCATATCTCGGTTTATGGAAAAACTGTTTCAATAATTGGTGATTCAAGTAAATTACGATTAGCAGTAGATGCAATATCTTCTATTTCAAGCGGAAGTATGCATGGAGCAGTTTACACTAAATTAGAAGCTGCAAATCGAAGAGATAAACAAGAAAAAATGAAATTATGGGAAGATCAAGATGTCTTTGATTAAAGAAAAATTCAACCAAATCTCGCCTAGTGAATTCTTTTACAGCAATCGTGATTTAGCCGGTTTTAGTAATCCTACACGTTCTCTCTATACTGCTGTTAGAGAATTTGTTGAAAATGCATTAGATGCATGTGATCAAAAAGGAATTCTTCCTGACGTTCATTTGATAATTAAATCTGTTGACCCCGAAAAATCGGATCCTAAGCCATACATCTTGACCGTAAAAGATAATGGACCTGGAATAGATCCTGAGCATATCCCACTTGCATTTGGAACTGTATTGTATGGTTCAAAATTTGGACTTAAACAAGCTAGAGGCATGTTTGGACTAGGTGCAACAATGGCAATTTTGTATGGGCAAATAACAACTAACAAACCTGTTACAGTGAAAAGTTCTGTAGATGGACAAACTCAAGATGAGTTTGAATTGTTACTAGACATTCAAAAGAATAAACCTATAATTGTAAAACACAATACCAAAGAAGTTTCAAAAAAAGGTCTTTCAGTTAGTATTTGTTTAGAAGGAGATTATTCAAAAGCAGGAAATAAAATTAGAGATTATGTTTATGAAACTTCTTTGATCACTCCTTATGCATCAATCACTTTTGATGATCCTAAAGGAGAAAAATTTTCCCATCCGAGATTTGTAAAAGATATTCCACCACCTCCAACAATTATTAGACCTCACCCTCACGGAATTGATGTAGAGAGAATACGAAGAATGATAGTTGAATCTCAATTTGAAATCCCAAATATCGATGATGCAATGATTGAAAAAGTTAGAAAAGATTTAGGTCTATCAGTAAAAAATCTTAGCTTTACGGTAATAATGGAAAAAGCAAAGAAAAAATGGAAAACTCTTTCACGTCAAGTTAGAGTAGTTATTGCTTTGATGTCATTTCTAAAAATGGATTTTGAAAAACTAAACAAAATAAAAATTGAAGAAATTGATATGCCTAACAAAAAATTATTTTATTGGGATTTTGGAGACTCACAATCAAAATCAATTGACATGGATCCTGAAAGTCCATATTTCAAACAACTAACTAATACAGTTCAAGGGGAACATATGACCACATTTTTGACTAAACGATTTCAAAGAATAGGTCCAACTACCGCATTAAAATTTGCAGAATTTGCAGGATTTAAACCTGAAAAACGTATGGGCACTATGACAAATCAAGAATTAGTAAATCTTAGTGATTCCCTTCAAAAATTTGAAGATTTTCTTGCACCTGATCCAAGCTGTCTTGCACCTTTAGGCGAGGAACCCTTAGAAAAAGGAATAAAGAAATTCTTTAATCCTGACTTTGCTGCTGTAGTTCAGCGTCCTGCATCTGCATATTCTGGATTTCCTTTCATAGTAGAAATGGGTATTGCATACGGTGGAGATATTAAAACTGGTGGACCACATGTTTACAGATATGCCAATAGAATTCCTTTACTTTATGATGAAGGCAGTGATGTAGTGCTCAAAGTTGTCAATGATACTGATTGGGGTAGATATAAGATCAAAGGTGAGCCACCATTCATAATCGTGTCTCATATTTGTTCTACTAGGATTCCGTATAAGACTGCAGGAAAAGAAAATGTTGCAGATAGACCTGAAATAGAAAGAGAGTTAAGATTGGGATTGCAATACCTGTCTAGAAAATTAGCATCATACATGTCTAAAAGAGGCCAAGCTGATATGGCAAAAAAGAGAGCAAATCTTTATGCAAAATACATTCCTTTAATTGCAACATTTGCTACAGAACTTGCTGGTAAGAAAAAAGAACCAAATTACAAGAAAATTCTAGAGATTGAAAATGTGGATGAATCTCAAAAAATAGTAGAGGAGAAAAATGAAGTTGAAAACAAATAAAGAAAAAAGTAAGATAAAAGAGCGAAGCAAGAAAGCTGATGAAAAACAAAGGAATATTCTTGAGATGCTTCAAAGTCATGGTGCAAAAATATATGATGATTTAGAAAATGGACAATTTCCAAAATTCTCAATACCAAGTAGATCTGTGAGCAATATTGTTTATGATAAAAAACTAAGACAATACATTCTAGGAAGTAACTCTGCGGTAAGAAGTTCAAGAAATTCTTCTCAATTAAGATCTTTTACACAATTGATGTGGCTTGCATTTTTTGCAAATAGATTAACCCAAGAAAAAAAATCATCTACTTTAAGAGATGTTTATTATTCCTCACAAGCTTTCGCTATTGAATTTGAGGACCAGTCAGAATCAGATAACATTATTGTTGATTTAGAAGCAGTAACCTCAAAACCCAGAGAAGATTTTCACATATTTCCTGAGGAGAGAAGCTCTATCTTTGGTGATTTGAATATTGAATATACGATTCCTGGATATGAAGGAAAAACTATGAATTTATCGAACCATCCTGATGGTTATTCTATTGGTCCTAGTTTGACTACTGCAGAATTAGTTGATACTAGTGCCGAAATTGTGATTGCTATTGAAAAAGGTGGTCTTTTTACTAGATTTGTTGAAGAACAAGTTGATAAAAATTTCAAATCTATTATAATTAACACTGGTGGTCAAGCCCCTCGTTCAACTAGAACTTTACTAAAAAGACTTCATGATGAAATGAAATTACCTGTAATTGTTCTTACAGATGGAGATGTATATGGAGAACATATCGCAATGGTCATAAAATCTGGTTCTGCAAATGCCGCACATCTAAGAGAGCTAACTGTTCCTGATGCAAAATGGGTAGGTGTTTGGGCTACTGATATTGAAAAATATAAACTGCCTACAATCCAGATGACTGAATCTGATATTAAGAGATGTTATGATTTACAAAAAGATCCTAGATATGAAGATGGAATTTGGAAAAAAGAACTTGATGTCTTTTTAAGACTAAAAAGAAAAGCAGAGTTGGAAGCTTTCTCAAAATATGGTCTTACAAATATCACGGAAAAATATCTTCCACAAAAATTAGAGCTAGCGAAAAGTCTTTAATTATTTTATTCTTAGTGTTAACACACCATTTCTGTATTTGAAATCAAATATTTGCATGTCGTTTGCTCCTTCAATTGGAACTTCTTTTGAAAATCCTGTAGTTCCACGAATGTATAGAATTCCATCTACTAATCTGACTGCAATCTTATCTTCTGGCCCTGGCACTTCGGCTACGAAAACAAATTCTTCTTCTCCTTTTATCAAATCATAAACCCAATTTTTTGTTTCTTGTTCTCTTGCTTGAGTGTATAGTGGTTTTTGATCCTTTGTCATTTTCTTTAAAACTTTAACCCAATAAAACATTGTTAAAGCAGCAGCACCAATCAAGATAAAACTTACAAAACCTGAATCAGCTCTTTGTGTCATGATATAGATAATTCCTAAAAATAGAATTACAATTATTGGAATAACGAAATTTAATGATTGTTCATTTGAATATGCGCCCTTATAACTTGCCAAACAGTAAAAATTTGAGTTTACCAAATATAAAGTATCTTTGGTTTTTATTACCATTTTTCAAATTTTTGCCATTGACCGATAATGAACCGTCTAAGCTTTCAATTCGCGATATTGTATTAAAAGGAACAATAATTGCCTTGATTGTAACTATTCCTTCACTTTCTACTTTTGTTCTAGTGTGGATTGTTCTTGATGATTTATTATTGGGAGTGATATTGGGTGCTTTTGTTCATTTCATTACTATGGGATTCTCTTTAAAAATTTCTAAGAAGTTATTAGTCAAAAAATAGATCATTTATTTCATCGTTCCTTATTTTGAAAATAATGGATTTCTCAAAAATTGAAAATGATTTGATCTCTGAAATTAAATTACAACCTGTTCAAGCCAAAGTGTATTTATTAATTACATGTCATGGAAAAATGTCTGCAGCAAAAATTGCTGAAAAATTAAACATATCTCAACAAGAGGCTCAAAAAGCATCTAAGGATTTAATGACTCTAGGAGCTTTTATTGATATTACTGAGAGTGAATTTGAGGCAATGCATCCCAGGTTTACTGCAGTTAATATGTATAGAAAAATGTGTGAGCGAGAAAATATGGCCTTTGGACGAAATAAAATTGTTGATAATATGGGAGGAATTTTAGAAAAGTCTTACGATGATGCAAGAACTAAATAATGCTAATGATGGATGACCGACATTGAGTGTTGACACTGAAACTTGTAAACATCAGCCAGTTTACTTTGGAGTAGTAAACATCAACATAGGTGAGAGAACTATTGGATCTGTTGATGTTTGGAGATGTGGTGTTTGCAAGAAAAGATTTTGTGAAGAAAAACAATTGGGCATTGAAGAAATAGCTGATCTGGTGGGGATGCCAAAAATTGACCCTGATGCAAAATGGGCAGTAACAATATGCAAATTACAACAAGAAAAATACAGATGGAAATTAGTGAGACTAAAAGAAAACGGTGAAATAAAGCATGAATGCTTAGATGAGCAAATTATTCCACTCAAAATAAATAATTTTAAAATTGAAGATGATAAGCATTGGAGCTTTTTAATTGATGATAATATTAACAAGGCAGTAGAAATTTAATTTCTAATATGGATCTTAAAGTTCACATTAACAATGTTCATGGAAGCCAGATGGCTGCAAAAATTACTGGAAATTTTACTCTAGACGATAATGAATTTCGTTTTACTGCCATTGCGTTTGGTAGAATAGGTGGGCAAAACATTGGTGCAAAAATTTCAAAAAATACTGAGAAAGAATTAGAAAAATTAGGATATAATGTTGAAGAGGTAATTCTTTTGCTTCAGAAGAATTTACTTGAAGGCGATCTGACACTCCCAGAAGGTCTTAAAAAAGAGTCATTTGTTGATGACTAAATAAACTTTATAGTAATTTTATTGCACAATTTTTCTGAAATATTCTAATTATCTTACAATCTGATTTTGAATCTTCTCATAAATTTTTTCATAATCATAACCCGCACTCCTTTATTCTCTAAGAAATCCAGTACGCTATCTGCAAATCTTTTTGGATCTTCAACATACGGTGTATGACCACAATTTTACATCTCAATATATTGACAGTCTTTTAAGGATGTAACAAAATCATTTGCATACTTTATCGGAATAACCGGATCGTTCTCCCCCCAAATAACTAAAGCAGATGCCGAAATATTGACAAGTCTATGGTTAATTATATCCACATTTTTCAAACCCAAAAGAGTTGATATAAAGGCCATCTTTGCGTTTGGCAGCGACATTCTTTCTATAAAATCATCTATTATGTAAAAAGGAACTTCCTCATTAACCCCTGACATCATCTGAAAAGCATAGGAAACAGTATCTAGATTGGGATAAAGTGCATCTGTTACGTAAGCTTCTAGAGCAGGAGTAAGATGTTTCATAACTCCTGCTGGTGAAACCAAAATAACATTTTCTATTTTTTCATGATATGTTATAGCATACTCAGCTACGATTTGGCCACCTAGAGATGAGCCAATCATGCTACAATGATTGATATCAATAGTTTCTAAGAAATCAAAGAGAAATTTTACAAAAAACTGTGGCGTATAGTCCAGCGAGGGTTTATCGCTATATCCAAATCCTGGCAGATCAGTTGCTATTACTCTATATGTTTTGCTTAATTCAGGCATTACGTATTTCCACCTTTCTGCAGATGCACAAAGACCATGTACTAATACAAGTACTCTTTTTGAATTACTTCCAGCCTCTATATACCGAATTTTATGAGATCCAATTTTAGCAAATTTTTCAATCATTATTTTTCTTATTCAACAAATTCTAAATTTCTAGTCCGAAGGATTCTGCAATAGTAGAAAATTTTTGGTACGACTCCAAGTATTGCCTTCCTTTTGGTGTTATTACAAAGGTGTGTTTCCCGTTAAACTCTATTTTATTTATCAAACCAACTCCAGTCAAATTTGATAGGATTTTTGATAATCTGGAATGTGGTAAATTGGCCTTAGAAATTAGGGCCGTTGTTTTGATTCCTGCTTGACCTGATTCTTCAGTGGCAGTCAAAAGGTCTCCAACAATCTGAGTGCTTGTCCTATACAACGCCATGAGAAGAGTCTAAAGACATATTTTATAAACATTAGCCATGATAACCAATTGATACCTATCATTACCTATCATTACCAATAGTATATATATCGGCGTTAAATTTGTATGGTATGAGCACACAAACTCAAAAAAGCGATGCATACTCAACGTACAAGCAAAATGTTCAAAAATACTTTGAAAATATTTCAAAAATAACTCCACAGTATTTTAAATCCGTAACAGATTTGCAAAACGAATGTATGAAAACATGTGAAAAAACAATCAACGCTTCAATATCTGTACAACAAGAATTTGCAAAAAAGACTGGAATTACAACTGATATTCCTAGTACTACAACAACTGCAATTACAGATGCCAGCAAGCAAATTGTTCAAGCAAGTACAGTAAACAATCAATTGGTCCAAACCACAATTGATGCAACCGTACAAAACATCAAAACATACAACGATAACATAAATGCATTTGCTGAATTGAATAAAAACATAATCCAATCATGGATAACCCCATTCACACTAAAAAACTAGTGTGATTGATTTTTCTTTTTTTATTTTCTTACCTAATTAACAATCTGTATAGGATCATTATTTTTAGAAAAAATAGTTCAAAGTTTTTTCTTTACATAGAATTTAGTCAAAAAATAAATTACAATTAAAAAGATATTTTAGAAAAAAGAAAATAGTTTGAAATAAGATGTATATTTTAATTTATTGAAATTAAATAAAATTTGTTTTCTTCCCAATGTCATGTTTAAGATACAGTGGCGATTTCTTTTTTATTGTCACCATCAGGATCATAGCCTCTTTTTTTGTGAATAGAGCCGATTACTCCTTTGGTAAACTTGTCAAACTTTTCATCTTTCATAGAGTCTATTACCTCATCGACTGTTTTGTTCATGTCGATTTTTTTACATAGACGGTCAGCCTCAGAGCAATAGGATTCAATGTATCTTTGTATGTAATCATATTCTGGACCTTCAATTCCTATTTCCAGTCTTCTTTGGCTTAGTCTCTCTCTCCAAGTTACACTCATTTGATCAACTTTGGTAACACTTCATCTGATTTAAAGATAAAAATCCAGGCATAATTGTGTGCATGAAAAGTTGATTTTTTCAAATTATCTTATAGTCTGTCCGTGTTTTTTTCTATACCCTGGGAAATTTGTGCTTTGTTGTGTTCTAGTCTAATGCTAGTCCAGAATCTAAAGCATTCATAAAATAACTTAGAGGATATCCTCAATACCCTTCTCCCACGAAATAACTTTTCCCAAAAATCCCGTCATCCATTGCACTTTTTTTAAATATCTGAAATTCTGCATTCATTATTTCAAAGTAATAGTTTGCCAAAAATAACATGTGAAATAATTTCTCATAAACCAAATCTGGATACTAAAATTCTGCTTCTTCTAATGCATTAGCACAGGAACAACTTCTAGTTTTAGGAATTTGATCAATTAATTCTGTTAATACTCTCTTTGTTTTCTCTACATTTTTTGATAATGTCTCTAAAACTTCTTTGGCAGTTACGGGTTTTTCAGCCCATACATCATAATCTGTTACAGTTGAAATTGATGCATAACACATCTGTGCTTCTCGTGCTAGCTGACATTCTGGAACCAATGTCATTCCAATAATATCTGCTCCAGTTGTTCTGTAGAATTTTGATTCTGCTTTGGTTGAAAATCGAGGACCTTCAATGCATACATAAGTACAATCTTTGTGCATTTTCAAATCTTGATTTTCTGTTACTTTAAGAATCGATGATTGTAATTCTGGACAAAAAGGATCTGCAACAGAAATATGAATGACTCTTCCTTCTTCTGAAAATGAACCCTTTCTAGATTTTGTAAAATCTAGAAATTGTGATGGCAATGCAAAGTGTCCTGGCTCTAATTCTTCTTTAAGACTTCCAACTGCAGATGGTGCAATGATTCTTGTCATTCCTAATTCCTTGAATGCCCAAATGTTTGCTTTGAAATTTATCATATGTGGAGGAATTGTGTGTTTTTTTCCATGTCTTGGAAGAAAAGCAATCTTTCTTCCATTAAAAATTCCTACGGTGATAGTATCTGAAGGTTTTCCATAAGGTGTATCTATATCAATCTCTTGTGCATTTTCAAGTAATCCTGAATCATATATTCCTGTTCCACCAAAAATCCCAATCTCTACATCTTTTTCCATTAATACTTCACCAATGATTTACAATTATAATTGCTAATTCCTTTCATTCCATTCAATTCTGTTAATTCTATGATGAATGCAAAACCTGCAATTTCACCCCCTACTTTTTCAATTAATTTTGCTGATGCTTTTGCAGTACCTCCTGTAGCAAGCAAATCATCACAGATTAACACTCTTTGTCCTTTCTCAATAATGTCTTTTTGAATTTCAATGGTATCTTTTCCATATTCTATAGTATATGCTAATTTTACAGTCTTTCCAGGTAATTTTCCTGCCTTTCTAATCATCATCATTCCTTTGTTGTATCTAGAGGCTAAAATACATGCAAGAATGAATCCACGTGATTCAATTCCTGCAAATACATCAATATCTTTAGTATGAAAATACTTTGAAAACTCATCTGCAATTTCAGATAATGCTGATGGATCCTTCAAAATTGGACTAAAATCTCTAAATAAAATTCCTTTTTTAGGAAAATTTGGATATTCTGCTATTCTGTCTTTTAAATTCATGATTGTCTGTTTTCTTGGGTGAAATAAAATTGTTTGATGCTATTTTATTTCAAAAGTCGTTTCAGCAGAATTAAATGCATCTGCTACTTTTATTGTATATGTTCCGGGCTCTGTATCTTTAGGAATTATCCATGGTTGTTTAATCTCTCCTGATTTTGATGCTGGAAAAGATAATGTTTCTACTACTTTATTATTTCCATCAATAATTTCTAGTTCTACTGTTTGTTGAGCACCTATAACAGAAATATTCATTATCTTTCCAAATCCTGGAATATCTTGTCCTTCTGTAACACTAACAACTATTCCTTCTATTACAAGTGAATTAACTTCCAAATCCACGGTATCAAAATTTGAACCGCTTACTGCCTTTATCGTCCATGTTCCTGATATGCCATCTGATGGAATTCTAAATGATCCATCTGAAATTTTTCCATTTTTATCTGAAAATGTTTCTTTTACCTTTATTTCCTTTCCATTTGGATTACTCAAAGTAATGGTCAGAAGAACATTGGGTCCCGTCTCTCCTAACACCAAAACTGGATCTCCTGTGAGATAACTTACTTTTGTAGTGTTAATGTCGATCTTTCCAGAACCTGTTTGCAAACCCACTGTGAAAGTTTCTTCATTTTGTTCCCCTCCTTTACTAATAACTGCAGTATATACTCCTGCTCCATATCCTTTCAAATCCAGAGTGACAGTTCCTCTTCCATCAGGACCCATCTTGATAGATTGTGATTCTCCTTTTGGTTTATCTGAAGGATCAATAATTAGCAAATTAACTATCTCTGATGCCTTTCCTGTTAATGTGATAATTGCATTGTCTGATGATTTGTAATTCAATTTATCAAATTCTAAGTTAACTGGAATTGTTGGTAACTGTCCTAATCCTACAAAAATTAATTCTTTAATTTTTTCTTGCATTGCAATTAATGTGTATGTTCCTTCAGTACTGCTTTGAGTAGTTGAAAATTCAAACTCTAAAATTCCAGATTCATTAATTTCAATAATATCTGAAAAGATTTCTGTTCCTAGAGGATCCTCTACTACTAATTCGATTGGCTTGTTTGGTATCACTGTTCCATTAAATTTCACAGTTTCTCCTGGTTCAAATTTCAAACTAGTGGGTGTGATGATGATTACTTTGTTTGATTCGATTGTCCAGCTAATTCTTTTATTTTGTTTTCCATCTGAAATAACTCCGCTGTATTTGCCAAAGGGTCTATCTAATGGAACAATAAGTGGTTCTAATTCCCAATTACCTTTATTGTCAATTTCTGTTGTTCTGGTCCTGATTATTTCCCCATTTGGTGCAGTAATCGTTATTGAAATTCCTTTGCCTGGAGTACCTGTCCCAAAAATTTCTAGCAATTCGCCTTTATGTACAATATTTGGAATGCCTTGTACGGTGAGGTTGATATTTTCTGATTCTGGAATTCTATTCGACATATCACCAATTCTAAGACTGATTTTTTTTCCTTCACCTTCTTTATCCTTTATAATGAAATCTGCTCTATCTGCCTTTTGTTCATTTGGGATTTTCATTGTAGTTATAAAATGTCCATCCTTATCCGTCACGAAATTTCCAATCTTTTTTGAATTGATGTAAAAATCAAATTCTTGAGATGCTCCAAATTTATCTCCTATAACTCTAATTGATGAACCCACGTTTGGTTTTTCTGGGACTATTCTAAATGTTGATTCTTCAAAAATACTGGCAGCTGTATTTTCTTCAACTTTGATGTTGTCTGGATTTTGAATTACTTTTGGTAATTCTTTTGCTAATACTTTTCCTGTGTCAATTTGTTTGTCTTTACTATCTAATGCTTTCCAATTAATTCCTGAATTTACTTTATCTGTTTTAATCCCAAATTTTATAGATTCTCCTTTTTTGATTGGCTCCGATGATGTAAAAACGATTACTCCTTGGGGTGTTTTCTCTCCAACCCAACCTTTTTCAGTTTTAAAAGACTTGAAACTAAAATCACTTCCAACCCAAATCCTAAAAGTATTGATATCTTCGTTTTGAACATTTGTTAATTCAATAATAGTCGTCTCTTCTAGAGCAATACTTGTTATATCAATTCCCTCTGCATAAGATGGAATTACTGTAAATGTAATTGAAAGTAATATTATGATTGAAAGAATGATTCCTCTAACTGAAGATTCATGCATACTCACCAAATTACCCATCTCTCTCTTAAACCTTAAAGATTTTTTTCCTGCATTGCTATTTTTTAATTCAGTATCTTTCATAAGCACACTTCTTAAATCTTAAGCCTTGGCCTTTTGAAATTTACTTGGGTCGGGCTTGGCAGCTATATTTTGATATTGTCTTATTCTTTCAGCAATTAATCGGTATAATGATCTAAATTGATCCTTAGTTTTGTCTGTAAGAAAACTAGTATCTTCAAGGGCAATTTTTTCACATATGTATCTTGTAATCTCTTCATTATCAAATTCTCCCCAATCATCTTCTCTGTGGTCTTGCCATATTTTTTTCAATTTTTCTAATGCTCCTTTGCCTTCTTTAGATGCAACCTCTTCAGGTGTAAGATTTGAAAATCCTTCACGTCTTAACTTTATTTCATAAGTCTGATTTACTGGATGCAAATAATCTTCAAGTGCAATATAGTCTTCAATTGATTCTAGTTTCTTTCCTTCCTTTTCAAAGAAAATAGTTTGAATAGATGAAAATTCATTTGATACTAACTGGGCAGAAATTTGCTTTGATTCTTCAGAATTATCTAATAATACAAATGTCCTGTACCCATGATTTCTGTAAAAAATTGCTAGCGGTAAAACGGAATTTTTGTTATAAGCTGCAACAACATTGAGAGGGTTCATTGAAATATTTGGATCCTGTAAGAATTTATCAAAAGCATTAAGATACATTGCATCTGACATCGTCTCCACAATAATTATTGGTCTGGAGTTTGTTCCAATTTCCCTGTCTACAATAGATTCAACTTGTCCTCTAGATAATCCATACAAAATTGGTGTTAATGTTTTATCGTCTGCATTCCAATAATCATAAAAGATTCTACTGAGATGTTTTCTTTTGTCTAATTCTACAACTAACAAGTTGCCTGGTGTATAATCAAATATCATAAATGGAGAATGCGTTGCATACAAAACTTGGTTTGATCCAGCTAAATTTTTCAATAAGTCTGAAATTCCCATTTGTTGGGTTGGATGAAGATTTCTTGCAGGTTCATCTAAAAGTAATAATGCTTCTTTTAATTCTGCCCTCTGTGTTTCAGCTGCAAAGTTTACAATAAATGAAAATGTCCATTTGAATCCCTCTGCTCTTCTATTTAGCAATCCTGTGTTTGTTATTGTTCCATCTTTGTGAACATCTGAAATTACCACACTCATAATATTACCTGGATTGTATCTCAAATCTACATGGATAGGATCTCCTTTCCATGCTGGATTTAGTTTATTGGTTAATCTATTGCTTGCAGCATTTAGAAGTTTGATGCATTTTGAAGGACTCTTTTTTACTTCATCTAGTTCTTTCATATCAAGTTCGGCAAGATAGAAGAGATTTCTTACAGTCTCTGCTTTATCAAATTCTTCAATATATTCAACCGAATCTGCTCTTTCTCCTCTCTCTTCTCTGAGAAATTCATTAAGATTGATGTTGCCATAGATTTTTTTATAATCTGAAAAATAAACAAATCTTGGATGCAAATCAGATGCAATAAAATTTTCTAAGGCGGTCTTTATGCTTTCGCCACTTAGTAAATTTGAAAATTGGTTATCTGGATTTTCATAGATTTTTTCCCACTCTTCAATAACTTTTGGTTCTTGGATTGCAATTACATGAAACTGATTACTAAATTCTGCCATTCCACTATCAAAAGTCTCTTGATTCTTGGGAACTGGTCCTTCAAAGAATTTTGTATTAATTTGTATTCTAAGATGGTTTGGAATGGTATCTAAAAATCCTAGAATCTGACTTGAGAAATTTTCCCATGAATTGATTCCCTGACTTTCATCTTCACTAAGTTCAATGTCTTCAAATTCGTATTGAACTTTTGGTCTTCTATTTGTCCTGATCAATTTAATTTTTTTAATTTCTGGCAAACTTGAGAATCTTTCTTTTATCAACTCTCTTTCATGCTGATTTAGATCAAATTCTCCTTCTGCTAATCTAATTTCTTCTTTGAGCTCCTCATTCATTTCATCACAAAGATCCAACTCTGAAACCTGCTCATCTCTGTTTAACAAGGTTAATGCTTGAAGAATGGTGGTTTTACCACTTTCATTTCTACCAACAAAGGCAGCTAAATCTCCAACTGTAATCTCTCCAGAATCATGAATACAACGATATGCCCTAACTCTGAATTTTCTAAGTCGCATCTAGCGATATTTAGTCGGCTACGATTTAACTCATTCGTCAAATTGATCTGAAGTTTCAAATTTTGCTAAATAGATATATGGGAATCACGGTTTTAAAACAAAATGGCATCTAAAAGAATTTTTGTAGTATTTGTCTTACCTGTAATCTTTTCAATAATATTTGGCTCTGCTGTAATGAGTGATATCTTAGAAAGACCTGACAGAGAATTAAATATGTGGCCAATGTCTTCCACAGAGGGATTTTCAACTCATAAATCTCCAATTGAAATCGTTGGTCTTTCCAAACAATATTCCACTGCAGTACCTGTAGAAATTCAAATTAAAATCGGTGACTCTTCTTTTGATTGTGGCGATCTATATGTCACTATTTACTCATCTACAAATGATGTGGTTACTCAAGGTGGCTTTTTTGAGCAATGCTTTGAAAAAGGAAATACAATCATTCCTATTGATGATAAATTCTCCAAAGTCATTGATACTCCAGGCTCGTATGAAATAGTTGCAGAAATGATTTCAAAACAATTACAGAGTATTTCAACAAGGGGAACATTTACTGTTAAATAGGCATGAATTTTTCTATGATAAATAAGAACTTGAATTTAAAAAATAAGGTGATTTAATGGCAAAGAAAAAAGATACTCTAATTGGTGAAGCTGCAAAAATAAAGGCAGAACTAGATGAATTAAAAAAGAAAAAGAAAGTTCTAGATTTATCACCAAAGAAAAAAGCTGAAGCAAAACCAGCAAAGAAAAAAGCTGAAGCAAAACCAGCAAAGAAAAAAGCTGAAGCAAAACCAGCAAAGAAAAAAGCTGAAGCAAAACCAGCAAAGAAAAAAGCTGAAGCAAAACCAGCAAAAGAGAAAAAATTAACTAAAAAAGAATTAGAGGAAGCTAAGAAAGAAGCAGAAAAAACATTAGAAGAAGAATTAGAAGAACAACTTTCTGATGAGGAAATTGAGAACTTCCAAATCGAAAAAGTTGACATGGAAAGATTAACTAACAAAGTTTATGATATTCTAGCAGAACGTGAATCTGATGGAATGTTTCAAAGTGAACTTTGGAAAAAACTCAAACTTACAAATCGTGATGGTTCACGTTTAGCATTAAAACTTGAAAGAATGGGAACTATTACTAGGGAAAAACTTCTAGAGAAAGGACGTTGGACTTATAAATTAATTTTAAAGAAAACTCCAATTAGTACTCAATCCATTGAAAATGCTCCATGTTTGATATGTCCTGTTGAACAGAAATGTTCACTTGAAGGTGAAATTAGTCCTCGGAACTGTCAATTTATTGAGGATTGGGTTATTGCCGAGATGAAAAAACCTGCGAAGGCCAAATGAAATTAATTGATGCTCGTAAGGATCATTACCGCCGATTAGCCCATGAACAAGGTTTTCGAAGTAGAGCTGCTTTCAAATTACAAGAATTAAACAAATCTTATCGTATTATTGGTCCTGGATTTTACGTACTTGATCTTGGTTGTGCTCCTGGCGGTTGGACTCAAATGGCTGTAAAATTAGCAGGAAATCAAGGCAAAGTGATGGGTGTTGATTTATCTTATGTTGAAGAGATTCCAGGTGCTTGTATTATTAGAGAAAATATTGAAGATGAGTATGTAATTGATGAGGTGATGACCTATTTTGGACGTAAAGTAAATGCTGTAATTTGTGATCTTTCTCCTCAAGTTAGTGGAAATTGGTCCGTTGATCACGCTAAACAAATTTCATTAAATTATGATTGCACCAAAATAATGGAAAAAGTTTTAGCAAACAAAGGCAATGCTATATTCAAAGTTTTTGATGGCGAATACTCTATGGAATTTAGAGATTATATTAAAAAAAAATTTGCAAGAATAAATCTTACAAAACCTAATGCAAGTAGAAAACAAAGTAGTGAATTATACCTTATTTGTTTAGGTTTTATTGGATAGTCTGAAATATTTTAATTATTTCATTTATGTTTGCGTTTGTCCTAAACCCCGTTGGATTAAATGCTGTGACGCTTGCTAGAAAATTATTTTTTTGTAAATTTAATATTATATTTTCAAGTTTAGGTGGTGAAGATTTCATTTTTGATGCTATCTCATCTAGTGTAAAATAAGTTTCTGGCATTTCTGATTCTGCAAGACATTTAACAAGTGTCTTCTCACAATTCTTATCTACTTGTAAATTGGGAATTTCTAGAATCATATTTTGAATAAATTCTTTATCAAAAATTTTGCCTATCCATAGAGGTCCTGCAATACTAATTTTTTTATTACATAAATCGCATTCTTGTTCTTGCTCTAATGATATTTTTCTATGACCACAATTTTTACAATGTAAAATATTTCCTATGTTTTCCTTCTGATCTGGTCTGTTTAGAACTTTAACATAAGTTCTATAGTAATGTATTTCACTTTCAACAAATAATGGAATAATTTCTACACCTAATCTTCCAGCAACTCCTCTAAGACAACCTAAGATTAATCTGATTGCTATTTCATTTCCATACTCTACTCTTACTGGAATTCCACCGTATTTTCTCTTACATGCACTCTGAAAGAGTCCGTTTAGAACTTGAAGATCTGTTGCAGAAGTAGATAAAATTCCTCCATGCATGGTTGCTCTAATTCCACAGTCAAAAAATGCTGCAGGCGAGCCAAAAGGATCAATGTCTATAATTGAGCCTCTTTCACCTTTTTTTGAATATTTGCTCAAAAATCTACAAACTTCTTTTTCAGAAAATTCAACATTTTTTAAATCATTTAGATTGGCTGAATGCTGTGCCATTTTTAGAGCACTTGGATTTAGATCATTGATCACTATTTTTTCTACTTTTAACTCGTTTCCAACTCTTAATCCTCTTGCACCAATTCCTGATAATCCCTCTAAGAAAATTTTTGGACGTTCAAAATTTTTTAGGAAAGCCGCATACGCAATTATTGAAAAATCTCTGTTCAATTTTGCTTTTGGATTGAAGAATGCAGGTTTTTTTGGTGGGACTTTTTCTGTTAAAGATTTTTTTGGTACTAACAACTTTGTTTTACCTTCAATAATTTCTTGAAAAGAATCATTTGGAAATTCCAATTAACTTTCAATTTTTTCTAAACGTATAACGGTTTAATACTTGTGTTTTACGACAAAATTCATGCAAATTTGTGGGATTGATGATGCGGGACGTGGTTCTATGCTAGGTCCACTTGTAATAGCTGGAATTTCATTAGATAAAAAAAATTTACGAAAACTATCCTCCTTAGGAGTAAAAGATTCAAAAAAACTCTCACCTAAACTTCGAGAGCAATTTTATAAAAAAATTATTGAAATTGCAGACGATTACTACATTACAAAAATTTCTCCTAGATTAATTGATGCTAGTGTAAAGAAACATTGTTTGAATGGTTTGGAAGCAAAATATATGGCAAAAGTAGTTTCAAAATTAAATGCTGATACCTCATATGTTGATTCATGTGATGTGAATCCTAATCGATTTGGAAAAGAAATTTCTAGGCAATCTGATAATCATAAAATTAAATCATATCACCATGCAGATAGTAGATTTATAATAGTATCTGCAGCATCAATTCTTGCCAAAGTTACAAGAGATAAAGCAATTGCAAAGTTAAGACAAAATCATGATTTAGGTAGTGGCTATCCATCAGACTCTGTTACCGTAAAATTCGTGACTAAATATTATGAAATTAATCATGTTCTGCCTAAATTCGTGCGTAAAAGTTGGAAACCTGTTCAAAAAATCACAGGAAATGATTAGTTTTTATATTTTGCAATTACCATTGCATGGTCTTTATCGTATGGATGCAAATCAATAGATTGCAAAACATCAAAACCTGCTTTTAGTTTATCTGTTTCTTCTTCAATGATTCTTCTTGGTGATTTTGTAACATCAATACTACGTGTTTTAATTACTAAAAAGAAATAACCTCCTTTTTTTAGATACATTTCACAATTATCCAAAGCAATTTGTGTTTGATCTGGTTGTGCTATATCAACATATACTATATCCACTTTTCCAAAGACTGAAAAGTATTCTTTTGGTTTTCTTGCATCTTGTAATATTGGAATGATGTTTTTTCTGTATGATGCAACTCTATCAAGAAAATCTCTTGCAACTCTGCTGGCATGTTCAACTCCAAAAACTATTCCACTAGGACCAACAATATCTGAAATGTGACTAACAGTAGTTCCAGTTGATGCTCCCAAATACAGTACTTTACTTTTATTTTCAAACGGAAAATATCCCAGATCATTCATTATAGCTGCTGCTAGTTTACTTCTAAACGCATCCCATAATCTGTATTCAACTCCTTTTTTGATAATTAATTTTTCTTTATACACTTGATTTCCAGGAACTAAATTTTCAGTAGCTAGTTTTCTTTCGCCTTCTGATTTTATCCAAAAATATGATTGATTATCTTCTTCCAAACTTCTTTCTCTTTTTATTTGAATCTGGTCTTTCATATTTTGAACTACCCTCTTCTCTTCTTCTATCTCCACCTTCTCTTCTTCTATCTCCACCTTCTCTTCTTCTATCTCCACCTTCTCTTCTTCTATCTCCACCTTCTCTTCTTCTATCTCCACCTTCTCTTCTTCTATCTCCACC
>JAOTTS010000046.1 GCA_029864335.1 Candidatus Nitrosopumilus sp. | reverse complement strand
AGCTAGACAAGTATGATATCAATCAAAAAATCATAAAGACATTGGCTGATTTGGAATCAAGAACAATACTATTTTCAATAAAACAAAAGGCTAGACTTGCTGAAGATATTTCAAAAAAAAAAAAAATTCCGTTGAGTACGGTTTACAAAAAACTTGGGGAATTACAAGAACTTGCCCTAGTCAAAATCGAGAGAATTGAATTGTCTAAGTGACCATAAAACAAAATACTATAAAAGTAGAATCAGCGAAATTGAGATCAGTATCAGGAAATTAGAACCAATGCTAATACTGCATAAAAATTAGAAAATCTAGATTCAGAAACGGAAGTCAAATCAAAGGACATAATTGAAAAACCAAAATATTGATTTCTCTCATTGACCTCTAGTCTTAAATTCAATACCTATATGAACAACATATGATAATAAAGTTATTTTTTGTTTTGTCTTTGATTGCATTATTCTCTGTTTTAATTAGTGATGCAGACGCATCACACTTTACAATTCCAATTCCTCAAGATGATCATATTCCAGGTATGAGGAGTGTTATTGATTTCTATGTTCCGAGAAGCCATTCTGTAAATACTGGAGATGTTATCACTTGGACAAATGAAGATTCTATTCCACATACAGTTACTAGTGGCAAGGGAACTTCTCTGGTCAAACAGCTAAAAGAATCCAAAGGAAAGTCTGATGGACTGTTTGACAGCGGAATTATCAACCCACAAGAGTCATGGTCATTTACATTTTCAGAATCAGGTCAGTACACATATTATTGCACGCTTCATCCATGGATAGAGCGAAGCATAATCGTACTAGAGTCAGAACGGAAGGTACCAACTCCCAGAGAACAATTCAAAGAAGGAGTAAAGCCATATGACATCAAGTGTAATCCCAATTATTCCTTAGTCTTCAAGTCTTGGGATTTGAAACCTGCTTGTATAAGATCTGAACATACACAAAGACTGATGGATTTCGGATGGGCCTCTACATATGATCCATATCCTATGATTGTGAAATCATCTGATGTAATAGACAAGGCATATGTCACATTACAGGAAGATGACAAAATTTCAGAGGTTCACTCTGAAGAGAAATGGAATGCAGGACCAAACATGACATATCTTGATTTGTCCGCAGACGGTTCATTGTTATTGGCAGCAAGCAGTCAAAGTGACACGATATATGCATTTGATATGGAATCCGGTGAATCTATCAAGGAAATTACAGTAGGAAAGACTCCAAAAGGAGTAAAAATTCACCATACTGGAAAGATAGCATTTGTTGCAAATGAGAATTCTGGAACGATTAGCGTGATCAATCTTGATACCTTGGATGTCGTAAAGGAAATTCCAGTTGGCAATATACCACACAACATAGTGTTTCATCCAAACGGACTAGAGGCTTTTGTAACAATACAGGGAGAAGATGAAATAGTAATCATTGATGTTAATTCGTTAGAAAAGACCAGTTTTATTCAGGTTGGAAATTTGCCTCACAATCTCGACATAACCCCTGATGGCAATATGCTATTTGTAACAAACATTGGAAGTAATGATGTTGCTGTAATTGATCTAAATGACAAGGAGATAATCAAACGAATTCCTGTCAGCCAAGGACATCACGGTATTGACATCCCACCTACAGGAAACAGAATATTTGTCTCAGGAATTGGGGATGACAAGATAAGTGTAATTGACACGACATCACTTGAGGTGATAAAACAGATTACGGTGGGTAAAGGACCACATGGATTGAGAACAGACTCTAGCGGAGTCAAATTGTTTGTTGGCGTAACTCATACAAACGAAGTTGTTGTGATTGATGTCGAGAGTTTAGAAATAATAGATAGAATGAATGTAGGCAATGGCCCATTCTGGGTTGCAATTCCGGGAAATCCATGATTTTACAAATTTTTTTAGGATTTTTTATTATGAAATAAAATCAGTTCAGGTTGTTCGTTAGTAATCGTAATGGTGGCCTTTGTAATGTTACTTTTGAATAATTCCATAACCCTTCCTTTTTCGGTGACTTTTTTTATGATTTACTTGAACAAGGGACAATTCCCTTAAAATTGCTAGTTTTTGATAGACCGTACTTTGAGATAGCCCTGTATCTTTTGCTATTTCTATACCTGATTTTGCTTTTGAGATAATTGAAAAGATGATTTTTCTTGAGAATCATCAAATCAAAGTTCCAAAGTGTTTCAAGTATGTCGTCAATATTCCAATTGATCAAAAAGAGATGCAGTAATGAACTGTTGCAGCTTAATTAACTAGAACGACTCTAGTATTGCATGGCACTTGTATCAAATACCCTTACAGAATTATTAAATGAAATTAATAATGAACTAGCCAATCAGATTTCTTTGGCAAAAAACATGGATGCAAAAATAGATACGAGAAAACTTGTTGAACAATCAAAGACTCTAAACGATATTCTGCAGACATCTGAAATTACCCAAGAAAACAAGTCAATGCTGAAAAAGTTCTCCCTGACTCTGCAAGATAGTTCAACTGTTAAGAGTCTGAGATATGAAAAACAAGACCTTGAAAGAGTACTCTCCAACCTGAATGGCATCTAAAAAATCATATCATGTTGCTTGGCCTGATGTAGACTATTTGCAGAAAACACATTTTATTAGAAAGTTTGATGTTTTGCAAGTTTTCTAATTTCAGTCATCTTCCCAACTATTCTCCAAATATTGAGGATCTGTATGATCAGTCTCTTTTGATTCAATGATGGGAATAAATTTGTGACAATTTGTGCATTCGTACATGTCCTTGAGTCCTGCCATCTTGACTTTTGCATCATGAGAACAAGTATCTTGAGTAACTACCCCGTTTGCCAAAATTGTTCTTCAAGGCTCCCAATGACAATCACAGTTGCATCCTTTTTGACAATGCATTCTCTTGCAGTCTGAACATATTTTTTGACCATATGATTGCATTGTATTCATAATGTCAATAGTCACTTCAATCTAATTAACCTGTAATTAAGGAAACTCTATAAGCAGAATTGGCGTAATGCCAATAACGTAGTGATGTGAATTTGCATATCTGCAAGGAAGGACTGAATTGACTACTCAGCTATGTGCAATTGTTTTTGGAACAAAGTTCGTATCTAAAATAGAGAGAAAATCCAGAAAATCATTAAAAAGTTATTTTTCTTTAATTTCTTTTTTCATCAGGTTTTCAGGCTTTGTCTTATTGTTCTTATTTTTTTGTGGAACTTTCACTTTTAATTCAGTCATTTTACTTTAAATGTCCTGACAGTATTGTCTGAATTCTTTGAACAATGTTGTTTGGGCTACCTGCATTATCCAAGGTAACTACAAGAAGCATTTCCTTACCAAATGGAAAGAGAGCTCTCATCAAGTTGTCATATACCTGTAGTGTATAATTTGCATTTCCAATTTTTTCTGAAACACTATTTCGAAAATTCCAAGAGTCAACTGTATGTTTTAGTGCAATTTTGTTTTCTTTTTCAGTAAGTAAATCTACCACTCCATCCATTTTTCGTTTATAGACTTCGTTTCCCTTTAAGTCATAAATCAACACATATCGAATATTTTCAGACACATTCATGACGCTGTTTAGAAATTTTTCTTGATTCACCAGTTTTAGTTCGTTCATAGGTTGCATGAAATTGATTTGGTAATTAAAGGAAACAATGATTGATTTGATTCAGAATCAAATCAAAACGATATTTGTTTATCAGCTAGAATTTCCAACAATGTTCAGTGGATTCAGAACAAAACACCTGTTATGGATAATAGCCCAATACTCCCAAAATGCAGGGAAGTCTTTGTTTGAATTCACTTTTTAGGATGTTGAAATTCTTTACAAAAATTAGAGTACAGGTATCTTAAAATCCCAAATAACAATTTTTCAAGCATTTAACATGGAGATAATTTTCAACTTTTTGCTTGTAGGTGCAGGATTGACCATGCTGTATTTTGGAGCAGAATGGTTAGTCAAAGGTTCAATTACAATATCCAACAAACTGGGAGTCAGTCAGTTAGTGATTGGCCTAACTGTTGTTGCTTTTGGTACCTCTACACCAGAACTTGCAGTGAGTGTTTCTTCGGCGATGCAAGGACTATCAGATGTAGCATTAGGGAATGTAGTAGGCAGTAATATTGTAAACATAGGGGCAATACTTGGAGTATCTGCAATAATCAGTACAATTATTGTTTCAAAATCAGCAATACGAAAACAAGTCCCCATAATGATTGGAATTTCATTTCTTTTATTGGCAATAATACTGGATGGCAAAATTGACTTAATTGATGGAGTATTACTTGTTGTCGGAATTATTGTCTTTACCTGGTACAGTTATCGTAGCTCAAAAAAAGACACAGACATTGAAGAGATTCTAGTTTCTAAAACATTACAGAAAAATGTTTTTTCTAAATCAATTGTATTTATGATCGCAGGACTGCTACTCTTAACTGGTGGTTCCTTTCTTACTGTAGATAATGCAGTGATAATAGGAGCAAGTTTTGGAATTTCAGAACTATTCATGGGATTGACAATAGTTGCAATAGGCACTTCTCTTCCAGAATTAATAACATCAGTAGTTGCTGCAAGAAAGGGTCATGCAGATCTTAGTGTTGGAAATATTGTGGGAAGTAACATCTTCAACATTATGGCAATACTGGGAATCTCATCTTTAATTTCAGGAATTACTGTTAGCGAGAAAGTACTAGTTGATGTTGGAATTATGCTGGCTTTTAGCCTGGTGTTGATTCCGATAATGCGTAGTGGCTTTGTCATATCTAGAAAAGAAGGCGTATTTCTCATTGCAGGATACATTGGATATGTGATGTTTTTGCTGTATAGGCAATAGTGGAATCATAATAATATGCCTAAATTAAGTGAGAGTTATGAACAACGTTCTAAGTAACATCTATCTTCAAATTTTTCAACAGCCAATGGATATTCCCGTTTTAGCAGTAATGATCAGTTCTGTAACTATGACTATTTTTGCAATTACTTTGTGGATAACTTGGAAAACCACAAAAGAAAACACAAAGGCTACCTATGCACAACTGCTGAGATCATTCCATGAGGATTTGATCAAAAGATTAGAGAAGAATACAGTTTTACAGACAACCGAAGATTGTGAAAGATACGCAAATGACTATCTAAATACTCTTGATGCAATTGCTTTTCTTACACTAAAGGATAAAATTCCAACAGAGATAGGAACTTATCTGCGACGTTTCTTTGGATACGGTCTCATCATTATTGATTGGTATGACAAAATGGTAAGGGATGATTTTGGAAAGATTGCAAAAGCAAATTGGCCAAACAATTTTGAGTTTTGTAAAAAATACCACATACAGAAAAACCTTGATGACAAGTTGCCAAAAATCATGCAAGACTTTAACAAAATTAAAGAAAATTAAAATAAAAAAAGACAGATGTATCATCTGCCCATTACATGTACTGTGAAAATTAAATATTGGTTACAATAAAGGCACCAATACCCATACCCATTACAACACCTATTGCCATACAGACAAGATCAAATTTAATGATCTTTCTAAATGGGGCGTGAACCATTTTATCTAGCGTGCTGATTTTCTGAGTTTGCATATCTTTCACCTCGGAACACTACATACTATAATTGAATTATTAAACCAATAATGAGTTGATTTTACACACAACAAAATCAAAAGTAGGCTTGTTTAAGAATCAGAGAGTACAATCTAGTATACTGAATTCATGATAAGACAGCTGCACATTCAATAAAAAGAGCAGGTCTGCCTTCATGGAATTCATCTCATGTAAAATCATTTCAATAAGATTCTAGATGAAACTTTTCCATTTCATAAGATATGGAAAGATCCTTAGAGGTTAATCTATGATAACAGAACATTATTTTTCTAACAATTATATCTCAATAATAACTGATAATATTTGTATGATTAAGGGACTTGTGGCTTCAATGAGTCTTACAATGATTTTAGTTTTTGGCTTGCTTTTTTCATTACTTGTTGGTTTGAGTTTCTATTTCGATCTTGGAATTTTTGCCACTGTAGGTTTGGCAATAGGTTTAGGTTTGTTCCAGTGGGCAATAGGACCATCAATAGTTAGATGGAGCACAAACATGAGTCCATTAAACAAAGATGAATTTCCATGGATAGAAGAAACAACTCATGAAATTTGTATCAAAAATAAAGTAAAGATTCCAGAAATAACGATAGCAAATACTAGTATGCCTAATGCATTTGTGTTTGGCAGAACAAGTAAATCTGCAACATTAACGCTAACTCGTGGATTACTTGATACATTGACAAAAGACGAAGTGAGAGGAGTAATAGCTCATGAAATAGGCCATATAAAACACAACGACATGGTTGTAATGACAATTATTTCAGTTATACCAACCATCGCATATTTTATTGCATTATCCACCATGTTTGGAGGAAGAACAAGAAATCAGGGAGGGGCTGCAGTCTTAATTGGAATTGGTGCATTTGCAGTGTATTTTATTACAAATCTTTTGATACTCTACTTTTCACGTCTCAGAGAATTTTATGCAGATAATTTTGCTGGAAGACAAGTAAAACCTTCGATACTTGCCAATGCATTAGCTAAGATTACCTACGGATTAAGTTTACAAAAGCAAGAAGCGAAAAATTCTACATTGCGTTCATTTTATGTAGTAGATCCAATCTCATCTAGTTATGAAGTTACAAAATTTGCATCATATTACAAGGATCAGCATATTTCAGAGGAAGAAGTGAAAAAGGCCATGGATTGGGAACGAATTAGTAGTTTTAGTAAATTTGGGGAGATTTTCAGGACTCATCCATTGACTTACAAAAGAATTGAGAAATTATATCAAATGGAAAAAGAATTCCACTCAAAACAAAATTAAACATCTTTGTTGCATGTACAAGATAAAATGAAATTTAACCTAAGAAAATTTGGTATGGGATTGGGTCCTGTATTGTTTTTTCTAATCTTATTTATACCCACACCTGAAGGAATGTTATATTCTGCAAAAGCTGTTTTAGCAATTTCAGTATGGATGATTGTTTGGTGGATCACAGAAGCAATTCCAGTTTACGCAACAGCGTTACTTCCAATAGGATTGATTCCATTGCTAGGAGTGTTGTCAGTAAAACAGATTGCGGCAGAGTACATGCATCCAATAATTGTTTTGTTACTTGGAATGTTTATGATAGCACTTGCCATTGAAAAATCAGGATTACATAAGAAAATTGCATTTGAATTAATCTCCATCTTTGGATATTCCCCAAAGAGAATAGTGTGGGGGTTTATGATTACTACAGCATTGTTATCTACTGTTGTCATGAGTACCACGGTTGTTTTGATATTACTTCCTATTGCAGGAATAATTTTGGCAGCATTATCTAAAACAAATTTTGTTACAACAAAATTCAAAGTTGTTTTCATGTTATCCATAGCATACTCATCATCTATTGGAAGTGTTGCAACTTTGATTGGTGCACCCCCAAACTTGCTTTATGCAGCAACAGTGATGGAGATGTTTTCACATAAAGTCACATTTGTGGAATGGTCTGTACTTGGAACCCCACTTGCATTTTCTATGTTGGTTCTTTGTGGATTATACATGAATACACAAATTGGAAAAAATAATTCTGAAACAACATCCGAAATCAAAAGAGCTATTTTGTTAGAAAAATCACTAGTTGGAAAAATGACAATGGAGCAAAAAACAGTGTTGGGAGTACTATTGGGAGTACTAGTATTGATGTTCACAATTCCGTTATGGCAACCTGAAGGGTCTTTTATTACAAATTCGGTGATTGCAATTTTAGGAGGGATTTCGCTCTTTATTCTACCTAAAACCCGTTCTGAAAGCTTGATGAATTGGGCAGGGATTGAAAAACTTCCCTATGGATTATTATTTTTGCTTGGTGGTGGATTTGCATTATCTTTAGCATTTGTAGATTCAGGATTAGCAAATTGGATTGCAAATTTTCTTTCGTTTGTCGGAGATTATCCGTTTGAGATGGTAATTATAATTCTGGTTGCAATGATCATGTTTCTAACAAATGTCAAATCAAATACTGCCACAGCTGCAATTTTCATTCCAATCGTTGGAACCATGGCTATGTTAAATGGGTGGACACCGCTACCAGTTTTGTTTGCAATAACAGTTGCTACATCATTTGCATTTCTGTTACCAATGGGAACACCCCCAAATGCACTAATTTATGAGAAAGCACAAATTCCAATCAAAGCAATGATAAGACATGGTATTGTTCTTAACACGATGGCAATAGGATTGATTTCTGCATTTACAATCCTTGTTTCAACAAAAATCCTAACCTAAAAACAACTTCATGGTTTATTTATACAGAGATTAAACATTAATCATGTACAAAACTATTCTTGTACCTCATGCCGGAACCATGGCAGGAAACGAGGCGTTAAAGCATGCAATCTTTACAGCAAATGATGCATCAAGAATTATTATTTTACACATAGTGGAAGCAATGCAGTATCCACCATCATTTGCACTTTCATCGTCTGAACGAGAAAATCTAATGAGAAGCATTGATGATGCAAATGAAGAAATGCGGAAAGACATGGAGTTGAAGATGGAAAAATTGACTCAGCAATGTAAAGAAAATGGTATCCAATCTGAAGTTAAAGTGGAAATTGGGGATGCAGCTGAAATAATTCTAGATACGGCTGAAAAAGAGAAAGCGGATCTAATAGTTATGTCAAAGAGAAGAAAGTTAAAGGGAATGAAAAAATTACTTTCGTTGGGAAGTGTCTCAAGAAAAGTAGTTGAGAACGTAGCATGCCCTGTTTTGCTAATCGACATTGAGAATCTGTAAGATGTTTTTCGAATATGCTAAAGAATTGAGAATAAAATGGTGATAAAATCATTCAAATCCATAACTCCCCAAGTAACTTATCTAATTAAAAAAAATTATTGGCACAGGTGCTCTCCTGACAGCAATTACAATCCAGTTTACGGACTTGCCATTAACAAATGAAATTTTGTCTCGAACAGAGATCTCTCCTGTATTCTTGGGAGTGGCAATTGCCTTAGGATT
>JAOTTS010000045.1 GCA_029864335.1 Candidatus Nitrosopumilus sp. | reverse complement strand
TCCATAACAGTGCAGGTCTGCCTTCATTTGAATTCACTCTTGAGAAGTTGAAAAATCAACAAGATGATTCATGGTATAACACATATAGAAATGATGAAACTATATGCGTCAAGTTTAAATTTATGAGATCATAATGTGTAGCTGCCGTTACAAGGTTTGAAGGCAAAACCTAGTTGGCAAATCATACGGAAAGAAAAACCTTCAATCAGCATATCATAAAACAGTTTTTTCTTAATTCTTGATGGTGTTCTTTTAATCTTCTAGTTCCATGTGGTATGATAAAATCATACACGTTGTTTTTAATATAAAAAAATAGTATAAAAAAATCATTTAGTCATTTAGGCTAAATTGAAACTGTAGATTCGTGGAATCTTTTTTCTCTTCTTTTTGTGATCATGTGTATGATCATTTTTCTCATCACATGCACCACCTTCACACGAAATATCTTTCACCTTTAATACCTGGCTTTTTTGATCCAGAATACCTAGTTGTGCATCAAAGTCTTTTCTCATCATATACTCTAGCATAAGCTGAACGTACATCATTCGATTTTCTTTATCAGGAAGGAAAGACGTTACACCTTCTTTAAAACCTCCTGCAATTTTATTTCCCATTTTGTTTAATACTCCAACAAAGCGAATCTTTGGAAGACCTAAAACCTTCTGACAAGCTTGTTCTAGTTTATCAATTTCATGTGAAGACACAATACTGTATGTTATACACATAGATAAAAAGATAGAATTTCAATCTAAATTAAAAAATTATTTGAATAAAAAAAGTAAATGATGGACTAATCCATCAGGCTTTCATTATATTTTTGGATTGAATGGCAAAATCAATGAATCCGCTATGCTTTTGTTGATGTTGGCAAAAGCACTTGAATTTTCATTCCATGTATGAATATTCTGTTTTGCTGCATCAATTGACGCTATAGATATTTTATTTTGGACATCAAATGATCTGTTAATCTTTTCTGCAGAATCACGCATTATGTTAATTGATGCTTCTGGGAGATTTGATTTTATTCCTGCTTTGGTTGCAAATTCTCTCTGAATATCAACTATTGATGATGATGCATTGTTCCATGCCTTAACATATTCCTGAAACAGATTAGTAGCTGCTTGGTGGAACTGTGGGATTGACTTTTCTATATTTGAATAGAAATGGTCTAGACCATCTTTCCATACAGAATAGATATCTTTGTGATTGCCTGTATTTTCTATTTTACTCATTTATCGCACCTCCTCTTATTTGATTAAGTATAATTACTTGAACTCCTCAAGTAGGTCTTCATTTTTGAAGATCCATGTAAGACCAATCATATCCATAGCAGTAATAGTTGAGAGAGAGTTTTTGACCTCACTTTCAACCAGATGTGCTGGGTTTGTTTTCTGATCACATTTGTTTAGCATGATTTGCTGTGTCATGGAATAAGGATAACACAAGACAGTATTAAGACCACAGATTTTTGCTCAAATACCATCTCAAAGTAACTAGTTGATTTCACATACAATGTAATCAACTGGAATCTGGATTAAAGACAAGATCTTGGAGTCTCACATGAGGCAAAAAACCTTAAGAGGTGAACAACAATGTTTGCAATAAATCAATTCATACTGTGATTTTGGTAACTATAGTATTGGCTTATCATCTTCACACTTCGCATGTAAATTCTGATGATGGCAGTATCGACTATATTGTCTCAAGGAGAAGCAATGTGACGATGATTAGCATTCCAACTCAAGAGTACCTTGTCCTGATATCTGCTCAAAGAGATGCGAATGCTCAAGAGATTATCATGCACGTTAATTCTGCTTTTACTACACTCCCAGACATTAAACCCTGAATTATATTTTAAGAAAATTTATCTATTAAAGATCATTTGAGTGTTTTTTTCTAATACGATCCATTTCCACGTGGGTACGGAAATATATCGCTTAACTATATCCCATGTATGTCGTGCTCCCAACTAGATTTGAACCCTAAATCTATGCATTTACGGCTCGTATAAGACTGAAGACTTGTGGAAGAGTTCCATAAAATTGATTCTTGAATAGTATTATACCAAAATCTGAAAAAAAATTGTAGGAGTTTGAAAGCACTCCAATGGCTTTCTGCGTTATTTTCTAGGATTCGATAGTGATTAGTGTGTGACACGGTCGGGTCCGCTTTTCTAGAGTTCATTTTAACTAGATTGATTATTTCAGTTACAAACACCCGCAGACTTTGACAGAGTCTTGAAACATTTTTCTTTTTTCCAAATAGATTTAGTTTCACAAAAAGAGATGAATTATTTCTATAAAACGCAAGAAAATGATACCTAAAAACAATGAACGTTTAGAAACCTTTTTTGTTTTCTACTGCAAGTCTAAGTGAATTTAATGGCAAAGACAATACTTTTTGGAATAATGACAATAATGGTTACAATTACCACATTAGTTCTTCCTGTTTATGCTGAAACAATACGAATACAGACAGGTTCTTACAATCCAGGATGTCAAGAAACAAACGAATGTTTTATTCCATATCATACAGAGATCAGCAAAGAATCCAGCGTGATATGGATAAATGGAGATTCTGTTGCACATACAATAACTAGCGGTTCTGCCCAAGATGGACCTGATGACATGTTTGATTCTGGGCAGATAAAACCAGGAGAAACGTTTTCTCATGTATTCAAGTTGGCAGGAACTTTTGAATATTTTTGCATCATTTATCCATGGATGAATGGCATCATAACGGTAAATGACAGTATAACTACAACAGAGAACGCAGAAACTACTGGAATTTCAGATATTGAAAACAAGACTGAAATCATACCAACCAAATTTGTGATGAATGTTGATGATAGAAAAATAATGCTAAACTATAACATTACAGGAGGAGGCAGTATAAGTGACATTTATCCAGATACAGAGTTTGATTCACTAGTCATCAAAATGAATGCAACTGAACAGGGAATACTGTCAATTATCTTTCCTCGTGATATAATTGATGCAAAGATAGGTGGTATGGATGACTCTTTTTATGTTCTAGTAGATGAGGAAGAGGTAGATTTTGACGAGATTGCAACACCTGTAGACAGGACAATATCAGTATGGTTTCCAGACAATATTGATGAGATAGAAATCATTGGCACATTTGTAGTTCCAGAGTTTGGAATGGTTTCAGTGTTTGTATTATTATCTGGCATTATCACAGCAATTGCAATATCCAGATTCAGGAATTATCACACTTGATTATTTTAATAAACTAATTCAAGAAATTGCTAAAACTTCTTCAATTTATGATATTATTGGATTCTCGATTGGAATGGTAATTTATGCAATATTTGTTTATCATTTTTACAGATTTCTTTCAAGACGTGATATTTTTTCTGTTAATCTTGAAAAAAGAATTGCTTCTGGAACTTTCAAGTCAACAGGTAAGAAAACTTCTACCGCACCACGAATTGCAGCTTTTATTACGACAAATTTCTTTATTTTTCCATTTGTGATATTTCTATGGTTCATAGGTTACTCGTCATTCATGTTTATGCTTGTACAAAGTATGCCTACTGCAACAATTTTCATTGTTTCTAGTGGTTTGATTATTGCAATCAGAATAGCTGCGTATTATAGTGAAGAATTATCCAAAGACATTGCAAAATTACTTCCTTTTGCATTGTTAGGAATATTCTTGTTTAATCCCCAATTCTTTACATTTTCTGATGTATTATCCAGATTATTAGAGATGCCTTCTTTTGTAATCCAAATAGCATCCTTTATGGTAGTGGTGATGCTCTTTGAAATTATTCTCAGTACACTTTACATTGTTAAGGTAAAGTTCTTTCCAAAAAAAGATGGAATTGATTTAAACGATTATAATGCTTCGGTGTGATTTAGTCTTTTGAATAAAACTCATTTGGGAACATATTGTCAATCCAATCATTAGTATCAAAATAAAAATAAAGTATTTTTGATTAATCCAGTTTTGCTTTGGCTTTTTTTATCTGACTCATTTCTTCAGCCAGATGTTTTTTGAGCAATCTCTCATGATCTTTTTTGTGAGCACTGTATGCCTTGTTAATTGTCTGTTTTGTTTTTGCCTTTTTTAGCGCATCAGTGAATTTTTTTGTGTATCGTATTCACTTGTGCAGTATAACTTGCCATACTGCAACTTGAACGTCATAGTAAATTAAGGTTGACGGTTTTGTCGGATCTTGAATTTCGCACCACTCCAAGAAGGAATTTTTTAATGAGTATGAGAATTAAAAAGTAGAAATAACTGTAAAAGCAAGAAGAAAGTGATGGTAAGAGTTGCAGAATGTTTCAAGTGCGGAATTACCGAAAAAGAAGGAAAATTGGTTCATACTCTAAACAAACCAGTATTGTGTGAAAAATGTTCTAAAACATAATCGGTAAACCGTTTTCAAAACTATATTTTGATCTATGTAAAGTCAATCACATTCAAATTATTGAATATTTTTTTCATCTGGAGGTAATTTGGGCGCTTTGATTCTTTTATCAAATAACAAACAGGCAGTGAGATCCCCACCTACATTTACCATGGTTCTTGTCATATCTAAGATTCTATCTACACCTAACAGTAACACAATTCCAATAACGGGTACGCCTGCAGCTAAGAGAATCGACGATAAAATTACAATGCCTGCACCAGGAGCTGATGGCGCACCTATGGATGCCATAAGGGCAGTTACTGCAATCAAAATAATTGTTGTCGGACTCAATTCGATGTTAAAAAGTTGGGCAAGGAAAAATACTGCCACTATTTGATACAATGCAGTACCATTCATGTTAATTGTAGCACCAAGTGGGATGACAAATTGGGAAACTGCAGGCTTAACCTTCATTTTCTCCTCAGCTGTTTTCAAGGAAACAGGCATTACGGCAGCAGAGCTAGAAGTTGAAAATGCCAGCAGTAACGGATCTTTCATTATTTTAAGGGTAGATAAAATTGGTCTGCGTGCAAATACTCTGATAATTATTATGTAAACTAGCATCATCATGAAAAGACCAATTACAACTGTTGACATGTATGCTCCCAGTCCCACAAGTGCATCCAGACCGACTTTTGATACAATGTCTGCCATTAAACCAAATGCAGCAAAGGGTGCCAAACGCATAGCCCATGAAACTACCTTCATTGTAACGTCCTGAACTGATTCCAATATGTCCGATATTGGTTCGGATTTTTTTTTAGGCAATGATATCATGGCTACTGCAACAAATAATGCAAAAATGATTATGCTCAGCATCTCTCCAGACATAAAAGATGTCAAAGGGTTACTTGGAATTAGACCAATAATCTGTTCGGGTACGTCCATAAAGCTGAACTCTACATTTTCAACAAGTTGTTCTGTTTCTTTAATATCCAAGCTTTCTAGCATCGAAGCACTGTCTATGAAGCTCCCAGGCATTATGATAGTTGCAACTAGAATGCCTATCCCCAATGCAATGATTGTAGTTACAACAAAATAAAGTGCAACAGAAATCCCCATAGTTCTGAGCTGTTCCACAGTACCAGCTGATAACAGACCTCTGATTATTGATGCAAAAATCAGAGGGACTATGATCATCTGAATGATCTTGAGAAACAGATGAGCTGGAATTGAAAGCCAAGTAGTTATAATTCCGCTAGTATCTTTTTCAACAATTCCAACTTCAGGTCCCAGAAAAACCCCTAGTAGTAATCCTAAAAATAATGCCACAAGCACTTGTGCCCATAACTTTTTTTTAATTAGATAAGTTACTTGAGGGGTAATGGTTTTGAATGACTTTATCACCATGATGCAATACTCTCAATTTTTATCTATTAAAAATATACAGTACAAATATCGAATAGAATGCTGATGAAGAGAACAGTACTTCAAATATGGATAAAATGATTAAGTAACGTGGCAACAGGTTCAACTAAAGCAGTCTATGCAGCACTTTTTGGAAATTTGGGAATTGCTATCACTAAATTCATTGCAGCTGCAATGACTGGTAGTGCCTCGATGTGGGCAGAGTCATATCACTCTGCATCAGATACTGCAAACCAGATTCTTTTACTATTGGGGATCAAACTAAGCAAAAGACCTGCAACAGATTTACATCAATTTGGATTTGGAAAATCTCAGTTCTTCTGGTCATTTGTTGTAGCCACTATGATCTTCGGCATATCTGGAATTTTATCCTTAGAGCAAGGATTTTCATCTTTGTTGGGAGAGGAGCATCATTTTGAAAATCCGATTATCAATTATGTTGTATTGGCAATTGCGTTTGCTTTTGAAGCCAATGCTTTACGTATTGCACTTGTTCATTTTAAAAAACCAATTACAGAGCGTGGAGAAAAAATTAAATTTTCAACTATGTATTCTGAATTTAAAAATAGCAAGGATACGTCTATCTTAACTGTAATAGTCGAAGATACGGCTGCTTTATTGGGTATTGGAATTGCAGCTATAGGAATACTTCTTACTGATATTACTGGAAATACACAGTATGATGCAATAAGTTCGATAATCATTGGGGCACTATTGATGTCTTTTGCTTTTTTCTTGGCAAAAGAAAATCGAGGACTATTGTTAGGAGAATCAGTTTCTCTAGAACAGAAGCAATTAATCATATCTGTTGTAACTGCAATCCCCGAGATGCACGAAATAAGAAATATGAAGACAATGCATCTAGGTCCTACAACAATAATTGTTGGAATTGAAGTAAATTTGATTGATGGATTAGACACAGATGACATCGAAACAGTTACAGATGTGATAGAACAAGAAATAATGAAGATCATACCCAAATCAAAAAAAGAATATATTTTTGTAGAGATCGAACGATAAACGCATGCTCGTTTGTTTACAAGAGTTTAATGAATTGGACTGGAATTGAAAAACTTCCTTACAAGTGATTATTTTTATTAAGAGATTGATGCTACCTTTAAATCAAAAATCCAGTAAAGATTAGGATTATGTTCTGATCAATCTTTGGATGTTATTATCCAAAGTATTAAAAAGGTATGATTAAAAATCCAAACTTCTTTTTAGTATCTTGAAATTTTATAGAGTATGGTTTACTTGGGAAATCAAAAAAGTATGGAGGTATACATGCTACTGGACATCCAGGCAAACTGTCAAGTTGATAAAATGAATCCAGAAAACAAAAAATATTTTGAACCAGATACTTTAGATCAGGCACATTTGGAAGGATATGATAACTGTGCACATTGCATTGTTCGGTATTCCAGAACCACATATCCACATTCTTATTGTGTTGTAATGATTTTTACTCCTTATGAAAGACAAACGAATTATGGTATGCTTGGATGGTTCAAAGGGTTCCATTAATGCGCTAAGGACTGCGATTTTGTTTGCAAGACAATCTGGTGCCACAATTGTTGGTGTTCACAGTGATGTGTCAAAGAGTTCTCGTAGATCATTTTCCAATCCCAAGATAAAGAAAGAAAAATGGTCAAAAGAAGTGAAAAAAATCATGCAATTTGCCAAAGACAAATGCAAAATCAGGAGGGCAGAGTTTGAAGGAATTGTCATAGCAGGTTATAATGCAGGAAATGATCTGGCAGGTTTTGCCAACAACAAAAAGAACAAAATTGAACAGGTTGTCGTCGGCTCCCAAGGAACATGGTACCCAAAAGGAACATTTTTTGGAAGTGTCTCCAACTTTGTTTTGCACAAGGTAAAGATTCCAGTCACCATTGTAAAATGAATAATATTTAAAACTATTCCGAATCAATTACCATCTGAAATCAAAGTATTTAGATTGTCAATTTATGAACGACCTAAATACTTGGTTGAATTAAAAACGACTAGTGATTAAAACAACAATTCTTGCAATGGTTACAATTTCTATTTTATTGACAGGAACAATCGCAGGGCCAATAGGCCTGTTTCAACCTGCTGAAGCCGCCAAAAGCAAAGGCACGCCATTGCCTACGGTTGGTTCAAAGGAAGTTTGTGGAGATAGACTCTGTTCTGATATTCCAGAAGAAGAAAAACCAAAGGAGGTAAAAAAGAAGGAACAAGTAAAACAAGAAAAAAAATCTAAAGAATCTGAAAAAGCAAAGGATCATCCACTAAAAGATAAAAGAGCTGAAAAAATGGAGGCAGATACCACTTCAAGAGCTGCAAAGACCGTGACCGGAGTAGTGACATCGGTACAAGATCCTGGACAAGGACATGAGGGACATCAGCTATCTATAATTCTTCCACCAATTGAGAACGTCTATCGTGGTCATCTAAGTTATGCTGCATCTGAGAATGTCCAACTGGTAGTATTACACGGTCCATTAAAACAAGGAATGGCAAAAGGCCAAGCAACATGGACACCAGATGGCAAGACCATCTACGGATTGACATTTTTAGATAATGAAAAATCGTCTGGGTTTTGGCAATTTTCAGGAAATGCACTTGCGTTGCACACAAAGCAGACTGAACCCTTTTCTGCAACTTACGCTGTAACATACACAGAATTATTGAAAGAAAATGACAATGTGATGATCGGCACAAAGACGTCAACACAAGATCCAGCAATCGGACATGAAAAACATCAGTTAGCAATGTTGTTGCCACTAAATGAGGAACATTATCGAGGAAACATTACTTTTGATGCATCCGAACCAGTTCGACTGGTATCTTTGATCGGTCCACTGCCAAAAGGACTACTGCAAGATATACCACAATGGACTACTGATGGCGAGACATTCTATGGAATGGTACTTGGTTCACCAAGGTCTGCAGGATCTATGACATTTACAGGTAATGCCATCGGATTTCATACTCTGAATACAGAACCATTCACCATAAGTTATTCATTAGTGCTAGCAAATTGACATATCTTGGATATTCATAAAAAAATCCTCTTTTTCTTTTTGTTTTTTGTAAGAGTTAATATTAAAAATTAAACAAAAGTCTGAAATTTTTAATTGTGGATTATGTGTTTTTTCCACGTGGGTCCGGAAACTACCCATCTAACTATATCCCCATGTACGTTGTACTTCCAGTCAAATTTGAACTCTCAATTCTGAGCCTATGGGTCTAAAATAAGACCAAACTACGTATCTAACCCCCTAGATCCACTATCTGTCCTTTTGGG
>JAOTTS010000001.1 GCA_029864335.1 Candidatus Nitrosopumilus sp. | reverse complement strand
AATTTCTTGCATACGTGTAAGGGACATGCCAGCAGAGTCTGTTGTTTTTGACTGTATGACTGTCATTGCTGTAAGTTTTGATTCAAACTTTTCTGCAATCTCCAATGCCTTCTCAAATGCTTTTTCAGAATATTTAGAACCATCAAAAGGCGCAAGTATTTTTGTAAATGACAATTATTTTACCCCCAGTACTGGAATCTTTTTCAACATACCACAGCACTTGTTTTTTAGAATTTATACCATATGGATGATTTTTCAAGTTGAATGTTCTTTGAGCCACTTGCCAACCTCTGGCCACAGTTTTTTGTGTGCAGTTTTGCTAATACACAATCCCACGTGACCCGTTGGAAATTCTATAGTTTGTTTGTCAGTGCTTGCAACCACATCTGTGATTGTCCTACTTGATTCAGCTGAAACAAGATCATCATTTGTTCCCACTATATTCAATACAGGCATTGTGATTTTTTTCAGATCAACAAGATTGTCACCTAGCATCATCTTATTTTGAATGAGCAGGTTATTTTTATAAATGTCATTTATGATCTGTTCGAAAGCCTTTCCAATAATTGGAACGCTGTCATAAAGCCAGGATTCTACTGCAAAAAACTGGGTAATTTCCTTTATACTTCTAGGCTGACTAAAGTAAAATTGATACTTTAAAGATGCTTCCAATGGATTGCGAAGTATAAATGCAATGTTTAGAAAAGACGATGGTACATTTCCAAATGTATCTACAAATTTTTTGACATCCAGATCCTTTAGCCATGATTCTAACACGGTTGGCGGTTTTCCAAAATCTGCGGGAGTCGCATGTAAAATTAAGTTTTTCACATCTTTAGGGTGTATTGCAGAATAAATCAAAGATAGTATTCCACCCCAACAATATCCAAACAGGGTAACATTTCTAGAACCTGTAACTTCTTCTACCTTGTCAACTGCTTTTTCAAGATAGTCATGTGCATAACTTGCAAGGGGCATGTCTTCATCCTTAATGGTTGGCATTCTCCAGTCTGTAGCATAGACATCAAATCCAAGTTGTTGAAAGTGTTTAATTATGCTGGTCTCTGGAAGCAAGTCCAAAATATAATGTCTGTTGATCAAAGATCCTACAACAAGAATAGGTGTTTTGAATTTTTGGGGAGAATCTGTTTTGTAGTGATGGACCTCAAATGTTCCGCCCATTGGAATTATTTCAGAAGGCGTTCGATTGATTGTATCTCTGATAGGCTCTATCATGTTATCATAATTACTGATCATGGTTTCAAGATACCTGTATAATTTATCATGATGCCCAACCAATGCAAATTCTGCAAATGAACCTACAAGAGCAGATAGTGATTTTGAAAATTCTTTTTGTTCTAAATTTCTACGTAGATCAGCATCAAAAGTAGATCTAATATTATCTTGAATCTTTTTACCCGTAGATTCTTGTAAATTATTAGCAGATTCAATTGCACGTGACCATGAATTAAAAAGAATCAGTCCATATTTTGACTGAAATTCAAATAATTTTATTGCAAAATTGGCGTAAACAGATAACGGATTATTTGTGTTCTTTGAGTCTTTCAATCCACTATATCCATGGAAATTAGCATATATTGTTATTCTTCAATATCAGAGTTAACTTTCTTTTAATAATCTAATTACATCACAATCATTAGAGTATCAAATTGCAAGAAATATCAAAAACATCATGGCATTCTTTGTCTGCCCAAAAAATTGCAGAGATACTCCAGACTGATCCTAAGCAAGGTTTAGACTTGAGTGAGGCAACTAATCGCTTGCAAAAGTTTGGAGAAAATACATTATCTGTAAAAAAAGAACAGAGTCCAGCGATTTCATTTCTTTTGCAATTCAAGCAACCGCTAGTCTTGATTCTCATAATAGCTGGAACTATAACTGCAATGCTGCAGGAATTTGTTGATACTGGGGTAATCTTTGGTGTAGTTGTAGCCAATGCAGTTATCGGTTTTATTCAGGAACACAAAGCAGGCAAGGCAATCCAGGCTCTTGCACAGATGGTAAAAAGCGAAAATATTGTTGTTAGAAACGGTGAAAAAATCAGGGTATTCTCAAAAGAAATTGTTCTAGGTGATGTGGTGCAACTTCGTTCCGGGGATAAAATTCCCGCTGATATGCGTCTATACCATACAAAAGATTTGAAAATTGATGAATCAATCTTAACTGGTGAATCAATCTCTGTCAAAAAACAGACCGAAGTTTTTCCATCAAACATGGACCTTGCAGAGCGCAAAAACATGGCATATGGTGGAACTTTGGTTACAAACGGTTACGGGATTGGCATAGTTGTCCTAACAGGGGATGACACTGAAACCGGCAAAATATCACAAACTATGTTCAGAGCAGAGGAACTTGAGACACCATTAACTAAAAGAATATCTTATTTTAGTAAAAAACTTCTTTTTGTAATTCTCAGTTTATCCCTTCTTACATTCATTTTTGGAATTTTGTTTACGCAAAGAACTATGGCCGAATTATTTATGGAAGTAGTTGCCCTTTCAGTTGCAGTAATTCCAGAAGGATTACCAGCTGCCATAACCATAACTCTTGCTATAGGTGTAGGATACATGGCCAAAAGAAATGCAATAATAAGAAAACTTCCTGCAGTGGAAACTCTTGGCAGTACCACAATAATCTGCTCAGACAAGACAGGAACTATAACTGAGAATCAGATGACTGTAAGCGAAATCTATGCAGGTGGAAAACTCTTTGAGATATCTGGAACTGGATTTCAACCAACAGGTGAAATTAAGCATGAACAGAGAAGTATCAATCTTAACGAACATCAAACACTGAAAGAATGCCTCATCGCAGGACTGTTATGCAATGATTCAGATTTAATTCAAAAAGAAAATCATTGGGAGTCAAAAGGAGATCCTACCGAAGTTGCATTAATCACAGCAGCTTACAAAGCAAATCTCAAACAAACTCTGACAGAGTCAATTTATAGAATTGACGAGATTCCATTTGAGTCACATCTTCAGTTTATGGCCACACTACATGATAATACAGGTGATAAGATAGTCTATGTAAAAGGTTCTGTTGAAAAGATTCTTACAATGTCTTCGTATCAAATAAATGATCATGCAGGATATGACGACTTTACAGAGATCAACATTTCAAAATTAAATGAAATTGCAGACAGTATGGCATCAAAAGGTCTACGAGTATTGGCTTTTGCCAAAAAGAAAATAGTAAACGAAAATCATAAAATTGAAATTTCAGATGTATCTGACGGGCTAATTTTTCTGGGCTTTCAAGCCATGTTAGATCCTCCTAGACCAGAAGTTATTGAGGCCATAAGAGAATGTCAAAATGCTGGAATACGTGTCAAAATGATAACTGGTGATAATCTAAAAACAGCAATCAGTATAGGTATACAGATTGGCCTGAACCAATCATCTCAAGAAAATCGGCACAATGTAACGGCAATTACAGGAAAGGAATTAGAGCAATATTCAGGGAATGATTTGATTGAAATTGTTGATAAGACAGATGTGTTTGCAAGGGTTTTACCAGAACGAAAATTTTCCATAGTAAAGGCACTTCAATCCAAAGGTAACATTGTTGCCATGACTGGAGACGGAGTAAATGATGCGCCTGCTCTAAAACAAGCTGATGTAGGAATTGCAATGGGTATTACAGGTACAGAGGTTGCAAAAGAAGCATCTGATGTAATTTTAACTGATGACAATTTTGCATCAATCAAGGCAGCAGTAGAAGAAGGGAGACGAATTCTCGACACTTTGATTAAATTCATCACATGGACACTTCCTACAAGTTTTGGAGAGGGTTTGGTCATATTGACATCTATCTTTTTGGGTCTACTCATGCCGATTTTACCCGTCCAGATTTTATGGATTAATATGACTACGGTACTGGCATTGGGAACGATGCTCATTTTTGAGCCAAAAGAGCCAGATGTGATGAAACGCCCTCCAAGACGGCCCAACTCCCCAATTCTCACAAGGGATCTGGTAATACAGATAATGATTGTTAGTGCATGTATTCTGATTTCTGTTTATGGCTTGTTTGAGTGGTCAATAGAGGAAGGCAGTACCATTGAAGAGTCAAGGACAATTGCAGTAAATACAATTGTTATGATCGAGATATTTTATCTGTTCAACTGTAGGTCTCTGACTAAATCAGTTTTTAGAATGGGATTTTTTTCAAACAAGTTGATTTTTCTCGGAGTCATAGTTATGATTTTGTTACAAATTGCTTTTACATATACTCCTATTATGAATGACATTTTCCAGAGTAAACCAATTGGAATTGAATCTTGGTTGAATATAATAGGAGTGTCCATAATCACTTTTCTGATAATTGAAACAAAAAAATTTGTTAGCAATAAACTTGAGATTAAAACACAAAATAATAACTTACAGTTAGATAATGATGTTACAACAAAAAAAATGTCCATGTAAATGTGGTTGTGCTAAAATAATATCAAATGTGTATTGTGATCTTTGTATCTTTTGTACACTTGGAATGCATAAATCTCAATAAAATAGTATATTGTGGCTGATGTAAAATTTATTGTTGTGATTAATTACACGGTTAAAACTAATACAATCTTTTATCATTTTAACAAAATTAGTATTGAGATACTATAATGAAAAATAATAGACGATTGTGAGGTAACAGTCTGGAAAGAACCCTCTAACCTGTCTATCTATTTTGGGTTTTGTTATTTTTGCATAAAAGCAACTCGTAGAAGTTATCAGTACTTTATCAAGTTTGTCTCTATTGTATTTTCACTATTTTTCTTTCCTGTCATTATTACCAAAACTTCACTATGCTCACTCCTCCTGCAACAATTACAAGTTCAATCAAAACCCACATCATCGTCTTATTCTAATTCATATTGTAACCCATGTCAACTCCTTTCTTTTCTAATATGTACTGTATAACTTCTTGATGAGATTTGTTTCTAAACTGTAACAAGTTTTTGATTGTATGTAGTGGATAGTTCCTTGATTTGATGCCCTTGCCTCTTTCCATGCTGCGCTTTTTTCTTCCGCTTACAATACGTTTTGTGTTAGTTTCGGTTATCAATCAGGAGTCATCAAGTTATCAATTCGGTTTCGGAGATTATCTTTTCGGTATCAATTCGGAGGGATATTTTATCAATTGTGTTTCAAATCACGGAAATTTTTTCGTACAATGTTGGATTTCTGTGAGCATCGTTAATTTCAGTTATTAGAAGAATTATGTATTTTCTATAGGTTTCAATTTTGAAGATGCGGGTTGCTTTGAGGATTACGCGTGTGAATATTGTTTGGAATCTATTATTTCTTGTTAAGTTTACTTACTAACATTGTCATCAGAGATTCTTTTTGGTATTCAATTCCATGGATTTGAGTCATGTGAGCACCAAATTTTTCAAGTAAATCTTGGGATTCCACTTCAATTACATAATCACACTCAAAGCCATAATCGACGCATTTGATTTTTACCATGTTTGTTTTAGGGTGTTTTGGAATATAACGACTATAGGTAAAAATTTCTAGTGTTAATTTCTTCAGTTAATTGTAAGTTCAAAAAATAGTTCCAAATCTAAGGAATTATATAATAATCATCATTTAGCAATCAATCAATTCATTGTTTTGTTCCTTGTATTGTTCCATATAATATACTATAGAATTATTGAGATCCCGTATATACTGGAATTCATTATACGAATCAAATCCTACAGTTCCCAAAACAATTACGGTAAGAATTACTACTGCCATAGTATTACAGGTTTCATATTCTATTCATTCTACAAATACCACCAATTAAAGAGAATTAAGATGAAATCTCTGATGAGCATTCATTGGAACATACTCGTCTGTTAAAGACATCTTCGTATTCTCTACCGCAATGAACACATTCCCTGAAACTCATGATTCTATTACGTGTCCAAATCATATAAACATGATATAGATTAGAAATCACTTGTCACTAGTTTGGATGCTTTTTCAGAGAAATCTAAAAAAAGAACATCAATTCATCCTGTCTATCCTTGTAAAGAATTTTGTTCCTTGTATTGTCTCAAGAATTGTAAATAATGACAAGGCATCCAAATAATAGATATTGCCTGTCCATTTGGACTATTGATAGTAAATGAGTGATATTGTGATTCGTCATCTAACAACAGAAGATCTACAAGAAGCAGATAGGATAGTTCGATTAGCATTTGGAAATAGAATCCTATTAATTCAAAAAATATTTCGCTATGTGGCAGGAGCTTTGAGTCTTGTGATTGGATTTAACGTAATGTATCAGATTGAGGTGTATTTTAAATTTTTTAACTGAAAAACTTCAAAAATATTATGGAAAAAAACTAATTGACGTATCTCAAAAACTTATCTCATCAAAAAAGGAAAAAACAACTAGAAGGTGATCTGAAAGAAAGCAGTAATGAACTAAAAATTGAAATTCAAAAAGAAATAGATATGCAAAATGATCTTATTAAAATTTGGAAGAGGAATAGAGTTTATTCTATTATATTGTCACCTTCCTGTAAACATTGTTGCATTTTTCATACACAGTTTCCTCGGTTTGATTTTGTTGCATTGTTTAGTTTTGGAATATGATATACTTAGATGAATATTTTTACATTTGACAAAATCCCTTTATCATAAATAAGTTATACATTTACAATTGTAATGTGCTTTTCTTTAATATGGATAAATCCGTGATATTTTGTAGAGATGTTTAGTCAGACTGTATGGGTTGGAATTATAGTTGGAATATTTCTTGCTGTAATTGGAATTGCAATGTTTGGCGCAACTCTAACTTCGGATTCTGCAGATTATGACATAATTGATGTAGATGAACAATCATTTTATTCTAACATGATTAAGCTTGACGATGTTCTGATTGATGTACAAATTGCAGATACCGATGTGAAGAGAAACAGAGGGTTGATGTTTGAAGAACAAATGCCATATGACCAAGGCACATTATTTATCTACGAAGAATCAGGAAATTATTCATTTTGGATGTACAATATGCAATTTGCACTTGACATTATTTGGTTTGATGACAAAGGAAATGTAGTCCATATCAAACAGGATGTTCCTCCATGTGCCACAGAACCAGAATACTGTACTGTATACGATCCTGGAGTAGATGCATTTTATGTTTTTGAGACAACTGCAGGGTTTGTAGACAAGTTTGGTATTACTGAAGACTCAAAGTTTTTCTGGATTGTAGAAAATACGATATAATATTGGAACACTATAACAGGTTGGAACCATACCGTGAGATGGATATACTGGTACAGGAAATCTCTTTTTCGAATGTTGATATTGTGTTTAATGTGACAATAACTCAATCGCAATGACTACAGTCCAATCAATCTCTAAATTTTATCAAGATAGAATGTGGAAACTGAGAATCATCACATTTACTGCCGGTGCAGTTGTGATGGGATTGGAGATCATCACAAGCAGAATTCTGACTCCGGTTTTTGGCAGTACGATATACACCTGGGGAAGCCTGATTGGAGTAGTTTTGAGTGGTCTAAGCTTGGGCTATTTTTTGGGGGGAAAGGTTGCCGATGATCACCCAAAATTGGAAAAGATCTGTGGAATTATTTTTTCAGTTGGATTATTTATTGTAGGAATTCCATTTTTTGCATCTCCTGTTGTAGATTTTATCATTACCGTATTGCCTGGGACCCAATACACTCCATTGGTTGCAACATTTTTGCTGTTGATGCTTCCTTCTGTTTTGCTTGGATTTGTATCACCATACGCAATCAAGCTTGGAACCAATACACTACAAAGAGTTGGAAATATCTCCGGCAATCTTTATGCTATTGCCACAATAGGAAGCATTTTTGGCACATTTCTAACTGTGTTTGTCTTAATTCCCAACATTGCAGTGAATCAGATAATTTTTGGGTTGGGGATAGCATTAATTGCAAGCTCCTTGATTTCCCTCAAAACAACCCCCAAAATTATTGCGGTTGCAGTTGTGTTACTTTTGATAGTTCCTTGGTCTTCATTGTCTGTAAACACAATCTCACATAATGGAAAACTGATCTATGAAAAAGAGACACCCTTTAGCCATTTGGACATTATTGAATATGGAAACAATATCAGCATGTATCTTGATGGTAATAGACATAGTTCAATTAATGTCAAGGATCCGCTTGATTTGGTAATAGACTACACTGAATACTTTCATCTAGGTATGTTGTTTAATACTGCAGCTACTGATGTTTTGTTTGTTGGCGGAGGTGGATTTACTGGTCCAAAAAATTTTCTTGAATTATACCCTGATACTAAAATAGATGCAATCGAGATTGACTCAGATGTAATTAATGCAGCAAAGACGTTCTTTGGTCTGGAGGAAAATAATCCAAGACTTCAGGTATTCAACGACGATGCACGAAAACACCTATCCACATTTGACAAAAAATATGATGTGATTGTCTTGGATGCATATGCATCAAACTATGTTCCCTATCATTTAATGACACAGGAATTCTTTCAAACAGTTGAGAAAAGATTGGAATCAGACGGCGTTGTGGTGTCCAATGTCATTGGTTCTATTGAAGGGCATAACTCTCAGCTAGTCAGGGCCATATACAAGACAATGAAGGAAACGTTTCCAGTGTCTTATATTTTCCTGACAGAGGGTAACCCAACAAATGTGCAAAATATTATGATGGTCTCATCAAACCAGCCATATGAATTTGACAGATTGACACTTTTGGAGATGGCAAAAAACAGCCCTGCAGACTATCTTGTTGATGAACTAAGCAAGCAAGAGTATTTCTATCAGGGAATTGTGGATACATCCGATGTTCCATTTCTAACTGACCAATACAATCCATCTGAAGTTCTTTTCAATCCTTTTACCAGCAAAACATTCGTACAGGAATTTCAGGATGAAGAAATAGAAAAGAAAGAACATCGGAATGATTCAATCAATTTAGGATTAGGTCTAGGATTAACTGTTATTGTAGGGATTTGGTTGCTCTATTTTAAAAAGAAAGTATGGAATTCTGAACTATCTTCTTAATCTAATTAGAATACTAAAAGGGATTTTACATTTGAAAAATCAAGTGCATAAATACCAAAGAAAGCCAAGACATTTGTGCCATACAACCTTGATGAAACAGACATTGCGATTCTAAATTCTCTCATGGAAGACGGTAGAAAGTCATTCCGGCAAATCTCCAGAGAACTCAAAATTAGCACTCCAACTGTAAAGTTTCGTTACCAAAGACTAGTCAACATTGGTCTCATAAAGGGAATTACCCCAATAATTGACACCTCAAAACTTGAAAAAAAGCAAGAATCAAAGTTATGTCATTGCCATACAGAACAAGATGTTCCTACAATCAACTTGTCAAAGGATATGGATATTGAGATGATTTGCGAATACTGTGATGGCCCAATTGGCACAAAACCTGCTGTTCTAAAGTTTGCAGACATTGAGAGATTCTTTTGCTGCACTTCTTGTAAATCATTGTATAGAGAAAAGTATAATGGGAAAATAGAATCAATTATTGAAAAATTCCAAAACAAAGTAAAAAGTAATTCATTAAAGTCTGTATAGATACGTGTTCCTTTTTTACAATAAATGAAATTTATTTGGATCATGGAATAAAACAACTGATGCATTAAGTACCAACTTTAATCTAGTTTTTTAGACAATGCATTCATCTTAAAGGGTCATGTTTGAAAAATAGAATACAAAGTAGGAGACGTCATATTATCAATAGATGAAAAAATGTTCGAAAGATAGAGAACATATTGGTTCATCTGCAAAGAGAAAAGAATGTTGGTGATGAGATTAATTTGGGAATCTTGTACGATGGGCAACAAATGAATGTAACAGTAAAACTTGAACAAAGACCAAATCTCTAGCAGTTTAGTTTTTCAATTAGTTCTTGTTTTTTTGGAATTCCAGTAAATTCCAGTTTGTCATTAATTACAATACCGGGAGCTGTAAAGATGGGATATTTTTCAAGGAATTCAGGTTTCTCTGTAACGTCAACTATGTCATAGGAAAAATTCAAGTCATCTAACATCTTTTCAACTGTTTTGCAATTCCCGCAATCAGTTTTCCTTGGGGTTTTTCTTTTGCAAGTGACAGAGTCAATTCTAAAACCCCGTTTGTATACTTGGCTTTTGCAGAGTTTTCACCTACTTTTGAGGGTAGAGGGATTTTCTTCTCATACTTTCTGTCATCATGTTCAGCTGAGAGCAAGACAAGTTTTTCTGACACATTTAACTTGATGTCAGATTTGTCAATTCCTGGCATCTCAGTAACAATCTTGAGAGTACGATCTTTTTCGTCGACGGAAACATCAACGTATGGATCTCTTACTGTAGACTCAGCAAGAGATCTTGCAGGTTTTGTATTCTCCCATTCAGTAACATGAGGAATACCGTCCTCTCCTACAGTCTCTAGATAACCGCAGTAATATGGCCCAAAAGTTTGGACTGTACCCTTCTTTTGGATTTTCGAAGACATCGTCCATTGAAAAAAAGGGAGTCGACAATCTTCGAAATGTTTTTTCGAATTGGTCATCAAACATCTTTTAATCACCGAATTACTGTAATAGAGATTACAAAATATAAATTTTTTGCATAAATCATCTATAATTGACAATATGTCATATAAATTACAACATTAAAATACAAGAGATTCGACATATTTCAAAATGGTAACTACAATTTTAGAATATAAAAATCATGTAAAACCAAGAGCAGAAAGACAAGTTACCTATTTTTGCAGATTATGTCGTGAATATGGGATTAAAACTAGAAAGTCACATTTGCAGAATTACTATAATGCAAATAGAGATATGGTTACTAAACGAAGTAACAATGATCTTGTCGATGTTATTTTCGTAGAATCAAAATAGGTTCAACCCTGATAGACGCTTGAACTTTTTTCGGGAAAGAATAATGTTTGATTCAATTTTACAGTGGGGTATCTGCCAAATTGAGGATATAAAAGTAGATGTGAATCGGCGTAAAAATAAAACGTTTTTCACAAAGTTTAAGATTTTTCAAAGAGGAATTCTTGATAATATTATGGTAAAATGCCCAAAATGTGGAAATGAAAGTTGGTCAAGAGTTTCAGATGTTACAATTATAGATGAATATCTAAAAGCCATGAAAGAGAATTTGCCTCCATACAAATATCGCATTGAACATCCAGACGGCTAATATTGCAAGAGTGGGAAATTACATCGTAGAATTTCAATGCAAAAAGTGTGGTTTCATAATTCCAGAGCTTTGTTATTGAATAAATTCAGATTTTAATTCATTCTCATACTGTTTTAACATCTTTTCAATTTTGGGATCAATTACAAATCTACAGTATGGCGCATCTTTGTTCTGTTCATAATATTTTTTGTGATATTCTTCTGCAGGATAAAACTTGATCAAAGGCACAATTTCAGTCACAACAGAATCACTAAACAAATGTCTGTCTTCGAGTTCTTTTTTTGATTTTTCTGCAATCTGTTTTTGTTCGTCATTGTGGTAAAATATTGCAGATCGGTATTGTGTTCCAACATCATTTCCTTGTCTATTAAGTGTAGTAGGATCATGTGTATGCCAGAAAACATCAAGTAATTTTTCATAAGATATTATATTTGGATCAAACTCTATTTGAGCAGCTTCTGCATGTCCTGTTGTTCCAGCACATACTTGTTCATATGATGGGTTTTCAACTATACCGCCAGAATAACCTGGCACTACTGATTTCACACCATGAAGTCTTGCAAAAATAGCTTCAGTACACCAAAAGCATCCATTGGCAAATGTTGCGTTCACAAAATAACTGTGGACAAATAGATTATATCATTTTTGCCAAAGTTCTTTCAATCAGTCTCAGTAGATTGTTGTTCTTGGAAGATATTGGTTTTAGGATGAATTTTTCTACTATGACATCTAAAACCTTGCATACCGATAGGCAAATCTGCATCAAGAAGTGCTTGGAATCAAAGATGACTCTTGATTTTATTGAAGTTAAAATAACAGGCACAAATATCAGATAAAATAAAGTTGAAATTAATCAATATCGTTTACTAAACTCTAAATTATAGCAATTATGGATTTACGTATCATGGAGATTTCTAGCAAAAATGTTGTAGTAGGAACATCTCGAGCACCACAAAGAGCAATGTACAAAGCTATGGGACTAAATGATGATGATTTATCTAAACAATTTATTGGTGTGTGCCATACTGGAAATGAAGCAACACCATGTAACATCCACCTTCCAAGATTAGCTCTAAAAGCTAAAGATGGTGTAACAGATGCAGGTGCAACACCTAGAGAATTTTCAACCATTGCAGTTAGTGATGGAATTGCAATGGGTCATGAAGGAATGAAATCATCACTGGTATCACGTGAAGTCATTGCTGATTCAATTGAATTAATGGTCCGAGCACATCAATATGATGCATTAGTAGGAATTGCAGGGTGTGACAAAAGTTTGCCTGGCACCATGATGGCAATGGCTAGACTGAACGTACCATCTGTATTTGTTTATGGAGGGACTATCATGCCAGGAATACTTGATGGGCAGGAACTAACAATTGTTGATGTGTATGAAGCAGTAGGCGCATATGACTCAGGACAATTATCTCTTGAGTCACTAAAAAATATAGAAAACACCGCGTGTCCAAATTCAGGATCTTGTGGAGGAATGTTTACTGCAAACACCATGGCATCAATTTCTGAAGCTATAGGACTCGCGTTACCAGGAAGTGCCAGTCCACCTGCAGAAGATGAGAGACGAGATAAGATGGTATACGACACAGGTGTTGCATGTGCAAAATTATTAGAGATGAACATTAGACCTAAAGAAATTTTGAGTTTTGAAGCATTTGAAAATGCAATAATCATGTTGAATTCTGTTGGTGGTTCAACTAATGGTATTTTACATTTGCTTGCACTTGCAAATGAAGTAAATATTGATTTGACATATGATGATTTTGAAAGAATACGAAAGAAAACACCACATTTAGCAGATATGAAGCCTGGAGGAAATTATGTAATGAACTCACTTGATAAGATTGGTGGAATTCCATTTGTGCTAAAAAAACTACTTGGAAAAGGATTGCTAAATGAAAATTGTATGACAGTTACAGGAAAAACAATCAAAGAAAATCTCATGTCAATTACAATTCCAGATGTAGAACAACACATTGTAAGATCAGTTGAGAACCCACTTCATCAAGTTGGAACTGCAGTAGTCCTCAAAGGAAGTCTAGCTCCAGATGGAGCAGTAATCAAAACTGCAGGAGTAGAAATTACAAAATTCACTGGAAAGGCTCGCGTCTTTGATAGGGAAGAATATGCATTTGATGCTGTTGCAAAAGGCGAGATAAATGAAGGACATGTAGTAGTCATCCGATATGAAGGACCCAAAGGAGGTCCAGGAATGAGAGAGATGTTAGCCACCACTGCAGCACTTGTTGGACAGGGATTAGGCAAAAAAGTTGCGATGGTAACTGATGGAAGATTTTCTGGAGGAACACGTGGATTCATGGTAGGACATGTTGCACCAGAGGCATATGTTGGTGGCCCTATTGCTTTAGTAAAAGATCATGATGAAATTACAATAGATACAGAAACCAATATCATTGATCTTCATGTATCAGAAGAAGAGTTAGAAACTCGAAGAAAACAATGGAGTAGACCCAAACCAAACTACACCGCAGGAGCACTTGCCAAATATGCATCATTGGTAGGCTCTGCAGCACAAGGTGCAATTACAAAACCAATTCTATAAAAGATCTATGTTATAGAATTAAATTTCTTTTTCTATAGTTCTTGATGCACGTTCTGATAATGCTTTGAGAATTAAATGACATGCAGAACCCATATGAATTGGAATATCTTCATGCAAAAATGAAATGTAATCTGCATGATCTGCATGTGCATGAGTTAGCAATACTGCATCAATATCTGGTTCTTCAGGTTTTCTTCCCGCCATTACCATCAGATCATCACGATACACTCCTTTGATATCTGGAACTAGTCCCATTGTTAGAAAATCAACTATTCCATTTGAGGTTCTAGGATTAAGATATTCTTCAAAATATGCTGCACGTCTAGAGAAACTCTTGCCAAAATCTAAGAATACCTGTGTTCTTGTCTTCGAGAAGTATTTTATTTCCACCAATCTCATTTACTTCTCCATAGAAGGTTAGACTAGTCATAAAGTGATGAATTTAAGATAATATTAAAGAGGATCTGTGTTGATCGGCCCCAAAGTTTTTCTGTATATAATTTTGAATAGGTAGATATGAATTTTAATGAATTAAGAACCTTTATTGTTAAAAGAAAAATTAAACGACTCCAGACAAATTATCGACCGGTAGTAATCAAAGCATTAATTGAAAATAACAATAGTCTTGAAAGAAAAAAACTCATTAAAATTATTCAAGAAAATAATGTACCTATAGGAATTGTCATGGTCTTAGCAACAAACAAATGGAAAATTCTTGGGTTGTGTAAAATCACAGAACATCCTTCAAAAAGACATTTTGTTTTTGAATCATATGGAATTTCAGATGAAGAATCTACAAGACTTAAAGAAGAAACATTCGAAGAATATGACAAGTATACTGTAAGTTCAGATTTAAAGAAAATTCCAATTTTAGATTGGCGTCAATTTTCAACAGATATTGATCCACATGAGACAAGATTCCAAAAAATAACTGAAAATCCCCCTTCACTTGAAAAAAACCTGCTAGGATAGAAGACATTATCAAAAATATTGAAGAGGGATTGTGGGCCATTCCTGATTTTCAGAGATATTATAGATGGAGTCAAAAAGATGTCAAAGAATTTCACGAGTCAATTTTCAACGATCATTATGTTGGCGGATTACTACTCTGGGACATAGAAGATTCAGATAAAGATCAATGTGGAATGATAGAGGTTGAAGGGTCAAATCCTCAAAAACTAAAGGGGGAAAAAATTGTTTTAGATGGTCAGCAAAGAATTACTTCACTTCATTATGCAATTAATGCACCTGAAAAAACAGAAAAAATCAAAGACACACATCCAGGATATTTCTATATCAATTTTGAGAAATATTTCTTGGATCCTAAAAATGATGACATAGATACAATTGTTGCACTAAATAGACAAATTTCAGATGAAGAGAGTTTTGAAAGATTACTCTTTCCATTTTACAAATTAAAAACAGTCCAAAAAGATGCATGGTTATCAAATCTGAAAAAATTTGTAAGAAAGTATCAAACAGTTGATTTGGATAAACTTGATGACATTGTTGAAATCATTAGAAAAAAAACATCTAGAATTTATCACACATATGAAATCCCACAAATAGTTTTATCAAATACAACTTTTGAAAACGTTGGTACTATCTTCACGTCTATCAACACTAAGGGTAAGCCTCTTGATGTATTTGATTTAATTAATGTGAAAATGGCAGCTCACAATGTTAAAGTTCGTACATTGTGGGAGGATTCTTTGAAACAATATCCAAAGATCTACGAGTATGATAAGAAATTGAAAACAAGAATGGGCAGATACATAATGGAAGTTATTTCATTATCATATTCAACATTGAAGTCCTGTAAGAAAAATGATGTTTTAGAAATGTTTGGAAGAGAGAAAAAAGAGGAAAGAGAGGAAAAAATAAAAAATTGGACTACAGAAAAATTTGCTGAAAAATGGAATGATTCAGCAAAATATCTTAATTCTGCAATAAAATCATTAGAAAATAAGAATGAAGGATTTGGAGTAATCACTACTGAAGTATTACCATATGAGCCAATGATACCAATTTTAGCCTCATTATTACGAGAAATTGAAATTAATTTCGATGATGATGTTAATTGTTATAGAAAACTTGAACGCTGGTATTGGACATCAGTATTTGGAGGAAGATTTTTGGAATCAGTTGAGGCAAAGAAATCTTCGAATTTTAAAGAAATGATTGAGTGGTTCAAACCAAATTCTGAGACTCCTAAATTCATCAAATACTTTCAAAAGAATTTCAAATCTCTTCAGTTAGAGGATGCAATTAACAAAGGCAGTGTATTGTATACAGGGGTATTATGCTTACTAGCAATGAAGGGAGCAATGGATTTTGAGATAAGATTTAGTTCAAAGGAAGCAGATTCACACATGGATCATATTTTCCCAAAATCTCAGATTGATAAACATAAAAATAAAAATTCAATTTTCAATATGACTTGGCTTACACCTGAAACAAATGTTGGTACAAAAAAAGCAAAAATGCCTTCAAAATACATTCCTGAAGTAATTAACAAGAAATACAAAAGTGAAAAAGAATTTCGGAAAGTTCTTGTTTCTCATTTGATTAATGATAAAGCATATGATTTCCTACTAAATGATAAATTTGATGAGTTCATAAAATATAGAAAAACTGAGATATTAAAAGAAATAGCAAATAAAATTGACGCAGTCTACATTGAAGAAGAAATTGAGGAAAACAATGATCAATCGTCTCTTGTAGAAAAACCAACGATTGAACTCTTGCAGAGGGATGAAGATGATGAATTGGAATTCAAAGCCACTAAAATATAACAGACGTGCAAAACAACCTGATAAAATTATGCTTCAAGAAGTAGTTACAACTCTTGCAGGTTTTATGAATAGCAGGAAAGGAGGTTTGCTAGTAGTAGGATATGATGAAGATCTTGACGAAGTCAATGGAATAGAAGAAGACTATCCTCATACGGGAAAGAAGAAATTTGATAGTTGGCGTGGAATATTGATGAGTTCATTTTCAGATCACTGTAAAAAGGAATTTGAGGTGTTTATTGAGAGCATAACTACTGTAAAACATGAAGGAAAAACACTAGCAAAAGTGGTTGTAAAGCACAGTGACAAACCTGTTTTTTATGATGATGGTTTTTATCGAAGATCTCATGGAAAAACTCAAAAATTAACTGGTCTAGATATGCACAATTACATTAACAGAATGTGGCCTGAACACAAATAGATTTGAAATAATATGATTAGTAATGTTTCTTAAAAAATCACACACTATCAAAATCAGAAATTTTGAGCCACTTACTGCATCAAGTGATGTAGTAAATAGAAAAACAAACCTAAAAGAAACGATTAAACAAAATACAAAGAATTTAGATGAGATTAAAAAATTCTGTAAAGACAAGAAACTAGCAATTAATGTAAAATTTTTTCTTTATGATGGAAGTAAAGACGAATCACCTCAACCTGAAGGAAGAGTCAAGAAGGATTTGGATAATTTATTAAAAATAGTGCTTGATGTACTGCCTGAAAAGATGGATTCTGAGGGGAAAAATGATGGTTTGGGATTAATTACAAAAGATTATGATCATTTGGTATTTGAGATAAAATCAACAAAAGAAATAGTTTCCAGAAAGAAAGATGAAGGGATTGACATAGTGATTTCTCAATGGAAAAATTAAAGATAAAATAATTATTGATTAAAATATAATTTTAATGACTGTAAAACATGACATGAATTTGGTGGAAATACTTCACAGTGTTAAGGCCTTTATTAAGAGGGGGTAGGGGGTACTGGTTAGTGTTACATTGAGACGCGCGGTCTAGTTTTTGACTAACATATATCTCAATAAATAAAAATAGAAAAAAATAAAAACCAATTGATGATACAATGGACATACAATTGACTCAAAAAACAGAGTCAAAAGACCAGTTTACACTTGTCTGTTGTCTACTACAGGTTTTCTATCCTCAAAACATCATAGTATGCTTTTGGGATCATCTGTTGACCCTTAAAAAGTACATTGTTAACTGCAGTGTCCAAAACGTAAGTTTTTGCCCAATCATCATTACTTCTAATTGAACGACCAAATCCTTGCAATATCTTTGTGAGAGTTTGAGAAGTATACCATAAGGGGAATTTATTCATCTTAGCCTTAGTTCTCTTTTCAGTATAATTTGGATAAGGTACCTTTGCAATGATTTGGAATCTTGATAAATCATCCTTTAGGTCAACACCTTCCCAAAGCGATGATGACAACAATACCCCAGTAGGATCAGTGGCATGCTCTGAAATTACATCATCCTGTGATTTCCCATCCTTGTTTTTGCTATGACAAATTCTAATTCTTGCAGCATTTTTTGGAGAAAGATTTTGAAGGATTCTTTGGCATCTTGGAATGGAGGATGTCAAAATTAATCCTCGCTCATTTGAATGCTCATCTAAAATTCTATCAATTGCTTTGATTACCTCAAGTTCATCCTCATCAGTAGATCCGTAACTTAATCTGCGAATATTAAGAAGATCGATTTCCCTATTTTTAATTGGAAATGGGGATTTTTCAGTATCTACAAATGCAACATCATCTTTTTCTAATCCCATATTTTCACAAAAACTTGATTTGTCAATTGTGGCAGACATGAATAACTGATAATCTGTTTCAAAGAATCCATTGGCAAATTTTGAAACATCTATGGGTCTTACCGATATGGTTCTGAAATTTCCATTAAAATCTTTAACAGGTTCATTTACAACAAAATTATCTTTATCAGACATGATGTCTATTTTTGCTTGGGCAGATTTATTATATCGTCTTTCCAATCCACTTATCAATTCATAGTCAGGTTCTTTTTGAAATGCAGAACTTTCTTTGACATCTTTTATTTTCTTGGCATAAGAATATGCCATATCATCAATTAATTTGATCACAGAGTCCAAATCTGAAAAATTATACTTTTCAGAATTTAGATTGCATTCATCAATTTGTCCACTAAAAATATCAAATCCAATAAATTGAATTATTTGGTCCTCGATTTTATGTGCCTCATCAAAGACAGTAACCTTTCTATCAAGATAATCTTCAAAAAGTTTTTTGTTAAATTTCATAATTGTAAAAAATGCATGGTAATTCCACAAAGAATGCTTTGATGTTAACGCATCATATTTCTGCAAATAATAGTGACAGGATTGAGAATCCTGAGTTTTATCTTCAACTTGTTTTATTGTGGGCTTGTATTTGCATACTTCAACTACCTCCTTTCCATTTTTACTAATTCTCTCTCGGCATGTTCCTTTGTCACATGAAAGCCCCCATCGCATAGCCCTACTATCATTTTCAACTTTCTCTGCATCCATTAATTTGAGGCATGGAAAATTTTGTTTTCCTTTTACAGGTTTTAGAAATGGAATATCTTTGATATATTGATCTTGAAGATGTTTTGATGCTGTAACAGTAAATGAGCTATCAAAATAATTTGAAACAGTAGCTCCTACCAGAGACTTTCCTACACCTGTGGGTGCACACAAAATAATTTTTTTATAACCCGATTTCAGATTCTCTTCAATTTTTGAAATGATCTCTTTTTGGATCTCACGTGGAGTAAACTGTGTAGGAAATTTTTCTAAAAGAGACAGGATCAAATTCATTTTTTCTCAGTATTAAAAGCATGAAGGTTCTTGTAATATCGTAGAATTAGTAATCTAGTTTAATATGAAGTAAAACTATCTTATATCATGGAATTATTGGACGATAAAATGAGAGTTTGGCTTGAAAGTGCTAAATTTGTAAAACCAATTTCAGGAGTATATGTTCTATACAACAGGAGTAAAGAGCCAATATACATTGGAGAAACTAACAATTTAGAGCAAACATTTACAAAATATGTCGATACTGATTTTGAAGGAAATGAATGTAAGCAAAAAACACATTCATACCAAAGAGTGTTTGCAGAGAATCCTAAAGAATTACAACTGAAATTAATTGAAGATTTCAAAAATCAAACAGGTAAATCTCCTTCATGCAATTCTGAGATTCAGTTAGAAACACATTGACAATGTGCAATGCATTGCACTGAAATCTTAGTTGATAATACGAAAATGATTAAATTACTATATGTCTAACGGAATGATTTACATTGGTATTGCTGTAGGTGTACTTGCAATGGCAGGGACAGTTATTTATGGTACAGAAAACCAAAAAAATCATGTCTCAGAAGATGCAGAATTGGCACCAGCATCTGAATAGGGAGCCATTAGTTCAGAAACAGGTATAATTTCACTAAACAAAGAACAATGGCATGAAGATCCTTTTGGGGACCTTGCACAATAAACTAATAGAGTTATTAACTATTTATTAATAATCTAGTTCAGATTATTTCCTTTTTATTTAATATTAAAAAGATTTTTCAAAAATATCTTATTTCAAATAGGGTAAAACGTTAGATTTTTTCAAACTTTGGGATAAATCTCTGAGATTTTAGGGTAAACAATTAATTCAAGATAGATTTAGTGAGGTAATGCATCAGTGCTATTATTGCGATCAATTATTTGAATCAAAAGAACAACTATACGAACATGTTGAAGTTCACTCAGATATTGAACGAAATAAAGAAATCATGGAAAGAAAAAAGAAAGCAGAAAAAAATAATTGTTCAAGTCTAAAGTAAAAAAAATAGAGCTAAGGTCAGAATTTTTCCAATTCAGGGGCAGATATAATTATTTTAATTTTAATCAATATGGATTGGATTGAAAGAATACTGCAAAAATCATGTGATAGAACACTCACAAAAACCGAAGTTCTTCATAGCTTATTTCACATGATAGAGGTAAATGAAAACATATTAAACCAAATTCAAACAGATACTAGAGATTTCGGACCTGAACTTGAAGAACTAAAACAAACAGAAATCCGAGACTTGGATTTTCATTTAAAATATTATCGAAGTTTAGTAAACTACATCAATTCTATTCCTGAAAGTAAACTTATTGAAAAATAATCCTAATAATTCACATAGATTGCATACATGTTAATGAAATTTTAATTTAATAAATAATTGATGTGAATTTCTAATATGGGAACAATTGATAAAAATCCGTTATCTTAATTTTTCAAATATTGAATCATATTCTGATTGTTTCTGAGCATTTTGACCAAATTCTGTTTGGGCATCATATTCTTCACGTCGTTTATCTAAAATCGCCTCTAATTTTTCAACTTCTTTTATAATCATTATCCCTGAATCTTCTTTTGCAAATTGTTTTTGCTGATCTTCATTTTGGCCTCTTGTAGGAAAATGTTTGCCATAAAATGTATTCTGTAAAATATGAATATTTTCACGTTTTACTAATTCAGCTAGATCAAAATGACCTTGTTCATGTTTTAACAAATTCTCGGTATTTTGTGAAATCCTAAACCAAGAGAGATAAGGAAAGAATTCTACATAAAGATGAATATCTTCAATTAGAAACATTATTTGTTCATCAATTTTTTCAGAATTTATTGTCCATGTGAATCTATATTTTATTACACTGTGAGAATCTTCAAATGCTGCAGGGTTAGATTCTGCTTTAAAATCAGACCATTTGAGAAATGTCTTATGTGTCCAACCAACAACATCATTTTCACTCACAATATACCCCTTTCATCAGAGGATAAAATTATTGAGATTTTTGCTTATAATATAATAATAAAATGAAATGATCATTAAATAGCATCACATTTACTTCCCATCACGCCCACTGAATTTACCAAATGGCTGATAAGCATCAAAGCCAAACCAAGAATAATTATCATTCTCCAAAGATTTGTGAAATTTTTGATGAACAAATAATTCTGAATCCCTCCAATTTCCCGCATGAATAAACTCACAGTTCTCAAATTTGTGATTTTTTTGGATTCCCTTGCATTTGATGATCAACTAATTATAGATAGATTCCAAGACTGAAAAATTTATTGTTAAAGAAAAATGTTTGACGATAAACGAATTCTAAGGGATGACCGGTTAAGGCAAACGTATGAATATCATCAAATGGATGATCCACGTGCATTAGGCGTAGAAGACAAAGAAACTGTATGCAGTTTGAACATCCTCATGCCTGAAGTGACATAATTTGCAAATAGATACTCTGTTTTTAAAAAATGAGAATTAGATCATTTTTTCAACCCATTTTGATTAAAATTCAAGACATGTTTTATTTTAAGAACTTTTGAAGATTGTAATTATTAGAAATAATGAAAGCAAGATGTTTGCTTGTTTGATATCTGACTGTAACTCCCAAAGAGTCGAAGCAAAAGGATTTCAAACATGCTTGCTTTCATATTCTAAACTATTAATTTTGTCAAGATATTTACTTCTAAACCAAATCCTGTTAGGAGTAAAAATACTAGTTTTAGAAAAAAGAAAAATAATTCGTATCTAAGAGACTTCATCAACCTCAGTAATAAAATCGCATATTAGATTCAATTTCTCATGATGTTTCTTGATTGACTCCTTATCTGGGCCTTCACAAACGCAAAACAGCTTGTTCTCTTTGTCGTTATAAAATACTGCCGATGCTGTGACGCCAAATTCACCAGCAGAGGAACTTACTGCATGTTAGAATTGTTCCTTTCTAAGTCCAGAAAGTTCATGAGAGTCTAGAAATTTTGGCATGGTGTATGATTCTTGCCATAGTATTTGAGTTTGGCCTTCGAAATTAATCATCTATGGGATCAAACAAATCAAAAATGTTTAGACCTGCATTTGAGAGGTTTTTATGACCTCGGTTTGGCCTAGTATACATGGAAGTTTTTGTTGTTTGTTCAAATTGTGGTTTAGAGTATTCCACAGATGAACATAAGGTATGTTCTCATTGTCAATTCACTCTTAGGTAGAAATGGTCAGTTTAGAAATTTCATAGACTATAATTGATCTCTGGTTCTTCTAAGAGTTGTATCGAAGAGAATTTTATGATAAATTCATAGATATACTTAAGTTTTATAATTCCATAGTAATATTGAGAATAAGTTCACCTCTACCCCTTGAGTGAAAAACTCTAAAGGAAACTAACCGGGATTTTGTATGGACTTGGTTCTCATTTTTCAATTTCAAGCAAAAAATTTAGCTGGGGCTTAGTTCGTTTACTACCTGAATCACTAAATCAATCAGAAATCTCATCGAAATTGCTTACAACTACATTCTTTACAATTTGCTCGAATGGCCTCATTATTGTAAGGCTTGTCATGCTCAGGTTCTAATACTTTCAAATGATGGGAAATTTCAACATGTCCACAATCATTACATGGTCTGCCACGTGTACTGTCTCCAGTAAACTTTTTAAAAAAACTCCTCATGGAGATTTCTTCAAAAACATTATTGAAAGGTCTTTCCAATAGATATCATGATCAGGTTTCACTTCAATCTTCTAACGAAACTCATTAACACAATGTCGTAAAAAACCAAAAGATAATCTATTCAAAGGTAGTCGATAATTCAATATGGAAGACATTGATCTGCGCGTTTGTATCGATTGTGGGACTTTTTTCAAAGAAACCAAGCAGTATGAAATTGGTGCTAAAATGTACTACGTGTAAAAGCAAACGAAGATGTCTGATTATTCCTCAGAAGAATTAATACTATTTTGCTTATCTAATCATCATCCTGGCTCGTAATATTTTAGATAGTTTGATTCTCCAACCTTGAATTCTCTAATTGATGAAGATAGTGTTGCGCCATTTGATAAAATTGCAATGATTCTCTCAATGTCTACTTTATTATCAATTGATGTCATTCAAAGTCCCATGCCATGTCCCGCCTGTTCTGGAAATAATCTATGATTCTCTGGGATAGTTTTCTTGCACCGTATCTTTCTTGTATTCTGTCAATGTCGTTCTGGTGCAATTTGTTTTTCTTTTGTCCCAAGTCAAATGATGGATACATGATGCTTTGTGTTTCTGTGGTGTCATGTCGTAATCCTAGGGAGTGGCCAAACTCGTGAATCAATATCGGGATGAGTGGTGGTTTTGATAATGTCTGGTATTTCGATGATGTCACCCAGTTCCAATCATCATTTATGTGGCAATCCCCTGAGACGTCTCCCTGTCCTGGAAAGTATGCATGGGCTAGTACACCTTTTTTGTTATCAAAATGTGCCAGATCCTCAAAGGATACTTCAAAGTCAACTGAAACATCTGGGTTTCTCTCCCGTCTAAATTTTAAATCTGATATTCTTAGTTGCCATGCTCTTAGTGCTACGGTCACTGCCCTGTGCTGGTGCTGTTCCCTGGTGATGTCTTGGGTAATCGTGTTGAGTCTGTATGTTATCTCACCTTTTGGCCAGGAGTGTGGCCATTCGTCAACTCCCTCAATGTTCTCATGAAACTCTATCTCGTTGATTTCTGACTTTAACTCACACATTATATTCATAATTAAACATTGTAAAGAATTCTAATAAAGACTATGTATAAAAAAGAAAAAGAGATTTTGAAGTTATGGTTCATCCAAACATACAACCCATATATCACCAGCAGAGGAACCACTGATTATTGCACTCCCACCTGTTGGAGGAAATGCTGAAGGTTCAGCTGGATTGCCCTGTGCTGGAATTGGACGTGAAGCTACAAGTGTTCCGCCAAGTGGCCTGCTCCTCCACCAGTAGCTATATCCCCAAGTAAACATTCTACTTCCAGAATTGTGTTTCCTATCGAATATGTTCCATCACTTCCAAAATCATGCATGATGTATGTTGTAGATGGTCCAAGTGGGCCTGGGGGACCTTGTGGGTCAGAATCTCCTTGTAGACCTTGCGGATCGGGTACTAATTGAATAATTAGTAGCTGGTTTTGCAATGAAATTATTTGTGTTTCAAGCTCCATAATGAGTTCAAAAAGTTGACTATCTTCTACATGTGGAATTCTGTATTTGCAAAGGTACTAGCACCAACTAACAAACCAGCAACAATTGTTCCATAAAGTATTGTTCTTGCCATTGACAGAAAGCATGGTATGAGTTACTTGAGGTAGGTGTACTAAATTCACAATTGAAAAAAGAAAGGATTAGAATCTAATCTTTGATTTTATTTAGATTGATGCTATTTTTTTGTAATTTTTGTTTTATACCAAAGCTAGAGAGTAATTCTTCAGTCAACCTATCAAAGTGTGATGCAAAATACAATGCAGTAGAATATACCATAACATGATTGTGTCAAACTGATACAAGAACGTGCTCTGTAAATTCTTAACGTTTGTTTGTTTTTTCTACAAAAATTAAACAGTTCGAAAAACAAAGAATTAGAATTTAGTCGTTGTCTTCAGAAAAAGTAATTTCAGATAATGAAGAAAAGCGTAAATACAAAACCATTATCGGTTTTGTTGTTGGTGTTATTCTTCTCAGTATGTCTCCTCGACATGAATTAAAAAAAGCAAAACGAAACTAAGAGAAGTAATTAGAAAAAAGAAAGTTTGATGGCTCTTGTTTGAACCAAAAGTAAATTCAGACTTTTTTTATAATAACATAGTATTTCCTAGAGATGCCAAGTGATAAAAAATCTGAAGATAATCAAACATTTTACACTCTGAACTCAAAATAGTGATTTTTGCGACTAGAATACATGTTAAGTCCAATTGGATTTGGGGTTACTATCTTTGCGATAATCTTGTCTTATCTGGCATACTTTAAATGATAATACCTTGTTAACTGATACTTTCTCCAATAATTCCTCGTTAAAAACTAGAAAGAAAACGCTATCATCCAAAAAATCAAAATCAGTTTAGAAATTTCCTACTCCATAATTGATTTCAGGTTCTTCCAACAGTTACGAACCGACATAATTTTCTGACATGTCCACTTTTAATTCCATCTGTATGCATCCGTGAATTACTTTCCCAAGTCTGGATTACCTATTAATTTTAGAAGAATTTAGGATCATCGATGAATACTAGATTTTACATCACTATGGGAATCTCAGTTGCAGCTTTAGCAGTTGGATTTATTTTATTATTTGGATAATTATTGTGAAATTTTGAAGTTAGGATTGCATGGCCAATTTCATGCATCAAAATGTTGGCAATCATATTCTAATCATTTTCCATAAAATCATCATTGTAACCAACAGCGCCAATTGAGATATTCAACACACAATGACTTAGAATTCAAAATAAAACAGAATTACATGTTACAAGCCCAGTTTGTATTGGCAAAAAATATTCTTGCTACTTGTTCTCAATTATGATTTTCTGATTCAGTAAATCATTGTGAATTATTAGATTCCTATGTAGTAATTGCTTTTTTTAATGCATTTATTGAATTACTTGTCTGAGATTTGAAGAACATCGTAAAATGAATAATTAATCATCTGATTTTCACTCCCCCCAAAACATTGGAAATTTGCTGAATATTCTCAACTGTTGGTGTTAATTTGACAGATTTGTTACTAATATCAAATGGCAAAATATCAGTATACCCTGCAAATCCAATTATGCCTATTACTATAAAAATCACAAAAATTCCACTCATTACCTAAGCAAGAATCATATCAGCACCTAGGACTGTATATAGAAAAATTAGTAAATTCATAGAGTTAATCTTTTGATTGCATGAATCAATTTTTACATACTTTTTTTTATTTTAAGTATACTTTAAAATCAAAAATATTGCCATGGATAATCTGGAATGTTGGTGATCTGATACGACATTGATAACCAAGTCATCTGTGGCCAAAAGATTTCAATTTGGATGTGAATGAGAGACGTAATTCTCAAGTTCATCTTTTGAATACAATCCTGTGTTAGAATTTTCTAATTTTGAGATATTTTGAAAAGCAGGACATTGATTATCTATACTAAAAAGTTCTTCACAATTAGGACACTGTATTACCAAATGATTTCCCCAGTCACATTCAATGTCATCAATTATTTCAAAAGTCACCACATCATTACAAGTACATCGTAATTTGTTTTTGAATTTATCAACTAGATTCACAATAATGCTTCAGAGAAATTAAATATAATTTATTAATAATCAAATAAAGACAAAATTTGTAATTGACTGAATGTCCCACATGTAAACTTTTGATGGAATCTCACTCTACATCAGAATTAATGGAATGTTGTATGAAACAAGTTGGGGATGAATATGATGAAGAACAAACAGGTAATTGCCCAAATTGTAAACATGACATAAAAAAGCATTCAGACAAAGAACTTGCTGAATGCACACTAGAATACCTCAAATCAGGAATTAGTTAGTTTAAGATAGGAATAAACATCAGAATAATAAAAAATGTTCGTTGGATCACAGAACAAGAAAATTAATTGAGGCGTCTTCACCTATGTGGACTAACAAGCAGGTATGGGAATTTGAGCAGATAAATGAAAACCAAAGATTTGATGTTGTTTATGCCGAACTAGGAAATTATGGTGCGCAATCATGGAAATCAAAATTAGCATTTACTGATTCGGAGATTAGGGATGTAACTGTTCGAACTTTTGATAATTTGATAAATGGAAACGAATTATGGATAGCAAATAAAGGCCAGGACAGGCTCGAGAATCAGCATATCCCATACCTCATGGCCGTAATGGCAGATATTGTGATTGAAGAGGAGGTTTGCCTTAATTTTAGAGTTGAAGACAACTGTTTGGTTGTTTCAATAGATTCCAATGCAGATGTAATTGACTGCAAAGAATTCTTTGAGGAATTTTATCATCTTGCAACAGGTTTCAATTATGATGTAGATACAGGAATTCCAGATGATGAGACAGAAGCTGAAATATACCTTATCCGTTTACAAGAAGAATTTGATGATAAAATGAAAGAGCATTTAGGTGACAAATATTTGCCAGGAAACAATGATCCAGATACAATCAACTCTAAATGATTACTAAAATACTAGACAATACTGGGAAAAATATTGTCTGAAAGAAGATCATTTAGAAGATTCAAAAAAGAACCTTCGTTAACAACAGAGCAAAAAATAGAACAATTCATTTTAAGAAATTCAAATAATGGTTATTTTACCAAAGTTTCAACAATTCCTTACAAATTTGAAATTTCAGAAGATACTGCGTGGAATATTGTAGGAGAGTTACTATCAACTGGCTTACTAGAATCAATTCATGACGAGTTTTCAGGAGAAATGAAGTTGTGTGAAACTGGAAAAATTTACTCTATTATGGATTTGGAAAAAAGAAGAAAAAGAGAAAAATATAGTACTGAAAAAAAGAAAAAATCAATTTCAAAAAAGAAATAAAAATTCAGGAATTATTCTCATTACAAAACTCTTAATTTTGTACAATGTAAGATTAGTGTGACCATGGACAATGATGAAAATCTTCCTGTACAATGTCATCCAATAATTAAATCAAAAAAGAAGAAAAAGGAGAAAGCAAATGAAGCAGTGTAAACTATGCGGAACCCCACTAGGTAAAGAACCCACCACTAAAGAATTAGAGAGTCATTGGAAGAAACATCATAATTGGCATTGGGAATCCAATAAAGAGAAAACACCAGAAGGTGCATTATTGAAAAAACGAGATTAAAAACGTCTTGGAATAGTGGTCGTTTATAGCATGCCTAGACCACTATACGAAGGCGTCAACATTATCTTAGACTCAAGATATAAAAGAAATTTGAAGGAGTTTGTAAAAATTTGTTTAATTCAAATCAAAAAATAAAACTAATTTTCAGAAATCAAGTAGAGTGATTTATCAGTTTTTGAACAATATAGTTGTCATGAGAGGTCAGTTATTTTGAGAGAGGATTTTGCAGAGTATACAAAATGTTCATCATGCAATCAAACGTTGATTTATTGTGATTGTAATTGTCCATTTTGTGGAAAGCGAGAAGAATGCGAATGTGAATTAAAACCACTATAACTCGCATCTAATCTTATTTTTGTAGATTGTTTTATTCTAAATAAAAATACGTCTTAGAATTCTAATAAATTATGTTAAATTCGAAAGCATTAATTTGATAATTTTCAGATGAAAAACATGTCTTTTGACATTGATTGGCACAGAAATTTCTATGGAATATCATGGGCATATGAAAAAGACAGACTAGTAGTTTCAACTGTATTTGAGGATAAGAATGAGGCCATGCTAATCGCCAAAGAAGTGGAAGATTGGAGTGATAAATTTACCCGATTAACAATAATTGAAAAAGATGATGACGAGTTTGCCATATGCTGTTATGAAGATCCTCAGATTTCAAAAAGCAGTACACATGTAGGACTATTTAGAACTGGAATGAGACAAAGTGGAGGATATGAACAAGCAAAGCCAATGATTGAAGAAAAATCGCCTCTACTGCAAATTGCTTATGCTGCAGATATCAGAGATATGAACACATATGAACAAATTTCAAGATTAGTCCCAATGAGAAAATGTAGGATAATTTCTGAAAAAGAGTTAAAAAAACAAGAATACTTTTACGAAAAAACTGCTAGTTTACAAAATCCAGATTAAGAAAATGGTGAGATTCAAAATCAATAGATTTGAATTTCTCACCATCCATGGTCGGGTATTAAAAATAATTTAATTTAGATATAAAGAATCACTACTAATTTGTACATAGTATTGATACTGATAAATCATTCATCTGTATTAAATAGAAAATTTTCTAGACTATACTATGCAAGATAACAATAACCAATCATCATGGGAAGAAGCAATTGGAATCTCTTCGCTCATTTCAGATGATTGAAATTTCAAGATTGAATTCCACATACAGTTTTAACTGCTGATGTAAGCAAAAATCAGAAAAAACAACTGAAGGAATTTAGAACGTCTAAAGCCTTATTTTTTCATTCATAATATCCACAAAATAAATTAAGAAAATTATAGTATTGTCATCAAAACTAATCATAATTGTTCTAATAATTGCCATGTTTGGAACAATTTTACAGACATGGGGAGGTAGATGAGACATTACCAGTCAACAATTAAGGGGATCCTGAGACATTTTTCACACCGCCTCACGGAGTGCTATACTCTGGAGTTGGAACAGGATTGATTTCAGTAATAATTGCAGAATTCACACTGTTAAAAAATAAAGAATTGTGAAAAAGAATATTACAATTCCAGTTCAATCAGTGATTTAAAGACAACCATAAATTTGAGATTGTGATTAATTCAATATGCATTGTGATGATAAAAGAACACTGTATGCTTTAAAAAAAGAAATAGAAAAAAAATGGGATGAATTAAAAGATTCAGGATTTAAAGATGAAACATTACTAAAGAGCCTCAATGAAGCGTTTTTAGACTATTTTGAATACAAAAATCAAGGATAAGATTTTTAGAATAACTTAAGTAATATTTTGATTTAGAACTGGTATGAATTTTGAAAATCTCCTAAAGAGAATAATGGATTCAGACATCAACATTAGACACAGTATAATTACAGATACTGAAGGTAACATACTTGCCACAAGTCACAGAGAAGGAATTACAAATTTTCTATCTCAAGAAGAGACTGAAGCATCATTGAAAAGAGCAGCAGATGCATGGAAGGGACGAAAAGCGTTGAGTCCAAAAATCGGAAATGGGCTATATGCCGTTGCGGCATTTGAAAAGATTACTAGAATGACTTTTCCATTAGGAGATCAGAATTTGATTTTTATCAGCATGGGTTCTGATACAACAAGAACAGATGTTCATGAAGGAGGGCAAAAGCAAATTGTCGAACATGTCCTAAACATACTAAGCCGTGATCCTACAAAAGCATAGTACAGAGGATTCTAAAAAATGTCATTGATAGAGCACACTAAAGAATGCAAGTATAGAAATGATCATGATATGCCCCATACAAATTGTTACTGTCAGTGTCATAAAATCATAATGGCAGAATCAGAAAAAATGGATTCAAGAACTTTTTGATTCTTTTTGAGGCTCAAAATTCTCAATAATTTCACTGACAGTTAAAATGATTGTTTCCTTGATTTGCATCTTAGTCATACCAGATGCACTCATGAGTTTCATTTGATCTAGAAGTGCAAAATGAACCCTACCTTGCAGAAAGTCCACAATTCCAAAATTTTGTTTTGGAAACTCTGTAACAAACAGATCATGTTCAGACAAATCATCAGATTTTTCACTCATATTACAATTACAGAAAAACTAGTTATAAAATTTCCAAATACTCATTAAGACTCTATAAAAAATGAATTTTATGACAGAATTTGTACATAAACCATATGATCGAATTTATGTTCGAGACATGATCAAACTAAACCTAGACGACCTTATTGGAATGATGTCATCACTGGAGGCAGCAAACGCATATTGGGTTGACGGAGTTTTATTTGCAAGTTTTGCTATGACTGAGTCTGAAGAATTAGCTAAAAAAGAAATGCAAAATGAGATGTTTCTAGACAAGATAATTTTTGCAGTATATGAAAATTATACAAAAACCGTAAAATCATCAACTAATTTAGAAATTGGAGTTTTAAACATGCAAAAAAGCAAATTGTATAAAGATTTGATTGCGTGGCTAAAGACTCAATCAATATGGCATGAATAAATCTAAAATTTTACAAATTAGAAAAATAACGCTGGTACAAATAGAGGGAAAAATACAATGAACTATGTCGTTATTTTGCAAAACATGCAATAATCGAAGACTTCCAAAATGGATGAAAGATGAAAATACAACACTTTGGCTTTGTGAAACTTGTGGTAATTTTGTAGATAATAAAAATACCTTTATTCGTGAAGGGCATTAAGCAGGTTTTTAAAATTATTAAATCAGATTGACAATCCGGTGTCTTTGACTCCACCAACAGAAGAATTGTTTATAATTCTCCCATGTCTTGCAAATCTGGATAATCAGCCAGGAGTAACGTGTGGACCATCTCGATCATAATAGGAAAAGAATCTAATCAACATACGAATCGTACATGATTAATGTACTAAATGATTCTCTAGTAATAGCAGTAGAAAAATTAAATGTTTCTTGTAAAATACAGTCATCATGTTTTTCTGAAATCTCTTTTCTAATTTTTTTAATTAATGTGCCTCTTTTAGATTTTGGATGATCATGTGGAATTACAGTTCTCATTCCTCCATATCCTCCTCTTTCTTTCACTACAAGATTACCTATATTTTGTAGTGCATTTTCTAATTCTTCAGGAATAGTTGGATTGAAAATGGGTTAATATTAATTATATTATATCCCTTCTGCAGTTCCATCACGGCGAATTTCTGCAACGCCTTGAAATCCTTCACCTGTTTGACATTTTAGTACAGCGTGAATTGCTCCAAGATAAAACGAGTAACGTTTCCTTAGGTCAATGTTGTAACCAAGTTTTTCCAAGTAGGAAGTCATTTCACCATCAGCAAACCCTTCTTCAATACTAATGGTGCCATCTAAAGAACAATGAATTCTTGGCTTGAACATAGCCATATCAAGTGAATTGTTTCCATCAATGATTCTTGAAAGAAAATGACTGACAACTGAAAAAATTCTGGAACTTCCAGGACTTCCAAGTATCATTAGAGGTTTGTTGTCATAATTCACTATTGTTGGACATACTGATGTCCAAGGTGATGTATTTGGTCTCAAATAGAAAGGATGGTTTGGATTTTTAAATTCATAACAGGACATATAGTTGTTATAGAGAAATCCTAAACCTTCTGCAGCAGCTTTAGAACCATAAGATAGTTCTATTGATTGAGTAATTCCAATTGCATTTCCTTCATCATCCATTACTGAAAGGTGTGTTGTTTCATCTGGATCTTTTGATGTATCTACAAAAGGAAGAGAAGGATCAACTATATTTCTAATTGAACCAGCAAGAGTTCTAGCAAAAGTTGAACTAAGATGTATTTTATCTCGTGTTTGATGATAAGTATTTGGATCATATGGTCTTTGAGATCTATGAGATAACGCTTTGCGAAAAGTCTCTGCTACAAAATGATAAGAATTTGGTTTTTTGCTTCGAAGAAATCCTGATGAAACATTATTTAATATCATTAAAACTAAAAGTAAAGTTCTTCCTGCAGTGGGTGGGGGCATAGTAACAATTTGAATTCCACGATATGATCTGGTCAGTGGTTTTCTTTCTATGGGTTCTGGAATTAGTGCAAGATCATCTGAATGCAAAAATCCCTCGTTTATTCGCATATCTTCATTGATTTTTTTTGCAATCATTCCATGATAGAAAGTTTGATATCCGTATTCACTAATGTGTTTTAGAAGTTCTGTTAAATCATCTTGTACAAATAAGTCTCCTGTATCATATGGGACTAGACCATCTTTGAGAAAATATTTAGCACCAGATTTGGATTTCACTCGAAAAAATTTTTGTAGGTTTTTTGTTTGAATATCGTGTTGTAATTCTGTTATTCTGTAACCTCGTTTTGCAATTCTAATCGAGGGTTCAATTATTGTTGCCCAATCTAGTTTCCCATAATGCTTATTGAGATATCCTATAACTGCTGGAGTACTTGGAACTGTAGAAGCTTTGTAACCCACAAATCTAGTAGAGCGTTTTTCAAAAAATGATGCATGAGCAAGTGACGGTGCACGACTCGAGCCATCAAGGGCAACTGTTTTTCCATTAATATGAAGCATTGCTAGTGATTGCCCTCCTAAACCTGATGATTGAGGCTCACATACGCCTAGAGCGATGGCAACTGCACATGCTGCATCAACTGCATTGCCACCTTTTTTGAGCATTTCAACACCAGCTTTTGTAGCATCAGGAAATGCCGATGAAACCATTCCATGTTTAGCTATTGAACATTTTTGATCATTAGTTGGGACAAATGATGATTCAATTTTCTCTAGATCCAGATAAATCCCCTCCAGATTTTGTTAATTAAATCAATCTTACGCATTCATTTCAACAGCGTATAGTTTTCATTAAAATCATAAATAATTTTCATGATATTATTTTATCAAACTAACATATTAACTGAATAGATGGAAAATCTGGATTTTAACTATTTTGATTATTATGAAATAGATATTTTGTAAAAGTAATTTCTAATGAATTACTTGCCATGTTTAAAATATTTTGCCTTTAAGGTAGTTCCGTCTGGAAAAGTATGTCCTGCAGATAGAACAGTACCAGTTGGAATATCAGCACCGTCTAATACCTTGGTATCTTTTTCGAGTACAACATCATCACCTATTTTGACAGCATTTCCAATCACTGCTCCTCCCTCAATTACAACTTCTTTACCAAGAACACAATCATTACCTACATTGACTTTTCTTTCTATTACACAATGTTCCCCCATTGTTACTTTATTCCCTATAATTGCATGTTTTTCAATCACTACTTTTTTAGCTAAAACACAATCATTACCTACATGTGCATCTCCTTCAATTACTGTACTTTCTTCCATTTTAACTCCAGTGCCAATTACTGCAGTTGGATCTACATCAGCCATACAATTCTAGCATTAGTTGCTTATTTAAAGATATTTTATTTATTAATCGACTACATTGGCAATGAATCTTTAATTTATAAAACTTTGATTTTTGTACAGAAATTCTAACGATGCTTTATTTTTCATTAATAACTCTAACCTAACATATCTTCTTAAATAATGATTTTAGTCTCAAAAACTATTGCGTCCAAGATATTGGTTTTCTAATTTAGAATAATTACAAACATTGATAAAAATAATTATTCAGTGATTTTGGCAAATAATAAATTATTTTGCTGCGAATATCATTGTGGAAAAGTTGTTTCTTCCTTAATCACAGTACTATCTGGAATATTGGCTCCGTCTAACACTGTTACATTTTGTCTTATCACAACATTGTCGCCTATTGTGACTCCAATACCTATGACAGTTTTTTTCTCCACCACAACTTTTTTACCTAAAACACAATCATTACCTATATTAGATTTTTTTTCTATGACACTACCATCACCAATTGTCACCCTATTGCCTATGATGGATTTTTTTTCAATTAGAACTTCTTTACCAAGAACACAATTGTCTCCTATCTTAACCTCTTTTTCTATCTCTGTACTGTCATCAATTTTTACTTCATTGCCTATAACTGCAGTAGGATGAATTATTGCCATCGCATTAAGTTAGCAGTCGTTTATTTAAACCCAATCTAAATTTTTAATTAAGATATTGTTCTCATAATGTCAACCATTTTCACATGCCTGGAAAAATATTACTTTGCAAATATATTTTAAATGAATATCTTGAGAAATTTTAAAAAAGAAATAGTTTTTAATTCATTTATCTTTAAAAAAATCTTTTATTGAAGTAGTATTTGATTTTATATCTACTTTTGTGAGATATTTACTTTTGATCAAACCAATAAAAGTAAGATCACGTTTAAATAACAAATCTGCAGTCCAACTAGTTGCAACCTGATATTTTTTTTCAATCGTTGGTAATCGAAATAAATAATAAGTTCTCCAAATCAACCACGCTAATAAGCCAGTAATTGGATAACCAAATAAAACTGCGATTGCGACTTTTCTGCCTAATGTAGTCATCATGCCTTTACTTTTAAAAGAATACTCTTTGAGTTTTGATTTACCCATAATGACAGAAAATAAATTATTTGCAACGGTTGCACTTTGATGAATGGAGTTTTGAGCTGTTGTGGGGTATGCTTGCCCAGTTAAAGGATTTGTAATTAATGCACAGTCACCTAATGCAAAAACATCATCATGTTCAAAAACTTTCAAATATTTATCGACTTTAAGTTTACCTGATTTTTTATGGATACAGTTCAATTCTGATACAATAGGGTCCACATCGATTCCTGCAGCCCAAATCAAAGTCATACATGGAATTATTTTACCATTGTCTAATTTAACAAAATCTTCACCAGCATCTATCGCTTTTGTATTTGTTAATACATTCACTCCAGCATTTTTTAGATATTCTCCAGCCATTTTTCCAAGCTTTGGACCAAGTTCGGGTAAAATGAATTCTTTTGAAGCTATTAAATTCATAGAGATATTTTCTTCACCAATATTAGGATAGAAATTTTTCACAGAGTCTCTCACAAGTTGATTAATCTCACCCATTGTTTCTACTCCTGCAAATCCCCCTCCAACAACAGTAAAACTCATCAATTCTTTTTTAAAGTCTACATCTGAGGTCTGAGCAGCATTTTCAAGCATATTGATTAGATTAAAATTAATTGATAGTGCATCCTCAACTGTTTTTATAGTAAATGCATATTTTTCAATATTCTCATTATCAAAAAAATTTGTATTGCTACCAAGTGTGATCACCAAGTAATCATACTCAAGTGCATTAACTTTGCCATCAAACTCTCTGGTAACAGTAACTAATTTTTGTTTCATATCAACATAAGATACTGCAGCATGATAGAATTTTGCTTGTTTACATAATTTTCGAATAGGGATTGTAATATCATTTGGATGAATTAATCCTGAGGAAACCTGAGGCAACATCGGGGTATAAAGAAAATAATTATCTTGACTAACTAGACTGATTTGGACATTAGGATTATTTTTAAATTTATTTTGAATTAATTCCAGCACATTGATTCCTCCAAAACCTCCTCCTAGAATGAGAATTTTCTTTATTTGGGACATCTATACTTAATTAGAAATCAAAATTACTTCTCAGCGCATTTATAGAGAACAGATGCCAATAATGCAGCTCGCTCTAAAATACTATCATGAAGAATATACTCTTTAGGAGAACGATAGTAGTGTCCCAATGGTCCAAAACCATCCAAAGCTGGAAGTTCGATTGGAACGTTACTAATATCAGAGGATACGATTTGACAATATTTTTTGATTTTCATATCATGTTTCTTAGCAAGTTCTTCCACCATATTATAGAATTTAGTATCAGATGGCTCTTCTAATACTGGGGGTCTTGATTGAATTTTATTTATTGCGACATCTAGTTTTTTGGAACCTTCTTCCTTTTTTTTCATTATGGTTTTAATTTTTGAATCAAGTATTTCGCCGAGTTTTTCAGTTTGATAGCTACATGTCAATGATAGTGTTGCATAGTTTGGGGTGTGACCATGAGAACCTTGTGCGATAACGGAAGTAGTTCTCAATCTGTAATCTTCTTCATTTTTTGAAATCTTTTCAAGTGCATATAATTTTTTTGCCAAAACTGGAATAATCCCATGAATGTCAGAGTCCGAATCGAATTGACCGCTAATTGCAGTAAATCTAATTTGATAGTCACTTCTTCCATAGCAAGTTGTAATAATTCCACCATCTTTACTGCCAGATTTTAATCCTATAACGTACTTGGATTTTTTTGAATGTTCATTTACTAATCTCTTACTATAACGTCCTCCCAAACTATCATCAGTAGTAAGTAGTATGGCACATCGAATTTTTTTGAGTTTTTTTGCAAAACGTAGTGCATGTAATGCACCTAGCATCACTGCCAAGCCGCCTTTACTTTCAGCTATGCCTGAGCCTATAATTTGATCATTGTTTTCATGATAAGTTATCAAATCATCAGGACCATAATGGGTATCAAGATGAGAAATTATCAGTACGTCATTTTCTGATTCTGAATGATTTTTGAAATAATGAAAATCCCCTACATCTATTTCTCTATGAATTTGCTCATCAAAGCCAAGATGTTTTAATCGTTTAGAGACAATTCCACCTAATTGATTTACATGCTCTAAGTTGTACACATGAGTATTAAGATTCACAAAGTCCCTCAAAGTATCTTTTAGACTTTGCAAATGTCCTCTCAAATAGGTTCTTGAAACAACTCTAAGGGGTTGTGTTAAATCCATTTCAGTTTCATGGTGGGGTATAGAAGAACCAAAATATCTAATAACTGCTACATCAAGAATTTTATTGATTAGAGATTCATATGTATATCCAGCAGTTTTAGCAGCGTAAAATAATGAACCGCCCTGTCCAAGACTTGCCATTGAATTTAATTCAAGAATGTAAAGATTTTCATCCTTATCCATTCTGAAATCAACTCTGCTGTAATCGTTCAGTCCTAAGCATGCGAATGCATTTATGCACATTTGTCGCATTTCCTCGGCTTTTTCTTTTGATAATTTTGCAGGACATGTTTTTTCAACTCCACCTTTTTTCTTTTTATCGGTAATTGTTTGAATTTGATCAGGATGATCTAGATTAATTTCAACAATTGGAAGAATGTCAATGCTGGGGTGATTTCCTAAAACACCAACGGCAAATTCTCGTCCTGAAATGAACTGTTCTACCAATATATCTTGTTGAAATTTTTCAATTTGTACTTTAACGGCGGCTTTGAGATCATCCCAATTATCAACTACTTCCATTCCCATAGAAGTAGATTCAAGTTTTGGTTTGACAATTACTGGGAAAACCAAATCATCATAGGTATCTTCAGGTGTTCGGAAAACCCAAAAACCCGGAGTCGGTATGTTATTTTTCTGCAATACAATTTTAGTCATTACTTTATCTTGGACAATTGCGTGTCCAGCAGGTCCTGAACCAATATATGGAATTCCAAGCATTTCCATCATGGCAGGAACGTGTGTGTATCTGTTTTGACCTTGGATACCATATGCCATATTAAATACCATTCCCGGTGTGTCACCTGCAACTACTTTAGGCATGAATTCGCGTAGTTCATCTGCAAGATGAATATCGCCTTCAACAACCTTTACTGTATGTCCGCCTTTTTCTAATGCTTGGGCAACTTTCTCAACTGCCTTTTTACTGTAATGTTCTTTTGTAGTCATTCCAAAGACATTGATTACATCATTAGGATCAATCTCATTTTCATTATAAATTAAAGCAACTTTCATGGATGATTGGTAAGTCTAAAAAACAGCTAGTTAAACCTAGATCAGTTTGATATTAAATAAAATTAAAACAAATCCATCATTCTAATTCTTCAAAGGAATTTTTATAACAATTTGGATTGGCTTTAAGCTGAGATTCCACAATTGCTTTTGAGAAATTGTGGACAGTTATCATATGCTTTGGAATATCATCGCATTTTTTCTTGCAGGTTCTACACATGTATTTCATGTTCTCTTTCATGCCTCTTTGACACTATAGAAGCGTTTGTTTTACGATCTTAACAAATCTGGTCAATTAAGACTATTCAGATAGTATTTTTCAATTCTTTCATTGAGAGGCTCTATATAGTCATCACATGACTTGATGAATTCCTGACGAGTGTTTTTTTCACTGCTAACTAAAATCACCACTTGATTGATTTTCCTACCAGTTACCTCCTGAAACATTTGAGCATAACATGTAGTTTGCAAATAATACTCATACATGTATTCATCCATCTGAGGTTTTCTTTTTGTCTTATAATCAATTATGGATAATTTTCCATTATACTCTGCAATCAAATCACTGGTACCTGCAACCTTTAGATAATCCGAGTACATTCTTTGTTCAATAGAGGTTACATCTGAAATATTTTCTAAATACGGTTTTAAATTATTAAAATGAGCGATAGGAAGCAAATCAAACTCGTCTAAAGATAAACTGTTACTCAGATAATTCTCAATAATTTTGTGCGATTGAGTTCCAATTTCTTGAGCTTGTGATGTAATGTATTCATGTGCAGGTTCATTTTCTCTCCAAGATTTTAAATTATTTTGTTTGTCATCAGAAGACGTTGCTGACAAAATGGTACTGACTGATGGATAAATTTTATCAAATTTTGTTTTATACCAATGCCCATCTTTACGATCTAATAATTCAGGTTCTCTTATCTTTAACATTTGTGAAAAATTTGACACAAGATATTTAGAATGAAGCATTTATTGAATATTTGCAAATTACAAATTCTCAGGATTTTTAGGAATTTGTTTTTGAAATTTGTCAAATTCTGTTTTAGTTTTTATGAACTGATCGGTCACAATTTTTCTCAAAGAAAAAAGACTTTCTAATTTATCATTTATAATAAAAATAGATTCATCAAAGATCACAGTTTCGATAAACTCTTCATTGGGATATACAGTATATTCAAAGAAATCAGAATCTGTTTGAATCTTTAATTTGAATCCCATTAAGAAACCTAAATCATCATGTTTGTTTAGAAACCCAATTAGACTTGCCTTTAGAGTATCATTTTTAGATATTGTTTGAAAACGTGATTCATTATTCAAGTCATTATCAATAATGCATGCAACAGGTTTGCCTTTAACATGTAAAACAACAGATTTGTGAGATGGGATGTATTGCTCTATATCGGGCATTTTATCTAATGGCATATTTCAAAGAGAACAATTTCATTAATAATTTTTTAACTTTTTTTAGAGTTATTAAGAGACAATTTACCATCATACACAAGGTTGAATTCATGGAAGAGAAACCATCAAAAGAACTAAAAAATTTAGAAAAAAAACTTGGTAATCAAAGAAAAGAAAAATCAGAACAAATCATCAAAGAAAAACTTGATAAAAAAAAATTAGATTATGACACTATAGCATTAATTCTTGAAATTTTTGAGAAATCAAAATTTAGGTGGCATAAAGACCATTTTGAGATTTTTGACTCAAAATCTAGCCATTTCAGAGGCAAAGAACTTCCCAATAACAACAGAGAGTGCGTGATGTTAGGGCTTAGACTAGGAACAATTAGAAGTAAAATAATTTACAATCTAAGAGGCAGACAAATCACTGAGGATGAACGACAATCCATAGATGACCTAGTTTGGAATTTTGTTTGGTTTCAATGGAAAGAAGCAAGAATGCTCTATGATTATTCAATTAATGGGAAAAAATAGACAAAATGTCATTATTTATTGAATTCAAAACAATAAAAATACTTGATTTGAGAAGTTACAGTAATGAGTAATCTGGATGACTCAATTGGAAAAATATTGTTAGAACTTCAAAAAGATGATCCGGACACATTCAAGAAACTTATGAAACGCGCCCAAGAAGAAAACCCTGAACTGTTTGAAGGAGATGTATATGATGAAAACAAAGTGATTGAAGAGTATAATCGCAAAGTAGATGAACATGATAAAAAAATTGATGAAAACTAGTAATTGTGCTAATTTTTCAACACACATAAGACTCTAATTTCTAGATATTCTGATGGGGTTTATCAAGAAATTAAGCAAATTTTGTATCCTCAAAAAGGTCAGAGACAGAGATGACGAACCAGAAGAAAAATAAAAAATTCATCAGAAATTTAATGCATTAATGTAATATGCAAAATTTTATTATTTTTAATACCATTGCATCTAGTGAAAAATTCATCTAGATTTTTTAAGACAATCATATTTTTAGAGTTGCCACAATAAACTCATGAGACCATAAAAAACTACGACTGAAACTGCAAGAACTATTACACCAATGGATGATTTTTTCATTTTTTAACATCTGATTTTAGAATGAATGGGAACAACCAATTATGCATAATTTTTCGATTCAAATCAACAAATGTATTTGCATCATCATTCCAGGTTTTCACATTTTTTCTACCAGATTCTATTGTTGCAATTGCAATCTTGATACAAGTCATCCTATATTTCACAATCTCTTCACCAGTACTGTCAATTATTTTCTGGGTTACTTTGGGTAAAGTAAAATTAAATCCAGATTTACCTAAAAGCTCTTTTTGTAATTCGACATTTGCATTAATAGTGTTTTTCCATGATTCGTAACACTCATTTTGTAAATCAAACAGTGTTTGTTGAAAATGAGGTACCGAATGTTCTATTTCTGAAAAATACCTTTGATTGACTTTATCAAATATCGCAAAACCATCATTTTGTGATTTTTCAGTATTTTCAACCATTACATGATTTGTTGTTTTGAGGAATTTAAATAATTGGTATAAAAATCAGGCAATTCTAAGATTGAACTATTGTTTTTTTGCCTCACCTACGATATCACCTACAATTTCTTCCAACAAATCTTCGACAGTAATTATTCCAACTAATTTATCATTATCATCTAAAACAATTGCCATGTGTACATCTTTTTTCTTAAGTTCGATGAGAAGGTTACTAATTAGATCACTGGAATAGATGAAAAATGGTTTTCGGGTCAAAGTGTTTATTTTGGTAGTAGAAAATTTGTTTTCAGGCAGTCTCGATATATCCCATATGTGTAAAATGCCCACAATATTGTCTAGTGTTTTTTCAAAAATTGGAATTCGAGAAAATCCTTTATCTTCAATTTTTGAAATGACTTTGGATAATGCTAGTGTTCCATCCAATGAAAAGACATTTTCTTTTGGAGTCATAACATCCTGAATGGGTTTATCGTCAAACTCTAATGCATTACGTACAAGATCACGTTCTTCTTTTTCAATTGCTTTTTCAGCATAACCTAAATCAATGACTTCTTTAATCTCCTCTTCGGTAATGGGTTTTGGTCTTTGGGAATAACCTCCAGAAAGTTTTAAGATTGCCGAAGTAAAGTATTCTAAGAATTTAACAAATGGATACATTGCATAAGTGAAAATCAGTAGGATTCTACTGAATTTTAGAGATACTTTTTCTGGATTTGCATTACAAAATGTTTTAGGCAATATTTCTCCAAAAATCAAAATCACAAATGTCATTATTCCAATTATTATTCCCACACCTTGACTTCCAAGCAATTTTATTGCAACATCAGCTGCAAGAACCGAAGATCCCACATTAACCAAAGTATTTCCCAAATTGACACTAGAGGTCATCATTGCAGGATTCATTTTTAACTTGTAAAGAGGAGACGAGCCAGGAACCGATTGCCTATACAATCGAATAACTTTGGAACGTCTAACTCCAACTATTGCAATTTCAAGTCCGCTGAAAAGAGCATAGAAGCCTATCAAAATCACTATGACAACAATCTCAATTTCAACAAATTCCATTAAACCAACCACTATTTTTTAGAAAATTAAATGGTACTCAGAATATCATTCTTGAAAATAAACAATGTGTATTTTTCAAAACCAGATTTTTTTGTAGATTATCGTACTACTAACACAGGGATTTTAGACCTTTGAATAATCCCGTTTGCAACACTGCCAAGAATTAGTTTATTAATGCCTGTTCTCCCATGAGATCCCATCACAATTATATCCACCTTGTTAGATTTTGAAAATGATAGTATCTTCTCCACTATTGAATCACTAACAAATATCTTTGTGGTTGTTTTGATATTCTTCTTTTTTGAAATTTGTTCTAATTTTGCTGTTTCATGGAATATTTTTTCTTTGTATTTTTTTACATCTTGATTATAGGTGGGAGTGAATTCTTTTCCATACCAACTTCCATTGATCTTTTCAACACATGTAACTAGAATTAGTTTCGAATGATATTTTTGGGCTAGATTTAACGCCATGTCAAATGCATGTTTTGAATGGATAGAACCATCAAATGGGATGGCAATTGTTTTAATTTTATTGGCCTTCATGATTATGAAGAAATTTTTATACATATAGGATTTTTCAATGCATAATTACACTAACAAATTTTTATATTAAATAAAGATAAACTACAAACTAATTTTTTCCCCGATTGATTTTTGCTTCATCATGCAAGTCTTTTAACATAGAGATTAACAATTCTACTTCATTTTTCTCCAAATTCTCAATATCGCTAATTTTTTTAATTATCAATGATTTTGTGGAGGATTCTACTGATTCATGTTTTTTTAATCTAGAACCAATAAGTAATGCACCTAATGCAGAGATAAAAGTACCAATAATCGTTATGCCTACAAACATCAGAACAATTCCCACTAATCGTCCAAGTTCTGTAACTGGAACTACATCCCCATATCCTACTGTAGTGACTGTTGCAGAAGCCCACCAAAAAGCATCAATAAGATTTGTAATTTGTGCATCTTCATGAGGAGACTCTATTAAATAAATTCCACTTCCACTTGCTCCAATTACCAATACTGAAATCACGAGAAGAAAAATTAGAAGTTTCAACAAAAATTATTCAAGTATTGACTACTAAAAACCAAAATAAGATTTTCAAGTTCGAGAACATGGATTTTTTTTATTGCATAATACTTGAATGATGAATAGTGGTAACCACGTCTTTCAAGTACCCATTCCTCAAATTAGTTATTTAATAAAGAAAAAACTTTAAGCTCAAGTTATTTCTGCTTTATTCCTAGGATTAGCTATAGGAGTAATTTTAGCCCTAGGGATAGACTTTGCTGAAAAAAATACATCTGAACTGATAACTGATTGGTTATCAATTCCAGATAATCTGTTTCTCAAGATCATTCAAATGATAATTATATCGTTAATTTTTGTATCAATCATTTGAGGAATTCCTCCTGTCTCAGTAGTACTTTTGCTCGTGGTAGATGGAATATTAGACATGACAAGTACAATGGTTAACATTACAGGGGATCTTACTGCATATCTGATTTTTGACAAGAGAATAAAAAAAGACAAAATTAGAAACGATTAATTGTTAAAATGATTGCGAATTAGGATTTTTTTGGCTCTACTAGTAAATTCATTATGTCATGATTTGAGATTATTCCTATCACTTTTTTTCTATTTTCAGGATCAACTACTGGTATCATATCAAATGGATAAGAGTTCATCTTTTGAATTACTGAATAAAGATATTCGCTTGGTAAAACAGTTAAGAATTTTTCATACATAATGTCTTCTATGGTTGTGATATCACGAGTTTTTTTGTGAGATTTATCGATTTCACGTTTTGAGACAATTCCAACCAAAACATCTTGTTCGTTAAAAACCAGAAATGGTCTTTTGTCTAGTTCATTATTTTCAAGAAAGTCTTTAATTGTGACATTCTTTTTCGTCTTAAGAACTGCAGTATTAATTACGGTCATAGCAGTCATGTCTGACACTACTCTTCTAAAATAACCCGGGACTAATCCCATTTCTATAGTTCCTATTTTGAAGTGAATGATCTTCTTTAATTTGCGCTGAAGTTCAACACTAGAAATTATCATTGTCATGAGTGTTCCAAGGACCAAAAGTGAAAACAGACTATTATTCAAAATATTCACTTGCAGTAAAGACAGCATCAATGCTAAATCAACTGCACCTTTAGACATGACACCATATGCAACAGTTGTTGCAGGTCTCATCTGAGCAATACGTACTGCAATGTAAGAGCTGAGAAACTTCACACCTATCATTATGACAAGAAAACCAACTATTACCCACAATTCTAAATCAAGAAACGCTGTGCTAAAGTGGAGTCCAATTCCTGCAAAAAAGATTGGAATAAAGATTCCATATCCCACAGCGTTAACATTTTTTGAAATTTCGTTATACTCCTCTTTACTCATTCTTGAAACTGCAATTCCTAAAAGAAGTGCACCGATTGCGCCATGAACCCCACTAATCTCTGCAAAGTATGCAACAAGTAATATCACTCCAATTACGATTCCAAAATAAATTTGGGTAACTTGAAGATGTTTTTTTATAAATCGGAAAAATCGCGGTAAAATAAATACTGAAACAAGTCCTGCTACTACAAAGAAAATAATCATTTTTACAAATAACCATACAAATTCTAAAAATACCGGAGTCTCACTGGTATTGATTTGAATCATTATACTTGTAACGATAATTGCGATAAATTCTACAATTGCAGCTACAGTAAAAATTTCAAGGCCAATTGTGGATTTTAATTTTCCAAGATCACTTAGAACTTTAGCAGTAACACCCAAGCTAGAAGCTGCAATTACACTTGCGATTGCAAATGATTTTATAAAATCCATATCCAAGGCCATTCCAAAAAATCCGGCAACTATGAAAGGAATCAAAAATGCAGCAGCAGAACCTGCAAAAATTCTACCTCTCATAACTCGAAATAATCCTGCTAGATCTATTTCTTCAAGTCCTATCAAGAAGAATAGGAAAAACACCCCAATTGAGACAAAAAGTTCAATTTCCTCAATTGGCTGAACAAGTGCAAAAAGAGCTGGGCCAACTATAATACCTGCAAGAACATTTCCTAAAATCGTAGGCTGATTTATCCTATGCATGATTTCTCCAAATAGTTTAGCAGCAAGGAGTAAAATTCCGATATACAAAATAGATTCAAAAGCCAATTCTCAAACAATTCTCCTGATTAATTTCAAAAATTAATTGGAAATTCCCTTACAAGTAGTTATTGACTAAAATGTTAATGATGTTAAAATTTTCTACCTAGAATTACTGAATTTTATTCACAGAAAAAATCTAATTTTAAAAGTGTAAGAGTTTTTTATCATGAGCGTCTTTTAGAATAAGAATCAATTCTTCAACAGTACAAGATCTAAATGATTTAGGAAAATCATCAAGGCTTAATTTTTCAATTTTCTTTGCTTTTCTTTTTACTACAAATTTTACTGGACCCGGTACTTGTTCATGATACATGATATTGATGAAATCAATTATTTCCTGAGTTGAATTATCATTCATTATCGATTGTTCCACCTTGACCATATAATACGTGCATAGTATAGGTCTCTACAACATCAGGGTGATTTCGTAGTCTTTTGATGATCTGTTCAACCCCATTAGGGTCAGATGTGGAGATTTTAATAAAAACATCATATTTTCCCCATACACCATTAATTTCAATTATTTCAGGCAATTCTTTTAATTCGGAAATTAGCGTAGTTTCCATACCAGTATTACAATTTATCAAAATGTATGCTTGCATATAATAAATCATGTATAAAGTAAATAAAGATAATGGAAAAATATTTAAAAAAACATGATTTATTCATAAATTCTAAAAGATTGTTTATTTAGAATAATTTGATTTTAATTTTTTCGCCAACTGCAATAATTCTATCAGTTGAAATAATCTCTGATTTAAAACCAGATTTTATCTCAAGGGATTCAAGTTTGTTTGTGTCAGGATTTAGATTTATTTGGATTACTCGGCCTATGTTTTTCCCATCAACATCTGCAACTTTATCTCCAGGTTTTATTGGAATGGAGTTTAAACTGAGTCCAGATTCATTAAATTCCTCAAAATAGTCTTGTGACAAAAAGTATTCTTTTGATAGTCTTTTTTTTACCAAAATTCCAGATATTGAAAATTTTTGAGGATCAATTAGAACGGATTTAATTTGTCCACAACCCTGTCCTTTACTATCAAAAACGCTTTTTCCGATAAATTGTTGAATTGACCAATATTTTTGAATAGATTTACTTTCAAGGGTCATTTTTAGACCTCATGAAATTTCCCGAGTAGATTCTGTAGAACAACATACTCTGCAAATCATAAAATTCATTACCAGAATGTCTGCATGTTTTAATCATACTCATAAAAGGAATTAAGAAATTTTCTTAATCAAAACTGAAATCAATGATTATTGACATACAGCATACTGTATTGTTCATTTTCTAATCTTTAAATAGATTAAAAGTCCTGCTGCACCAATCCCGCCAATAACCATCCCCAATCCTAATGACCATTCTTGGGAAAACCAGTTATAATTTGTCAAGATGATCACTCCAACTAAAACAACAATAACAATTACCAATGAAGAAATGATTAGATTTTTAGATATTTTTACATCCTCTCCAAGAGTTTTTTCTTTTTCTTGGCAAACTCTTCATCAGTGAGAATTCCAAGTTCTTTGAGTTTAGCCAGTCTTTCTAAAATCTCAAGACTAGGAGCACCATACTGCATTCCAAGTTTTATTCTTCCAATTATTGCCTCAAAAAAATAAAAAAAACCATTACTGATTTTCTTGTAGAATTTAGGGCTATTTTTTTTGAATTCTGCACCGTGCTCTGATGTCTTTTCTTTGATTTTTAGAGAACCACTTTTCAATGAATCCCAGTAATGTTTTGATTTAAGAAAATCAGCACCTGTGGAACTTGCCTCTGTTATCTTTTCCAATGATTCTTTACCAAAGTTTTTTGTGTGTGCTAGAGTTTGAGCATAATTTTTTGTTACGGTGTCAATGATTTTTTCTTGTTTTTTCTTAATTACTTTATTGTCGCCTTCAGATTTCTTGTTTTCAGTTACCATAAATTCTCAATATCTACATTGTTGCAAAACGATTATTTTAACATCTTGATTCTTAGGGGATACTAATTGATAGATTTCTATTAGGTAGTCGCGTGGCTTATTTACATGAAATGGAAAAAAAGTCATGCAAGAGAGTTTTTCTGAACAAGATTGGTTTGATAGGATGTAGCTGATTTCATCTTTGTCATATAAAATCAACTAGTTGTCATAAAACAATTTGAAGTGAAAAATATCAAAATTTAAATCCATTTTGTAAGATCCTATTTCATGATTTTGAGGAAATGTGCATAGATATTGAACATTCTAAAATTCTACCTGTCCCATTAGATACTTTATCTGAACAGATCCCACCTGATTTTTTGAGATGGATATTCCAGATTATCTGGTAGCATTTTCAGGACATACAAAGTCTTATTGTATAGGACTGGTGGATATGATTAGTTCCACAAAAATTTCATCAAAATTGTCTCTTACAAAATCTTCAAAATATTATGAAATTTTTCTTAATACTATGGCCAGAATACTTAACCGCTTTGGAGGAATGATAATAAAAAATGGCGGAGACAGTCTTTTGTTTTATTTCCAGAATCTTCTAAAGGCAGAAGATATGGATTTATGACCTGTCTTGAAGGGTGCCTTGCAATGATAGATGCACATGATTTTGTTTGCATGTGTGCAAAAAAAGTCATTGTCTAGTATTAACTATAGAATAAATTCTGATTATGGACAAGTCATGATAATGAACCAGAAAGAATCTCATGGTATTGATATGATTGGACCACCTTTGAATACATGTTGCAAAATAATTGTTTGGCAGGAACTAATGAAATTGTTGTTGGGGAAGATCTTTATGAAGTTGCAAAAAAATACCTGATTATAGTTTTTCACCAAAAGAAGAATTTGCTGCTGAACTAAAAAATGACTATCCAATATATTCAATTACTAGGAAATAATTACCAAATTCTACAATTTTCATAATCTTAGATAGGATTATGATGAACTTGAGGACTTTTTATCAAAGGTTATAATTTTTGATAATTTTTTCTTTCGAATAAAATCTGAGATAGACAATAAATCAGATTGACGTACAATTGCAGATTTCATAACTTTATCCATTTCTTTTTCACCAATTTCCTTACCCCTTAGAATACCTGTTTTTCATGCAACTCTTTCTTGTTCCCAATACCTCTTATGAGCTGCCGCCTTTACAGCTTGTCTTTCTGCTTCAAGCTGTACAAGTGTTAAAGCCATAAGACTATAGTGTGATACTCTTTGATATTTTTAATGATGAAAATTAGTTAAACCTTTATCACCTAGTTTGTTTACTGGTTTACAGCATTTGATTATAATATCATATTATGCAATATACCATACATCTAGCAATATTGAAAACGAACTAGTATTTTTTCCTGTTAAAGGATACTAATTTTTCAAAAATGTTTCTGAAAAATTATTCAGGCTCAGAAGTTTCGTCTTCTTTCATCAAGCTTTCCATTATGTGGCCATGAGATAATTTTTGAAATACAAACACAGAGTCAGCTATCAAAATTATTGCAATGGTGAGTCCTACTCCAGATATAAGGAATGGTAAAAATGGTAATTCAACTAAATCTCCCACATAGGGTTGAATTAAAGCTATAATTATCAAAACAAAACCGGTAAAGAAAATATTTCGGAGTAATCTATGAAGAGGTTTTTCTTCTAGTTTTTGTGTATCAGCAGGAATTAGTTTTGTAGATAATATATCGGAGATATTTGTGACAAAATTTTCTATCTTACCTAACATTGCAATTACAGGGTATATGATTAGTAATATGCTAATAATAGTCAATAGGATTTCAGGATCAATTGGAAGGGGAATTCCTATTGTAGAAATTATTGTCACTATATCATCATTAAAGTAATCAATTAAAGCAAGGATTGCAATCACGATCATTAGATTGACAAAGAGTTTTGGTCCGTGTTTTTTTAGAATTTGATTGAATTGGCTGGATTCATCAGGGGTAGTCATTAAATTGTTAAAGAATTTTCCAACAATGTAAATTGGGTTTAGGATGCCAATTGGAATGTGACTTTTTTTATCTGCAAGTGTAGGCAATATTTTTAGCAATAATGGCATACAAAACATGGTAGCCAATGTTACAAGCATGGTAACAGGATACAAAGTATCTTTAACAGAGCCACTATCTACTGCCTGTTTTGCCATAATAAAGGAGAATTCGCCTCTAGGAACCATAACCGAACCAATTGTTGATGAACTAATCATTCCATGCCCACCAATTGATGCGCCAAAGAAATTCCCAACAAATTTTCCAATAACAGCTAAAATTATTATTGGAATTGAAATTAAAACAACATCAGGAATTGTCATAATGTTTACCAACATTCCAATTGATACAAAAAAGATTACACCAAAAAAGTCCCTTAATGGAAGAATTTTTTTTGTAATATTTTCAGAATGTTTTGATGATGCAATTATCATTCCCATGATAAATGCTCCAATGGCAGAACTTTGACCTAGAAAATGCGCCAAAACTGCCAAACCAAATCCCAAAGCAAGTGCTGTGATGAACGGACCTTCAGGAATATCTAATCCGTGTATCTTCTCTAGTAATTTAGGGATTAATTTAATTCCAAGGGCTAACGCAATAACAAAAAAAGTCAAACTTTGTAAAATCAAAATTCCAATTCCTGTTAAATCAAGTTGTGCACCATCAGATGCATTGCCCAAAATTACTAATAGTAATACCGCTGCAAGATCTTCTACGATTAAAATTGTAATTATTGTGTCAAATTCTTTTGTTTTGACTAGTTTAAGATCTCTCATTATTCGCAAGGAAATTGCAGTACTGCTAATAGATAATATTCCTGCAAGATAGAGTGCTTCTAAATGTGACCATCCAAATGAAAATGCTCCAATGTATGCCAGAAAAAACATTATTGATAATTCAGTCATGCCTACTGTGATTGCTTTCATACCAGCCTTACGTAATTTTTGAAGGCTGAATTCTAACCCAACAACAAAAAGAAGAATGATTATTCCCAGTTCTGCTAAAAGATTGATTAATTCTACATCATCTACAATTCCAAGCCCATAAGGCCCTGCAATCATTCCAATTAAAATAAATCCAATAATTGTCGGAAACTTTATCTTTTTCATTATTCCTGCACCAATCATTCCTCCACCTAGGAGTAATGCTAAAAGTGCAAGAAATTGAGTGACCTCTACTGTCAAGGATCTGCTCCTTCAAAATTTTTAAAAAAAAGATTTAATGTTTTTTCAAACTGCTTGTTCAATTTTTCCAGATGTGTAGGATCAATAGATAATGTTTCTTTATCAAACCAAGGATCTGCTAGATACAAATCCCTATTCATTTCAACTTGAATCCAAGGAACAGGATTGTTTCCATATGTTTTTGTGATATGACCACCATGAAACGGATCATTTAATGAAATTTCATTTCTTTCAATCCCATAAGATTCTGAAATGCATGCAGTCAACAATTCCATCATTTCCTGAGATGCAGCTTGTCCATCATTATTTGACAAACAAAATTTTGGTCTTTTACTATTTTTAGCATCAGGGGAGATTCCAGGTGCAATTGATGCCATTGAATGGCAATCCAAACACAATTGTAATTCTAATTCTTTAAGACTTTTTTGAATTGAATTATGATAAGGAAAATAGTATAATTCAAGTAGTAATGTCCTTAGAGAATCATCTGGTTCTTTTCTTTCATGATAAATTGGTTTTTTGTAACATGTAGAGCTTTTAATCACACCATCCGGATTTGTAGGAGGTAAATCGTCTTGTGAGCGATTAAGATCAACAAACGCTCTTGCAATATTTGATTTAATTATACGTTGAACTTTATCTCCCAAGTCATACATTTCAATTACAAAAGGATCAGAATCATCAAAAAGATCTTTATTTGTGATACATAGATGTCCATCAAGTTCTATAGGTTTCTTTCTTCCACCATGTGGAATTGATAATAAAATAGGTAATTTTTCTAATTTAATCCCTCTGCTATTCCATCACGTCTAACTTCAGCTACTCCCTGAAATCCATCTTGTGTTTGTAGATTCATTGTAGCATGAATTGCCCCATGATAAAATGAATATCTCTCCTTAATAGAAATTTCATATCCCATCTCTTTGAGATATTCAACAATTTCAGTTCTAAATCCTCCATCCTCTATACTGACATTGCCCCCAATTGAGCAATGGAATCGTGGTCTCTCAATTGCTTGATCCATAGATAAATTGCCATCAATTATTCTTGATAGAAACTGGGTAATGGTGGAAAATATCCTTTGACTCCCAGGACTTCCCACTACCATCCAAAGTTTTGAATCATTAAAAATCAGAGCTGGAGATACCGAAGTCCAAGGTATTGCATTTGGTCTAATATAGTATGGATGATTTGGAGTAGTAAATTCAAATGCAGACATGTAGTTGTTGTAAAGAAATCCTAAACCGTCAGCTGCAGCTTTTGAACCATATGCCAATTCTACCGACTGCGTAATTCCTACAGCATTACCTTCTGCATCCATAGTTGAAAGATGCGTAGTGTCTTCTCCTCCAAAATCAGGATCAATCATGGGTAAAGTTGCATCCATCGAATTATGAATGGAATCCGCCATCTGTTTTGCAAAAGATCTTTGTAAATGCAATTTATCTTGAATTTGATCATATGTATGACGATTAAATGGCCGTTGCACCCTATGCAAGAATGCTTTTCGAAAAGTTTCTGCTACAAAATGGTATGAGCTAGGTTTTGAGCTACGCAGAAACTTTGATGGAAGATGATTCAACATCATAAGTGTTAAGAGTAATGTCCTTCCAGCTGCTGGCGGAGGTAAAGTTGCAACTGTCACATGGCGGTATTTTCTACTAATCGGTTTTCGAATTAATGGTTCTGGAATGTATGCCAAATCCTCTTCACGAATCAAGCCGCGGTTATTTTTCATATCTTGAGCAATTTTTTTAGCAATGTCACCTTGATAGAAGACACGATATCCATATTCTGAAATGGCAGTAAGGGTTTCACTCAGATCTTCTTGCACAAATCTATCTCCAACACCATATGGGATTAGACCATCTTTTAGGAAATATTTCGCACCCGATTTTGATTTTATTGAAAGAAAATTTTGTAATTCTCTTTCCTGTAAGGAATGCTGAAGTTGAGTAATCTTGTATCCTTTTTTTGCAATGTGAATTGAGGGTGCAATAATTTTTTGCCATTCTAGTGTACCATACCGTTCATGTAAAAATCCAATTAATGCTAGAGTACTAGGTACGGTTGTTGCCTTGTATCCAAGTCGACGATTTTTCTGTTTATTATAGATTGACGAATGTGCCAATGAAGGGGAACGGCTAGAACCATCTAGGGCATATGATTTTCCCTTAAAATGAATAATCCCCATGGATTGTCCACCAATTCCAGAAGCTTGAGGTTCACATACGCCTAAAGCAATGGCTGTAGCGCATGCAGCATCAATAGCATTACCTCCTTTTTTGAGCATTTCAACTCCTGCTTTTGTTGCATCCGGGAAAGCAGATGAAACCATTCCTTTTTTTGCAATAGATGATTTTTTATTTTGAGTCGGTCTAAACGAATTTTCGATTTGTTCTAGGTTCAATTTGATATTTCTTCCTTTGATAAAGTATATGAAAAACAATTTGGTATTGATTCCAAGTTTATCACTTTCCTAATTACTTGGGTTAAGATTTTAATCGACTTGTATCCATTATATTTAGAGATCACAAGAAAAATATTGAATGGAGTATTTCTATCATCAGTATTTCTATCATAGACGAGTATCCTTTTCAATAATCATTTCAATTCAAGCTAATACAAATACTGATCTTGATTGATAGAGAAAATGATAAAAGTAAGTATTTTGCCAAAAAATTTTACCGTTCTACTATAAGAAACAATAAATGTCTCAAAATTTAGAATGGTACAAACTAAAGCACAAAGAAGTGCAGCTGCAGTTAAAGAAGCAAGAACTAGAAAAAGAAACGCAAAGCTAAAAACAAAAGACGCAGCTAAAAAGGGTTCCAAAAGAAAGCGAATTGTAGCAACCAAGAAAAGAGATACAACTGCAGCAAAAAGCGCAGTGTTTCAAAACGTAGCACTCCAAAGAGAAAAACTGCTGTAAAACGTAGAACCGCTTCAATGAAAAAAACTACAAAACCTAAAGGAAGAAAGCGATAATTGCATATCAATCCCTTTCTAGAGTGATTAACAAAAAACTAGAAAAGGACTTTAACATGGAATCTTTTTTCCATTTTTCATTAGAATTATTTATAAAAATAATAGATGATTGAAAATAATTTTGATATCTGTTGTTCTAATTAAAAAAATTAGACATTAACGGCTTTTTTCTGTGACCAGGCATGCTCATTGATTGCATGACATTTACAATCCGCAGATTTTTCTTTACAGTTTTTTTGATGTAATGGATTATCACATTTGTTACAATCAGGATCTCGCCAGCTTGCTTGATTTCCACAGTTTGGACATCTCATTTTTTATCTAGTTTAATTTTGGCGTAACTTTCTATTAAATAAATCTCTAATTGACTAAAATCTACATGAAATCAATTAATTTTTCAATTATGAAATTTTGAATAATGCTTTTGCGTTTTTGTACATTAAATTATCTCTAAATTCTTTTTTGATGTTTAGTTTTGCTACAAAATTAAGATATGAATCCATAGTACTAATCGGCCAATCTGTACCATACAAGAGATATCTAGGTTCACCTGCATAGTTTATCAATTCTGCAACTTTATCTTTCATCATTTTTTCAAAAAAGTGATCAAAGGATCCAACAACTAATCCAGACACATCAGCATAGACATTTTTATTTTTATAGATTACTTCTTGTGCATCCTGTATCCAAGGATTTCCCAGATGACACATTACTATCTTTAATTCAGGATTATCAACTGCTACATCATCTAAATTTAGAGGTCTTGAATATCTCAGCTTTCCTTTTTCAGAATATGTGTCTCCCGTATGAAACATTACTGGAATGCCAAATTCAATACAAGTGTCATAGACCTTTTGATATCTTTCATCATAAGGGTAATAGTGCTCATACCCGGAGTAAATTTTCAGGGCTTTAATTTTCCCATCCTTAATCAATTGCTTGTAATTTCTCAGATCATCATCAGTGTGATAATCAATTGTAAATCCAGCTGCAACGCCAAGATTATCATATTTTTTAATTGCCTCAATGATTTGTTCTGTTGATGGTCTTTCAGCATTAATCTTGTATGAAGATAAAATTATTGCATAATCAACATTATTGCTAGTCATTTCAGTTTGGAGCATTTCCAATCTGTCTTCTAAAAGCGGAATATGTTGTGTTAGTTCGTATTGGTTTACGTGAACATGACAATCAATTATCATTATTTTTCTTCAAAATGTGGATTTTTCCATTCAATAAAAGTTGCATAGTTGAGAGATCTTGGATCCTTCATATAATTTGGCAGTATTTTGATAAATTTGAAGCCATTTCTGATTTGAAAAGACAATACAGGCTCTTTAATTTCATGACGTTTTACTTTGACAACATATTCTAAGGGAGATAATTCTTTTGCATTTTCACAATAATTGATTAATCTTGCTCCAGCAATTATTCTACATAAATTCAGTTTTATTGCCAATGCTTTTCTTGCATCATATAGTTTTGTAGCAATCCCTAATCTTCTATGATCTGGATGTGACGAAATATCTGCCCCATACAAGGTATCACCTCTGGGGTCATGATTTTTAAAAAAACTATCACCACAGGCATCTTTCCAAGTATGTTCTTCATACTCAGATTTTAATTTGATAATCAAACTGCTGCAAGAGCCAACAATTTTTCCATGATATTCTGCAACAAATTGACCTTCAGGAAAAACTTGAAGATGTGATTCTAGTTGATGCGGTCTCCAGTATATCCCTTCTGCAGCCATTGCAGGAAAAGCAATTTTTTGTAATTCCACAATTTTTGGGATATCTTCTTTTTTCATGGTGCGTATATTTACATGACTGTGTCGAGATTGAATTGACATTGAACTATTCCTATATCATTTGTGTCGGTCTAACAACTTCATATAAAAAAGCATCTTCAGATAAATACTTTTTCCCTAAAAATTGAAAAGGATTTTTTCATCGCATTATTTACCTCAGTTTGTACCATCACGAATTGACATCTAGGATATTTTAACCTGATGAATAAGATAGCTGCCTGAGAATTTTTGATTCATTTTAATTTTAATACATTGTTTTCATCTTTTTCTTTTTTCTTTGATCCTTTTCTTTAAAAGATGATTTTAATGAATAGTCATATTCAGGGTATAGTTTTTCAAAACGCTGAACAACTCCGTCCTCATTAGAATTATATTCTGAAAATTCCATAAAACTCACACCTTATCTTCGTTTTGCCAAACTGAATCTTTTTCTTTACATAAGTCAGAACAATAATCTAAATTATTTTCTAATTTGTCACCACAGTAATTACAATGGATAAATGAATCATATGATTTTTTATCAGATGTTGATTCGTGGTAGTTTAGCAATTGAATACTATGTTACAATATTATTTAAAAAACAATATACAATTGATTTCGTCTAATATGAAATCAACTCAATCATGTTATAAATAATTGGATTTACGTTTTACGTTTAATACCCAATATTCCAAAAACGTTGTAAAAGATGTCATCAACTGTACGACAACATATCTAGTGACTATTGTACGTAGAATGTGCATTAAATCACTATTCAAATTTTGAGAGATATGCTGATGCATAGTAATCGGCGTCCTACGTGCGGAAGCATTATTGACGAAAACTCTGGAAAGTATTGTTCGTATCAGCATGACTTATTGCGTCAATTTCGAAAATCATGACAAGAAAAAAGATACAGTTATTCTTGAACTTAAAGAGTGATTTTTGTGCCTGATGAATCATGTAGAAAGCTTGGTGGATATTTACTTATTGCTCATCATGTGGAAAATGTAAAGCACCAGTTGTGTTTATCTGCAGAAATGTGCAACTAGGACCATTGAGCGTCCTCATGATGGATTTTGTTTTAGAATTGATGATGGTGAGTTACCTACCTACAAATTTTTATTCATGCCAAAAATTCAAAATTAGTTTATCAGATTAGATAATAATTTTTTAGGATTGGTTAGAAATTATTCCTACTTTTGGTTTCAAAAAAATAAAAAAGAAATTATTTTGTAAGTACTAAAGAGTAGCTTACAGTGAATGGTTCTGATTTCATTGTATGAAGTGCCAAAGCATTTCCTGAGAACATTGTAGAGCCAGCTGCTTTTGATGGTACTAGTATTAGTGCATAGTAGGTTTCACCATCTGCAGTCCAATAAGGAAGTCCTCTGAGTTCACCTTTAGACATTGGTCCAAGCAAGGTTACAATTTGAACTGGTTCTGATGCATCCCATGTCAGATGACCAGAACGTGTTTTCTCACTTGGGCCTATGATTACTGCAAGTTGGTGCGTTTCATGTCCAATGCCGGGATCTTGTTTTGATGTTAGTGTTCCTCTAATCACCTTATCACTTGCTGCAGAATGCTCAGTATATGTTACAGAGTAGCTTACATTGAATGGTTCTGTGTTTTTAGTATGAACTGCAATTGCATTTCCTGAAAACTGCCAAACACCTGAAGATGTTTCCCTATCTACAAATGTTAGACCAAATTTAGTTTTACCATCCATACTCCAAGTGGGCTGTCCCTTTACCATTCCATCTTTGAGTGGACCATGTAATGCTACAAGCTGAACATTTTCAGATGCAGAGTATGTGATGTATCCACGATAAATATTCTCATTTGGTGGAAGAATTACTGCAAGTTGATGTCCTTCATGTCCTAGTCCGGGGTCTTGAACTGATGTCATAACTCCAGTAACAGTCTTTGGGACTTTTAGTGCTGATGTCTCTTTAGCTTTTTCCATTGTTTCAGATTTTGTGTCTTTCTTTGGTACTTGTTTAGCTTTTTCAGCAGATTCTGCTTTCTTTTCAGTTTTTATCTGTTCTTTCTTTTTTGCCTCAGATTTTACTTCTGAGGGTTGTTCAGAGCAGAGTCTATCACCACATACATTTTTAGAATTAATTTTGTTTGCTGAATTGCCTTTACTTTTTAGAGCGTCAGCTGATTCAATTAATCCTAAAGGGGTGGCCATTGTACCTGTAAGTAATACAGTAACTGTGAAAATTGCTAAAAGTATTGTTTTACTCATTAGTGTTATTTTCCTTGAAGAGTATAATAAGTGTGTAGAGTATGACTTTGTGCAAAATCAAATCAATTAGTCTCAATTTAATCTAGTGCCAATATCAAATTCTTGAGATACTTTTGAAATTCAAATAAACAAAGTATTTAGAGATTGATGAGTAAATTAGAATGAGCATTTTGAGAGCACAGTATTGGATACTCATGTTGTTTTTTATTCCATTTATTCCAATAGCTCATGGTATATCTAGTGAGAATCTAATTGATTTGCCAAATGTTTTTGTAACTATTGGAGGTGTTTCAATTGACGACAATCTAATTGCTCCATTTACAAATATTGAAAATATTACCAGTCAGTTTGGGATTGAAGTATCATTTACTGAATTGATTGCATACTCTATTGGAATGGTCATTTATGGAATATTCATTTGGAATTTCTACAGATTTATTGCAAGACGAGAAATGATTCCGTTAGGTCTTAAAAAATATCAAACAGATGGAAAAAAAATTACATCCGTTATTGCTTATATTTTCAAATATGTCATAGTTTTTCCACTAGTTGTTTTAATTTGGTTTGTTGTTTATTCTACATTTTTATTCTTTATGGCACCAGACATTCCTAAAGAGCATGTTTTTTTAATTGTAATATCGCTTGTAGTCACAGTAAGAATTTCAGCTTATTACAAGGAAGATCTTGCAAAAGATTTTGCAAAATTAATCCCATTTGCATTATTAGGTATCTTTCTTACTAGTAATATTTTCTTTACACCCAGCGACATTATTGATAGGGCTTATGGTTTTATTCCATTTTTGGGAAATATTGTAGGATTTGTAATATATGCAATAATAGTTGAAGCGATTTTACGAATTTTATTTTTGGTGAAAAGAAAAATTCTACCAACAGTTGAGGAAAAACTGGAAGAAAAAATCGAAGAGCAGATTAATGAAAAAATTAAAGTCCATGTAGAAAAAATTGAGAATAAACATAATGAACTAGAGAAGAAAATAGAGAAAGAAAATAATTCAACCAAGAATGGAAACAAGGAATAGTTTTGGCAGGAGGATCAACAAAAGCAGTATATGCTGCATTATTTGGAAATTTAGGGATTGCAGTAACAAAATTTATTGCTGCTGCAATGACTGGCAGTGCCTCAATGTGGGCAGAATCTTATCACTCTGCATCAGACACGGTAAACCAAATTCTCCTATTACTGGGAATAAGATTAAGCAAAAAACCTGAAACAGATTTACATCAATTTGGTTATGGAAAATCACAATTCTTTTGGTCATTTATTGTAGCAACTATGATCTTTGGAATTTCAGGAATTTTGTCATTGGAACAGGGATTTTCATCTTTACTAGGTGAAGAACACCAATTTGAAAACCCTATGATCAATTACATAGTATTGGCAATAGCCTTTGGATTTGAGGGGAATGCATTAAGAATCGCAATTAATCATTTTAAAAAACCAATAATTGCACGTGGGGATAAAGCTAATTTTTCAAATTTGTATAAAGAATTCAAAGACAGTAAAGATACATCTATTCTAACAGTCATAGTAGAAGATACAGCTGCGTTGTTAGGAATCGGTGTTGCAGGAGTCGGAATTTTTCTTACAGACATTACAGGAAATACACAATATGATGCAATTAGCTCCATCATAATCGGAGTTTTATTGATGTCTTTTGCATTTTTCCTGGCAAAAGAAAATCGGGGATTGTTGTTAGGCGAGTCAATTTCAGAAGAACAAAAAAAACAAATCCTAACTTTAGTGAATGCCATACCTGAAGTTCACAAAATAATCACCGTGAAAACTATGCATCTTAGTCCAACAACAGTGATTGTTGGAATTGAGGTCAATCTAATTGACGGATTAGATACAGATAAGATTGAAATTATCACAGATGAAATTGAGCACCAAATAATGGCAATACTACCACTGTCAAAAAAAGAATATATTTTTGTAGAGATAGAACGTTAAGTTTTCAATAAACTTTCCAGAACATAATTTTAGATATTTCATTTTCAGTTTATGTATGTGTAATATTCTTTCCACAATGTGGGCAGGTATTACTTTTTTGTTCTCTTTTATTTCTTAATTCTTCTGTAAAGGCAGATGCCATAATACCAGTAGGAATAGCATATACTGCAATTCCGATAACTGCCACACCTGCCGCAATTAATTTTCCTGGAACTGTGACAGGATAGACATCCCCATAACCTATTGTTGTAAGTGTAACTATTCCCCACCACATAGATGCAGGAATACTAGAAAAAACATCAGGTTGGGCTTCATGCTCTGCATGATACATCAAACTTGATGCAAAAATCAACACAATAAAGAGAATGAAAAAGGCTACCGCCAAATCACCTGCTTTTGATTTGAATACTATTCCAAGTGTTTGCATTGGTTCAGAATATCTTGAAAGTTTGAATAATCGAAATAGTCTCAAGAGTCGGATTATTCTAATGAATCTAGTATCTGTAACAACAAAAGGCAAAAAGAATGGCAAAATCGCAGCTAAATCAACTAACATCATAGGGGAAATAAGTAACCTAGCCAATCCAAATTTGGAATTATTATATTTTGGATTTAATTTGTAAATAACTATCCTTCCAATATATTCAGCAGTGAAAATAATGACAGAAAAAATTTCAAAAGGAGTAAACAAATAACCATATTCATCCAAAACTGATTCTTCGGTTTCAACTATTACAACTAAGACATTTACTGAAATTAGTGTAATTATGAAAATTTGGAAACTCTTTGTAATTTTGTCATTATTGGTACCCTCTAAAATTTCATATACTCGTTGAATTATTTTATTGGCCACGTAGCATTCTTTCTTTAATTTGTCTAGTTTAAAATAGTTCCATTTGATTTTTAGCAATAATTCAAAATCACAAATGAATTCTAAAAAGATACAAGAAATTACTAAGTAATGGCTTTAGAAATATATTAACTTAGAACCATTTCTTTCGTTTAAACCATATCAACATAATTCCAGTAATAATACTCATAGCAGTTAACATTGCAAAATAACTATACTCCCATTGTAATTCTGGGACATATACAAAATTAGTTCCATAAATTCCAGCAATGAATGTAATCGGTATGAAAATAGCTGCAATAATAGTAAGTGTCTTCATTACCTCATTCATGCGATTGCTAACACTTGATAGATAGGTATCAAGCATACCTCCAATAACATCACGCAATCCCTCTATGGTATCTATTACCTGAATTACGTGATTGTAAACATCTCTCAAATAAGTTCGAGTATTATCCGAGATTAACATTGTTGAATCACGTCCTAGAAAATCCACAATTTCACGAGCAGGCCAGATTGATTTTCTCAAAGATATCATTCTACGCTTTAATGTTTGAATTGTCTGCATAGTATCTGCAGTAGGATTTTGCATCAATTCTTCTTCCAAGTCCTCGGTAATGTCGCCTATTTTCTCTATAACCAAAAAATAACTATCAATTATTGCGTCAATTATAGCATAAGCAAGATAATCACTTTTTTGATTCCTAATTGTGCCTGTCTTATTTCTTAGTCGTTTTCTAATTTGATCAAAAAAATCAGCCTCAATTTCTTGAAATGTTACGACATGATCTTTTGCCAGAATTATGGAAATTTGCTCCAATTCTAGTTTCCCTGTTTCACTAATGTAATGAGGCATCTTCAACATAATCATAATATAATTATCAGAAACTTCAATTGAAGGTCTTAATTCAGTATTCATAACATTTGATTGATGGAGAGGGTGAATTTCAAAACTATTTCCAAATGCCTCAATGATTTTTGGATCATGTATACCAATTACATTAATCCATGAAACATTTGGCTTGTACTTAGATTCTAAACATTCTTCAATTTTTACATCATTTTTTTCACTAATTGTTTCTTTATCATATTCCATCATATCTATTCGAACATTTTCTACTCTTTGTTCTCCAACATGAATTAGAGCTCCAGGGCTTTGGCCAATTGTATCAGATAATGAAATTTTTTGAGTCTTTGTTTTGTTTATAATCTTGGTAATTTTTGTAATATCTTGCAGTCCGAAATCTTTTGTTATTTCTTTAACTTTTGATGTCTTGCTTGCAACTCCAACAATTATGAATCCTGCAACTATTGAAAAGATAATGCTGATTACTAGGGGAGTAAAATCACCCACAACTGCAGCCTGATAGATTGCCTCTACATCAGTCGCAGTTCCTTTTTTTGCAACTAATCCAATTACAGAATCAAGTAAGAAAAACAAAAATGAAATCAATGCACCAATTATGATTGCTGTAACTGCAGTGATTCTTGGAGGAACTTCAATATTTTTTTCACCCTTGTAAGGGGATAGATATTTTTTGTATCGAATTATCATTAAAGCCATAGCTGTAATGATAATTGTTGAAATAATCCACCATGCCACAAGCCAAGGACCTTGCTGAGAGTCTATTTGTCCAACTCCAGAAATAAGATCTTGAATGTTCCCAGTTAAAGGTAATGAAAGTAAAGATGTAGCTATTCCAATAACAATTTGATACAAAAAGGCAAAAGTAAAGCCGTAAACCAATCGATTGATAATTATTCCAATTTTATCGCGCAATTTCCACCCATTATTTTTTTAAAGTTAGTTTGATTCTAATTTATGTTGGTTTATTTTTTATGACCTATTCAATTTTGATTGTCACAGTCCAAGCATAAGGCCATAAAGTTTTGTCCTGGTTTCTAGCAATTCTTTTCGCAAATCGCTAATCTCCAATGCTAATTTTGTAACTTCTTCTTCACCTGAAGAATCTAGTTGTTTTGAAACTAGCACATTCAGACTAGTCCTTTTTTCACCTAATTGAATTTGTAATTCATCAATTTGTTTTTCAAGTTTAGTGATTTGTTTTGAAATTCCTGAATTTTCACTGATCTTAGGCATGATAGATTGGGAATCTACAGCATTGATCCTTGCAATTCCAACCTGGCAGGATTCAGGAACAATTCTGTTAATTAGCTTGACGTCAGTAGAGTCAGAATCAGAATTTATTGCAATTATTGGTATACGAATGCTTTCTTTTCCAGCACAGGCTTCAAAGACTACATTAAATCTCTTCAAATCAGGATTTCCAGACTCTGGTTTAACAATACTTTCTGTCACAGATATAAGATTAGTCATCATCCCAACAAGAGGTTCACCTTTAAGGGATTTTGGGATATCAATCTTCGATACTTTGGTATTTGGTGGAACATACAATGCCATCAAATATCGTCTTAGTTGATCCTCAGTATCTTTAAGTTCTTTTTTAAGAGAGATTATGCTACTTAAAGTTTCAGGATTTGGGTTTTCTGCAGATTTTGGAATGATTTGTTTTGCTGCGACAATTTTGGATTTCAAGTCAGCAATTTTAGTTTCAAGTGAGGAAATTTTTTCAGAAATACCACCTTTATTTAGTAAAGTTGCAGAAATAGAGCTAGGATCTGCTGCTTTAATAATTACAGAGCTTGTATAACAAGAGTTTGGTTGGATCATGCTTCCAAGTTTTACATTTTTTGTTTCACTATCAGAAGTTACAAAAATTTCAGGGGTTCGAATAACTTTTGAATTGGCACATGCCTCAAAAACATACACATAACCAGAAATACTAGTTGAAGTACCCGACTTTATTGTTTTTGCAAACTGTTTCACAGTTGCAACTTTTTTAATTGTTCCAGCTGATTCACCTTTAGTAGCTTTCTTTGTTTTAATTTCTTCAAGTTTTTGCTCTGTTAGTTTTTTTGCCCATCCAATTTGAGATAGTTTTTCAGCAGTTGCAGGTTTGACACATGCTATACTTCCAGAAGAACTTTTTGTTATCTTTACTAATCCTTCACTACAGATTATTTGTTCTACAGTAAAATCAAGCTTCATTTGTTGTTTAGGAGGAATAACATCAGCAAATGCTTGTGATGCCAAAGGACTTGAAAACAATATAACGGCTAGGAAAAATGCCAGTAAACCAGTAAATTTCACATCATGTCTTATTATTTCAAGTATAAAAACTGCTTTAATAATTGAATAAAATTACATCTAAATCAATTAGAATCACTTTGATCCAATCCCAGATATTGAAGATAATTGTTAGCCTCAATTAAGGAATGTTTTTTTATTTTCACACGGTCTTCTTTTTTGATTGATTTTGATGCTTGGTGAAGTATCTTATCCATCAAATGAATTCCGCCTTGGGCACCTTTTCTTAGTCCTAATTGATACAAAAGAGGAAGATTTGAGATGTTGGAGTGTACTTTCAGGTTTATTTTAGGAATATTTGGGAATTTTTTATCAGAAACTTGAATCTCAATAAATTTGTCAACTACTTTTGAAAGAATATCGTCAAGATTCTCACTTAGATTGCGCTCTAGTTTTGTATTCTTTTCTTTTCTAGCCATCATTATAATTCGCTTAATTTTCAGAAGGGCCTGATTGGTTTCCACAGAATCAAAATCATTTACTGTGAGATTCACATCAAAGTCGTTTATGAATGCAGATATGATAAAAGATAATGCTTCTTTTCTACATGAAGATTTAGTGGTTCCAAATGGACAGTTATCACAATTTGTTGTAAAGTATCTTCTTCCACGTTGACCAAAACTAGATAGAACAATTTTTTCTTGATCACGCAATTTGGAAATTACTCTTGATACAAGACCCTCATCAATTATTAGAGCTTGAGAAATTTCTTGGTTAGAGTATGAGCCCTCGTCAATCAATGATAGAATTTCTTTTTCTAACTCCCCTGGAGAACGCCTGGATGGTTCTTCAATTGCATCCGCCAAATAACGAGATATGAGTTTATCTCCGGGTTGATGATTAATTGTAAATATAATTCCATCAAATTCAGCATCCAATCCAGATAATTTTTCTGTTTTCAAAATTTTGTTTAGAATTTTTTTTAAATTTTTAATTTTAAATTCTTTTAAAACACCCGATAATTTATCTATTGAAATTTTGAGATTGCCCGATATATATTGATGGTATAGCGCCCACCGTACCTTTCTTTCATCACTTCGTTCAATCAAACGTAATAAGCTACAAAAATCATCTATTTCATCCCATTTAATCTCAGAGACGTCATCTTCAGAATTTTTTATCATGAGAGTCTTGTCAAGACTTTTTAAAAATTCTTCAAATAGTTTTTTTGTTTGGGATTTTGTTGTTCGTGTTTGTCTAATTTTGATACTTTTAGGAATTGCATCCAGCATATTATCTTTTGAGAGTATATCGTAAGTTCTAAATGATTTTGTCTCATATTTTAGAAATTCAAAAAACTCTAGAGTCTTGTTGTTGATAGAACTAGGCGGAAAAATTTTCAGACCTAAAAGTATTGAATTTGAAAGTCCCATACACATATGGAATTATTTGATTATTTATGCGTACCATGACAACTACATGACTAACCATCTCATGGAAATATCTAGCTTTTTTTAAATAAATTAAAATCAAAATTTGCTTGCTTTAATACAAAATTTGACTGGATTAATTCATGAGCACAGTTCAACATATCTACAAAGAAAGACAATGTGAGTATAGACCAAATTTGGTCGCAAATCCACTAGTTAATAAAGTTCAAAAACTTTCACTCTTAGAAGAAGTACTAGAGTATTCATGGGAAGAATTTCAGGGATTGTCATGGATAATGAAAGGCGATGAATTTGATTTTGATTAAGAGAAAGAAAAAACTCTTCGATGATATGTATATCCTAAAATTAGAGTATAATTCAAGTTGATATTATGGCATTGCTTACAGATGATGATATTAAAAAATTAGATAATGCATGTAGTGAATTATCAAAGGATAAAAAAATAAGACATGTAGGAGTCATAAATGAACTTGGTAGATTAGTTGCTGGAGGTTTCAAAGAAGGAAAATCACCACTTGTAGAAAATGAAAAAATTGCCATGACATACATGCAAATGCAATTAGACTTTAAGATGAGAAAAGAGTTAGATGATGTACTAGGACCGATCGACTATATTGCATCAAGGAGAACAAAGCAATTGATCATAAGCGTGCCAATTGGGGATAATCTGGTACTCATTTCAGCAGAGCCAGATGCAGATGATAAACAAATTATCAAAAAAGCTGAAAAATTGTTTGATGGCATCACAATTACAACAATTTAAAAAATCATTTACGTGATTTCAAAAAATACGTATTAGTAAATCATCATTGTAATGAATAATGAACGTCACAAAAAAGAACTGTTCCATTAGGCAATGTCTTGGCAGTAATACAATGACCATCTTCTAATCCCTTGCCACATACATAACATTCAACTTTAGAAACTGACGATTGTGTGATTTTTGATTTTTGCAGACTTTGCATATCATGCACCATAGTCTGATTTAACCCCTGCATGGTAACTGGTATACATTCAAATATGATATAAATGTACCGTACCATACGGTAATAATATCATACCTGAGAAATAAAAAATTTTAAACAAAAAGTGCACCATCAAAACCACTCATTAATTTAAATAATAAAGAACTGAAATCTTGTCTATGGGTGGACACCTTTGGAAATGCTCAAGCAAAAGTAATACCCCTAGATTTATCTGAAAACCAATTTCAAATTTATAATAAAATCTCAAGAAACTATTCGCATTCATTTCTCTTTGAATCTCTTACTGGTCCTGAAGTTTTAGCTGAAACATCAGTAATGGGATTTAATCCAAAAATAATCCTCAAAGGATATTCTGATAAAGTAGAAATCATCTCAGATGGAAAAACAAAAATCATTCGAACTACTGATCCATTTTCAGAACTAAAAAAACTATTAGGAAAATCAGATGATCAGAGTTATCGATATTTGGGAGGAGCAGTAGGGGTTGTAAACTATGACGCAATAAGATTGGTGGAAAATATTGCTGATTCTCACAATTCAAAACAACCATTAATGGAGTTTGGAATTTATGATGATGGAATACTTTATGACAATTTACACAAGAAACTATTCTACTTTTATCATGATGAAAATAGATTTGACAAATTAATTATGAATGATGATATATTTGGAGAATTTGATTCAAGTGAAGTAACACCAAACATGGATAAAGAAAAGTTTTCAGAAATTGTAAACAAGGCAAAAAAATACATTCATGATGGAGACATATTTCAGGTTGTCTTATCTAGAAAATTTTCATTTAAAAATCGAGGAGACAATCTAACACTATACAAAACATTACGAAATCTAAATCCATCTCCATACATGTATCATCTAAAACAAGATACAAAAACAATCATTGGTGCATCTCCTGAGATGTTAGTAAGAATCACAAAGGATAAAGTGGAAACATTCCCAATTGCAGGAACTAGAAAAATTACAAATGATGAAGAAAAAAACAAACAGCTTGCAGACGAATTAATTCATGATGAAAAAGAACTGGCAGAGCACACAATGCTTGTTGATTTGGGCAGAAACGATATTGGTAGAGTTTGCAAATACGGAACCGTTCATCCAGAATCATTAATGCAGATAAAACGATTCAGTCATGTTCAGCACATAGTTAGTCATGTTATAGGGAATTTATCGCCTGAAAAGGACATGTTTGATGCGTTTCAAGCAGTGTTTCCTGCTGGGACAGTGTCAGGCGCTCCCAAGGTTCGTGCTATGGAAATTATTGACGAATTAGAAACAGAAGCAAGAGGACCATATGCAGGAGCAGTTGGATATTTCTCATACAATGGCTGTTGTGATTTTGCAATTGCAATCAGAAGTATATTCATTGAAGGAAATGATGGATTTGTTCAATCAGGTGCAGGAATTGTTTCAGATTCAATTGCAAAAAATGAATTCAAAGAGACAGAACACAAAGCTGGAGCAATGCTTCAAGCATTGAGGGAGGCATCAAAATGAAATTTCTAATTATTGACAATTATGATTCATTTGTATACAACATTGCACAGTATCTAGGGGAATTAGGAGTAAATTGCGAGGTAATAAGAAATGACAAAATTTCACTAGAGCAAATAAAACAAAACAACTATGACGGAATAATTATTTCTCCAGGTCCTGGAACTCCAGAAGATAAAAAATATTTTGGAATTTGCTCAGATGTAATCAAAAACATGGGACCCACTACCCCCATTCTTGGAGTTTGTTTGGGACATCAAGGAATCATTCATGCATTTGGTGGTAAAGTAACTAATGCTGGATGCGTTAGACATGGCAAAACAAGTCCTGTAAAACATACAAGTTCAGAGTTATTCAAAAATGTAAAGAATCCATTTAGAGCAACTAGATATCACAGTCTAGTTGGAGACAAAACAGTAATTCCAGATATTTTACAAATAACTGCCACAGCTGATGATGACGGCGAAGTAATGGCAATTACACATAAAAAATATCTAATTCAAGGAGTTCAATTTCACCCAGAATCCATAATGACTGAAGATGGCAAAAAGATTCTAGAGAATTTCATAAATCAAGTAAAGAGGAGAAAATCACGCTCAAAATAGAGCGTGAGGAATGATTACATTGACAGAACTGCTTTCCGATAGAAAAAAACTTGTTTCAGTGAATGGATTTACAAAATATTATTCAGATGAAAACATTCCAGATAATTTTATTCACATGTTATTCGAACATTGCGCCAAAAAAATACAAAATTGGAATCAATTGATCTAAACAAAGAGATTAATGGGTTGGATAATTTTTTGACATTTACAATAGGGTCTACAATGCAGAATATCGAAAAATTGATTTTATACAATAGAGTAATTTCAGACAACCCAAAACCATACACAGTAGGAAAATACCTAAAAGAAAACCCAAAAGAAGCATCGATTTTTGTTTATTATGTAGGAAAAGGAATAGGAGATGTCTCCAAAGAAAATAACATCTCATTTGATTTTCAAAATTATATGAAAAAATTTGACGACTGGATTTTTTGTGAGAGTTTTTCAGAAAAAGAGTTTGAAAAAAGTCCTAAAGACACACTAAAATTCCTAGATACAGTTATTGGGGAAATAAAGCGAAACCCAAAATCAGGAGACAAAAAATGATTTCAGAGATTATTGAAAAACTACAGCAAAAGACAGATCTGAATTATGATGAGATGAATTTAATCATGACAGATATTCTTTCAGGAAAAACAGATGATGAACAAAATGCAGAGTTTCTATCAAAACTTGCAGAAAAAGGAGAAACAGATGATGAACTATTAGGAATGCTTGATAAAATGCAAGAATTTTCACTCAAGGTTGATACAAAAAACAAGGGAACCATAATTGACATGTGTGGTACGGGGGGAGATAAGCTTCAGACATTTAACGTATCAACCACAGCATCATTTGTAGTTGCGGCAGCCGGTGGAATCGTGGCAAAGCATGGAAATCGCTCAAGTTCGGGAGTGTCAGGAAGTGCAGATATTTTTGAGTATTTTGGGTATGATTTGAGCCTAGAGCCTGCAGAAATATCAAAAATTTTGCTAAAACACAACATCTGCTTTATGTTTGCTCAAAAATTTCATCCTGCAATGAAGCATGTATCAAATGCAAGAAAACATCTTGGAAAGAGAACTGCATTTAATCTACTAGGTCCACTATCAAATCCCGCTGGGGTAAAAAATCAACTTGTAGGAGTTTTTTCTATAGAATATCTGGACAGACTACCTGCAATTCTAAAAAGAAAAGGAGCAGAAAATATTATGACAGTGCGTTCAGATGACGGAATGGATGAATTCTCCACTAGTGCAGTTAACCGTGTATGTGTTTTAAGAAATGATAAAGTATTGATGAATGCAATTGATCCAGAAGTGGTAGGACTACACAAATCAAAGCTAGAAGACATTCAAATTCAAACAAAAGAGGATGCGATAAAATCATTTGTAGGAGTTCTAAATAACACTGCAAATCAAGCAATGATTGAAACTACCGCACTTAATACAGCAGGAGGATTAATTGTTGCAAACATTGCAAATAATTTTGAGGAAGGAGTAGAGATTGCTCTAAACACAATTAAAGATGGTAAGGCATTTTCATTATTAGAGAAATTTGTTGCAGATACTGGAGATATTTCAAAACTAAAAGAGATGATATAATGGCAGAAAACATTCTAAGAAAATTAGTAAACAATTCTCAAATGGCAATAGATGATGGAGTGTACGAGATTGATATAGATTTACAAAAATCCACCAAAGATTTTGTACAAATGATTAAGACAAATCCTCATGCAACGCTACTAACTGAAATAAAATTTGCATCACCTTCCCTTGGAAAAATTAGAACAACATCAAATCCTGTAAGCATCGCAAGCCAGATGATTGCAGGAGGTTCTAAAGCTTTATCGATTCTAACTCAACCACATCTGTTTAATGGCTCACCAGAATTTTTCATGAAAGTAAGACAGGCAGTTGATGTACCACTATTAATGAAAGATATCATGATTGACAAAATTCAGATTGATGCGGCAAAAAAGATAGGGGCAGATTATATACTATTAATTCAATCCCTATTTGACCAAAAATTCCTTACAGATATTGATGAATTCATCAGTTATGGGCACAAACAGGGACTCAAAATTCTACTTGAAGTTCACACAAAAGAAGAATTTGAAAATGCCCTAAAGACAGAAGCAGACATAATTGGAATTAACAATAGAAATCTAGACACATTAGAAATTGATCTAAAAACCACAGAAAAAGTCCTTAAAGGATATGAAAAATCAAGAATTATTTTATCTGAGAGTGGAATTGAAACTCCAGATGACATCAATTATCTAAAAAAGTGCGGTGCAGATGCATTTCTAATTGGTTCAAGCATAATGAAAAGCAACAACATTCAAGAACAGGTAAAAAAATTGGTGAATGCATATTGAAATATCCTAAGAATGGCAGATTTGGAGAGTTTGGTGGAAAATACATTCCAGAAACACTTGTCCCTGCAATTGAGGAATTAGAAGAGAATTATCTTAAGTTCAAAAATGATAAAAATTTCAAAAAAGAATTAAACTATTATCTCAAAGTGTATGCAGGACGTCCCACCCCATTATACTATGCAAAAAATTTATCAGAAAAACTTGGGGGATCTAAAATCTATCTAAAACGAGAAGACCTACTACATGGAGGAGCTCACAAAATCAACAATACATTAGGACAAGCGTTATTGGCAAAAAAAATGAACAAAAAAAGAATCATTGCTGAAACTGGTGCAGGGCAACATGGTGTTGCAACTGCAATGGCATGTGCAGCTTTGGGAATGAAAGCAGAGGTATACATGGGATATAAGGATACAATTAGACAAAAGCTTAACGTGTTTAGAATGGATTTACTAGGTGCAAAGGTTCATCCAGTAAAATCAGGATCAAAAACACTCAAGGACGCAATTAATGAAGCAATTCGTGATTGGATTACAAATGTAGAGACAACATACTATCTTCTCGGCTCAGCTGTTGGCCCACATCCTTATCCAGTAATGGTAAGAGATTTTCAAAGTGTCATTGGTGAAGAAATCAAAGTACAGATGAAAAAAATTAACAATAAAGCACCAGATATTGTAATTGCATGTGTTGGTGGAGGCTCCAATGCAATAGGAACATTTTATCCGCTTGTAGACACTGATGCTGAAATTATCGGAGTAGAGGCTGCAGGTTATGGATTAAAATCAAAATTGCATTCAGCAACACTATCTGCAGGTTCCAAAGGAGTACTACATGGAATGATGACATATCTACTTCAAGATGAAGAAGGACAAATTATTGAAACACATAGTATTTCAGCAGGACTCGATTATCCTGGTGTTGGCCCTGAGCATTCATACTACAAGGATACAAAGAGAATAAAATATCATTCAGCGACAGATGTAGAAGTAATTGATGCATTTCTATTGCTTACAAGGACAGAGGGAATTATTCCAGCTCTTGAATCAGCTCATGCAATTGCTGAAGCAATCAAAGTAGCAAGAAAAGGAAAGAAATCAGAATCAATCGTAGTGACACTTTCTGGAAGAGGCGACAAAGACGTAGAGGAAGTACAAAATTATTTGAATAAAAATGTCAAAGATTAAAGAAAAATTTGCAGAATTAGAGAGAAAAAATCAAAAAGCCCTGATATCATATATCATGGCAGGATTTCCAAATGAAAAGGCTACCATTTCAACTGTAAGGGGACTTGTCAAAGGAGGAATAGACATTATAGAATTGGGATTTCCATTTTCAGATCCTCTAGCTGACGGTCCAGTAATTCAGAATGCAAGTACAGTATCACTAGAGAAAGGAACAAAGATTAACAAATTTTTTACTCTAGTTAAAAAAATCCGAAAAGAGACAGATATCCCATTGGTACTGATGACATATACGAATATTTTGTATCATAAAGGCTATTCAAAATTTATCCGAGATGCAAAAAAAGCAGGAATTGATGGATTAATACTTCCAGACATGTCAATTGAAGAATCAAAGGAGTATGTTGATGCAGCAAAAAATAATGCTGATACAATATTTTTAATTTCTCCAAATACCTCAAAGAAAAGAATAGAAAAGATTTCAAAAATTTCAACCGGATTTTTGTATCTTGTTGCAGTTTTTGGTACTACTGGAATCAATACAGGAATTAAAAATTATACACTAAAAGCAATCAAAGACGTCAAAAAACAAACAAAAGGAAAAATTCCAATAGGGGTTGGATTTGGTGTTTCAACTCCTGAGGATGTAAAAAAATACATCAATGCAGGAGCAGATGCAGTGATTGTTGGAAGTGCATATCTAAAATTAATTGAAAAAACACCCCAAAATAAATTAGAATCAAAGATTGTATCATTTACAAAAAGTCTAAAAAAACACACAATTCTCAAGTAATAACGAAACCGTCATAGATATGGTGGCCAAGTGCTCTAGCTGTACTGAGGGGGAACTCGATTTTAGTTATGACCACCAAACTAGATAGTCATCATTAAAATATACATCAAGAGAAATAAAAAATATTCATATGAAACTTCTAAAAGTTGTTTAAAAAATTAATAATTTTTGTACGAATGTATAATTATCTAAGAAAAGAAAATTTTGAGCGAGCAAAAAACAGAATTGAGAAAAGTCCAATACTTAGAACAGCCAAAGTCAAAAATCCAAATTCTGGGATTACGTATGATCCCATCACTTTGATTTCTTTTGAATGAGGCTGGATTGGAATGATTAGTTTGGAACCAGTCACAGTCTCTTCTATGTCAATATTTACCATTTCTCCATCTACCCAAACAGTGTTAGGATTTTCAATTAATTTAGGAGGCAATATTATCGTAATTTGTTCATTTTCCGTATCACCTGGAATGGTAAATGTCAAAGAACGTCCATTGGGATCAACATGAACTGCGTTTGCAAGATCAATATCTAAAATGTATTTTACTTCAAAGCCCAGACCATCATCACTGTATCCAGACGCAACACGAAAAATGGATTGAACACTTCCTGGATTTTTTATTACATGGGCTACTCCGTTCATCCAAGGATGGATAATACAGTAATAATAAAAGTCTCCCAGTTCGTTAAATTGTCTAGTGTAAGACTCTCCGGGTTTGAAAAAGCCACTATCAAATAGACCATTTTCTTCACCTGATTGAGAAACAGAAGTTATTGTATGAAATGCAGTATCCGCATTTTTCCAGATTACAGAATCACCAGGATAGATGGTGATAACACCAGTAGTTACACCGGTTGATTTTTCAGACCAAAAGAATGGGGCACCAGGATCAGATGCGCCTGAGGGAATCTTGATTTCATAGGTAGTTTCTGCAAAAGCTAGAGAACTAGAACTGAGAATAAATACAACTAGGATTGATACAACAAAAAGAACGAGTCCCACAATAGAGATACTGTACTCTATTATTTCAATCATTATGATCGTCAAAACACACAAAAACCTGATGTTCGTTTCATTAATGTGCAGACAAAGTTTATTTTTGTTACAGGTGGTGTGATGTCTGGCCTTGGAAAGGGAGTAACTACCTCATCGATTGCAAAATTATTACAATTAGCCGACCAAAAAGTATCCTGCATTAAGATAGATCCATATCTGAATTATGATGCAGGTACAATGAATCCAGTAGCCCACGGAGAAATCTTTGTCACAGAAGACGGAGGAGAGTGCGACATGGATATTGGTAATTATGAAAGATTTCTAAATCAAAACATTCCAAAAAGTCACAACATTACAACTGCTCAAGTTTACTCTTCAGTAATTGATGCAGAAAGGAAAGGAGAGTATCTAGGCGCATGTGTCCAGATTATTCCACATGTTACTGATGAGATAAAAAATAGAATTAGAAAAATAGCTGAAGATGAAAAACTAGACTTTTTGATTGTAGAATGTGGTGGAACAGTAGGGGATATTGAATCATTGCCATTTTTAGAGGCACTCAGACAGTTAAGAGTTGAAGAAGGGCCTCAGGGCGTAATCTTTGTTCATGTAACATTAGCTCCCTCATTGGATGTAGTTGGAGAACAGAAAACCAAGCCTACTCAGCACAGTGTACAAGAGCTAAGAAGAATTGGTATTCAGCCAGACTTTTTAGCAGTTCGATGCACATTGCCCCTAGAAGAAAAGACAAAAAAGAAAATTGCGATGTTTACAAATGTTACACCAAATAATGTTTTATCATGTCATGATGCAAATTCAATCTTTGAAGTCCCACAGATGCTTTATGATCAAGGAATAATGGATTCAATATTTACAAAATTTGGTAAAGTTGGGATGGTTAATGCATCAGCAAATTGGGACAAATGGAATGAGATTGCACAAAATATGGTAAATCATGAAGACCAAAAGGTAAAGATCGCAATGATTGGAAAGTATGTGACACTTGCAGATAGTTACGTGAGTGTAAATCATGCATTAAAACATGCAGGTGCAAAAATAGGAAAATCCATAGACATAGACTGGATAGACTCTGAATCAATTTCAGATTACAATATACTATCAAAGTATGATGGAATTTTAGTTCCAGGTGGATTTGGTACTAGGGGTTCTGAAGGAATTATCAATACGGCAAACTTTGCACGTGAAAAAGATATACCATATCTTGGAATATGTTTTGGATTTCAGTTGGCAGCAATTGCGTTTGGACGAAACGTGATGAATTTAGAAGATGCAAATTCTACTGAAATTAAAGCAGATACAAAAAATCCTATTGTAGATTTACTTCCAGAACAAAAAGATATTTCAGATATGGGTGGCTCTCTCAGACTAGGAGCAAATGAAGTAAAAATTAAAGAAAATACAAATGCATATAAAATTTACAACACAAATTCTATCCATAAACGTCATAGACATAGATATGAAATTAACAAGAAATACATTCCAGAATTTGAAAAAAATGGATTGATATTTTCTGCTAATAGTGATGGAGGAAAAAGAATGGAAATACTAGAAATTACATCTCATAAATTCTATCTAGGAGTCCAATTCCATCCAGAGTTTAACAGCAGACCAGGATATCCAGAAGAAGCTTTTACAGCATTTGTAAAAGCAGCATCTGAAAAATAGATCATTTAGGGCCAATTCCAAAATTGGGAATTTGGAGTTTTAGGTAAATAGAGAAAAAAATAAGCCAATTAAAATCATGAAAAAGCGCAAGGAATGTGGCAAGGGTTACGATATAAGGATTAAGGATTTTTGTTTTGATGAATGTTTTAAAGAAAATATTCAAAAAAGAATCAACGAAGCAACAGAAAACTACGCCCCACATACGAAAAAAATCTCCAGAGATGAATCTTAATTAATTATTCAATTTTTGATATTTGATAAATTTTCTGTCTAGCATCACGGATTGATACTTTCTTTTTGACATATCCTTTTTTCAAGAGATGACTTAATGCTAATCTAACAGTCCTATCTGGGAGTAGTGTTTTGTTTGCTAGATCCTTTTGTGTTAATGCGCCTTCATATTCTAATGTCTTTAAAAGTAATTTTGAGCTTGGTGGCATGCTCAGTAATTCCTCGGCCAAATGAACTTTTTTTGCCAGTGCGGAAATTGCAGTAGAGTCTTTTTTGAGACGAATAATTTTAGCAGGTGGGAAGAATTGAGTACACTCTACAGTTTTATTCACTTTGAATCTATCTAGACCATCAAGTATTGCTTCACAGTGTAATCTTGCAGAGACATCATCAATTTCAATCAAACTTTCATTAGACACAATAATTGGTCTTCGTGTTACATCAAGTGAGTTTACTGAAATTATTTCAAATACTGCAGAATCTTGGAACAAAACAGGGCCTCCAGCAGACATTGAATATGCAGAAGAGCCAATTGGGGTAGAAACAATGATTCCATCACTATTGTCGTGCCATACTTCCTCGCCATTCACTCTCAATGAATGCTCCATTAACATAGCACTCTTTGATGAAAACACAGCTACATCATTTAAAACAGGATAAACATTTTTGCCATCAATTTTTACACCGAGACGTGGAACTTCTTCAACAGTATAATTTTGTTTTTTTAAAATGCCAACAAATGAGGAAAATTCTCTAAGTTCAATCTGTGCTAAAAATCCGCTTGCTTCTCCTTCATTAATACCTAGGACAGGAGATGTAGAATCAAAAGTTCTATGAAAATAATTTCTGACTCCCTTATCTCCACCTAAAACAATCACACAATCAGCCTGTTTACCTTTTGATTTTGTTATTGGAAATGACTTGATGCCATTTTCATCCAAATTTTTTTTGATTATCTTTGCAGCATTTTCAGCAATTCCTGAACCATAGATCCCTATTTGCACAGAAGAAACAATCAATTCAGTAGAATAAAAGAATAATGTACACTTTGCTCGTATAACAAACCTGATTTTAGGTTATTTTTCATACAATCAATAGAAACTGCATCTACTCAAGTAATCTTCTCAAGAAGTTTTGACATAACATCATAATTTTGTATGAACTTAAGCCTGTTAATGATTCTTAAAATCTAAGGATTGTAATATCCTAGTTGCCATTGTTGTTTTTGCTCATCAGTTCCAAATGCATTAATTGATTTATCAAAACAATCAATGCGTTCAATCCCTACATCAAATAATCTTTTACAATCATCCAATGTGAGTTTAAGATTCTTTTGGTCACGTATTGATGCAATCTCTTGATAATTAGAATTTCCCATAATTCCGATAATGATTGCAATTATAATCACAACCACTATGATAATTAAATTATTCAATTATTTTCACCAATTTTGTATTGATTATGAACTTAAACATGTTGATAGTTTAGAAAAGAAAAAAAGTTTATCGGCCATCTCTGGTACAGCCACATTTAACATAAACTACTTTGTATTCACCATCAGATTTTACATTATGAGACATTGGTTTTCGGCAATGTTGACACTCTACAAAGCCATGATATTCCTCAACCTTAATCATCTTGTATTTCCAGGATTTTGTTTGCTCATCCCAATACACAGAATTAATTTCTGATGGACCTTTCATGCTTTGAATTTAATGATTTTTCAATATTTGTCTTTGTTGGTTTTCAGTTATTCTTACATCTACATTCAAACAATGAAAAGATATTTTTCTAATCAATAGGCTTAAGTTTAAAAATTTACAGAGCAAATTTATGGATATTTCTTCAAAAAAATTACCAATAATTTTGATTGTGATACTTATAGGAATTCTGGTGTTACAAATTGTTAGTAATGATTCAGATAGAAAATTCATAGATGTTGAAACGTGTGAAATTTGGGTTGAAGATACTTTTACTAAAAAACCAAGATATCTAAATGAGTTTGATCCTAAATGCCTAGATTTTAAGAATTTGAATCCATAAAAATTTTAAAATAAATTCAAATCTATTCCATGGAATTTTTTGCAAAGATGATAATTATAAATCTCGGAATTTAATTAAATTATAAAAATATGATGCGTTATTTTGAACTATGCCTTTTGAGGGGATTTTCTGTAAACCAACATTTTTTGAATCAAGTGCAGCCTGAGCAGCACCTCCAGCAAAGGATAGGGCCCACAAAAAGTCTTTTTCTTTTAGCATAGTACATGCAAATGTAGCACAAAAAATATCGCCTATTCCAGTTGTATCATGGATATTTTTGTTTGGAAGAGTGATAGAGTAAATTTTATCTTTTACCAAAAGAGAGATATACGTTTTATTTGTAAAGAGTACATATTCAACTCCTTTTTTTTGTAATGCCAACATCATTTCATCACGAGTGCCATTAACAAGACACTTTCCCTCTTCAGGATTAATCTTGATTGCATTAACATCAGACAAATCAAGTTCAGTGTCTTTCAAAATAATGTTATTTTGATCGTCTTTTTGTCTCAAAAATCCCTGAGGATCAACGAAGAGAAAATTTGAATCATTTTTAATTTTTTTAAAAACATCATCAGATATTTCATGAAATATTGGACTAACTAGATGTCCATCAGCATCTACTCTAGAATAATCTACAGGGCCACACTCATTTTCAAGTTTAAGGGTTCTATCTGAACCGTTAATAGTAATTGCAAATTTTGTAGTATTTTTTTCGGATTCTGAATTTACAAAATTTATTTTATTTTCAGTGAGATATTGTTTTGAGAAATCAGAGCCAAATTTTGTAAATAAATCAACATCGAATTTGAATTGTCTTGCAGTTATTCCACAATAACACGCAGAGCCTCCAATTTGTTCATAATTAGAACTATCTATAGTAATGGTGTCAATTGCACAATGTGCAAATACGGCTAATTTCATTTTTTTGATTTTTGGAGTAAGGGATTTAGTTTTTTGCATTCTTTATATGAAAGCAATCTTTGCATAGAATCGCGCCCTTTTCTACCCTTAATTCAACGCCTGATCTAAAGCAATTATGACAAAGCCCATGCATTATTATCATTTGAAATTATTCGATCTAGAATTAAAACATGGATCTATTTTGTTAAAAATCATGCATAAATTTGAGAATTTTTGATTGTAAAAAAATTACAAACTGTTTCGTAAGTCAAAACAACTCCTAGATCTAAAATTGCTGGATTTAAAGAAAAAATTCCATTTCTTAATAAAACAAAATCAAGAATGTGAAAGAGGGGGTAAACATGAGGATCCAATTGGAGTATTCAATCCCTCTTCTAGTTTGCCAGTACGAAGCCAAATTAGGAAAAATAGGTTCAAAATGAACAGTTTTTGAATAGTTGATTTTCTAAATCAATTATGTGTCCTATAAGCAGGCATTATTTTTGTCCACAAGAATATAAGTAGGCAAAATTGTTTATTTTCATGCCACTTAAGCGTGCAAGTAGGGGACGTACTAAGGGAGGAAAAGGATCATCTGGTACAGTGCAATGTACAAACTGTGGTCAAACAGTTCCCAAAGATAAAGCAAAAAAAGTAACATCCAGATTAAATTTGGTAGAACATACATTAGCTAAAGAGCTACGTGCACAAGGAGCATACATTGCATCCCCAACAGTTTTGAAATGGTATTGTATTTCATGTGCAATTCACTTTAAAATTCTTAAAATTAGATCAGAAGATAGTAGAAGAAAACGTGGAAAACTACGTTAGAATTACTCTTTAATGTTTTTTGAAGTAACAATCATTCTTTGAATAAGAGTGACCCCTGCAATTATTACAACAATTACAACTGCAATATCCATAAAACCAATAATACCAACAATTGCAATTACCAATAGTCTTTCAGCCCTTTCACCGATTCCGATTCCTTGAAGTTTGATGTTTATTGCATCAGATTTTGCTCGTGCATAACTTACCAATAATGATAGAGTGATTGCAAGTAATATGAGATAGGGTTCTGCATAACCGCCAATTAAAATTCCTAAAAATATTGCAACTTCAGCAATTTTATCAAACATTGAATCAAGGTATGATCCTTTTTTGGAAGTTTTTCCAGTAACTCTTGCAACCTGACCGTCAACCATATCAAAGAATCCTGAAACAAGTAACAACACTCCCCCAATTATTAAGCCAAACTCAATTCCAAGACCATAAACTATTGCAGAAATCAATGCAAATACAAGACCAATAACTGTCCAAAAATTTGGAGACAATCCTGTGGATGCAAATCCTTTTCCAATTTTTTCAAGTGTTGGCCGAAGTGTTTCTCGAAGATTATTTAACACGTGATAACCCCAGCGGCACTATCTAATAAAGGCAATACCAACAAGAATGAGGAAATATAGAGTAAATTTTTATGAAATTTCATGAAAATGTATTTTATTGATTAGGCGAAAGATTCATGGCAATTAATGTAGAGATGATTTTTGCTGCAAGCGATGAAGTAGAGCCATTATCATGATATGGATTCAATTCTACAATATCTGCCCCAATTACCTTTGTTTCTTTAAATGAGTAAATCATGTCAAATAATTCCCTAGATGTGATTCCTACTGCCTCAGGATTACCAACACCTGGAGCAAATGCAGGATCTAAAACATCAAGATCAAAACTAGAATAAATGGTATCAAAAGTAGAGACATAGTCTTTTACTAGTTGAGGTCCTTTTCCATCTCTAATTTCCCTATCAGAAATTGTTTTGATATTGTTTTCTTTAAGAAATTCTAGTTCTTCCTTTACAAATGCCCTGGCACCAACATGCAAAATATTTTCAGAGCTTCTCTCCTCAACAATTCGTCTAAGGTAAGATGCATGACTTAGTTTGATATCTGCAAATTCATCACGCAAATCATAATGAGCGTCAAATACAACGTAGCCTGTATCTTTTGGAAAACTAGTGTATGTACCATAAGTGATTGAATGCTCACCACCCAAAATGAAAAGTTGCCGTTGTTTTGCAACAAGTTCAGTTGTAATTTTCTTTACCATGTCAATCATTTCAGATGCAACAACAGTATGACGAGTGTTTCCAAGATCCTTGATGTTCACAGTTTCTAAATTAACTTGAAGGTCAGGATGAAAAATCTCAATGTTGTTAAATGAATCCCGAATTGCATCAGGTCCAAATCTACAACCAGGTTTGTAAGAGTGAGTTGAATCAAATGGGACACCGAAGACTGTAGCTACTGGTTGGGTGTCATCATCTGAAGATGTGATGAGGGGATTCCTATTCATGTATAAATCAAAAAAACTCATCTTTTACACCATTAATTGCGGCCTCTTTGAGAGGTGTTTTGGCAAATTCAAACCTGTGAAAGGTTTTCCCTTTGTTTGCTCATTTACTTCATTTAGGAAATCATGAAATGATAGTTCACGAACATCACCTGTCTGCCTATCACGAATGCTAAGATTTTGAGAATTTGCTTCTTTTTCACCAATTACCAAAATGTATCTAATCCATTCTTTTTCTGCTTCACGAATTCTTTTTCCAATGCTTTCATTTCGGTCATCAATATCCACACGAATATTATTTACAGATATTTTACCACTAAGTGTTTTACAAAACTCATTAAATTCAGCATTTAGCGGGATTATTCTCACTTGTGTTGGCGCAAGCCATAATGGGAATTGGGGTTTTTTTCCTTCTTTGGAGTCTTTTGCGGCCTTTTCAAGTAGAGCGTAAATGATTCTCTCAATTGCTCCGCTTGGAGAATTGTGCAAGATTATTGGATGCTTTGATGTATTATTTTCATCAACAAATTCAATTCCATATCTACTACCATTTTCCACATCAATCTGGTCGGTAGAAAGAGCAGATGCTTTTCCTAGTACATCAATAAAATTAAACTCCCATTTTAGAACAAAATAAAAGAATTTTTCAGTCCACATTTCAACTAATACTGGTTTTCCATGTTTCTTTACTAATTCCTCAACTGCAGTTTTATTTTCATTGTAAAAATCTTCCGTGAATCTAATTGCCATTTCATAGTCAGTTCCGTCAATTCCTAGCTCAGTGAGAACACTTTGGGATAAATCAAACCTTACCTTAATCTCATCAACTGCTTGTCCCATGTCTTTACAGAATGCATGGCAATCAGGCATTGTGAATGCTCTAAGGCGACGAAGACCTACAAGTTCCCCTGACTGTTCTCTTCTAAAGCTGTATCTTGTGAGTTCATATAGTTTGAATGGGAGATTTTTGTAAGACATTTGGTATTGATTAGCCATTAAAAATTGTCCAAAACAAGCTGCAAATCTTAAAAATAATTTTTTCCCTTCTGAATCAATGTTGTATTGTCTTGCGGGAAATCGATTAAAGTAACTAACCATACTTGGATGTTCAGAATCATACATGATTGGTGTTTCAACTTCATATCCGCCATATTCTTTAACTCTGTCAGTAACATAGCGTTCAATCAAAGATTTAATCAATCTACCATTAGGATAAAATCTCATGTTACCAGAATCAGATGCTGGTTCGTAATCTGCAATTCCCATTTTTTTCATCAACGCAACATGTGGAGGAGACTCATCTACACGTCGCTGTTTTGCCGATTCATATTTTGCTAAAGATTCCAATTTTTTATAATTTGAAAAATCAAAATCACCAATGTTAGACATCATTCCATCAGGAGACATTATTTTCCAAATGGATCTAATTTTTGATTCACCCTTTAATGCATCTGAAGTGAGTTCTTCTGTTTGTAAATCAGCAGAATCTTTTGTTACGACTTTGGAGCTTTCAGCTAATGGATGTCCCTTTACTTGAAGTTTGTAAGATTTTGTCCAGCCAAATGGGGAATGAGAAACATCAAGATCTGATGCAGCAATTTCCATCTCTTTGAGTACCGAAATGGCAACAGATGGTTTTGCAAGATTGGAGCTTAGATGAGCGTATGGATATAGCAATAATTTTTTACAGCCAATTTTTTCCATCGAATTTCTAATTTGCGAAATAGCATCTTGAGCAACAGAAGAATCATCACCATCTTCTATTGCAACAAACACAACTACTAATTCTTCTAGCCTTTGAGTTTCAGGATTTTCAATATCTTCTGCAGACTTAATCTCCTTTTTTGTTGGAGTATACTCTATGCTATCACAATGAAGTTGCAATATTCGCATAAGTAGAAATTTAATAGTTTGAGTTTAAAATTCTTGGGGTATGGGCCCCTTAGGGACAAAATGTTTTCATAATTACGTAAGCATCAAATCGTTATTATCTATATAAACTCAGAAATCTTGAGTTCTAAAAATAAACATGGAAAAAAATGATTATTCTGGATTTGACCAACATGATATTTCAGAAAAATTAGAATTGAAATTCCATTCCCACAAAGAGTTGTGTGACAAGGTTTAGAATCAAGTAATTAGAAAGGTTTTGTGATTTCATATTTTTCTTTGAGGACTTATTTTATCTATGTCTGCGTCCATTTTTAACCCCAAAATGGTAGCTGAATCCCCGTGGTTATTTTGTAAGAAGTCATTTAAAGTTGTGTATATATTGCAGGATTATATAATTTACAATGATGTATAAGATAATTTTTGCTTTAATTCCATTGCTTGTTATAATCACACTTTTTTCATTGACAATTCAGGACAGCTTTGGAGAAACAAGGATTGAATGTAGAAGTTTAATGATGAATGATAAATCAATGACCCCAGTTGAAAGAGTTTATACGCTAAAAACTTGTTCACCATCAGAAAGTAAAATTTCGCTTTTTCAAAAATATTATTCAGAAGAATTACATAATGAATGTCCAAGAATAGTCAAGGAAAATACTCATCTTAACCATGTTGCAAGATTAAATGATCTTAAAGAATGCAATAAATTACAAAAATATGATTCTTCATTAGTACCGCAAAAACTTACTAAATTTTCTAGGACGACAATTGAATTTTGTGATGAAAAATATGAAATATATCTACTAGTGGGCGCCAAAAACATGAGAAATCAAGCTGGAGGATTAGCCGAAAAATGTGTACAATTGTATTTAGCTCCTATGTGGAATTCTACAGCAGGTGACAGAAATGTTCAATTGCATAATTTTATTTACGATCAAGTTAAACAAAGTGTTGAAGAGGGCAAAGATTTAAGACAAAAAGGCATTGAAGAAGCACAACTAAACGATCCCGTTTTCTTCCATTTGAAATACTTGTTTGATGAACAAAAAGAAAAAGTTGAATATATAGAAAATAAATTACAAGAAAAAAACATAATGCCGGATTATTCAAAGCAAGATTTTTTTAATGAACAATACGAAGATTGTTTGAAAATTATTTATGATAAAACACTTTTAGCAGGAGAAAAAATTTACGCATTAGCTAAATGTTCCAACATTGATACAGATAGACATATTACATTTAATGATAAAAAAATTTTAGAACACAGTAAAGATCTAGTTCAATTGTGTGATAAATCGTATGATGTGTTTCTTAAATTAAGTAAAGAGGATTATTATGCTGCTATGAAAAATCTACGAGCAAATGAATGTGTTGTGCTATATACAAATCCTATATGGGAATACAATCAAGATGATAGAATCCAAGTAATCGAAAAATTTGTTTATGACAAAACTCTAAATGATAATTATGATTACATTGATAGAAAAAATTCTGTTACAGAAGCTACTCTGAGTACAGGATTGGTGCCTATTTTATCTGATTTATACCAATACCAGAAACAAAAAATTGAGATGCTAGAAGATTTTCTAAAAGCAGAAAAAATTGAAAATTTCTATGAGGATTAATAAATCCAATATCGAACTAACGTTTAAAATTCTCAGTCAAGCCTCAAAATTTTTTCAAGAACAAACCATAATTCAATAATAATCCGCATAATCCCGTATAGATTATCTAGTTTTAGGCCGTCAAAGGGTCTTAGTGTTTTAGTTTAATACCTCATTTTTGGAGATAGAACTAGACGCACATTTATTCGAAATCGACCGGACACGTAGAGCAATATGGACCATCGTTTCTATTATCCAAAGATAAAATAAATTATCAAGACTTTACACATTCTAAAACTACTCTATCTAGCATAAATTTCAAAAATCCAGACAGTGGTTTTTTTATCCCATGCTTTGCATTCCATTCTAGTACAAGTTCGTCATAAAACTTCCATTCATCTTCATCTTTTTTGAGATGAGTTGACATAATAGCCTCAAATTCTTTGGTATCCCACTCAACAGGGCACATCTTATCACTCATCTGGATTAATTTTCCCTTTTTCATTTGAAATGGATATGATTTACACACGCTTGGTTTAAAGTCATTTACGGTACATCGAAAGATATCTTTAGATTCTTCAAGAAACATACATCCACCATCTTTTTGTTTTAAAGCAAGATCTAACAAACCTTCTTTAACCTTTATTCCAAGATCATAATCCTTTGCTCCATAAATCTCAAGAAAACTCTCTGGGGCCAATCCCACTCCAACTGAGAGTCGGTAAATGTCATGAGCATTAACAAATATCACATACTCTTTGCAGCAGTTTGTATGACATGAAATACAAGGAAATTCTCCAGTATTTGAGACATCAGAATCATTTGTGATTACTTTTAACTTCATAAATCATTAACCATATTTCACATATTAAGTGTGTAAAAAAAGTATTTCAAAACATATACTTTACGAACATCCATTCAGTTAATCATATAATTAAATATTAGAATAGAAAACAGACTTTGAACTAACAACTATGTCCAAAATATTCAAAAACATAGCAGTTGCAATAATTACTCCAACACACACCAAAAAGTCATTTGGTGTAGGACTTGAATTAGCAAAAAAATTTGAATCTGACTTTACCGTCATTGAATGTATGTACAAAATTCAGCCTAAACTGTATTTTTTTGAGACAAAATCAGACAAGAAAAAAGCTCAATTACAAATTTCTAAACTAAAGAAAGAATTAGAGAATTGGAAAAAAATCGCTTTAAAAGAAGGAATTCATATCAAAACAAAATTTGTGTTAACTGATTCTATTGCACATTGGGTAATTGATTATGTAAAAGAAAACAAAATTGATCTATTAATTGTTGACTATCCAAAACTATCAATGGTAGAAATGACACTTTATGATGATATTATAAACACTATTCATCATGAATCACATTGTCACCTATTAACCACAAAGCAATAACAATCAGACAATCCAAGTGAAATTAATCTTTTTTCCATTTTGTGATGATTCATTTTTATGGAAGTTAAATCATTTTTGAATTTACATTATAGAGAAACCAACCAGCAACCCGCCTATTTGTTAACTAAAATAGTTCTTGTAAATTCTGCCCATAGAGACTCGAACCTTTTTTGGGCAAAGTTTGAAGACAATTAGATGTTCAAACTCAAAATTGTAGTTTATGCAGATTCTGTATTCAAACTTTTAGACCTAAATCTTCGTAGGTATTCAAATCAATTAGTCTAAGTTTAAAATCCTTAACATTTTGTTGAAATTTTAGAAAATCTTGGAAGGTTTACCTTCAGTAATAAATACGAAATTCAAACTAGATTAAGAACATATTGAATTAGTATTGACTTGACGTCATCAGATCATAAAAGAAACAACTCAATTAGAATTTGTGGCCTAAAAAAGCGAATCAGAAATGAATGAAACGACACAAACTCAGATCAATTTGGGTGATTACAACAAACCACAAGAACAAACCAAAGCAGTGGGAATAGGCAAGATTTTAGGCAAAATCATCAACATCAAAGACTTTCGAACCAACAGAGGAAAACCATCACCATATACGCCAAAGGATGCGATAGGAGATGATGGATTAACAGACTATAATGTCATAGACACTGTGGAAACATTTGATGTGAATTATCAAATGGTTAGTTCATTTTTTGTAACACCGGCAATTGTTAAACAGATTCAAAGAGTTCCTAATTACCAGTCAGAATTATCTGCTGGAAAGGTATTTGGACCATGTAAGATAGGTCAGAAAAAATCTGCAAAGACAAATGCAAACTATTGGTGTCTTCTTTTCTCTGGAGAAGAAGGCTACTAGTCTTTTTTTATTTAGAATTACGCCGGTATATATCAAAGGAATACCATCAAAAGTATGTTAAAAAAAATCATTAAATTGAAATTTGAATCTTTCAAAACTAAAACAAATTATGAAAAAATATTCAAAAAATCTCACATGCAACAAAAAGATGTGACAAAATAAAATGAAATATCACTGTAATCAATGTGATTTTAATGGGAGGGAACCTCGTATACTTTTGATCAAGTACGTGAACATGAAAATATGCATTTAGAAAATAATAAATCAAAAACATTAAGGAAAAAAATAAAATAATGTCATTACACTGTAAAGTTTGTAATACATCTAGTGGCATAAATGGAAACCAAATAAGTTGTAATGGAGAGTGGGAATGTCAGATATGCGGAGATATACTTGATGTGAATGGTAATGTTAGTCAATCACGTAATCAATGATTCTAAAACATAAAAAATGTAATTTTCAGTGTAGATGAATCATACAATACTCTTAATACGCAAATCAGCATTTAATAGATGTGTCAAATCAACTATACTGTGATGTATGCCATAAGCTAAAATATCCTAGATTTGAAAAACAGCAAAAGTGTGAATGTGAAAGCACCTAAAATTTTGATTTAAAAAATGGTTTTCTGCAAATCATATCAAAAATATTATCGTATTGCTAAATGGATGTCTTAACTTGGAAATAACACCCAAAGGCACCAATATTCCTGGAAATTATCGAAAATGTGAGGAAGAAAGCTGTCACAGATTAATTCCATGCCCTCATGTACGATGTCAAGATCACCGTACAGATATGGCGGTTCAAGATTGGATTGTAAAACATGTTGAGCCTTAACAAAATGTCCAAAGTAGAATCATCAAAAAAAGATGAATTCAAGATCTCCTTCTCATTGAAAGATATTGGTAAAATAGATAAAAAAATCAAAGGACTTGAAAATAATTTAAACAATGAATTTGATAAATCAGACATCGCTTATAGTAAAGAGGAATATGATTGACTCAACCACAAAATGAGAATACAATTGAAAAATTGATTTTACTTAACACATGTGAAAATTGTGGGAATAAATTCAAGCCAATTAAAAGTATGACCTATGAAACATTATGTAATTTATGTTTAGAAAATAAATCAAAATAGGTTTAGCCAATTTTTCATCTAGTTTATAGGACAAAGAGAATAACTCAGAATATGATGGTAAATGGTTTGGTTGATGCATCAATAGTTCGACTCTTTGAAAAATTGGATGAATGCTAATTATGGCAGGATATCTTGGAAATAAATCCGACATGATTGTCCATCATTTGGCAACTATGATTCCAGAGTGCAAAATCTACTATGTGAAAAAAGAAGATAAAACATACTTTGTTCCAGATATTCTTGAAGAAGCAATAAAAGAAAAGTTCACTCCTTGCGAGCACTGCCTCAAATAAAATACATGTGGGTATTTTTAAAATAATTGGAAAATGATATGGACACAAAATGTAAAAATTGTGGAAAGAATTTTTGATCTATTCATAAGTGAGTTTTGCACTAAAGAATGTGCAGAAAAATATTTCAAACATTCTTCTTAGAAATTTAAGAATTTCATTTTTTAAAAATTATTAATATTTAATAAAATTAAAAAGGAGTGGTTCTCCTAATTGTTTAGTTAATGTTCTAAATCATCTAATTCCTCAACATACAATAATGGTTTTATATGAATAACACCATCTTGTGCTAATAGGATTCTAAATCCATTTTTTATGTTTTGTATTATGGCCATAGACCAGTCAAGTACAAAATTTTCTGGTTGGTCATAGATTGGGGCATAGTTTCCTCTTAGAATTATTCTAAATGCTTCTCCTCCATCTAATGTTCCAGTTCCATATTATCAAAGTTTTCTGTCTATTGCTTTGCATTTCAATTCTAAAGTGCCATTCTATTTTCTACAATAATATCTGCTAGAGATTTTACTTTCTAAACTACATTACCTTGATGAATGGCTTTTTACGTCATTTCGATTTTAGAATCACATACTTAATCACCTACAATTTCCCATCTATCAGTACTGCCTCTGAATTGAATTACAGTTTTGTCTACTGGCGATTCAGTCTATACATCCAAAAATGTATCAGTTTTCTCACGTAGGCAAATTATTGAGCGCAAAATCAAACCAGATATTCCCAAATTAGAAATTAGAAATTCTCTTGTTCGCTTCAAAGGATCTTCACCTCGAAATCCCTCATCATAAATCATTTCAACAGACCCTTTGTCAGTTTCTACAAAGGAGGTAATTAGAGAAAAAGTACCCAATTTATCATCAATTCGTTCATTGTAAAGACGCAATTCTACTTTAGAGATAACAAACTCATCTTGGGGAAAATTCCCAGAGGACATCAAAATTTCAACATCATCGGGGGATTTGTTTACCCTTTGAGGATCATGCAAATCAATTATTTTCATTTGGTATTATTCCAGAACATTCCTAATTAAGTAAGGTTTATGTGAAAAGTCAGAATTAGCAAAAGAATTCCATCCGCAAGTATTATTTAGAATAAAAAATTGTTTTTTAAAGTGGATCCACACGAATTTCATGGTAAAGACATTCCTCACATTAAACTAGATCCAGATATGACGATAGAAGATTTAGTTGATGTCTTTGCAAGTACAGGATATAATGGAAGACAGCTTGGAGATGCAGCAAAACTTTATGCTCAAATGATTGAAGAAGACACCACAATTTGTCTTACAGTTTCTGGAGCAATGACACCTGTGGGGTTTGGTGGAATAATTAAAACACTTATTGAAAAAGGGTTTGTTGACTGGATTATTACAACTGGGGCAAATGTATACCATGAAGATCATTTTGCTTGGGGATTACCAGTAAAACAAGGAAGTTTTGATGTTGATGATATGAAATTGTATGAAAATGAAATTGTTAGAATTAGAGATGTGTATATTAAATTTCATGAAACATTGGAGGCAGAAGACAAATTAATTCAAAAAATGTTTGGAGAAGATTTTTCAGATAAGCCATTTACAACAGCAGAATTTTGTAATTTGATGGGAAAAATAAGTAAAGAGAAAGCAAAACACCCTGAAAAAAGTTTCATTGCATCTGCATATGAATATGATGTACCGGTATACATATCAACAATAAAGGATTCGTCATTGGCCTTGAATTTAGTAGTTCATAGGCTAAAAGACAAAATATACAATTTGGATTTTGTAAGAGAGATAATAGAGCAGGCAGCTATTCTTTATGATTCAAAGAAATCAGGAATTTTAGAGTTAGGAGGAGGAGTTCCAAAAAACACAGCACAGCAAACAGGGCCACTATTAGACCAAATTCTCAGAAGGAATGACGGAGGACAAGATTACATTATTCAAATTACTGATGCACGTCCTGATACAGGAGGATTGTCTGGTGCAACACTTCAAGAAGGAAAGAGTTGGGGGAAAGTTCAAGATGCACATAAAGGAATGGTTACCGTATATGCTGATGCAACAATTGCATTTCCAATTCTCGCATTGTATGTTTTGAGTAACCAGAAAAAAAGAGAACCAAAAAGACTCTATATGAAATTAGATAAATTATACGAGAAACTTCGAGACGATTATTCTAAAAATCCTACAAATTAACTAAGGAAACTAAAATTTGTCAAATCTTGCACGTTCAAGATCACGATCGTCTTTGGATTCTTTTTTCCATTCTTTATAGTGATCTTTACAAAGGACTGTTTTTTTACCGGATGAATTTACTCGGAGACCTGCGTTTTCTACCTTTGCAGTGTTTAAAGAACGAGTACCGTCTTTATCACACCCATCAACATTGCATTTTGCACCTTTGGATACAATACCCATAATTTATGAAAGACTAGATGTTATTTATACTTGAAAATAATTTGAAAGTTTTCAAATAATTAATAAAAACACTAGACTGAATTTCTTCATCGTTTATAAGAGGAATATTTTTTTCTAGATTTATGGGCGGAGCAAAAAAGACAACAGCTGCAAATAAAGATAAATCATCTGGAACCAAGGACATAAAAAAGAGTAAAAAAGACAAAGGAGAAAGTGGTCCAAAGAAAGCAGAAATTACAGTTATGGTAAATGAACAACAGGCAATGAAAATCATTCAAAACTCTAAAGTAGTCACAGTCCAAGATCTTGCCAGGCAAACTGGAGTTAAAATTTCTGCAGCAAATGCATTTCTAAAAAATTCTGCAATCAAAGGAACTGTAAAAAGAGTCGGCGGTTATTCTGGACATCATTTGTATCAAGCAGTTTCTTCATAGATACACAATACATCTCCAGATTTAACATCCTTTAATACATCAATGTTATCGCCTAATTTTCCAATTGGTGTCATAGTTTTTCCAGACGCCACATCGTTTATGAAAAAACAAATGCTTCCAGATGATGATAAAAATGCCACATCACCTTTTTTGAATTCAGATTTTGCCCTCTCTGTTCCAGAATCAACATTCGTTTCAAAATACAAAATACTTTTTCCCAAAAGATGGGCATTACCCTCTAATGGCAAGGATCTCATTATGATTCCAACAGTTCGCGGAGACAAGTGGCGTTTTAGATCACATGAAATTTTTGTTTTACCTCGAATTTCTAAAATAAGTTGTTTTCTGGAAACTGAAGATGTACTCAATTCGTACTTTAAAATGATTAGATTATATAACGTTTTAAGAAAATTTTGGTACTTGCCTGATGTCGAAGAAGCACCATTGTTAGATGTACCTGAAACTGAAGTTTTAGAAACACCAGAATCTGAAGAATCAGATCTTTTACCAGAAGTAAATGCAGGACTAAATAAAGCACTGAACACTTATCGAAAAATAATAGAGAAAAAAGGTGGACTAGAACCACTAAGTGAAAAAGATCAAGAAAATCTTGAAAAAAGAATCAGAGAAATTGAGAGCAGAGAAATTGTTGAAAAAATTGAAGAGCATGAGCCAAAAGAAATTCCATGTGAGAAAGGTAAAATCACAATTGGTCCACCAACACTTACAAGATTTGAAAAAGCAAGAATTATGGGTGCAAGAGCTCTGCAATTATCATTAGGTGCACCACCATTCATTCCAATTCCAAAAACTGCAAGGATTTCGTTAGATATTGCAATGGAAGAACTTGAACAAAGAGTGATCCCAATTACAATTAGAAGAGTACTTCCAAATGGAGATTTTCAAAATATTCCAATTGATTACTTTGAAAAATGAATCATTGGTCGATAAAACTTAAAAGAACAAAAAATTGCTGATTGTTGAATAATGCTCATGGAAGAGACACCTGAACCGTATGGTCAAGAGCAGACCGAAAAGTCTGATGGTACCATCATAAACATTGGAAATGATCCTGTAATGCAATCAGCTATAGATGTATTATCGACATTGGGAAGTAAACATCAGGTAATTTTAAAATCAAGGGGAAATTCAATTCCAAATGCAGTTGCTGTTGCAAATATAATTACTGAAAAAATGCTAAAAGGTAATTCGAAAATTCAAAAAATTACTCTAGATACAGTTGCATCTCCAGGAATTGGCAGTATGACATCAACAATTGAAATTATTTTAAATAAAATCTAGTAAACGCTTCCGGGACCTTTAAGAAGCATGTTTTCACATTCTTTGCATATTTGTTCATCAATGTTTGATTCTAGATTGTGATGTATCTCACAAATTAGTAGGCTAGATTTGATATAATTGCAAAGGCCGATGAATTTTGAAAGACTAGATGGAGTGTATGCCATGTCTGATGAAAGACTGTCACTAAGATCATCAATCATAATTGCAACTTGTTTTTCTGCTAAAAGTTTTGCAATAAGGGATGGGTCGCCTCTTGTTCCACGAATGTAATTACTAATGGCTGCTTGCGTGACTCCCAACATTTTAGAAATTTCATCTTCTCGAATATTATGATCCTCAGCAAGTTTCTTGGCAAGTATTGCACGTAATGCAGGGATTAGAGTTTTAGATTCAATTTCAGCAGGAAGAAGCATCAATACCCAAGAAACCTATAACGTATTTTAAGTTTGCAATGAAATACAAGATTTATCAAATAAATTTGATTAGGCATAGATATTTTAATTTCAGAACAAACTGAGTTGTATTGGATAATGTGTCCAAGGATCTCTACAAAGTTTTAGAAGACTCCTGCAATTCATGCAAGTCTAATTTGATAGCATTATCTGGAGGATTAGATAGTTCCATCATAGCATATTTCTTAAAACATAGAAAACCAAAAGCCATTGCAGTAATTGCAGAAGACTTTGTTTCAACAGATCTAATATATTGCCAAAGAATTGCAAGAGAGATGGATTTACCTCTTATAATTTATTATGCTAAAACTGCCATGATTCTTGAAGCAGTTGAGGAGACAATAAAGATTTTAAAAAATTTCAACGATATAGAGATTCGCAATAATGTTGAATGTATCTGGCAATAAAATGGGCAAAAGATTGTGGAGAAAAATCAATCATTACAGGAGACGGCGCAGATGAATTATTTGCGGGGTATAGTTTTCTTATTAACAAACCTGAAAATGAATTGGAATCAGAAATAAATCGTATTTGTTCAGTTATGCATTTTCCAACACAGAAGATTGGTAAAGAATTAGGAATAGATGTAGAATCACCATTTCTAAAAGATTCAGTTGTGGAACTGGCAAAAAAAATCCCAGCGTATATGAAAGTAAGAAATAAAAAAGATCAAAGACACGGAAAATGGATACTTCGTAAGACATTTGAAAAATATCTGCCTCAACAGATCACATGGAGAGAAAAATCACCAATGCAAGACGGTTCAGGCACTGCTGGGCTAACTAATTTGTTTGAATCGATAATTAATGAAGAAAAATATGTAGAAAAAAAACTAACGACAGAAAAAGAAGACGGAGTAATCATCAGAAGTAGAGAATCAATGCATTATTATGAAATTTACAAGAAATTATTTGGTGTTCCAAAAAAAAGTACAGAGAATGCATGTTCATATTGTAAACACGAAGTTAAAAATTCTAAATTTTGTAGAATGTGTGGATCTTTTCCAATCTAGTTTTTATTTTTGTATTTTCGAGGTTTTTTGATAAAAATACGTCTACAGCCATTGCAACAAAAATGGAATTTTTTTCCATCATATTCATGAAGTAATGCTAGTTCTTCATCAAGTTCAATTCCACACACAGGATCTACTGGCACAGATTTTGTCTTTTTAATTTCTATTTATAGATACAGTTAGAAAGTCATCTTTATTATGAATTAAAGAAACAGTTTTTTTATCAATGTACCGGTTTGCAAAATTATACTGTTAATTCTTTTAGTTGTAGTTTGATTTTACAGGTAACATCAGAAGTGATTTTTAAAACATGCTCTACATCAAATGGAGATATTCTTGATGCCCATTATTAAAAGATTTTCTGACAATTGAATTAATTTCAAAAGTCAATTCTGTTATTACAAAATAATTAGACTCTAATTTGCTATTTATGACCATATTAGAAACAATGATTTTGATAGCTAATTAATAAGATCATAAATTTCCAAAAGTGTAAATAGATTTTAGCTATGAATTATTTTAAGAATTTTTTTAGGTAAAACACCATAATCAGAATCAGGTTCTGACACTACGTAAAGAATATCCTCATTAATCAATACACTAATGGCCAAAGCACATTCTCTTGAGGCCATAGCAAAATTTACAGGGCCTAACTGTTTATCAAACTCTTTTCTCATTTTGACACGTAAAGCCAATTCCATGAAAATCATTTCATCATCTTTTTCGCTTTCTAAAGGTTCAACACTCTCTCGCATTCCGCCAGCAACTAATCGCCCTCTTTCATTAATTACACCTGCAAATCGAATTTTAGGGGTTATTAATAAAACAGATTCACAGATTTTCGCATAATCATAAATCTTGGCAGACAAGTACTCTAATGCCTAATAATGGCTCATTTATTATTTTTCCACAAAATTTTCTTTTCAGAATGAAAAAGATACTCATGAAGTAAGTTTTTTGACCAATTCTAGAAATTCATCTTCAGGAATTGGAGGAATTTTCATAATTTCAAGATTTTCCGATATATGTTCAGAAGATTTTTGGCCAACTAACGGAGCCAAAATACCAGGAGATGAGCGAATAAATTGCAAAGCACGTAATGATGGTTTTAGGTCGTTAAATTCCGGCATTACACCTGAAGCCAACAAACGTCCTTGCATAAAGGGAACACTAGTAAAGACACCAATCCCCAAAGATATTGCTGCCTCTAAAATTGAAATCTGCTTATTATTAATCATTTGATTTTTTCCAAGTAGTGCTTGATCATAATGCATGTTAAATGGTAATTGGATAAATCGAAATCCGTGATTTTCACCCCCAATTTTTTTAGCTAAATTAACGGTATCTTCAAGAGAAAGAAATTGAGGGTTGTCTTTTGTAACTCTAAAGCACTCCCATGTTGCCATACCGTAGAATTTAATTTTGCCCTCATCGCGTTTTTGTTCGTATAATTCAAAAACAGATTTTAAATTCTCCAAAAACTGTTCTTTGGAAACATCTTTGATTTGTCCTTCCACGGCATTATGCAGATACATTAAATCAACACAATCCAAGTTTAGGTTTTTTAAACTTCGGTCCAGTTGATCTGAAAGATAAGTAGGAGTCATACAATGATACCCAGATGTAACATCACCCTCTCGTATAACTCCTTTTTGTGAATATTCTTCTTTGACATATTCCCAAAAATCTAATTTAACATCTGCGTCATTTGTAACGTAGCCATTTTTAGTGCTTAGAAACAATTGTTCACGAGATATTTTTTCTTCTTGAATTAATTGAGATATTGCCTTTCCAACAGAACGTTCTGCCTTTTGAGCACGATAGTTTATTGCAGTATCAATAACATTTACTCCAGATAGGATTGATTGTTTTACAGCATTTGTTACCAATTCGTCAGTTCTAGAATCGGGATCCCCAAGATATGTTCCAATTCCAACATTTGAAAAAGTTAAATTTGCAAAATCTTTGAAATTTGCTTGATTCATGCCTGAATTTTGAGCAAATTTTTTAGTTCCTTCTAAAGTCGCAAAGCCCGAAATCACGTTAATCATAATCAAATGCTAAATTTATGTCTAAAGCATCAAATCTCAATCAAGAAACTAGATACAAACAAGGCACCAGTAATTCTACCAAACAGCAACGTGGAAGACATTGATGGTACTAAATTTTCAACAGCATCATAATTTTTTTGTAAACCCAATCCAGATTTTATCATTAAAGGTATGCTTAGAAGACTAATCAATGACAATAAAGGAAATAGATTGGTAGATACACCAAAAATAATTGCACTATATGATATTAATGGAAAAATCCAAAACAATTTGGATGCTTTTTCCTTTCCAACAGCAATAACCAGAGTCTTTCTTCCTTTTGATTTGTCTGCATCATGATCTGGAAATGATGCAATGAAAAGCACTAATGCAGATAAAGAGCCAACAACAATTCCTCCAAGAATTGATTCAATGTTAATTTGTCCAGATTGAATAAAAAAAGTACCCATTACAATCATCGACCCCTTCACTGCTACAAAGAATTCACCTAAACCCGAATCAACAATTTTTGTGGAATAAAAATAGATTGACAGAATTGCAAACCCCAAAATTATCGCAATTGGGATTCCATCTGTAATTACAAAATATACGCCAATTAGAGACCCAATAAATAAAAATGCAATTCCTGCACGATACACAGAAGATGGTTTGAGTAATCCTTCAGGTAACACCCCAGTACCACCACTCATTTTGGTTCGCTTTGTTTTAGTATCAATTCCTCGCTTAAAATCCCAAAAATCATTCAGTAAATCCACACTTGCATGAAGTGCCATTACCCCTGCAAATGTCAATAATGCATCAAGTAAATCTATTGAAGAATTTTGCCACCAATTTAGTGCCAAGCCTACAGAAACTGCAATGACTGATGCAAGGAGGAATCTGACCCTAATTACACGAAACCAAACAGAGAGCATAAGAATATTCACAATTTTTCAGTATAATATTCATGAGTTTTGAGTTTGAACATTGTTTATATCAAATCTAATGAATAGATAAAGTCATGATAATCGGCAAAATATTAGAAAATGAAAAGAGAATAAAATTCAACGTGGAGATTAATTGTAATGATTGTGGGGTATCTGTTCCAGGAGGATTACAAACTGGTGAGTCATATTTTCAAACAGATGATTTTAAAATTGAGTTAGAAGAGTTTAAGCAAAATTATCTTTGTGGAATCTGCAGAGACAAAAAAAGAGTTGAAAAATAGAACATTATGTCGCTTCCTCCTCCCAATCATGCTTATTGTAGGAGGAACAGCAAATGGTAAGACTATGGCACTCATTGTACCAGTCTCATTTATCAAGCCAAGAGAAAAGTAGTCATTATAGAAGATACTCTGTAACTAAACCCAACTCTGAAAACTAGATTCATCAAAACCATCCAAAACAACTGATGTCCATAATTTTATAAAAAAAGCAAGTGAATACTAGTCAAACTAAGGACTCATCATTAACTTCAATTGGTTTTCTACCCAAAAAGCCAGAATCTTTCTCATGCCAGAATTTTATTTCTGTCTCGCCGTATTTCCAACACAACCATACTTCCTCATCAAACCTCTTTGAAGGAAAATCCAGTAATCCCTGTTCAATACTTTTAACTGAAACACCAGTGTTTTCTAGGATTTCTACTGCCTCATAGAATTTTGTAACTGCCGAATTTAATTTCTGCTTTAATGTGATAAATTCTTCAAATGAATTAGTAGTTGAAAGACTCACCTGAAGTTGTTGTTCCATTTTTGAAACTTCATTCTTTTTTGACAGGGCATATTCAAATTTTTTTATTACATCAGGAAGTGCCGCGTTTGCCTCAGTAGTAGTAAAAAGTGAGAACATGCTCTTACTCCGGAAGGCTAGATTAAAAATATTAGGCGCTAAAACTGACTCTGTGTTATAAATACAAAACATCCTCACATTGAAAAAACAGAAATACATTCACTATCTTCACTTGTCTAACCTTGTATCTTAAAACAGAGAGGTAAACTACAAACACGGCACAAGGGTTGATTTCAAATCAAACCCCATCTTTGAGTCTACACTAAAGAAGAATAGAGTATCATTACTTACAATAGATGACCACTCTTGCAGAAGCCTGTTCAAAGAAAATGAAAATAGAATTCACAAAATGGAATTAATGATGTAAGGAACATGTTAGATGTATTAGATATGTCATTGATTGCACTATGAATGATTCAACATCAGACGGGTTGCAGTATTTTCTTTTGATTTGCCATGAACTTGGCATTAATGACATAGAATAATGGTATGTCAAAACATCTGCTCAAATTACAAGTTCCACAGAATAAGATATGAGTCATTTTATGCAGCTGGTAGAAAACGCTGCAGTACATGTTGGAAGTCAAAGCAGACCATAAGAAAAGAACTGGTGGAGTTTGAATACAAAAGAGTGCAGTTTGGAGTGATGAAGCATCAGTGCAAGCAATAGGGGGTAATTAAATTCATTTGATCCTGAATCTCAAACACAAAAGGAACTATTAGTAGTTCAAACAATGACTGCAAAATTTCTGGACCTTATAAGCAAGATTATGTCTTTTGAGAAATTAAAAATAATTCTTGCAATGTATGTCTGTGATATCTCTGAACTGTGCCTCAAAACTATACCACGTAGACAAAAAGTACATGACAAACAACATAAAACCCGAATTGTGTCCTGCAGAGTCATTCAGACAAAACAAACACCACCAATACAAGTCATGGTTTAAAGCTCAGCTATTCCGATGTGCAAAATGCAATCAGGAAAGCATTACAGACATTTCACAACAGTTTGAAGAAAACAGAGCGAAAGAAGATAAATCTGGATTTCAAGCCATTTGTGATTACTAATTGTAAAATAGAATGAAAAACAATCCTAGTTTAGGATTGTCTCTTTAACTCCTAACAGGATTCTTTCCCGACTAAAATTGTCGGATTGTTTTTTGCGTATTTTTTCTTGTTTCATGTATGTTCTATACATCCTATTGATATTTATCTCTCCACTGTATAGTCAATTTACAAAATCTATACTTTTTCTTTAATCACTTAACCTAACATTGAAAATTTTTCTTTATGATGGAGTATGTACTCAATTTGGAGTAGATATCCTTGCTGTATTCGCATGGACTACCTTGACTATTTCTCTAACTGAAGAAAAAACAACGATAATCCAGACTTGGAAGGGTTTGATTTAAGCAAGATGAGAAATAATGTCATTTTGGGGGCTATACTAGGTGTGATCTCTCTAGCATCGGAATACTTGCAGGCTTTTTTTAGATACCCTTCATTGACTCTACTCAGAACTTTGCAGCATTCCCCGGACTGTTTACAGCAATTACCGCAGTTGACCAGTTTATTGTCAGCGACATACTTTGAAGACAGTCATAATCATTTCTTTTTTATTTTTATTCTAGTAAAATACTTCAATGTAATGGATAACATTCTAGTTGCAAATTATAAAGTACTCATTTTAGATAGAGACGATCCAAAGACTGGAAATACAGCAAAAATACATCTTCGTAACGAAAAAAATCAACCTATCGGTACAATTTACTTTTACGCAGAAAAATCAAGACTTCCAGATAATAGGCAGTTTACAAATTTTAAACCTCCGCGAACTATTATTCACACACATGAATCCAAACTGCAAAGTATGATTGACTTGTTACGAAATGAAAAACCTTGTTATTTGTATTATGTCTCAAAAACACTTGGCGGATTGTCAACAACTGAAGAACCAGTTGGTGAAGAAGAAACGGAGCAATAACAAATTAAATAAACTTAGACACAAATTTATTAAGAATTCCAATAGAATCTGCAACATGAGCGAAGACCCATTAGAAGAAATCATAATTCAAGTAATTAACGGAGCAGTATCAACAATTCCAGCTTACCTAGAAGATATTAAAGAAAACAGAGATACACTCAAAGTTGAAAATCCTCAAGAATTTGTATATGGAATAGTAATGGGTATGGCCCTGGGAATGGGAGGTGCAATACTTAGTTCTCAAAAAGAAGTGCCAACTACAGTAGATCAGATGAAAATAAGGGACATCGTATACAAACACATACCAGAGATCAGAGAACGAATATTTTCCTAAAAAATTATCCGAGAAAAATCCTCACTGTTATTACTGCCAAAAAAGAAGAATCTGATTAATGACTGAATTAGAAAGATGAATCACAATACTGGAAAAGAAATTCGCAAGAATTGAGGTAATGGACATCACAGAAGGAAAATCAAAGTCTCACCACATTGGAAAGAAAACAAGAGAGGTTTTGCTTCAAGAATTAAACTCTCACAAACAAAACAAACAAGAGACATTTTCCCTTCATGAAGACGCTCAATGGAAGAAAAAACTTGCAGAACTTGGAAAGGAGTTATCAGAACTTTGAAGCCTTCCATAGTTTTCCCAGCAATTACGTTTGCTGTCTTGGTAGTCCCATTTGGGCTGTCTATTTTTGAAGTCTATGAAGTAAGCGATACTGAAATTGAATTTGTTATAATTTTGGTGGTACTTTTGGAATGGGCGGACTGTACAAGGAGGCAATTAGAGAAGGATTCTCAAAATTCAAACAAATCAAAGAGGAAAAACCCCTTCAGTAATTTTTTTTGTATATATTTCATTTTTGCATCAAATAATATGAGGAATTTGAGTTATACCTAATTCAAAGAAAAAAATAGAAAAAAGAATTTCATTTATACATCTTTCATGAGAGATTTAATTTTCTCAGCAAGTTCAGGAGTCACTTGTATATCTTTATGAAATTCTTTGACATGCTCAGTTGCCTTTGCCATCAATTCTTCTTCTGTTTGAGCGGTTGCAGATCAGTCACACTCCTTGCCAGCATCTGCACAGCTAAGACTTTTTGTCATGGTTATCAGATGTTTTGGAAATATTTATGCGTGTAGAAAAAATAAACATCAAATTTGTTCTAGTTGGATTATTTGTGGATTTGCTCATAATCATAATGGAGATTATGAAAAATTCTGTTATTGAAACTATTAACATAATATAACCCAAATCAAATTATCATGCAATATTGGCGGATAAATTTAAAATTAAACCATTAAAAGATATTCCTACTCCTGATGCTGCTTTATTGGGACACGATAAGGTTGTAGAAAATTTAAAGAAATTTCTTCAGTCGGACGAGATTGAAACTCCTATGTCTATTGCAATTCATGGGGAATGGGGAAGTGGCAAAACTAGTATAATGAGAACATTAGAAAAAAAATTAGATAAAGAAAAAGTTGAATTCTTATTTTTTGAAGCATGGAAATATGAGTATTCTAATCCATCAGCAGGATTAATTGGAGAATTAGCAATCAAATTAAGTGATTCTCGAGATAGTGTTATTCCTATTGTTAAAGCAGCTGCTTTTGTACTTACCAAACAATTTCTTAATTTTGATTCAAATGAATTAATGAATGTTCTTCAAAAAGATAGAAAAACCTTAACAGAAAACTTGTCAGAAAATTTACAAAAAATTATAGAAAACAAAATAAAAGGAAAAAAACTTGTAATTTTAATTGATGATTTGGATCGTTGTGATGTCGAAAATTCACTTCAAATTTTATCTATCATAAAATTATTTTTAGACATGGAAAACATAATTTGTGTTGCAGCTGTTGATCATAAACGATTAGAAAACGCATGGCTTAGAAAATATTCAATAAAAGATAAAAAACATGAAAATGATGCAAAACAATATCTAGATAAAATATTTCAAGTTAGAATAGGAATTCCAGTTCCCGATTATGATGAAGTTGAAGACTTTTTTAAGGATTTAGTAGACGAAATGCCTCCACAATTACTAGAAATGTTTGTATCTTGTAGTAAAAGGAATCCTAGATCCATAAAGAGAATGCTGAATCTTATAGCATATAGAAAATTACTGTTAAACAGTGATGAAAATCAAATTTCAGCAACTCTATGGACTTTACTTGAGGAAATTGTAGGTAACGAGATGTCGATAAAAATTGTAGACATAATACGAAAAGGTGAAAATTCTTTGGGAAGATTAGTTTCAAATAATGGAAATAATTGGGCATCCATTAAGCAAATTGTGGGGAAAGTAGCCTCGGACAATTCTTCACTAGAAGATTTACGTAAATGGTTCTATCTGTCTCATAAATTAATCACTGAAATTCATATTGATGTATCACAGTTAGAATTAGATTTTGATGTTCTATATTCAAGAACAAAAGAGTCATTCGAATAATTGTATCTTATTCTTTTAATAATTAAATTTAACACATTAGAATTTCATAATCTTAGATAGGATTATGAAATACAATTAATTTCTAATCTTCATTGCCAAACTCCTTTCATTTCTTGGACTTGAGTATCTTACTAGTCTCTTGCAACAAGGACAACGAAAATCTTTGACTCTTCCCCCCTCAATCTACTTTTCACATTCAGAGCACCTAACCAAACCGTTCTTGTAGCAAAATCTTCCTGAATTGGTTGGAGGATTCCAGAAATTACAAAATCCTTTACATCACATTATTGATTCACTCCAAATTCCAAGGCACATTCTTGGCACAATTCTAGGGAATGAATATAATCATCCTCATCAAAGATGGTATAGAATTTTTTTCTGCCTTGTGATTGCACTCTTGGGATAAGGAAAAACTCATAATTTTCTAGACTCCTCTAGGATTGATTTTTTCTCTGCATCGTCTTTGTGAAGTTGGAAATATTGCACTTCCTCTCTCCATTCCCTAATACATAGAATGGAACAAAGTTCTCCACCTACCTTTATTCTTGCCTTTTTGCCACAATTTTTGCAGGTAATTTCGACAAACTTCAATGGAATAATCACTTCCAGCATTTTTCATGATAATATCTTTGAGATTTCCCATGCGAGTTTCTCTTTGAAATGATTTTGATATTGCTTTCAAAGGATTTTTCACACTTGTAGCAAATTGCATCTTTGTACCTCATTTTAAATGCATCAATTAGCCTTACAAAATTAGCTCTGACAAATGTAAACCTCATGCAAGTTTTTTATTTTCAATTTCTCGCAAACTGTCTTTAGATTTCTCGGTTTGATTTTTTTATAGTATGTCCTAACTTCATCATAAACAGATTCATGAATTGTTAGAGTCTTGTAATTTTTCTTAGGCATTTTTTGACATGAAATGATTATGATACTTTGATAGTAATAACATGAATAGCAAAGTATGGTAAATCAAAGAAATTCTATGCGTGAAAATGTACTTTCTTGGAAATGACATTGATCGCCATGTGTGCATTCTTTAACTTATAGCAAAATCCAGAATCATTAATTGCTATAGAAAGTCTTAATTTCCCATAAAATTATGGCTATTCAATGCTTAATTTACCCCAATTGAACGAATATTCAATTGATAAAATTTAATCAGAAAGAAATAGATTTTCTAGAATCACTAGAAGAAGCAAGGATTGCGACGTCTCACAATGACATTCCACATGTAAAACCAGTCTCATTTGTATTCTATGACAAGGTCATTTTAGTTGCCACAGATTACAATACTAGAACATGTTCAAACATCAAGTCTAATCCAAATACAGGAATTGTAATTGATGTATACAAATCAGGAAACCATAAAGCAGTTTGTATTCAAGGAAAAACAGAAATTATAGAAAGCGGGCCAGAATTTAAAAAATTCTACGATATTTTTTATAAAAAATTTGATTGGGTTAGAAAAGATCCATGGGATGAAAATGAGGCACCATTTTTGAAGATCATGCCAAGCAACAAAGTAACTTGGGGATTAAAATAAAATAGTCAAAATAAATTTTAGTTCATGAGTATAGTAAAATGTGTTTAAGGAGTGATTCAATTACTTGATTGATTTTTTCATAAAAAATAAAAACGGATAGTTATTATTCTACTCACCTTTTTTTGGTACCCTTTTCTGATGAAATCCAACGGCCTTCTGCTCCATCCTTAATCTTATGTACAGAGAATATGATGCTTGGAATTAGCGGTCTACCTGGGGTTCTAATTGCCTCTATTCCCAGACCTTCTCCAGTTTTTTCAACTGCCATCATCACATTGATGATGTCTCCAGCATTAAATGGCATCATAGTTTGATTGACTATAACATCTTTGTTCTCATTTGTTCCGAGTACGCAACGAACAATTGAATTTTGTATGTCCTTCCCATTTTTCCTCACCCATAAAGTCAACTGGTTTTACGGGAGATTCTGATGAAGATGTTCCTCTCTCAGATACTTGTCGGACAACTATCGTATCTATGAAATTTATTCCCATTCCAATATTGTAGATTATTGATTAATAACATGGCTGCATTTGTTTGCATTCGTTTGTAGTTATTTATTGGTTTTTTGTAATTATTTTCACATGATGTTATGATTTAGATTCTGATGTAGATTATGATATTTTTGCTATTGTATTTTGATGAATTTTTTTGTTCGTAGTGTTAAATCAATATAAGTAGAATTATGAATAGATTCCTGTCTTCGTATTATTTTTAAGGTGGTTTTAAATTTAAACAATTTTTGGTTTATTAAAAATTTTTTATATTTTTTGATCAATGAAAATCTTAGTTATGTTGTCTCTCTTATATCTGTCAAGTTACTTTTTAAGATTATATGTTTTTAATGTAACACGAGTAAATATTACTCCAAGTATGGTTGCAAACCACACAGTAGACAGTCTTGTTAATATCACAAGTGATGATGCTATAGAAAGATCTAATCCTTGTCGTACTAAGAGAAAATCGGCAATACTTTCATTGACGCCTATACCTCCTGGTAAAAGTGACAAAACTCCATATCCTAAAGAAGTAAAATAGATTTGAGATGTCAAAATATATCCCAAATCAATATTTAAGGCCAGAAACACCACATAAACTGCCAATGAATCAACACCCCAACCTAAAATGCTGAGCAACCATCCCTTGGTCATGTTCTTTGGGCTTGTCAAAATAGAAAATGATTCACTAGTCCCTACATTAGGTAGACTTTGAGATATGAATTTAATTTTTGAAAGTTTTTTGTATACAAATACAGAAAAATTCTGATTACTGATTAGAAGAAATATTCCAACAAGAAGGACTGATGAAATTACAATTAAGGATAATGATATGAAACTAAAATAAACTGAAAGGCTTACAAGAATTATGGATGTACCTGCAAGCAAATCATGGTATCTCTCCAAGAAAATAACAGCAATTGATTTGTCAGTGGGAATTTTGAATGATTTTTTTAAATAAATAGATTTTATGAAGGTGCCTACACCACCTGGAGTATTGATTAATGTTAAACCTGCCATGTAAATAATGAAGTTTTGAATTGGTGGGATTTTTTCACCAATCATGTATAACAATTGCTTTTGACGAAAACTCTTTACTATGTGAGATACAAAAACGAGAAGAAATATCAAAAAAAGAAACTCTATTTTAATTTGTAGAAAATGGTCAGATATTTCATCTGCATCCGAAATTAAAATTAATAGGATGTAAAAAAAGACGGTTGCAAGTACAATCAATAGGAATCTCTCTTTAATCAAATCTAATATTTTCATATTTTATTTCCAATTTCTCAAACGATTATTAATCTATGAAATATGCTCCACTATTAAGTATCTGAGAGATGATTTCATCAAAAGTAAAGGTAAAGGTTACCTATTAGGCCTCATTTTACCAAAGTAAACCCAATCATATCGATGATGCTTATAATTTCACAAGTGTCTTTTGTGATTTATTTTGCAGATCAGTCCATAGATTAGGATCAGTATTTTCTCCTTTCTGTCTGATAAACTCCTCAGTATTGTTCACTATCTGCGATAATACTTTTTTTGCAATCTCCATGTCCTTTTTTGAGATTTTGCTTAATCCCATGTTTCTTACCTCTAGTATGCAATCAATTATTGGGTCCACTATATCTTTAGATTTTTTTGTCATAAAGATCAAATTATTTCTTCGATCCTGTGGATCTGTTTGTCTTATGAGATATCCCTCTCTTTCCATCTTATCTATTATGGGCACAAGTGTTGGAGCTTCAACAAATACCATGTCTGCTATGTGCTTCTGTGTAATCCCCTCCTTTATTGAAAGTGCAACAATTATCTTCCATTTTGCACCAGTAATGCCAAAACGTTCACGTAACTCTATTTCTGCTGCCTTTTCCCACGTCTTAGCAGACGTTTTTAGCAACAATCCGATACTTTCCTTAAGATCTAGTGTTTTTATTTCAGGTCACCTCTTATTTTCTCTTTCTATCAAGACAAATGATGTATTGATTAGTCTTATATTAATTAATATTCCATTTATTTATAATATAATTGTTAGTGCCCTAATCTTTATTATTTACAACATTTCAGTAAAAATTATGGGTCTTATTTTTACTAAGACAAGTAGTAATTCAGTAAAACTATCAAAAATCAACATAAAGGAATTTTATTTTCTCATTGCATGTGTAATGTCAATTTCTCTTATTCAAACAAGTTATGCACAAACCCAATTAGATTCAGACCAGATTACATTTTCAGATAATTTGCTAAATGATCCTATCGCACAAGATATTCTGCAAAAAATTGAGCAAACAAAAAAGATGATCGTAGAATTGGAACAAAAAGAATATGAGAAAAACCAGGCGCAAGAAAATCTACAAAAAATGCGCGATATATCAGTTCAACACCTTAAACAAGATCTTGACGAATGGGAAAGACTGTCGGAAAAATATTCCGCAAGAAATGCCTTTGATGAATTTGTGAGCAAAAAACCCTCGTACGTTCAGGGAGTTTTTTGGGACCAGTTTGAATTCAAAGAGAAAAAAATCAATGCAGGAAGGATTGCAATGAATCAAGTGTTGATAAATGGCGGAACCATGAAAGATGCAAGGAATGCATACCACAAAGCTGCGTCAACTCAAAAAATTGAACTGATAGAAATGAACGCTCAATTCAACGTAAAACACAATCTGGCATATTATGAGGAACAACAAATCTTTAATTCCACAGGAAAAGTCCATATGTCCCCTACAACTCAAGTAAAACTAGCCAATTTTTATTCAGACTATAGGCTGCAGCCAAGTTACATAGTTACCAATTCAGATGTAAACACATCAGAGAACAATTCCGCTACAGAATGTGCAAAAGGACTTGTGTTGGTATCACGAGTGACATCGGCAAGTCACTCATGCATTGATGAGAATGTTGCTAAAAAATGGATAAGTGACGAGGTCAAAGGAATTGTTATTTCAGGCGATACGTCACCTATTTCAAATATTAAAACAAATCCTGGAACAGTGTGCAAAGATGGATATCAGGTAATTTACAGCATTGTGGCATCAGAATACAAATGCGTTTTAGAATCAGATGCAAAAGAAATGATAGAGAACAACACTGCAGAGAATCATACTCTAATCGACTATATTCTCAACAAGGACAAACTAAAGGTACACAAGGATGAAGTATACCAAATAAATCAAGAGATTCTGGGAATCAATCAAGAATATGACCTCAAAAAGAAAGCACTAGAGGCAAAATATGATGAGGCTCTTGAAAGTGAGGATTTGCAAGCAAAACAGAAAATGCAGGACATAATCAACGAATACAAGATTGAAAACATCACAAAAGAGGATGTGACCAAACAGATTTCAGAAATAAGAAAGGCAATGGATGTCATTCAAGAAAAAATACTCAAAGAAAAGTTAGATGCGATAAACATGTTTGAAACAGAACTAAAAGGCAGAATACTAGAAGTGGTAAAAGGGTATGAGAACGATCTCGATATTAATGTAGATTGGGATCATCTGAATGAAACGCCAGGTGTTACATCAGTTGTTAATGAGAATAACATGGCCAAATCTATCGAAACATCCCTCCTAGATAAAGACAAAATACGCCTGAACAAAATTGGTGTGGTAAACTCATTTGGTCAAAAGTTTGACGAGATTAAACCAAATCAAATTTTACAAATTGCAGCAGACATTACAAATTCTAATGATTACAAAAATAATTTTGTATACATAGTAGAGGTAACAAATAAGGAGGATGTTACAGTTCAACCTGCAAAATGGATGACTGGTACACTGAACCCCAATCAGACTCTAAATATCGGCCTTTCATGGGTTCCAGAAGAAGCCGGAGAATTTAATGGAATCGTGTCATTAGGCACTGATGTAGATTCAATTTTTCAAGTAGCTGATATTAAAATTAATGTCAATCCTGAAGCAGATGTATCTGATGAGGGTTACTGTAAAAAAGGATATGAACTGCTTTTCAAATACTCTGACAACGCTCCAATCTGTGCAACACCAAATACTGCTTCAAAACTGATCAATATCGGATTGGCATTTGATTAAACTCAAAGAAATCTTTGAAATCAAGAAAGCTGATTTTATAATTACAAAAATGTCAATGAGTCATCCAAACAATTCTTGGATGTCATAGACTAATGGTATTCTGATCTTATTAATCTCATGCAAGAATACAAAATATTCAATTTAGTCAAATTTTGGAATTAGGGGATTTGTATGAATAAAGAATGACCGGGGATTTTCTTCACCCTCTTTCAGATTTGTTCTTATTTTGTCAATAATGTCCAAATCTCTTTTTCGTAATCGTCGACGATTTCTTATCGGGCCTATGATAAACAATGCCCCTATCACATCAAAACTCAATCCAATAACAATAAAAAATATGTAAATCTACATTATTCCTTTACAGATTGGTTGATTATTGAGGATGCAGAATCCGACCTCTCTTCTGTTGGATTATCCATTACTGAAACCTTAATGCCATAGATGAGATTCTAAATTTAAATAACAAAATCATAAAGTCAATCTAATGGGAGATAAAACGTGTACATGTGGACATAAGGAATCCAACCACGTTACTGGAAGAAAAAATGGTGTATCTGCTTGTATGGATTGCATAGAAGAAGGTAAAAATTCTTCAGAATGTGAGGGATTTACTAAGATATTATAGCCTGAATACATTTAGTCAAATTAGTTAGATGTATCACAACAACTATTCTCTCTTAAACAGAAACACAAACCCAATGTAAATCATGAAAACAGTAAATGAAAATAAATAGATTTATTCTTTCAAATTTTGTTGCAGAATTATGTCTATATTGGAAAACCCTAAAATGAAATTTCTTTTAATCCTCCCAATTATTGGAGGAATTATTTTCTTTGGAACCGGTGTAATGGAGTCAGATATGGCTGATGGCACTCAAAAACGAGAACGACTTTTAGCACAATTTGCAATAAACTATGAATCAATGATGACTGCGTGTAGTGAAGATGATCTTAACTCTGAGGAACTACAATCCTGTCTTGATGCATTTAAGGAAGTAAGGGAATTTTGTGTAATTGAGAGTGCAGATCAATGTGGTGATGAACAAATGGAACGATTAGAACAGAAATTATTGGACCTCTAATTAGTTCTATTTTTCACAAAACCCTTCACTTAAACAAAAATCGTCAATTAATTGACAAGTCAATAACATGATCATAACCTACACCCTATACACGAAACAACTTCCATTTGACGACTGTATAATAAGACATGCTCATTGATATTATCACAGATGCGTTTGACATGAGATGCATTTTGACGATAAAGTGACTATTTGATGTAATGTTGTTCAAAAATAAAACAATGAATAAACAAATGTTAGGTATTCCCACAATTGTATTTTTATTCCACAAATCTCTACTATATCTGACAGTAATCAAGTGATTCCAAACATTACAATAAAATGTATGTGAATTGTAATGATTTGTTGCTATATGTATACATGTGGTTTTGATTTCTGTCGTTCTTTTTCACAATGAGCAATTTGTTTTAATAATTCAAAATTTACTATGATCATACTCTCCACCAATTTGGATTGCTGCGTCAAAGCATATGTCAAACTCATGTTCTACTATTTTATGTGAATTCTCACTCATCAAACGCATTACAGTCTATGCCTTTCAAATTGCATTGACTGCAGTATGTCTTTCCATCATATGAATTGAAATGAAATTTTATTTCATGTAAACATTCTTTACAAATTTGTTTGTTCATGATGATGTACTGTGTACCCATACAAAAATCATTCATGAAGACTCTTGAACATTCAAAATTATCAGATAGTTCCTGAAAATTTATGAAGATCCAACATTGGCTTCAAACAAAAGCCTCATTTTAATAACTCACTTTATCTTTAGTTTCAGATTCTTTTTATTTTTAAAAACATTTAGACTTGCAGATAAAAGTAACCCTTGGAGGATATAGCCTCCAACTATCAGATGATGACATTTTGAAGAGGCTCAAATGAACTCATGATTTCAAAGTGTTTTGGTGATACAGTGTTTCCAACGATTACAATTATTGAAATTGTCATATTTGGAATAAGCACATATCGTAATCTCCAAAATGATAATGCTGTCAAGGCAACAAATGTTGTTTCTAAGGCTATGGAATTTACTACAATCTTGGGATTTCCTATCTGAATGCCAATTAGGCCAATTACACTTATTGAAAGTAAAATCAGAACTATTATCTTTTGTTGCAGATACATAGCTTCCAAAATTTATTTAGATAATATTAGATTGACGATGATTGTTTGATCGTGCCAAAATTATGATATTCAACGAATGATTAAATTTAATTTATGACGAATATAGAGTTGGGATTCTAAAAGTTGGAACAAAAGAGACGACCGAGAAAAATACCTGAGTCTTTAGAATTATGAATTCCGTTTTGTGAAATGCCCTTTTCCTTCCAACAGATGAGGCTGCTAGCGATACTCTGTAATGGTTGATTACATGTTCCTCACATTGTCACAAACAGTCTCAAAACTCTCCTCATTCAGTATGGCTGACATGTTGCACATATTATGAGAATGGAGAAATTTTTACAATTATAGAAAAAGTGAAATACATTAATCGTTGTAAAATTTCAAAATCTTACTAGTTTGCATTCTTTACCTTCTGCTCTACATTCAGAACAATATAGAAGGGGGATTCTATCCTCTTTGATATTTTTAAAATGAAGATGTGAATCCATCAAATGACCACATTCAGGATTTTTACATTTTACATCTTTATTATCATAGAGTATCTTGATTGCTGATTCTTCCATATTTTTTTTTAATTTTTGCTTGGTTAAATTGTTATCTTATTAAAGATTAGAGAGTATAAAATATATCATTTCGTATAAATTCTTTTAGATTTTTTTAAGGTAAAATTTTACACAATGACCTTAATGTAATTATTCACAAGGGAGAACTTGAGGACAAAAGTATGGGAAATTAGAATCCCATCTAGGATTGTGAATTATTATGAAAATACACAATAATATATGATACCTTTAAGGTTAGCGCACAAATGACAACTAATCTACTTTAGCTTTTTTTACATAATTCAAGTATGCAAGTATTTGGATTGTCACCAGTAATTGCAACAATAGCAATAGTCTCACTAGGCGTAATACTGCAGAATCTTCTGGTTTGGTTAAAATCCAAAGAAAATTATGATATTAGAAGTGCATCCGCCTCTGCAATTATTGCATTTGTTGTTGGAATTACCATAATTGGTCCTCAGATTGAGGTTATTCAAGACCAGATGTTATCCGATTTATCTGAACTTACAATTGTAGCAAGTTTGATTGCATCTATAGCAGGTTTTGATATATTGGCGAAGAATGTCTTTAAGATAGCAAATAACAAAATCCATTTACAAAACAAGCCTATCTGATTTCTTTTTTCGTTCTTGGCAGGTTCTATTTTGGATAAACTAGAAATGAATACTTTTGAGTTTCACATTTTTTTTAATGGAAACCATTTGACTACAAGATACACTTTAATGAGATTATTTGTTGAAAAATTTTCATTGAGTTTAAATTGTAAACATTTTTGAGAAATTTGTGGAACAAAAAGCACTAGAATGCCCCGTCTGTAAAAATAACAAAGCAACAATATCAGGAGAAAATGTAAAATTAAGTGGAAGGTTTGAAGATAAGGACTTTCTTACAACTGAACTTACCGTATTGTGTTGTACCAAATGTGGATATTACATGTTCTTCGATAAAATGGCTCAATTTACAACAAAAGAAGAATCAGAAAGTTCTACTTGATTAATTCTCTGTTTTCTAATTTTAACAAAAGTCCATCTATTTCTTCAGGGGTCTCGGCACCATATGCGATTAGAATTTTGTCATCCTCTTGAATTTCAAGATCTCTAATATCTGGCAATTGTTCTCCGTTAACATAGAATACTAGTTTGTAATCCTCATTTGTACAGAAACTTCTTCCATCTTGGAATACAAAGCATTGATCATCTAGACCTAGAGATAGCGTTTCAAAGAGATATCCTAATGTAACGCCTGTTGCGTGTTTGTGGATTGTTGTACCGTCTCTCCCTTCAAAATGAATCCAACTTGATTTAATTTGATAAGCCGGAGCTGAAAAATCAAATTCATCACCAAAAATAGATACTAGCAAACCTGCGTGTGAATGCTCACTACCCAATGCACCTGCATTTTCAGGTCCGCCAGGTACATTCTCTGACATGTTGACAAATATCCATCCTGCATATCCTACAATAACTGCAATTACAGCAAATACTCCAACTGCAATGAGAGTGTTTTTTCTTTTTTCTGCTGAATGTCTAGTAGCGTAATTATCCCGTTTTTGTTCACGCTCTCTTCTTTCTTTTCGACCCATAGAATGCTCTGCGTTTGAAAATTGCCCTAATTAACCATTCGATAAAAACAATAAATAAAATCACAAAATGCTGATCCTTATGGATTGTATTTTTTGTGAAATCTTGAATGGGAAAAGAGATGGGCATTTGCTATATGAAGATGATTCTCATGTTGCGTTTTTAGATAAATACCCAATTGATGTAGGTCATAGCTTGATAATTCCTAGAACACACCATGAAAGAATCACTGACATGGATTCAGAAGATGTCGGAAAAATCTTTTCACTTGTTCCAAAAATCGCAAATGCCATTTTAAAAGCAACAGAAGCTGATGCATTTAGTTTAGGTCAGAATAATGGCAGAGCTGCAAAACAAATTATTCCTCATGTACACATTCACATTATTCCAAGATACAACAGCAAAGGAACAATTTGGACAAAACGACAAATTTCAAGTGATGATGAGCTTGTTGAGCTTTCAAAAAATATTCGTAGTTTTATTACTTAACCGTGGCCTGGATTATATCTCAAAATAGCACCAATCTTTCCTAAACTTGCAAGCATGTTTCCATGTTCTGCACTTCCTGAAATAACTTCTAATTGAGAACCTGTCTTTGCAGCCAACAATTCTAGATAATCTACAATTTCTTGCTCATTTACTTCTACTTCCATTGCGTTACAGCCTGGACATGGATTATTTGAAAATTCTGTTTTTTTAGGAATGACTTGTGGTCTTTCTACAATTTCTTCTTGAAAGTGCTTACATCTTTTACATTTACCTTCTACTCGATGCAAATTTGTGTTATCTGTAATTAGTACTACTTTGACAACATTATTCTTTAGAAATTCTATTACTTCTTGTAATCCATATGATCCTTTTCCTGAATTGGCGTTTATTTCTCTGAACAAATCTTCTACTAGTTTTTTCTCTTCTACCATTCTAAAATCTCCTAGAATGTCTGCTGATTTTGTAAAGGCTTCCCTGATTCCTTCTGCACCTGAATATGATGCATCGATTGTATTGATGATCATATTTTGTAATCTATATTCAAGATAGTTTCCATTAATGAAATCCTCTTTTGTTGGACCTGGGCCTGAAATTACTAATCCTTTGATCGGATAAATGTCAATGAAATATTCTCTGGTAGTTTCAGCAACTCTGTTAAAATAATATGTTAATTCCATCTCTCTGAGTTTTTGAAATCTTTTTGCAGACTGTCCTCCCTGTCTGTGTTTTCCTGCAACTCCTGAACCTGTTTGAGATAACACTTCAATTTTATCCCCATGCAATAATCCCCATCCTGCATCTTTTGCATCAATTGCCAAGAATCCAATTAGATTGTCGTCTTTTAGCATATCTTTTAGGATATCTACATGAAAATGATCATCACATCGATACAAATACTGATTCAAATCTTTTGGAGGTTCAATCTCCCAGACTGTTACAACTTCACTTCCTAATGGACCTCCGCCTTCCGGTGGTAGTGCTCCACAAAAAACCACTAATCCTTTTTCTGGTGTTTTTTTGTACATTTTTAATCTCTGAACAACTTTCCCTAACGAATCAACTACATGTGATCTCGTAAGATCTGATTTGATGTTATCTGCAGTTCCTTGTTCTTGTTGAAGGGAGCCAATAATTTCATGAAGTTGTTTTCCTTTGGGAATGTATACTGTAATTAACTCAGTTCCTCTTCCTGATTTTTTAGATAATTCTTCTAATGTTTTTCTTATTTTATAGAGTTTAACTGAATCTTGTTTTTCCACGTCAATTTTCTTCATTCGTGCTTACTCCAGATCATGCGAATATTAATTTTGATTGTATTCGTTGTGACTTTTTTCCAAATTATAATTCATCAAATGTTTTTAGAAATACTTCAAGTGGTTGATTTCCTCTAATTTTGATTATTTTCTGATCATTGAAGACCAAAAATGATGGTGTTGCATCAATCCCTATTTCTTTACCAAACTCGTGTAGAGCGATAATTTTATCTTGGTATTTTTTTTCATCAAGACAATTATTAAATTCATTCAAATCTAAATTGGTTGAAACTGCAAATCTATCAAGAGATTCTCTTGTAATCCAACCTGTTCTTTCTCCGCCCCAATTTTTGTACAACTCGTCATGATATTGCCAGTATTTCCCTTGATCATTTGCACAATATGTTGCCTCTGCAGCTAAAAATGAATCTGGACCATTTAAGGGAAAGTCTTTGAAGACCAGTTTTACTTTACCTGTTTTAATAAAATCTTCATGGATGATGTTCAAAGTATTTTCATGGAATTTGTAACAAAAAGTACATTGATAATCACCCCATTCTAAAACTGTTATTGGTGCATTGGATTTGCCCATAATTGGTGAGCCATTATTAATTAATTTTGTAACTGTGAGTAATTTTGAATCATTTCCAGTTTCTGGAAAAAACACCATAAACATTCCTGTAATAATTCCAATAATAACTGGAATTGCTAGCAGAAAGATTTTTGTCATATTTTGAGAAAAATTATTACAACTAAATATCTTCGCTAATTTGTAGCTATAGTCCACAATGCGGAATTCTTTGCAGAAATTTCTGCAACAAACGGATCATCTGATGACGAAATGATTATCACGTCACCTTCTTCAGGAGATAAATTTTCTAAAATGTGTTTTTTAGTTTTTTCATCTTTTCTAAAGCAATCTTTGTTTTCACCTGGAAACACAAATCTATTCTCTTTAAACAAAATTGTTGTACACCCTGAAGAACCATAAAAAACAGCATAATCTCTTTGTTCTAAACCCGATTTTATTGAAAAACCATGATCTTTTAGAATTATTGCATGATTGTATTTGCCTGTGACTAGACTGCATTTTTTAATTTTGCATTCGTTTGGAATGACCTTTAGAATCTGCTTTGTAAATTTTTCACCATTATCAGTAAGAAAACTACCAGATTTTGTTGTTTCAATCATTTTTGCTTCCTTTAGATGTGAGATTAAAGTTTTAACTGCGCCTTCTCCCAAATGAATCTCCTTCCCAAACGTTGCTCTGCTTACGAATTTCTCTTTTGATAGTAATTGAAGTGCTTTGAAAACATGAGGTATGCTAAATGTTAGCACTTTGCTAGATCCTTTCCTTGAGATAATGTTTTGTAAAATTTGAATTGTTTTTTTCAGTTCTTTTCTGTTAATTCATTCATTCTAATTCTTTTATAAATTGGATAAATTATCCAAGTGCTTAAATAGATTCAGATGTTGCTTTGATTTATGTCTGAATTAAGACAAATTAATGTGTCTAAAACTGGTGTTTCAAAACTAGCAATAGTTGCACTAGCTATAATCTTTGCAGCAGGATTATTTGTTGTAGGATTTGATCAAGGACATGTCTTTAGTTTAGTTTATGGAGAACAAGCATTTACTGATCTTTACATCCATGAACTCACTCATGATATGAGACATGCAGCAGGCTTCCCCTGTCACTAGGAGTTCTTTTTCATGAAAACATCTCTTTTTATTATAATAGTGCTAGTTTCAGGTGCGTTTGCAGGTTTTATTCACGGGACTATTAATTTTGCAATTGTAGAGCCATATCTTGATCAAGCAATTGGAATTGAAAACCAAAATCTTTTTGCATCAGGTGAAGAAGAAGATAGTCCTGAATTTTGGGTAGAATATGAAGGGTATAGAGTTTGGCAAAAAAGTGGCCAGATTTTAGCAGGAGTGATCTTGGGGATATCTGTAGGTTCTCTTTTTGGAATAGTTTTTGCATTGTCTAGAAATTCATTACCTGGAAACAATGTGATCAAAAAAGCAGTAATTTTATCAGGCATTATGTGGCTTACTCTTTACATTATCCCATTTCTCAAATACCCTGCAAATCCTCCAACTGTAGGTGATGGGGAGACTGTCGTACTAAGAGCTATACTGTATCTTTCTTTTATTACAATATCTGGATTGGGGGCAATTGCTTTTTACAGGTTGTCAAAGAAATTTCAAAACAAGAAAAAACTTGTTGCGCTAATTGGTTATGCTGTTTTTATTTCTGGTGTTTTCTTTGCAATGCCAGAAAACCCTGATGAAATTACTGCTCCAATGAATCTGGTAAATGAATTTAGAATTATGTCTGTTCTTGGAGTTACCTCTTTTTGGGTATCTATAGGATTAATTCTTGGATTCTTTTGGAATCGATTTGAATCTCATAAAGAAGCCACACCGTATTATAATTGATTGTTCTAGTTCTTTAGAACAAGAATAGGAACATCTCGTTTAAATATCCCCAAGTATTTTTTGATATTTGCATGTCACGAAGAATAACTTTACCTCAACTAAAAAAATATGACATTACTCAAAAAGTTATTGAAGCATTAGCTGATTCAGAATCTCGAGCAATTTTATTCTCAATAATTAAAAAAGGCAACACTGCTGCAGAACTTTCAGTAAAATTAAAAATTCCTCTCAGTTCCGTCTACAAAAAATTGGGAGATCTTGAAGAACTTACATTAATTGAAGTTGAAAAATGGTTACTGTCAGACAAAGGCAGAAAATACAAGGTTTATCGTAGTAGAATCAGCAAAGCTGATATCTCCATTAGAAAGCCTGAGCCTACTCTAACATTGGTGTCAAATTGAGTGGTTTTGATGTCAAAATCCAATATTATCCAATTATCAGAGTTTGATATTACTCAAAAAATCATTGAATCTCTAACAAATGTCTGCACCAGGGCTGTGTTATTTTCAGTTAAAAGCAAATCAAAAGACGCAACACAGATTGCTGAGGAATTAAAAATTTCACTTTCAACTGTTTACAAAACATTGTCTGTTCTAGAAGATCTTGCACTTGCTGAAGTAGACAAGTATGTAATATCATCAGAAGGTAAAAAAATAAAACTATACCGTAGTAGAATCGGTAAAGTTGAAATCATTTTAGATAATTTGGAGCCTAGTTTGAATTTGTATCCCAATACTGAAAATCCTAAATCTAATTCATAATTTTAAAATTTTTAATGTTCCCATTCTATAGATTTGGAATGAAAACTTACTTTAAATAACTTAGCTTATCCTAAGATTTCTGTAAATCATGAAACGACAATTAACATTTACATTAATTGCTGTTATCGCAGCGATTGGTGTTGTAACTGTCCCTTTGGTCCAAAATGTACAAGCTGAAAGTTTAGTTCCAGAATGGATTAAATCAAATGCTGGTTGGTGGGCTGATGGTACTGTAGATGATGCAACTTTTCTAAATGGAATTAAATTCCTTGTTGAAAATGATATCATCGACGTTTCATCTGAATCAAATGATATTGATGTTGATACTTTGACCCTTGGTTTTATTCCAGTTGAAAAAGCTGATGAATTAACTCCAAAGGCACAAGCACTAGAAAAATTTCTAGAGGCCGAACTTGGTATTGATGTTGAAGTAGTAGTTCCAACAAATTATGAGACCATTATTGAAGGAATGAGATTTGGTCACATAGATGCTGCCTTTATGGATACAGGACCCGGATGGATTACTCATCAAAGAACAGGTGCTGAAGCAGTATTGGCAGAACTTGTTGCAGGTAAAGTAAACTATCAGGCAACTGTATGGGCTTTAGCTGATAATGATTCCATTCATTCATTAGGAGATACTATAGGTAAACGAGTCGCATTTACTAGCATTACTGGTTCATCTGGTTTTGTTAGACCTATGGGAACACTAGTTACTGAAGGATACGTTACCATTAATGGTGATGACATAGTTGCTTTGGAATCAGCATTGGTAAATAACTTTGAAAGTTACACCTTTGCTGGGGGCTATAAAGCAGCATTAGAATTACTGCTCAATGGGAATGTAGATGTTGCATTTGGATCAGATATTGCTCCACAAAAATATCTTGAATTAGAAGATCAAGTAAAATTACGTCCAGTTACAACAATTGGACCTGTGCCATCACATGTATTCATGGTTAGTGCTGACATGTCAGAATCTACCAAAGATGCACTAGTTGATGCACTAGTTGAACTCAATTATGATGAGAACAACTACATTTTGAAGGATTTGTATGGTGCTGATGCACTAGTTCCAACTACCACCACTATGCATATTGGTGAATTTGGAACATTCATTGATGCATTGACAGGTCTTGATCAAGTAATTCTTGATAAATACAACAAGAGCAAATAAAAACTGGAAATCTTGAAATGAAACAAATTCAGATGACCAAAAACCTTTCTTTTTCATTAATTTCTACAAATAAAATCATTCAAATGAATAATGTATGGACATCTTATGATTCTAAAAATTTTGCACTAGAGGGAATTAATCTTTCAATTGACAGAGGAACAAATTATGCAATAGTTGGTCAATCAGGATCGGGAAAATCTACTTTACTCAAACTAATGAATGGGATGATGATTCCAAGTAAAGGTACTATCAAAATTGATTATGTCACCCCAAATATGAATAACAAAAAATTCAAAAAAATGATGCATACTATTGGTTATATTCCTCAGAGCCTCGGATTAGTAAAAAACATCACAGTTCTTGAAAATATTTTACTTGGTGCATTACCACGATTAAATAAAATCCAATCACTATTCAATAAATTCCCTGAACATGAAATAAAGGAAGCAATAAAAATAATTACTCAAGTTGGATTAACAGGAAAAGAAAATCGTAAAGCACACATGCTAAGCGGTGGTGAAAAAAGACGTGTGGCAATTGCCAGAGCACTAATGCAAAAACCCACAATCTTGTTAGCTGATGAAATTGTTTCAGAATTAGATCATGTTACTTCACGTGAAATTATGGATTTGATTTCAGAAGCTCAAAAAAGAATGAATCTTACAGCAATCATGGTTCATCATGATATACAACTTGCATTGGAATATGCAAATAGAGTTGCAGTAATCAAAGAAGGACAAAAAATTCTGGAAATTGGTGTCGAGGGTGATACAATAGTTGATTTTCAAACTGGTGATATGAATACCGAAGAAATTCTGGAGATGTATACTGATGACTCCAAAAAATAATATCATTATTGGAATAATTATTGCATTGTTGGTTGTTGCATCATACAACGTTGATGCAAATCCAATTGAGTTTGTAGAAGGATTGCCCAATCTTGCAATAGTTGTGGACGAAATGATTCAAGTTGAACCAAAGTACATTCCTACTGCTCTTTGGGCAATGTTTGAAACAATTCAGATGGCTTTTATTGGAACTATTGTCGGGGTTGCAATTGCACTACCACTCAGTATGCTTGCAGCACGAAATCTGAACAGTAAGTATGTCTATGCCCCAATACGAGCGTTGTTGGCAGCAACACGAACATTCCCCTCTATTCTTTGGGCACTTTTGTTTGTAATTATGGTTGGATTGGGTCCTTTTGCAGGGGTTTTGGCTATCATCATGTATACGATTGGATTCATTGCAAAATTACAATATGAGGTAATTGAGACAATAGACTCTGATCCAATGGATGCAATTAGTTCAATCGGTGTTTCGAAATTCCAACTAATTCATTATGTGGCAATTCCTGAATCTGCATCTCATCTTCTGAGTCAAATGCTTTACATGTTTGATTACAATGTGCGCCAAACAAGCATATTGGGACTTGTTGGAGCAGGAGGAATAGGATTCTATATCATTAATTATATCAAATTCTTTGAGTATGGAAAAGCGGCAATTTTTATGATTGTCGTCTTAGCCACTGTACTGATCATTGATTGGGTCAGTGTAAAGATTCGAGACAAATACATTATAAAATCTCAACACGGGATGGAAGTCACCACAAAATAATTTTCAAATAGAACTTTTTTATTTTTAGGTTGTAATTTTATCCAATTGACTAGTGTCTGCCGCTATCTTTACTTCCATTGCAATTCTTCTACCCATACTAATTGACTCGTTAAACAAGAGTGAGTAGTATGGAGAACCGTCCATGTAGATGTTGCTACCTGCAACAATTCTCGCTGAAAATTCAAAAGATGTGAATTTTGCGTTTTCATCATAAACCCCTTCTATACAAAATGGACCATTCATCCCAGGCGACACCATTCTCTTTGATGCCTCTACAAAATTTTCTCCCATGTTGTAAACATCCTCTAAAAGAGATTCTCTCAAAACTAGAGGGCTATTTCCAATTACATTAAACGATGGAACTTTGTTTGATTTTAGTTGGTGTTCTGATGGAATTCTAGCAAGACCTTCAATGTCTGATTCATGTCTTTGATCAACCCCAAAAAATTCCAATTCTTCTTTTAATGGAGAATAAAAGAATTGTAAATATGCTAGAACACCTGCCGCATATTCTTGAATGTAAAGTGTCTCATCTTTTGAAATAACTCCATCTGCAATCAATTGATTTCTTTTTGTATTGTAATCCTCTTCACTTACTGCCATAAAGTATCCTTTTCCACCTGCAGCACCTTGTCTTTTGACAATTACTAATTTGTTAATGTCTTTGGGGTTTATGACTGGTTTTGGGACTGGGAGTTTTGCTTCTCTCATTAGCTTTTCTTTCATTTCTCTATCTGACTCCCATCTTAGAATCCATTTGTTTCCAAACACATTAGTTTTGATAGATTCGATTTCCTCAGAACTCATTTGTGCAATAAGTGTACCATGTGGTATCAAGACAGACTGATTTTCTTCCAAAATTGATTGACATCTTTGTTCTAAAATTTCTTTAAAAGATTCTACAAGAATTAATTCATCAATAAATGGAAATCTTCGATATAGTTTTTCACGTTTTTTTTCACAAACTAAAATCGTTTTGAGACCTTCATCTTTTGCGCCTTTTAGCACCTGTAATGCACAGTGAGATCCCAGTGTTGCTATGGCTACCATTATGATGTTTTCAATTAGGTTTTGTACCTTATGAACTAAATGACCCAAATATTTACCACCTTAAAAATAGGCGTGAAAATTGGCAAATAATTTTAATAAGATTTTTATTTTTTTTTGTAATTATGAACGGTTTTCATTGGATTAATCTTTCACTGGGATTATTTTCAATGAATTACTGTCCATACTGTGACGAGAAAATAGAATATGAGGAATTTACAAAATGAAGACTGAACATGGAATAATTATTTCAATGTGTTTTTTGACATTTGTGATTTTTACACTAATCACCACATCCTGATGAGATTCCCAACTGGACACATCTAAACCAGATAAACCAACAGGCAATAATTTATCAAAAAAACAATGAACAAGAAAAAGTTGATGAGCAGACAGCATTAATGCAAGAAAATATCCAAGAAATTGCAAGGGATTTACTGGGAATGAATATTTCAATATCTGATGTTTTTGAGGCCTACTTTCCATTGGTAGATGCATCTCAGGTAAAAATTCACGAGAATAAAGAGTCATTCGAAATATGTGATGTTGCTAAAAACATTCCAATACATCTTCAAAAAATACGTAATGCAAAGATGTTTGAAATGTTTGCAAAAAAATACTCAGAATACCCAATAGAGTTGTTCCTCCAAGATGAACGAGCATACGAGTCTTTGTTTCATTATGGGTTTATTGCAAAATCGGATGATGGAAAATCTGCACTGACGTATTTTCATGTTGATTCTTGCACCAATGAAATAACTGATCTTGACGACTATTTTTTGTCTTGTCATGATGATAAACAAGAGTACATTTTTGGTACAAAAAACAGGGATGATATTCTTGCAAGTCTGAATCTTGATGAATTTTGTAAATTCCTTTGGATCCGTGGCGTCAATCTGTATATGACTATGGAATGACAGTATCTGCACAATTAGAACAGCATATTCCAAAGGCTGAAACTATGGATAAAAGCTATGAATCCATAAAAAAATACGAGTCAGAGATTCAGAGACTGGGACTAAGTGACATAACTGGAATGATTGTTATGGATACACATGAAAACAAAGAGATCCAAGAAAAAATCAAACAATACAACAATGTTTTTGGCAATCTTCCGGAGGAACTTTTGAAATTGATTAAACAAAGAAAATGAAAACAGACTCTAGAATTATAATTTCAATTGACAAGCAGTTCTATAGCGATGATGATGAGATTCGTATTTATGTGTGGTTTTACAATTCATTTTACTCTCCTGCCACCTTGACTGTTCTGAACCCAACAGGTAGAAAGATAGATTCCTCTAGATTAAAAACAGATGCGGAAACTACTGAGACATTTGCATTTACATGTGGCGGTCCATTCATGTTTGAAAACGGGTACTATACAATCAAGGTTGAATGTGAGAATGCGGTGTCTGAGACAATGTTTGAGTATTACAATACAAAAAATAGATTTGAGATTCACAAGTTTACATCTCACGGATTAGGACACTTACTTGATGTAGATGAAAAGTAATGGTGGCATGACATACTTGCAATGCATTATTCTCCAGAGAATAAGCAAGAGATACTTGACAAGTATGATACCAAGTATGCTGTATCAAAGATGAACATCACCACATCAAATGTGTTGAAACGATTTTTCAATCTTAGACCCTTCAACAAGATACTTGTTGGGTCAGGTTACCAGAAAGAGAATGGTAATGTTGTAATTCCTACAACGTCATATCTTGATACAAAGAAAAGAGAATGTGTCCAATACATGCCATTTACAAATTATGTGACAAGTCAGAAATATCCAAATTCAGAATCAGTAGATACCTTGCCATACTGGAAACCCCTAAGTCAAGTAATAGATGATTATGCTTAACCACAAAGAGGCAAAGTATGGAGGGGATGTTGGCTTGTTGCCCAGATTACGCATGAAAATAGACAGAAATTTGATAAAATATGTTGGAAAGGAGGTAGCAAATCTTGATGTTTCTAACATTCTAGGGGTCACTGAAAATGCTGATTGTACAGTCTATGACAACCTAGAAGAGAAGATACTAGACATCAGACCAAGGGATTCCCACAAGTTTGGAATCTCCAGAAGCAACCTAATTTCCATCCAAAAAAGAATTAAAGATAAAACAACAGTAGCATTGAATCTCCAGAAAAGGACAATCAAGAAAATCATTTCTGGCAGCATCATAGCTAGAGGAGGTGATACCGTATGATGGTAGATGAAAACAGTAAGGATGTTAAAATTATATCTGAAAGTTACGATGAATCTGAAAACATCTTTGCTGGAAAAAACCTCGCAGCAGGGAAAGGGGACCAGACAAAAAA
>JAOTTS010000044.1 GCA_029864335.1 Candidatus Nitrosopumilus sp. | reverse complement strand
ATCCATCATTATCTAAATACTTGTTCCAAGATTCTTTTTGGTTAGGACACAAATCAATATCATCATAGATTCCGTCGCCATCAGTATCGATTCTTAGTTTTCCAGTTGGTAATGTGTCAGGACAACCATCGTAATCAACATATTTGTTCCAAACTTCGTTTTGTTTTGGACACAAGTCCATTACATCAGGTACGCCATCACCATCTGAATCAGGTTGGGTGTCATCAACATCTGGACATCCGTCAGCATCTTGGAATCCATTATAGTTTTCAGCAACTAATGGACAATCATCATATACATCATTGATTCCATCATTATCAGTATCAATTACAAATGATTTGGATACAGTGTCAGGACATCCATCATCATCTTGGAATTTATTGTAAGTTTCTTTAGAAGTTGGACATGCATCAATTGCATCTGGAATTCCATCTAAATCACGATCACTTTTTGAAATATAATCATCTGGGCAGCCATCTCTATCAAGAATTCCATTATAGGTTTCTGGTTGATTTGGGCAATGATCATTATAATCATTAATACCGTCTTTATCGGTATCTGGAATTCCTTTGTTATCTGCTACAGAGTCAGGACAACCGTCCAAGTCTTGGAATTTATTGTAAGTTTCTGGAGCTAATGGACATTGATCTTTTGAATCAACTATTCCATCATAATCTGAATCTAAGCTTGTAATAAAATCAGGATAATCAGGGCAGCCGTCCTCATCTTGATATCCATTATAACGTTCTCTATCAAGAGGACATTGATCAGCTGAATCTAAAATACCATCATAATCTGAATCAAATTCTGATGGGTTATCAGGGCAGCCGTCATGATCTTGATATCTATTCCAAGTTTCTGGGGATGTAGGACATTTATCTAAACTATCTCTAATGCCATCACCATCTGAATCTAATACCGCAACATCAGGACAACCGTCTTGGTCTTGATACCCATTTACAGTTTCAGGTTGAAGAGGACATTTATCATTCAAATCACTAATTCCATCTTTATCAAAGTCTAATGACGATAATGAAGAAACACTATCTGGACAACCATCGTCATCTTGATATGCATTGTAAGTTTCTTTAGAGGTTGGACATTTATCTAAATCATCTGGTACACCATCTCTGTCTCTATCTTGTGTAGATATAGTATCTGGACAACCGTCTCTATCAAACACACCGTTGAATGTTTCAGGTTGGTTTGGACAAAGATCAGTGTAATCATTTATTCCATCACCATCAGTGTCTGGCATTCCTTTATCAACACCAACAAAGTCAGGGCAGCCGTCATAATCTTGGAATCTGTTGTAAGTCTCTTTTACTTGCGGACATTGATCAATACTATTAGGAATTCCATCAAGATCTGAATCAACATCACTTGAATAAGGAGGAATATCTGGACAACCATCGTCATCTTGGAATCCATTGTATCTTTCTGGTTCTAATGGACATACATCATTTACATCCTTTATTCTATCACCATCTGCATCATTAAGTGTACCATCTAATAATGGACTAGAATCAGGGCAACCGTCATAATCAGCAAATCTATTGAATGTTTCTGGTTGGTTTGGACAAATATCAAATTTGTCTGCAATTCCATCACCATCTTTATCATTAAATGAAGTATCTAGTAAAACATCAGGGCAACCGTCTGTGTCCCTATAACCGTTATACACTTCAGGTTCGTTTGGACATAAATCAATTTTATCTTGCAGTCCATCGTTATCAGTATCAATAAAATTAAAATCATTAACAGAATCAGGACATCCATCATCATCTTGGAATCTATTGTAAGTCTCAGCACTTAGTGGACATTTATCAGCAGCATCTGGAACACCATCTCTGTCTCTATCACCAGCACCAAAATCATCTGGACAACCATCTGTGTCTAAAATACCATTGAATGTTTCTGGTTGGTTTGGACATTTATCTACCAAGTCAGTAATACCATCACCATCAGAATCAGGCAATCCACCAGGTCCCCCACTTGGAGATAAATCAGGGCAACCGTCCTCATCTTGGAATTTGTTATATCGCTCTTTTAGATTTGGACATTGATCAAGATGATCTTCTATCCCATCAAAGTCTTCATCATACCATGGAACAAAATTAGATGGACATCCATCTATGGTACCCTCATAATCTTCTCGTAAATTCGGACAAGCATCAATGGAATCATCAACTCCGTCTTTATCCAAGTCATCAGCAGCAAAAGCTGGACTGAGAGGCATACTAGTTAATGTCGTTATAAGCAACAATAGGAACGGTAAAATGTGTATTTTTTTCAATGCCTGAAATTATCCAGAGGATCCAGTAATTAAACCTCACTCTAAAATCTGCTCAGAATTTTAATAATTTTAAAAAAAATTTCCATCTTGGAGAAAAACTCGATCAATTTAAGTAAAGCAAAACAAGATTTAAACCCATGAGTTGCTCAGGTGAGACAATCGAAGAAGATGATCGATTGATTCAGATCAAGCCTGCAATATCTGATCAATTAAAAAAAGCAAAGTATGGTGTTGCTGATCATTCAACAGTTGAACTCTGTCATTGGACAAAAAAATCATTCAAACATGAAGGGAGTTGTTACAAACACAAGTTTTATGGAATTTCAACTCACAGATGTATGGAGTTTTCTCCAGCTGGAATGCATTGTGAGAATCGTTGTGTATATTGTTGGAGGCCAATGGAATTTTATGATTCAATGAAAATGGAACCAGAACAAGTTGCAGAACCAAAAGAGATTCTAACAAAGTTAATGGCAGAAAGAAAAAAATTGATCAACGGATACTATGGAGATTCTAGAAACGATAAACAAAGATTAGATGAATCATTGTTGCCAAGTCATTATGCAATTTCATTATCTGGTGAGCCAACAATGTATCCAAAATTACCAGAATTAATAAAATATCTAAATTCACTAGAAGCAACAAAATCAATTTTTCTTGTAACAAATGGTCAAGAACCAGACATGATTCAAAAATTACAAGATGAAGATGCATTACCAACTCAGTTGTATTTGTCAACAAATGCTGCAGATTATGAATCATTTATGAAAATAAACAAGCCAAAATATGATGATTCATGGGAAAGATGGAATAGAACTTTAGACATGTTAAAGGATTTAAACACAAGAACAGTATTAAGAGTAACATTAATCAGAAATTATAACGATCAGAAAGAAGTAATTCCAGCATTTGCAGAAATGTTTAGAAAAGCAAGTCCACACTTTATTGAAATAAAATCATACATGCACATAGGACGTTCCACTAATAGATTAGAACATGCAAACATGTTAGAAATGGAAGAAGTAAAAAAATTCAGTGAGAAAATTGCAAAACAAAGCAAGATATTTTCGATAATGGATGAAAGTATAGTTTCAAGAATTTCAATTTTACAAAATAATGAACGATGTATTGATCGTTTTATTTCTACTTATGTAAATACCAATTAGAAAATTTTTTCAACGCTTTGTATCTATGTGATAATTTATTTTTTTCATCCATTTCAGCAAATGTCTTCCTTGAATTTTTTGGAATAAAGATTGGATCGTATCCCCAGCCTTTTCCTTTTTGTGATTTTGATATTATTCCATCTAGTTTTGCATCAAAGGATTGTAGAATTGTTTCATCACAATAAATTATGACTGAGACAAACTTTGCTTTTCGATTATTTCGTAAGAGATTAAGAATTCCATCATTACCAATAGTTTTGAAAACATATGATGAATAAGGTCCAGGGAATCCCTCTAGTGAATTAATGAATAAACCATCATCTTCAATAATTACAGGTTTTTTAAATTTAGAAAATGCATCTTTTGCTTTTCTTAATGCTATTTCATCAAGTGAAGTTGATTGAATCTCTTCTAAATCTGATTTTAAAAAACCAAGTTTAATACCAAAAGTTTCAAGAATATTTTTTGCTTCTAGGTATTTGTGATTATTTGATGATACAAAAAATAGATCAAATGACTTTTGCATATCTTCCACGATTTTCTATATCTGAAACTAGTTTAGTGATTTTTGTATTATATGAAGTCCCAACTACAGATTTGTAACCCAAGAGAAAATTGTTCCAAGCATATTGCATTATTTTAGCGTGAGCACTGTTAAGAATTTCTTTGATTAGTCTCAAATCAACTGCATGATCTTCAGGTTTTATTGTATTTTGTGACAATCCAAAATCAATGACATAGACCATATTTTTGAACAGAATAAAGTTAGAGGTTGTTAAATCGCCATGCATAATTCCATTTTTATGCAACATTCCAACTAATTTTCCAATTTCTTTTGATAATTTAATAATTTTCGATTCAGATAAATCATGAATCGGTGTTCCAGGAATTTCTTGCATTATGATAAATGATTTTTCTAAATTTACAAAATAAACTAGGGGTGTTGGTATTCCAAATGTTCTAGCATAAGATATCATTTGTGATTCTTTAATTGTTCTTTGTTTACGTATTTTTGAGTCAAGTGAAGAATTGCGATAATTTTTTACTTTTCTAATTTTAAGAATTGCTTTAGAGTTTTGCCATTTGGTTTGATAAATGTCAGCTTCTGCACCTTTTTTGATTAATTTCATTAACGTTATATCTATAGGAATTCAATAAAAGTTAATCATGGAAAAAGGAGAAAATAGAATAAAACAAGAGGATTGTAGCGAAGATAATTTAGGAGCGGGAATTCTAACATTAACAAATAAAAGATTAGCATTTGATAAAACTAATGCAAGGATAATGGATTTTTCAAAACATTTTGGAGAAACTGTAATGGATATTCAATTGGATGATGTCACAAAAGTTTGGAAAGAGGGATTATTAATGAAAAAAGTATGTTTTTCTGCAAAAACAAATGATGGGGAACAGACTTTCAAGTTTGGAGTTTTTAACACAAAAGATTGGACCAAAACTGTTGAAAAACAAATAGCTGAAAACAAAAATCAATAATTAACTTTAACCGTATCTAATCTCCATGATTGTGTTACAAAAGTATCTTTAAGAGGAGAACCAGATTTAACTTGAGATTCTAAAAGTCCAGTCCAACATATTTGACTCCCACAATCACCTGCATAACGTAATGGAACGACAAAAAACTTACAATTGTGACGTTTACAAACATCTTTAAGCATTTCAGATAATCTTTTATTTGCTGCAACACCACCTACTATCATTAATTCCCTTTTTTGTGTAAATGACAATGCACGTTCTACAGCCTCACTGATCATTGCAAAAGCAGTTTCTTGAAGAGAATAACATGCATCGACTTTACTTTTTTTTGCAACATTTTTTGTTGCAGATAATAAACCTGAAAAAGAAACATCATTTCCTTTTACAGAATATGGAAGTGTAACATAGTTTGACGATGTAGATGCTAACTCTTCAATATTTTTTCCACATGGAGAAGCAAATCCTATAGATCTTCCAAATTGATCTAGAAGTTGACCTAGTGTAATATCTAAAGTTTCACCGAAAACCCTCCACTGTTTGTTTAGAAATGCTAAAAGCATTGTATGTCCTCCAGATACCAAAAGTACCAAAGGGTTTGATGCACCAGTAAGTAATTTTCCTAATTCAATATGTCCAATTGCATGATTTATAGGATATATTGGAATATTATAAAAAGAAGACAAAGATCTTGCAACAACAGCACCTACACGTAAGCATGGACCCAATCCAGGTCCTGCAGAATAGGAAATAATATCTAAATCTTTGATGGAGGTATTTGCTTCTTTAAGACAATCTGATAATACGAAAGAACTATTTTCTATATGATGACGTGATGCCTCACGTGGATGAATTCCTTCTCCAACTGCAGGACGGTAAATTTTTCTGATGTCTGAAAGAATTTTCCCTTTTTTCCCTTTTTTTTCAATTATTGCACAGGAAAATGTATGAGCTGTGCTTTCAATTCCCAAACCCAACATATTATCCACGACTTAATGTAGATACAATTTTGATGACGTCACCATTTTTTAGTTTCTGATCACCGCTAATTCTTTGCTTAGTTTTACAATCAATTGCATGTAGAAACCCTTTTGCAATATCTGCATGAATTAAACTTGCCAAATCTTTTGCAGTAGAATCAAGAGAGAGTAATTTGCTATCAGGTAAAACTATACCATCTTTGTTAGTGAGTTTTGTTTCATCTTCAACGGGATATACAACAATGAATTTTAATAAATCAAAAACTGCAGTATTTAGAATTTTTTGAATTCCTGTTGATGGAATTTTAGAAAATACAGATTTTACTAAATCAAGTGCTTTTTGTTGTGGTGGAGGAATTTCTTTTCCACCAATAATTGTAAAACCTGATTCACCTGAAGAATAATTAACAATTCCAGCTTTTGATGCTTTTCGTAGTAATAATTCAGTTTCTGCACTACAAGGAATAACACAATCAGATATTTTATCAAGGATGCTAAGATCATGACACAGATCTGCTTTATTTGCAGCAATAATCATGGGTTTTGTATTTTTTCTTAACTCTTTGACAAAGGTTTGGATATCAGAGTCTTTCCATTCCTTTGGATTTCTAGCCATAAGCCCTAGTTTTTGTAATACTTCTTGTACTTGAAAATCTTTAATTCCTAAACCAGTAAATCGTTTTGCAATACCATCAGTAAGTTTTGCTCTTTTTTGATCTATTTCACGGGTTATCTTATCCCATTCTCTTTTGAGAATATCTGCAAACCATTGATCAAACTCATCTTGAACAAATGCTACATCTTCTAAAGGATCATGAGTTCCAACTGGAACTGGCTGTCCTTGAATATCCGTAGTTCCTGCAATGTCAACTACATGAATTAAAACTTCAGCTTGTCTTGCATCATCAAGAAATTGATTTCCTAATCCTTTTCCTTCATGAGCACCTGGAACTAGTCCTGCAATATCAATGAGTTTTACAGGAATAAAACGAGTTCCATTAACACAGAACTCATTTTCATGTTTAATTCCAAAATGTTTACATGCACAATCAGCCTTAACGTATGCCACACCAACATTTGGTTCAATAGTTGTAAAAGGGAAATTACCTGATGCTACAATAGTTTCAGTTGCAGCAGAGAAAAATGTAGATTTTCCAACATTTGCTTTACCTAGTAGACCAATTTGCAATATTGTCAAAAACTCAATTCTACTTATTAGTATTACAGAAATCGTTTAATCTAGTTCATGAGGATTTTATAGTATGTCAATAGTAATTACTGGAAACCCAGGAGTTGGGAAACATACCATTGCAGAAAAAATTGCTAAGAGATTAGAATTATCTATAATTGATATTAATAAAATTGCAAGAGACTCAGGATTGTTTGAAGAAAATGAAGGTGTAAAAGATGTTGATACTGAAAAACTAAAAAAAATACTTGCACAGAAAATTTCTGAAAATAATTTGATTGTAGGGCATTTAGCACCATATGTGCTAGAAAAAAACCAAGTAAAGATAATGATTGTTTTAAGAAGAAGCCCATATGATTTGATTGCAGTCTACAAAAATAGAAAATATTCAGAGGAAAAAATTAAAGAAAACACTGGCAGCGAAATACTAGGAATTATTGCACATGATGCAATTAGTAGATTTGAAGAAAAGATAGTTCAGATGGACATTACAGGGAAAACCATTCAAGAAGGAGAAGAAAAAGTGATTGGCTTGATTTCAAGTAATGAAGGAAATGAAAAAGTAGATTGGCTTGATGTAGTTATAAAAAATAATGATTTAAGAAAATTTTTTGCTGATTAATTAAATAATGCCTTTGAGATTGTGAAATTACTTGTTTGAAATATCTAAAACAGATTTGGCTGGAAGAATTGGAACTCTTTATACAAATCATGGTAAGATTGAGACGCCCGCTTATGTTCCGGTAATTCATCCAGTAAAACAAACAATTCCATCAAAAAAAATCCAAAATATTGGTTTTGATTTAGTTATTACAAATGCATATATTACAAGGAATAATTATGGTGATGAGGCCATAAAAAAAGGAATACATAAGATAATAGATTTTGATGGTGGAATAATGACAGATTCTGGTGGCTATCAAGTTTTAGAATATGGTGATGTGAAAGTTTCACCACCTGAAATGGCAAATTTTGAAAAAGGAATCTCGACTGATTTTGCAATCCCACTTGATAAACCAACTGGATATGGAATGCCAATAAAAAAGGCAGAAGCATACGTAAAACATACTCTAGAAGTTTCAAAACAAACACTTGAGAATAGTGAAAAGAATGGTCAAATTTGGATTGGTCCAATTCAGGGAGGAGAACATTTTGAACTTGTTGCAAAATCTACAAAGAGTTTAATCAAGATTGGTTTTCAAATGTTGGCTTTAGGAAGTCCTGTTGAGTTTATGGAGTCATATGAGTATAGATTATTAGCACAGATGATTGTTGCTGCAAAAAAACAGATGCCGCATTCAATACCTTTACATCTTTTTGGTGCAGGGCATCCTCTAACAATACCATTTGCTATAGCATTGGGGTGTGATACATTTGATTCAGCCTCATACATGCTTTATGCCAAACAATCAAGATACATTACAGATGATGGAACTAGATATTTATCAGATATCACAATATTTCCTTGCAATTGTGAAATATGTTCAAAATATTCACCAGATGAATTGCGCCAGCTTGATGAAGTTAATAGAACCAACGAATTAGCAATCCATAACCTATATGCAATCAAACTTGAAGTGGATAAAGTAAAACAGGCAATCTATGAGGGGAGATTATGGGAATATGTAATTAAAAAAGCAAGAGCTCATCCCAAATTATTTGAGATGATTGAGGTAATGACTGAGAACTATGAATTTCTTGGTTTGGGTACACCGAAATTCAAAGAAAAAGCTATTTTCTTATACTCTAAAGAAGATCAGTACCGTCCAGAAGTTCAATCATATCATGGAATGGTTAGAAAATTCAAATCAAGGAAAAAGAAGTTAATCATTACAAAAGAATCTAGTAAAAAACCAGGATATTTGTCTAATCAGTATATTGGATTAAAAAGAAAATTCAAAGAATTTGATTCATTCCAAGTATGCCAATATAACCCCATATTGGGATTAATTCCAATTGAAATTTCAGATATATTTCCTGCAGCACATCATGAAACTGCCAGAATTGATTTTGAACCAAATAAATTTCCCACATTTGAAAAGACGTGGAATGAGTTTTTTGCTAAAAACAAGTTTTCAGAAATACATTATGACAAAAAGGATGAGTTTCTAAAATATTTTGTAAAAAGTATTCCAAAAGAAATCAGGCGAAAATCACTTGTTTAAGTAAAAATAAGAAAAAAGAATGTGCTAAAAGATTCAGCTTATAGTGCTGCGTCTTCTGCCCAACCTTTGATGAAGATACCGTTTTTGTGAAGAGGTACTGGTTGTCCAGCAGTGTAATTCATTGGTCT
>JAOTTS010000043.1 GCA_029864335.1 Candidatus Nitrosopumilus sp. | reverse complement strand
GTTCAGCAGACGCATGGCCGGTATTTATTCCACTCATTGTCGGTTTGGTTCCAGGTTTGATATACTGGTTAGCAATTACCGCAAAGAGAAAATAAAATTACATCTATTTTTTAATCTCTTTTTATTATTCTAGTTTTAGTGTAAACTAGGTGAATCGATGTTACCTTTCTTGTTCACTATATGTTATGTTAAATGAAATTAATCTCTTTTAGCAAAGACATTTGATGCAAAAACTTGTTTTTACTATATTTTTGATTTTACTTTTAGTTCCTTTATCCCAATCTTACTCTCAAGAAAAATCTGATACATTGCCTACTCTTTCTGTATCTCTAACAAGTAAGACTCCTTTCGTTTATCAGGATTCAGAGGGTTACACAGTTGTTGTTGGAACCGTTGAAAATAATGATTCATTATCTCCTGTAACAAATGTGCTAATTCAAGTAAAATTTTTTGATGATTTTGATCCTAATCCTTTGGAAATCATTCAAGGTCATACAACACTTGAAGTAATTCCAACAAATGGAAAATCTCCATATGCTATTCGTTCTCAAACTCCTAATCCTAACATAACTCAGGCATCTGTATTTCTTTTAGGATTTGATCCTTCAGAGGACAAAAAAAAGGGATTATCAGTTTATTCAAGTGAGGTGTTTTTGGATACATCTTTAAGATTTTCAGGAGTTTTGCAAAATGGAGGAGCTCCTAATACTGATACTAACGTCTACCTTGCATTTTATGATGGTTTTGAGCCACCACGAATTCTTGGAGTTTCTACCATTGAACTTGATTATGTGGAGCCAAACACTGAAGTACCTTTCAAGATAAATGAAGAAATTGATCCTAGATCCGTAGGATTTTTGTTATTTGCAGAATCAAATATTTTTAATTCTAATTTTGTTGATGTAAAAATTCCTACTCCTCAATCTATGACAAAATTAGTTTTAATTTCTAATGTTTCTGTACAGGATACTAAGGGAAACAGTCTCTCTGAAATTAAAGTTGGTTCTACTATAAACATAGTAAGTGAAACTCTAGTAGAGTTTTCTGGAAAACAAATTCCTGCTGAAACTCCATACACATATTATGTACAAATCAAAGAATCTGGAGAACCTCCATATGTTGAGTTTATTGGAAAATTTGATGGACGATTTATTGGAAATGGGCCTCAATCTCAATCAATAGATTGGATTCCAGAAAAAAAGGGATTATTTTTCATTGAAACATTTGTTTGGGATAGAAATAATATTCCAATATCCGAACAAGGGCCATTTGTTCTAGTTCTGGTAAATTAAATTAGAATAATCTAAGTATTATACAGTTTAAATGCAGTAAGAATTATTACTATGTACTTATGAAATTTAATTTCATTTTCATTATTGTAATGTCCTTACTTGTCATATCTTTTTCAGGACAAAATGCTTTAGGTTATGGTGGTCCTCCTGAACAAAGCAGCGCAAACAATTACACTGTAGATATTAATCCTGATAGAGAATCGTATAATCTTGGAGAATCAATAACATTTTCTGGAACTGTAAATAAATATGATGAAGAAAGAAATTTACGAATTTCTATTTTTGATTCTAGTAAAAACTTAGTTATGACTCAAAAAACATCTGTTAATCCTGATAAATCATTTTCTTATAATGTAATTCTAAATGAGAAATTTCTTGAAGGAAAATATATTGTAAAAGCTCAATATGGAAATTCAAAAACTACAGTACAAAATATTTCTTTTCTGATAAACTCTGATAATTTTTCACCTACAGATGAATCATCATCCACTGGTGCAAAAATCCCTGATTGGATTAAGAGCAATGCTGGATGGTGGGCTGATGGTCAAATTGATGACAATTCATTTGTAGAGGGAATTCAATTCTTGATTAAAGAAGGATTGATGAAAATACCTGCTACTGAACAAGGTTCAGTATCTACAGATAATAAAATCCCTGATTGGATTAAGAGCAATGCTGGATGGTGGGCTGATGGTCAAATTGATGACAATTCATTTGTAGAGGGAATTCAATTCTTGATTAAAGAAGGATTGATGAAGTTATCCAATTAACATAAAATTTCCATATAATTTAGATTTGTAGCATAATAAAAAACTAGTAGATTTATTTTCACAGAATTTTATACATATGCATGTCTAAATTTTCTCTTGTTGCAATGGGTGGGACCTTTGATATTATCCATAAAGGACATTTAACGCTACTTTCAAACGCATTTGATATTTCAGATAAAGTGATTATTGGATTAACTAGTGATGATCTTGCTGAAAAAAAGGGAAAACTCCCACTTTATAAATATGAAAAACGACTTGAAAATTTGACCAACGTACTTTTAAAAAAATATCCTAGTAACTCCTTTCAAATTAATAAACTGAATAATGATTTTGGACCTGCAGTTTTAGAAAAAGAAGTTCAAGCATTAGTTGTTAGTGATGAAACTAGTAATCAAGGAAATATTCTAAATAAATTAAGGGCAGAAAAGAATCTTCCACCTGTTCAAATTATTACGGTCCCTATGTTTTTGGCAAAAGACGGAAAAAGAATATCTACTACTCGAATAAAAAACTCTGAAATTGACATTGAAGGAAACTCGCTTTCAATTGACAAGTAGCTTGTCTAACTTTGAGTAATCGTAATAAAACAAAATTCTTGGATTGAGCCTAATGGCAATCATCAACCACATGATGAAAAAAATTGATACTGATGTATCAAACCTTAAACAGGGACTACACCCTCAAAACCTCTCATATTGGTATGATAAAATTATCAAAGAAACAATTGAGATGGCTCCTACATGGCTTCAGGATAAAATCAAAGTCCATCAAGATCCTATACTTTCAATGAAATTTAATTTAGATATTTCAAAACGTGCAGTTAGATATTTCATGATTGCAGTTGACAATAATTTAGATGAAATGCCTTATTCTACAAAACTCTATTTTCTTAAAGTTCAAGAAATAATGTCTACTGAAATGGATAAATCCTTTGTATGAAGTGATTTTTTTTATTTTAGGCACAAATTCAATCTGTAAGTATCTATAATCAAATAATCTTAATTCAATATATAATGGAACTTTACAAATCAAAGTATTCAGATAAAAAAAATTCGCGAAGAACTTCAAAAAGAGACAATGGCTCATATCGTTCTTTTAGAAACTCTAGTAAAGATAGAAGTTCAAGATATTCAAAAGATGATAATCGAGGAGAATCTACAACTGTAACATGTGCGGATTGTGGGACTCAATGCCAAGTTCCATTTGTACCAAGAACTGACAAACCTGTTTACTGTAGTGATTGTTTCAGACAAAACAAACCACAAGATTCAAGAGATGATAGATATTCAAGATCTTCTAATACTCTAGAATCCACTAGAACTGGTTCTAGATTTAAAAAATCTAAAGGTGATAAATTCTTAAAAAAACAAGAGAGTTTCTATTCTGGCGGTTCAGAAAAATTCTATGCTACTCTAAAAGAGAAATTGTTTGAAATTTTAGGTGGTAAAACTTGCTCTAGTTGTGGATTCAAAGATGAAAGAGCTTTAGGAATTAGTCACATCTTTGATGATACTTTGGACAGTCTTGGACGTGGCGGCGCTGCATCTTCATGGGGAAAATACATTTCTGAACCTGATCTTGCTAAGCAGGAACTCAAGGTATTGTGCTTGAACTGTAATCAAATTAGACAACCTGTATCTAAACCCAAAAAGAGTATCTCAAAACCCAAACAGAAAAAAAGCAGATACTTTCCTAGATAATACTAGAATCATCTTTGAGAATTTATTAACACTTTAATTATAATTATTTATGAATCATATTATGAATGGTGATTTTAAGGCACTGGGAATTTCTTTGATAGTTATAGTCGGAATAGTCGCACTATACACCGTATTTGGTTCCTAGATTATTCCTTTACTATTTCTATATTGAATTCATTAACTGTAGTAGAAATAATCTTGTGTTCTTTATCAAGTACTGATTGAATAAAATCTGCAAATTTTTCTACGTTTTCCTCATCTTTGAACAAAATACTATGAGCTGATTTATCTTTCAATGAAATAACTAATTCATTTTTTATAATATTTAGAATTGATGTAATGTATGTCTCTTTTCCTTCTTTTATAAATATAAGACTAGATAATTTTTGAACCTCATATTTATCATCAAATATAATATTGATTTTCATTTATTCTCCAAAAGAAATTCATGTATCTTGTCTTTTGCTTTTTCTCTTTTCTCTTGATGAACTGATAGAAAATCATTAATTTTTTCAATTAAAATTGCTTTCAATTCTCCAGAGAGTAATTTTCCAGATTTGTAATCTTCATAAATTGATTTTAATTTAATATCATCTGGTTCAAAAAATATTCTCAAGTATTGAAATGAAACATCGATATCTGGATTTCCTCCAATCTTTCTATGCTGTTCAACATCTGGTTGACCTCCAGAAAATGCATGTCTATTGATTTTTTTCTTTACCACATTTGGTACATCAGTAGTGTAAATCGTTCCATTATCATCCGAAGCTGACATTTTTCCTCCAGAACCTTCTAATGCAGGAATCATTATGTTGTGAATCAATGCGGGTTTTAACTTTCCAATTTTTGGCGCAATATCTCTTGTTAATCTAAAATGAGGATCTTGATCCACTCCTAATGGAATCAAAACTGGTTTATCTTCAATGAAACATGGCGCTGACTGTAATGCTGTGTAGAAAATCATTCCAATGTTTGTTTCATTTGTAAACCCAAAAGTTGCTTTTGTGTTAGAAAAATTAATTTTCTTTGCAACTTGAGCTGCAATTGGATAAAGTGTTTGAATATTTTTAGTATTGATAATGATTTTTGTTTTATCTGGTTTGAACCCTAATGCAATAAAATCAAGAGCATTTTCATAAGCGAATTTATTCGTCTCTTCTAAAGTAAGATTAGGTTTTGAAAAAAACTTCTCATCATCTGTAAGCTGAAAATACATGTTAACGTCAAATTTTTCCTGAAGCCATTTTGAAAATACCCATGGAACTAGATGCCCAATATGAGTATGACCTGAAGGTCCTCTTCCTGTGTACAGAAAAAATTTAATTCCTTTTTGATAATCGTCTAAAATTCTATTCATTTCTCTATGTGAAAAGAAAATACCTCGTCTAAGCATGAAATGATCATCTCCAGCTGCACTCCTAATTCTTCCTAGTAAATCAGATGAAATTTTTTCAGTCCCAAATTTCTTGATTAGTTTATCATAGTCAATATCTCCTTCAACATGCCAAGGAGTCACAATAAAGTCATCAGCTGACATTCAATCTGACTTAGGTTAAGGTTTAAAAAGTCTTTTTCGAACTTTCTGCTATTGTCACAAGTTTTTCATGATATTGAAAAAAAAATTATCAATTCTCTAAAAAACAATCCAAAACAAACTCCTGAATCACTTGAAAAGTCAACTAAACTTTCACCAGATCAAATTCGACGAGGAATTGAATGGTTAAAACTCAAAGAATTAGCAATTATTGACGAATCAAAAACAAGTTTTATTAGTTTAGGTAAAAATGGAATTGAATCTCTTCAAAAAGGATTACCTGAAAGAAGATTACTTAATTTCTTAAAAGATGGACCTAAAAAATTATCTGAACTGCAAAAAGAACTTGGATATATTTTTGGACCTGCTATGGGGTTAGCTAGAAAAAATAATTGGGTTCAAGCTTCTTCTGAAGAAATCTCCATTCAAAATTTTCCATCAGAACTTCCTGGTGAAAAAACTCTTAAGAAAATAAGTAATAACAAAATTTCTCTAAACGAAATTGATAAAAATGATCTATTAGGACTTATGAAAAGACCTGATTTTATTATTGAGGATATTATAACAACTAAAGAAATAACTCTTACTGATTCAGCAAAATTATTAGAAATTTCAAATTTTTCGGGAGCAATAGATGTTGAAGCCAAAGTTCCACAAGTGTTTGTCGCAAAAACTCATCCTTTAAAAGACACAATTAATGAAATACGTGAAATTTTTGTCACTTTAGGATTTTCAGAAATTATAGGGAATATGACTCAATCTAGTTTTTGGAATTTTGATGCATTATTTACCCCACAAGACCATCCTGCAAGAGAACTACAGGATACATTTTATCTTGATGGTATATCTGCTAAAAAAATTGCAAATTTTGAACAAATAAAAAAAGTGTCTGAATCTCACAAAAAGAATTGGCATTATCATTGGGATATTAATGAGGCACGCAAAATGGTTTTGAGAACTCATACTACTTGTGTTACAATAAAACATCTTGCAGAAAATAGACTCGATGAAGCAAGAGTTTTCTCATTGGGACGTGTATTTAGAAATGAAAAAGTTAGTTACAAACATCTAGTAGAATTTAATCAAATTGAAGGTGTTGTAGTTGGAAAAGATGCTACTCTAAGAAATTTAATGGGAATCCAACGAGAATTTTACAAACGAATAGGAATTACAAAAATCAAATTTTGGCCAACATTCTTTCCATATACAGAACCTTCCCTACAAACTATGGTGTATAATGAAAGATTAGGAAAATGGATTGAATTATTTGGAATGGGAATTTTCAGACCTGAGGTAACAAAACCCCTTGGTATATCAAAACCTGTTTTGGCATGGGGTGGTGGTATTGAAAGAATTGCAATGTTGAAATATGAATTAGATGATGTTAGGGAATTTTATAATAATAATCTGAATTGGTTAAGGAGTGCTACGAAATGCCAGTAGTTGAATTATCTTATTCCAATCTTCAAAAATTAATTGGTAAAGTTACAAAAAAACAAATTTCTGATTCTTTACCATTTCTTGGATTAGATGTTGAATCTGAAGACAACGATTTAGTTAGAATTGAGTACAGTCCCAATAGGCCTGACTACTCTACTAATTTTGGAATTGCATTAGGTTTGGAAGGATTACTTGGAATCAAAACAGGTGCAATAAAATTAAACATAAAAAAATCCAACAAGTATAGAATTTCTGTAAAACCCTCAGTGTCAAAAATTCGACCTTTTGTAACTGGTATTGTTGCAAAAAACGGAAAAATTGATGATAAAATTATCAAACAACTTATGGTAATGCAAGAAGATCTTCATTTTGGAATTGGGAGGAAAAGAAAGAAATCTTCAATTGGAATACATGATCTAGATAAAATCACTTTTCCTCTAGTTTACACAACCACCAATAGAAATCATAAATTCGTTCCATTAAATTCCGATGCTGAGATATCTATTTCTGAAATACTAAATACTGTTAATGTAGGAAAAGAATATGGATCCCTTCTAGGAAATTCTTCACAAGTTCCTATAATTTTAGACACAAATCAAAAAACTATTTCTTTTCCACCGATCATTAATGCAAATACAACCACAGTTACTACGAAAACAAAGAATCTCTTTGTTGAAGTGACTGGAATCAATAAAGAAGATGCAGAAGATATGCTTTCAGTAATTGCAACTATTTTACAAAGTGCTGGATTTACTTTAGAGAATGTCCAAATATTTGGTTTGAAAAATTCATCTCCAAAATTTGAACAAAAGAAAATATCTGTTAATCCTAATTTAGCAAATCAAACACTTGGCTTGGATCTTAGTACATCAAAAATTATTTCATGTCTGAAAAAATCAAGATTGGGTGCGGTATCTAAGGGTAAAAACATTCTTTGCACAATTCCTGCATATAGATTTGATATATTTGGATCAATGGATTTGGTAGAAGAAATTGCTCTGGGGTATGGAATTCAAAATCTAGAACCAACATTCTCACCTTCACAAACTATTGGTCAAACAAATCCTGTTTCAAATAAATTGAAATCCCTTGATCAGATCATGATTGGTCTTGGTTATCTTGAGGCATTGAATTCGAGTTTGACAAGTAAACGAGTATTGTATGATATGACTGGACGTAATCCTTCAAAAATTCTTTCAGTACTTGATTCAAAAAGTCAAGAGCACACAATTTTACGTAACTCTATTCTTCCTGAATTATTAGAAAATCTTTCTAGAAATATACATGAATCTTATCCTCAAAAATTATTTGAAACTGGTAGTGTATTTTCATTAGATGATCCCATTTCTGAAAAAATCAATTTTTCTGGAATTAGTACACATAAGGATGCAAATTTTACTGAAATCAAATCTATCTTACAATCTGCATTAAAGATTGGATTTGGAATCGATCTTGAAACAAAGGCTACATCTGATTCTTTATTTGAAGAAGGACGATGTGCAACAGTTATTGTAAATAGTAAACCTATAGGGGTTATTGGGGAAATTAATTCAAAAGTTATTGAAAATTACAAAATTCAATCTAAAGTGGTTGGATTTGAAATTTCTCTATCAGACTTCATTTTCAAATCTTCTTAGTAATGATATAATTAATAACAAAATACCTAATGCTAAAATTACTATTCAAATAGAAAATTCAAAAATCAATCTTTGATGAAAATCCTTCTTTTCTTCATTCATCAAGTAATACGACTTTGTATCCATCTTTTCAAAAGACTCGATTTGTGGATAATTAAAAATAATAATTAATTAACCTAAAATCAAAACTATAATTCTAATCAAAAAAATTCCTGTATTTTTGCTTTCTAATCAAATTTCGTATTTTCCAAAAATTTATTTTTAATTTTAAAAAATTATTTCAATATAGTATTACTAAATGGTTTTTAGTAGGAATAGTTTCATTATAATCGCCCAAGAGCAGGCACGCAGACGGATTAGGATGATGCCGATCGTCATGATACCAATGATTTCTAATTCACCCAGGCGTGCTACATTATGGGCAACCCCGGTTTCAGAACGCGAGGAGGCTTATGGCTATGTACCCATGATTTTGTGCGAGTCAGAACCGGGGAACACTAACTTTTTTTTTAAAAAGATAAAACATTCCATGATACAGAAGAATCAAATGGCAAACTATTGGTTAGCAAAACAAGAACCCAGCGGCCCAAGGGGATACAACTTTGAACAACTAAAAAAAGAAAAAACAACTGTATGGGATGGAGTTCATAACAATCTTGCATTAAAACATATGAAAGAAATGAAATCTGGTGATCTTGTTTTATTTTATCATACTGGTGATGAGAGACAAGCTGTTGGAATAATGCAGGTGACATCAAAACCTTATCCAAACCCAAAAGAGGATAATGAACGTTTTATTGTTGTAGATGTAAAATATAAAAAAACATTGAAACACCCTGTAACACTAGATGAAATGAAAAAAGATAAAAAATTCAAAGACTGGGAACTAATCAGAATTTCTAGATTATCCATAATGCCCGTTCCAAAGCCACTTTGGGATACTATCTTAAATATTTCTCAAAAATAACTCCAATCGGTTTATTGATATAGTCGGTTTGTTTAATGAAATCATGGCAACAGCTTATGTTTTAATAAACTGTGAACTAGGTTCTGAGGAAGCTATTATTCAGCAACTCAAAGGCTTAGAAGGTGTGAAGGAAGTTCATGGAACTTTTGGTGCATATGATATTTTGGCCAAAATTGAATCTGATACTGTAGAAAAACTAAGAGAAACAATTACTTGGAAGATCAGAAA
>JAOTTS010000042.1 GCA_029864335.1 Candidatus Nitrosopumilus sp. | reverse complement strand
GTCTTGCTCTGCAATTCCTATGTCTAAGTTTTTTTCTATTGGTGTATCTGTTGTTTGTGCCATTGTATGAGGAATGTCACTTATCACATATTAACAATTTTACATTTCAGCAGATTTTTTTCAAATTTTTATTTCCACGTGGGTCTTTTATTGTGTCCACTAACTATATCCCCACGCATGTTGTGCTCCCAGTCAAATTTGAACCATAGGCAAAAGAAAATCAAAAATCAATTAATTGAGTATTGATTTTTTGATGAATTTGAGCCATAAAAAAAATAATTAAGACATGAAATTATTCAAAGATAGAAATGCCAGTTAAAATAAAATGCTCACATATCCTTGTAACAAAACAAAGTGAATCACTTGTAATTCTAGATAGAATCAAAAATGGTGAAAAATTTGGTAAATTAGCAAAAGAATTATCAATTGATTCAGGAAGTGCAAAAAAGGATGGAAATTTAGGTTATTTTACAAAAGGTATGATGGTAAAGCCATTTGAAGAGGCAGCATTCAAACTACAAATAGGAGAGATTTCCCAGCCAATCAAAACAGAATTTGGATATCATATAATTAAAAGATTTGAGTGACTTTAATCACACAAATTTTGACTTTTATTTTTCAATATCATCATCAATTTTCTGACTTATTTTCTTAAAATCAGATCTAATTTGACCGTGTAATTCTTTTTCTTTTTGAAATAGTTTTGTCATTTCATTTGATTTTATTCTATTTGAGGTCAACATAGATTCACATTAAAAATAGTTTAGAAGAAGAATATTAATTTTCATACCTAAAAAACCAAAATAAAATACACAACATTTTTTGGGATAGTACAACAAAATTACTCATGGTTTTACTAAATGAGAAAACATTAGATGAAATTCTTGAATATTTGGAAAAATCAGTTACCAATCTGGCAAAAGAAACATTTGAGAATTTAGAAATCAAAGGAGGATTTGAGGGAGCAAAGGGTTTTCTGGAAAGCCAATTTGAATTAAGACTAGAGAATTTACTTGTGGCAAAAGAAAGCAGCATTCATCACTTAGAATCAGGAATGAAAAATAAAATAATTCAGAGAAAGCAAAAGATTTTTGAGCAAATTTCTATGCGATATAAAATCTAGAGAAAAGCATCCAATCCTGTTTTTTGATATTTAGTCTCATGATTTTTTTCTAACACTTTGGTCATTTTGTCACCCATCGATTGTGCTGCAGTCATCTTTCTTTTTCCAATCCAATAGTATGTCTCATCAATGGTATTTTTAGCAATTAACACTACTAGTTTACCAGTATCTTTTCTTCCAGTTCTCCCTCTTCTTTGGATAAATCTAATTGAACTTGGAACGTTATCATAAAAAATAACCTGATTAACTTCAGCTATATCTAGTCCTTCTTCACCAACACGTGTTGCAACTAATACCTGAAAAACACCATCTCTGAATTTTTGTACAGTTTCAATCTGCTTTTTTTGTTTTAAACCAGCATCTCCTGCTTTTCCAATCAAGATTCCCGCCGAGATTCCCATCTCAGTTAATTTATTAAAAATCAGATCAACAGAGTCACGATAGCTGGTAAATATCAGAGCCTTACCAGAAACAGATTCAAGAATTTCTTTAAGTTTTGGAATTTTAGAGTGCTCTATTCCCAGTGATTGTGCTTCCTTTGCAAGTTGGATTGCTCTTGTAAAATTAGGATCTACTTCGAAAAGTTCTTTGATTCCCACACCCTTTTTTGCATGTGCACGGTCACAGAATTTTAGAAATGGGGTAATTCCGTGGGCTTCAAGTATGTTTAGAGCATAATGAATTCTAATTCCAGTAAAGAGAGGTTTTGCAGAACGCCTATTCTGATTTAATACAAATTGTCTGATTCTTAGTAGTGCAGAAAGGGATTGTTGTTCTGCCATACGAATGCCATTTTTTCTTAGGGTCTCATATCTTTCATCTAATGCTAATTTCAATAAGGTTTGAATTGATTTTAATTCAGTGGGCAGTTCCACGTTAATCCATTCAGTGTGAGTTTCTTGAGTGTAAGGCTTTACATCAGGACTATCTTCTCTTCTTTCAGCTACACTTGAAATTCTAAGCTTTGTCAGAATTTCTGTTGCCTTTTCTTTTTCACTTGGGAGAGTTGCAGTCATTCCAAGAATTCTTACAGAAGAATTTTCAAAACTTTGTGCAATTCCAGAATATGCATAGTCACCAGCTGTTCGGTGAACTTCATCAAAAATTACAAGGCTAAATTGATCAGGAGATATAATTCCCCTATTCAAATCATTTCTAGCAATTTCAGGAGTAGCACAAATTACACTATTATTCCAGAGTTTAGTTCGTTTTTGAATTGGATCCTCACCAGTAATCAATGAGACATCATCCAAAGTAAGATTTTTTTTTAAGAATTCATAATGCTGATTAACTAAAACTCTAGTTGGCGCTAGAAACAATATTCCGCCTGTTCCTCTTGACAAATATTCTGCAATTACCTGTAATGCAATTGCAGTCTTTCCTAACCCAGTAGGCAAAACAACAATGCAATTTTCTTTGATTGCTTGATTTGCAAGATTTACTTGGTAATCCCGTTTCTCTATCGAGTTTTTTTGAACATATTTTTTCTCAAGATATTGGTCCAATCTAAAATAAGAATCATAATTTATTGATTTTATGCTTTCGTATAGCAAAATACTATCCAATGCTCAAATATGAACAGATGTCAGGTTTGGAAAGGCTCAACTTTTCTATAATTAGTAAAATTTCAAATTTTAATGCTAAACTGAGCCTAGATAATGCCTAAAAGTTCAAAATTTCATAGCAATTAGACTTTTGGATAGTATTCGTGATAAGAGAAGAATTCAGATTTGGATAAAATACATGAGAGTAAATATACAAAATAAATCATAAATAAAGAAAAATAAAAAATGGAAAAACTACACTTTATTCTAGTTTTTTCTTTGCTTTGTTGATCATCACAGTCTCTTCACGGAGATGTTTTTTCAATAACCGTTCATGATCTTTTTTGTGAACGCTGTATGCTTTGTTTAGAGCCTGTTTTGTCTTTGCTCTGTTAACAGCATTTTGAAATTTTTTGTGAATGACGTTTACTTGTGCTGAATAGCTTGCCATTGAATCGATAAACATTATGAGATTAAAGTAGTTTACGTATACATTATCATAAATTTTCAAATTGTTTTGAAATTGATCGCAAATAAAACTAGAACTATCGTGATCCATATATTGAGCAGGCAAACATAATCTGTGTGATTGATTCTTTTGACAGACCCGGATGGGATGAATACTTTATGCTTCAAGCAGAATTAGCAAAACTTCGTTCAAACTGTATGACAAGGCAAGTAGGAGCAGTAATTGTTAGAAACCACAGACAGATTGCAACAGGATATAATGGAACACCGCCTGGAATCAAAAATTGTTTTGAAGGAGGGTGTAAGCGATGCCAACTCAGAATGGAAGGCAAGATAGAATCAGGCGCATCATTGGATAGATGTCTTTGCAATCATGCAGAAGCAAATGCAATAATGCATTGTGCCATTATGGGAATTGAAGCCGGAATAAAGGGAGCAGTACTGTATACGACATTTGTCCCATGCCTTGAATGCACAAAAATGGCAATTACAATTGGAATTAAAAAATTTGTTTGTCTTGACTCTTATCCAGAAACAGATTATGGTTTACTAAAGGATGCAGGGGTAGAAGTAGTTCAACTGGACAAAAATGAAATTTCAAAATGGGCAAGTAAGCTAGTCAACAAATACGAGAATTCTGTGTAAGAAAATGCAAGTAAATGTTAGAAATACTAATGAAGTGGAATCCATGTCCCCATCAATGCTAGTATCAGCCACATATGACAATAATTCAAAATCAGCAATTTTAAAATTCTACAACCCTGAATCTCAAAAATTAATCCTATGGAAAGATGAAACAGGGCACAAGCCATACTGTTACTCTAGATTATCACCAGGTGAATTAGATTTTCTTCAAGAAAGAGAAGATATTCTTGAAATCAAAACTGTTCAGCGACATGATTTAATTACAGATAAAGAAATCGACATGTCAAAAATCACAGTGGCAGATCCGTTGGCAATCGGCGGAACAACAGGAGACAAAAGTATCAGAAACGTAATTGAGACATGGGAATCAGATATCAAATATTATGAAAACTATCTTTATGATAGAAAATTAATTGTTGGGAAATATTATGAAATTGTTGATAAAAAGCTAAAACCACATGATTTAGAAATTTCAGACGAAGTTAAAATTGCTTTGAAAAGTTTGCTGTGGAACAAAGTAGATAGTGAAAGCATGGTTGATTCGGAAGAATTTAAAAAATATATTACAGAATGGGCAGATTTACTAAATCAACCAATTCCAAAAATAAAAAGACTCAGTTTAGATATTGAAGTAGAAGCAGAAGTTGGAAGAATACCAGATCCAAAAATTGCGGAAAAAAAAGTTACGGCAATTGGAATGAAAGGTTCAGATGGATTTGATCAAATTTTTGTTCTCAAAACTGAAGGAACAGAGGAAGGAAAAAATGAATTAGATCAAAATGTCAAAATTACATTTTATGATTTAGACAAGGAAAAAGAGATGATACAAGATGCATTTGAAATTATCAGGGAATTTCCATTTGTGGTAACATATAACGGAGATGAATTTGACTTGCCATATCTTTACAACAGGGCAGAAAGACTTGGAATAAAAAATTCTGAAAATCCTTTTTACATGATGCGGGATTCTGCAACGCTAAGAGAAGGAGTTCATCTTGATTTGTATAGGACTCTCTCTAATCGTTCATTTCAAATTTATGCATTCAGTCAAAAATACACTAACTTTTCTTTAAACAGCGTATCAAAGGCTCTACTTGGTAAAGAGAAGATAGATTATGGTTTAGAGTTTGACCAACTGTCACTATACCAAACTGCAAATTATTGTTATAATGATGCCCTACTAACATTCGAACTAACCAGTTTCAACAACGATTTACTGATGAATTTACTTGTGATCATTGCAAGAATTGGTAGAATGCCTATTGACGATATTGCGAGAATGGGAGTATCACAATGGATTAGAAGTCTGCTATACTATGAACACAGACGAAGAAACTGTCTAATTCCAAAAAGAGAAGAATTGCAGAGAAGATCAGAGGGAGTCCTATCGGATGCCGTGATTAAAGATAAAAAATATCGTGGGGGCTTAGTAGTTGATCCAAAAGAAGGAATTCATTTCGATGTAGTGGTGATGGATTTTGCAAGTCTGTATCCAAGCATCATCAAAGTAAGAAATCTCTCATATGAGACAGTAAGATGCTCGCATGAAGAATGTAAAAAAAACATTATTGAACAGACAAATCATTGGACATGTTCTAAAAGGAATGGACTGACATCAATGATCATTGGCTCGTTGAGAGATTTGAGGGTGAATTATTACAAGAGTTTATCAAAAAAAGAGACTCTTACTGATGAACAAAGACAGCAGTATACAGTTGTCAGTCAAGCGCTTAAGGTCATACTAAATGCTAGTTATGGTGTTATGGGTGCGGAGATTTTTCCATTATATTTTCTACCAGTAGCTGAGGCCACCACTGCAATTGGAAGACATACAATTTTGGAGACAATTAAAAAATGTGAGGCAGCAGGAATCGAAGTATTATACGGGGATACAGATTCATTATTTATCAAAAAACCAACAAAAGAACAAATTCAAACAGTAATTGAGCAAGCAAAAAAAGATCACGGTGTAGATTTAGAGATTGACAAAACATACAGATACTGTGTGCTAAGTAATAGAAAGAAAAATTATCTTGGAGTAACAAAAGATGGAAATGTAGATGTTAAAGGACTTACAGGAAAGAAATCACATACCCCACCATTTATCAAAAAATTATTTTATGAATTATTAGAGGTGTTATCTAGAGTTCAGACAGTAGATGATTTTGTAAAAGCAAAACAACAAATTTCAGAAAAGATTGCAACATGCGGCAAAAAAGTAGAAGCAAAAGAAATTCCACTAGAAGATTTAACTTTCAATGTAATGCTCAGCAAAGCACCATCAGAATATACAAAAACTATTCCTCAACACATTAGAGCTGCGAAACAATTAGAAACAATCAGAGAAATAAAAAAAGGAGATAGAATTTCATTTATCAAAATCCTAAACAAACCAGGTGTGAAACCAGTAGAAATGGCAAAAAAAGAAGAGATTGATTCAAAAAAATACATGGAATTTATGGAGTCAACATTAGAACAGATTACATCGTCGATGGATATGGACTTTGATACAATTTTAGGAAAGCCAAAACAAATAGGATTAGACGAATTTTTTTGGAGTTAGTATAAAAAATGGAAATTGACGGTACATTACTTACTATTTTAGGAGTATCAGCTGGAATTTTGATTCTTACGGGATGGGTTGAGCAGATTTACAAAGGTTACAAGACAAAGAGTTTAAAAGACATTTCTAAATTTTTAATGATCTTTATTTCAGCAGGAGCAATTTTGTGGTTAATTTATGGCATAATTGTATCTGATGTATTTATCATAGGCACCAATATTGCAGCGATTATTCTAATGATGGTAGTTCTGGCAATGAAGAAAAACTATGACAGGATATCAAAATCAAATCTAATCAAGGATTAAATACAATGTATCAAATTTCAAAGAAAGATGTTTGTCATAAACTGTAAAAATTATGAGGAGGTTTCAGGGGATAAAATAATTAAATTTGTAAAAACTGCTGAAAAAATTTCTAAAAAGTACAAAGTAAAAATCGCAATATCCCCACCTCAGCATTTAGTGGGATTAGTTGCAAACAGTTCAATTCCTATTTTTGCTCAGCATATTGATGACTCTAAAATTGGAAGCACTACAGGATTTATTATTCCAGAGTTGCTAAAAAAATCCAAAGTAAAAGGATCCTTAATTAATCACAGCGAACATAGAATTTCAAGTAAAGAAATTGAAAAACTAGTTTCAAAATTAAAAGAATTGAAAATGACATCAATTCTCTGTGTCAAAGATGTTGTCGAAGTAAAAAAATACGTTAAATTAAATCCAGATTATATTGCAATAGAGCCTCCAGAATTAATTGGATCAGGAAAAGCAGTTTCAAAAGAAAAACCAGATTTGATTTCAAAGGCAGTAGAAGCTGTAAAGAATGCTAAAAACAATACAAAACTACTTTGTGGTGCAGGTATAGTTTCTGGAGAAGATGTTTCAAAAGCAATTGAGCTAGGATCAAAAGGCATCCTAGTTGCAAGTGGAATAGTCAAATCAAAGAATTGGAACAACATAATGTCTGAATTTGCCAAGTCAATGGTTTAATACTCCTATTACATCGACAAACAAACTGACTTTATTACACACCATTGACTTTTTGTTCTTCATTGAACAGCCATTATCAAGTTTTAAAAGAATATGATCAGAACAAAGATTATTCCATTAGAGTTCAGCCAAGATTTGCAAAATTCTTTTCACTGCTCAAAAAAGATGATATCATCAATCCAACTGAATTTGTCCATGAAAATCACGGAAATTTAGGCACAAAAGAGATATCTGGTTTTGAGAAATTGTGGGTAATAAGAAAAGGAATCTCACTTGGCATCAATATGGGAATAATCAAAAAAATAGAAATTCATCCAATGTCGTTTAAAGAATTTTCTCAGTTAGAGACAGTTCAATATTTTCCATTCGACTCATTGCACAACTTTTTTTGCGGTCGTTGATAATATGGAATTATCATTTAGAGTGTCGGTTTTGTTTCCTATCTCAAATACGTTCTTACTTTCAAAGAGACTGATCGTGTTCTTTACAATTTGTTCCGTATTGGCATTTCGTTCAGCTGATATCAACACAAGAGGATTATATCTTTTCATTGGTATGTTAATTAGAACTACATTGTCCCGATAAGTTGTAATGTAATTAACACCCCCGAGATTTTCATCAAACTCTCCTTTCATAGATAGTTCCAAGGCGGATTGCATGTATAGCATTCGTCTTTGGTCATCACTATCTAATGGTTTTATGTCATCTTTGAAACCCCCGGCTATAATCTTGCCCATTGAGTTTATCACGCCACAAAATCTGATTTTTGGTTCGTTGCTTATCTTGTTGCATAAATTCTCAAGAACGTGGATCTGTTCAGAAGTTAATGAGGCAATGCCATTCAAATTAATCACACTTTTGTATGTAATTACTACATAAGAATCTGTTTAGTATTGTCCATAACTATAACATCAATACAGAATATTTACTTAGTTGATTTAAGATCGTAAATAATAGACTTTACATGTTTTTTTAGAATTATGTACTCGTGAATTTTTATATTTTTTTGGTTTGACTTTTTGGATATTTTTTTGTTCTACGTGGGTCTGAATTCAATACCTGAAAACTAATTTTGGAAAATATATCTCTGGATTAAATATGCAATAAAGACACGGAAATGGTAAATTTTCAAAGAATCAAAAAGGATCTTGAAAAAAGTGGTGAACTCATGCTGAAAATAGGCTCTGAAGAAAAACTAGAACTTAACAAACACAATATATCATTTGATGATTCATCACAGCAAATCTAAAATTTTTCTTGCTGTCTGATCAATATCCACATCAGGTTCTGCTGCTACAAAAAGAACTTTGTCCTCAAAGGGAATGGTCATTGTTACAACATTTTTTCTTCTAGCTGCTGCATATTCGACAGGACCAAGATTGTCATCAAAGTCTTGTCTAGTTCTGATTCTCAAGACTGCCTCGATAAACATCTTTTTTCTTTCGTATTCATCTTTTAGCGGAGATACTCCCGGTTTAAAGTCTCCTACAATTAGATTGCCCATATAGTCTAAGAATCCTACGAATCTTATCTCAGGTAGTTCCAATATCGACTGACATTTTTCTTGTTCTGTTTTGTTTTCTGAATACATGAGTATGTCTGTAATCTCTCAAGAAGAAGCTATTAAATCATCATGGATTGGAATCAAATATAACAACAAAGTGTGCAGATGAATTCAATTATCTAAAAATGTAAAACTTTTTGAAGACCCAAATTATTACTCAAAAACAATTATTTCACGATGGTCACGGGAGCCTTTGCCTTATGTAAGACAAAGTTTGATGTACTTCCAAAAAAGATCTCCTTTGGGAATCCCATTCCTCTAGAACCTATTACAATCTGATCAATCTTGTTTACAGGATTGTTTGCAAATGTGGTTAAATCAATACCTGAAGTATGACCCCCAATTACAATTCCTTCAAATTTAACTTTATTTTTTTCTGTTTTTTTCTTTGCAATATGCATTAATTCTCTCACTTTATTTTTCCATTTTTTCTCGGGGAGTATAGGAGCACGAACAGCTGAAAATGCACTAAAACTTGTATCACTATGAACGCCAAGAATCATGGCATCTGATTGTTTTGCAAACAAAATTGCTTTGTCTAATCCTCGTAGAGAATTTTTTGAACCATCCAAACAAACCATGATTTTCTTATCATTCATACAAAATTGAAAGATACGTTTAGTATTTAATTCAAAAGATGATTGTTGATTCTGAAAATGATCATCGATATGTCATTGAAAAGAAAATATCTATTCAGTACTAGCATTAAGAATCCTCTATTATCTTAAATAATCGAGATGATGTTTTCAGATTATGTATAATACAATTCTTGTCCCTCATGCAGGAACAGAGGCTGGAGATGAGGCATTAAAGCACGCCATTTATGCAGCCAAGAATGCATCTAAAATAATTATTTTACACATAGTTGAAGCACTACAATACCCTCCATCATTTGCATTATCTTCATCTGAACGAAAAAGTCTACTAAAAAATATCGATGACGCAAATGAGGAAATGAGACACGACATGGAAAAAAAGATGGAAAAATACGCTCAGCAATGTAAAGAAAATAACATTGAATCTAAAGTTAAAGTGGCCATTGGAGATGCGTCTGAAATAATTTTGGATGTAGTTGAAAAAGAAAAAATAGATCTAATAGTAATGGCAAAGAGAAGAAAGCTCAAAGGTGTCAAAAAATTACTCTCTCTTGGAAGCGTATCAAGAAAAGTTGTCGAAAATGTAAATTGCCCTGTTATGCTTATTGATATTGAGAACTTGTGAAAAGATATGGTTGGAATCTTTGAGCATATCTTGATACCCTATAATGGAACGTCGGGTAGTGAAAAAGCATTTGAGAAGGCATTGGAGATTGCAGAAAAGTTTGAATCAAAACTTACAGCAATGACAGTCATACAGTCAAAAACAACAGACTCTGCTGGCATGTCCCTTACACGTATGCAAGAAATT
>JAOTTS010000020.1 GCA_029864335.1 Candidatus Nitrosopumilus sp. | reverse complement strand
TGATTTGCACCTGTTGATCAATTGTAACAGTATCTAAACTGTTACCGAATGCGTCAACTATTCTCAAGTTAGCAGCTGGTGCTCTCTCGAGAGGTGGTACAACAGTACCGATTAGTGAAGTGGCAGTAATATCAAGTTCATCTGCAGTTGTGTATGGATCAGGTAGTGTATTGTCCTCGTATTCTGCGGTGACAGTGTCACCTTCTGCGACTCTGAGTCTGTGACCAGAAGATTCATCAGTAACTGTAAAGAATACAGTTCCCTCGTAAATTCCAGTTGCCTCATTAGTCTCAGTTACAGTAAGGTCAATACCTCCGGCATCGGAGTCAGACCACACATCGACATCGAAGTTGTCGACTGCTTCTGGATCTAAGTTCATGTCTGGGTCAATAACTCTTACAACACCTGTTCCGCTTGCTGGATAGCTTGCTTCAAGCCACTGAACTTCACCAATATTCCATCTGATAAGTGATGAACCTACTACAGTTTCATCCTCTGAGAATTCAAAGGAGACAGTGAGTCCGTCATCATCATCAGCTGGCAATAGTCCATCAGTTGGACCAACACCGGATGCTGCTCTAGAGACTACATCATTACCGTTTGTACCAGTTGTACTGTCACCATCGGCATCATGTGTAAATCCAGTAAGGATAACCTCACCGGTAAAGATGCCAGTGTCAGTACCAGTTTCGACTAACTTGTAGTTGTCAATATCAGAACCTCTGGTTGAAACCTTAATTGGATCCAAGTCAGTGTTACCGATTTCATCAACTAAGTTACTGTCAAAGTTGTGGTCTGGTGCGACAATAGTAATGTAGACTTTATCAGTCCAAGTGTAAACTTTTTGGTCAAGCTCTACAGTTGCTCCGAAGTTAGAAGTGAATAGTGTCAAGTTGATATCTTCATCTTCATCACCTACAAAGTCAGATCCGGATGGACCCCAGTCAGTATACTCGAGGACAATTTCTTCCCCTCTTTCTAACCTGTCATTTGCTAAGACTTCAGGAATCTCAATGATAATCTGGAAGATACCAGTGCTATCACCTGTTTCTCTAAAGTTTAGTGGTTCTGGGTCAAATGCTGCTCCTTCTCCGTCAGCGTCACCCATGGTGACGGTTGCGGCGTCAGAGTCCCATTCAATCAAGTCCAAGTCCCATGTCTCAGCCTGATCGTTGTCCAGATCTAGGTCTGGTTCAATGAGGGTCAAGATCATGTCAGATCCGATAATATAAACTGATTTGTCAGATTGCAATACACCGTTTCTTAGGTCAAAGGTAGCAGAATCAGTAACAGTGTTAACATCACCTGATGCATCTGCTGGATCAGTGTATTCTACTTGGAGAATATCTCCTTGTAAGATACAGTAGTTCTCGCCAGATGGTGAGGCAGCGCTAAATCTGGTTGATTCGCCTTGTCTAAGTGCTACTCTGCTATCAAAGTCCGTAGTTGTTGGACATTGGCTATCAGATGGACCGTCAGTATATTGAATTGTAAGGTCAGTTTCGAAGATACCTGCGTCTGGTGCAATCTCATCCATTGGTCCAAACTGTGTAACAGTTGGGATATCAGTGAATGTTGCATCTGCAGTTGCAGCACCCTGTGTAATGGTTACTGTACCGCTAACAAAGTTAGCACCACTTGGTAGTGGTGGAGTAATTGTTAGTTCTGCTGCTGAATCAATTGAATCAGTATCATCGGTAAATGTTGCAGTTGCAGTACGTACACCTTGTGTAATGGTAACTGTACCAGTGGTAAAGCCTGAACCAGCATTAGTAATGAGTAGTTCATTTGCTTCAACATTGGTGTCACCATTAACGTCAGTAAATGTTGCAGTTGCAGTAGATGCACCCTGTGTAATGGTTACTACACCACTGCCAAATCCACTATCTGAATTAGTAATTACTAATTCAGATGCAGCAATTGCACCAGTACCAAGATTGGTAAAGGTTGCAGCTGCGGGAACTACAGCAGGAGTTACACCAGGTTGAGTAATAGTTACTGCACCATCGGTAAATCCTGAACCACCACTGAATTCACTTAATTCAGATCGTGAATCAATCATGCCGTTGCCGACAAGATTTGTTCCAACATTGATTATTCCATCAATGGTGTTTGGTCCACCGGCATATCCTAGAATCACAATTTCAGATCCTCTAATTATAGAGATCTTTACTGGACCTACGGGTAAGTCGGCTCTGTTTTGTGCAATGTTATCTTCACCACTTGCAGATACATCAAAGTCTTGATCGTTAACTCGTACGTGAACAATCAGATCACCGTTTGGCAGGAAGCTGCCAGGTACGGTAAGATCGTTGTTAATACCAGTTGCATGTATTGGGAATATGGACCTATTATCAGGAGCAGTTACTCCGGTTAAAGTTCCAAAGTTGCCAGGTACACCAAATGGTACTGGATAGACTGTTCTGTCAAGACTTACTGAACCGGTGCTTGCGCGAATTCCTGCGCTGTCACCTACTTCAATGGTCTCACCAGATGCGTCTCTAAAGTCAACATAGTTGACCTCAATGTCGAGACCGGTTGCAGTTTCAGGAGTTTGAGATCCTGCTCTACACCATTTGGCTGGAATTTGGAAGTCACCTACAAACGTACCAGAATCTTTGCTTGTCTCTATCAGGCTAAAGCCTGTAGCGGCAAGTCCGGTATCAATGCCATCTGCAATTAATAGTGCAGTACATACATCTTCGTTTGTGGCAGTCCAAAGTTGATCATCAAAGGTGACATCTAGTACTCTACCTAGTCTGTCTCCATCACTCAATTCAAATGGATTGGCATCACTGCCTACCACATCATTAAGTGCATTGATGGAACTACCAGATACAGTAGTATAGATATCAATAAGATCAGAGTCTACGTTAAGATCCAAGTCTTCAAGTGTAATGTTAACTGTGTCAGCAGTCTTGTAGGTATCTATGTCAAATGAGACAACACCTGAATGAGCTGGTGCTTCTTCCTGATCGGCTACCTGTGTTTGTACACCGTCTGCGCCAAAGTCAAAGTAATTAACTCTTGGTGATTCTTCATCATCCAAGTCTTCAATTACGATGAAATTTGGATCATCAGCAATGGTGGACAAATTTTCGTATATGGAACTATCAAGAATGTTAAGCTGATTAATCATGGTATATTCCAATGTGCCTGCAAAGATGCCGGTATTATCACCAGTCTCTTCAAGCTCCATTCTGATTATCTGGCTTGCAATTCTCTCATTGTCCTCTAAGCCGTCATTTAAGAAACCAAATCCAAAGACATCAGCTACTACTGGTAGTTGTGTACCAGTTAAAATAGTCTGTCCTGCTGGACCATCCAAGTTAAAGCTAGCAGTAAATGCGGTAGCTGGGCCTAATCCACCAAATACACTTGCACCAGCTGTAGTATCATCAATCAGAAGCAATCCCTGTAGGGGTTGATTCGTAAATGATACGGCTGTTGGTGGGAATGTAATGTCTACGGTGGATAAGCCATCAATGTTACCTTCATTTGCCAATGATCTAACATCATAGTTGAATAGTGCAAAGCCATGGAAGTTTGCCTTGTTTACTGGTGCTGCATCATAGAAGTTTTTCATTGTTCCAATGGTCAAAACAAGATCATCACCATCATCAATACCAATTACATCGGTACTTGATGCTGGTGTAAGTATTGCTCTGTCACTGAATCTTTGAACACTTTCTACAATGAGATCACCAGAAGTAGCACCTGTTAATGTAACAGCTAGTGTACCTGCATTAGATGCTACACGCATTGTTGCAGGAATACCAGTTTTTAGTGCTGGAAGCAATCTAACATTTGGATCATTCAAGTCTAAGTCTTCATCTACTCTGCTGTTCTTGTTGGCATCACCATCAACAACTTGAATTGGAATCTCTTCACCAGAGTTCCATTCATCGTCATTTGGCATAATGTCAACACTACCAAAGCTTAATCCCACAAGAATTGTAACTGGGGTCTCATTATAATCGATAGATGCGGAGGTTCCCCTCTTTGCATTGCTAACAATTTTAATGTTGGATGTATCGGATTCATCATATGAGCCAAATACACCGCTGTTTGGACCCTGTTCTGTAATCGTAACTGGAACTGTAGATATGAAATTCAAGCCTTCAGTTTGGAATGATGTTGGGTTTTGTGGGCTAGTTAGAGGGTCTGTTGAGACACTCTGAACACCTGTTACAAATCCTGTAGGACCATTGGCATCGCCACTAATCCTAGAGTCATCATTATCCTGAAGTGTAATTACGTATCCTTTTTTCTGAAGATCGGCATTAGTTAAGAGACGACAATTGTCTTCACACATCAGATTACCGAGTTTTAGGGTTAAATCAGCATCAGTATTTGTTGCTGAATCACCAGCTGGACCACCGTTCTCATCAAATACTTGATAAGCAGTGATTGAAGAAGATTTTGAACCTGTACCAGTGGTACCAAATGTCCAAGAGTCTTCATCAGTTGGGTCAATGTTTAACCATAAATCAGTGATTGTTGCGTGAACTTGTGAACCTGGTGTATATACAGCCCTATCTAAACTTGCACCGGCAAATTGATCAACAGTGTCAAAAGTAAGTGTTGTTGTTTGAACACCACCACCTTTGCTATACTGTATGACAACGTTACCTGTTGGGTTTAGAGAATAGAGTTGTATGAAAGGCCATAGATTTGCATCTATGCCAATTTGTCCTGCTGGAATGTTTATTCCTAAATTGCCTGGATTGGCTTGTTTTGCTTCTCTAAGAACATTTTGGTGATCAGTAGTAGTACCTGGTCCAACTGGTCCAGTACAAGATGCTGAGATGGTTCCACCTATTGGTGCACCAACAGCGCCTGCTTGTACTGCGCCTCCTATTGCTTGATCAATTGCAACACCAACAGTATCGCTGAAATCAGCGTTTTGTCCGGTTCCTGCACTATCAAGTATTACCAAGTCTTTGCTACAGAAGTAACCAAAGTCTAAACCTTCACCAGGTAGACCAGCATTATCTGATGCTGTTTTATCAGCAATTAATGCCATGTTTTTGTCTGCAAAGTAACCATACCAGTTACCGTCAGTGGCTTGAACCATTCTTAGTTCTTTGCCGTTTACAGTAACATCGGGTTCACCTTCACCTTCGTTAGTATCATTCAGATCTGAGTCAATTACGACGACCTCAATTACTTGAGGTCCTGACATGTAGTTATCAAACTGTGAGTTTTCTGCGGAAACAAATAGGTTAGCGTTGGCTGCATGTGCTGCTGGCATCATAGATGGAGCAGCGATAACCATACCGCCTGCTAACATAATTGTCATTAATGTAAGACTAGTTATTTTACGTCCTATTTCGTTATTCATGTTATTGGTTTTTTTCTTTAAAGTTTGTATTTAAGCCTAATGGACGATTTATCCACAAATCTGTCCAAACATGTTAATTTTTCAGGCTCAGGACAGTCTTTTTGGAATTTTTAGATCGGAAATTGTAATTTTTGCAATCTAGGGCATTTTTTGAGTCCATTTGATTAACAATCTAAAAGTGCAATTATTTTAAAAATTTTACGATCTTTGGATATTAATAGAAACCAAGATAAATAGAGGACAGGAAAAAACTGTTGAAAATTCTAGTTACAGGCGGTGCCGGATTTATTGGTGGATATTTGGTTGATTTTTTTCTAAACAAACACAAAGTCATCATTTATGATAACTTATCAACTAGTTCTCAAAGTGTTGTAGATGCATTAATCAAGAAAGGGGCGCTATTTATCAAAGGGGATATTTTAGACCAAGATACTCTGTCTAAATCCTCCGAAGGATTTGATGTGATGATTCATTTGGCTGCAAAGTCAGATGTTACAGAATCTGTATCACATCCAAGAATAGTAAAAAACATCAATGTCAATGGGACAATTAATGTGCTTAATAGTTGTATTAAAAATAAAATAAAAAAAATAGTTTTTGCATCATCTGCTGCAGTGTATGGAGATTCTAGTACTGCAGTTACTGAAAAGTCAGAGACAAAACCATTATCGCCATATGGCACAAGCAAGATGCTAGCTGAAAACAAAATAAGAGAAATGTCAAAAAATAACTTTGACTATACCATCTTAAGAATATTTAATGTGTATGGAAAAAGACAAAATAAACAGTATGCAGGTGTCATCTCTAATTTTATCGAAAACATCTCAAAAAATATTCCACTTTTAATTTATGGAGACGGTTCACAAACAAGAGACTTTGTATCAATTAATGATGTAGTAAATGCGTTTGATGCTGCAGTGAAAACAAATTCGTCTGGAACATACAACATTGCAAGTGGAAAATCAATTTCAGTCAAGGAATTGGCAGAAATATTTCGGCATACATCTGCGGGCAAAATACAAATGACATACAAACCTGCAAAAAAACAAGACATACAATACAGCATAGCAGATATCTCACTAGCACAAAAAGAATTGAAATTTAATCCAAAAGTAAATCTAAAAGAAGGATTATCAGATTTAGTTTCTGTCTCGAATTAAGTTTGCCATTGAAAATAACAGAATGGAAGTTACTACAAGAATTGCACCTAACAAAAATGACATAATTGAAGCTAACAGAGAGCCGTAGAATATTTTCTGAGCATTAAGATAAGCGTCTAGAAATATTCCGCCCATTATAATCCCTGCAATAAGTAACACAATCCCAGGGATTCCATAGAATTGAAGTGGATGTTTAATTGAGACATACTTGATGGTATTGACTAAAACAGATACACCATGGGATACGGAATGTTGTTCTGAAGTATCACCCTCATATGATACTATTATTGGGACTTCGGCTACTGAAAGTCCCTTGTTTGATATTTTGAGTAAAATTTCAGTTGATACTGACATTCCTTGTTCAGTTGGATGTATTGCATCTATGGCATCTTTTGAATATGCTCTAAATCCAGACTGAGAATCAGTTACTTTGAAGTTTGTTCCATAGTTTGAGGCAGACGTAATAATTTTAATTCCAGTTTTTCTATATCCCGGAGCACTTGTTTTGTCATCCAGAAATCTAGAGCCAATCACAACATCAACATTATGAGTAGTGATAGCGTTGATTAATAGTGGGATTTGGTCTGGATTGTGTTGTCCATCTCCGTCTAGAGTAACCATTATCTGAGCATTTTCTTTTCTTGCCTGTTCAAATAGAGTAGAAATGGCAGCACCATATCCCTCATTATTCTGAGAAATCACTATGGCTCCAGCTTCTTTGGCTAATTTTGCAGTATTATCAGTAGAGCCATCATCACATACTATGACCTTATCTACATGGGGTAATGTTTTCTTTACAACATCTTGTATGGTTGATTCTTCATTATATGCTGGAATGCATGCTAGATTCAATGTTACAATTTTTGTTTGATTTCCTTTATCTAAAGTATTTCCATATTAGATTTGAATATTAGATCTCTCGCCCAGTAAGAATTTGTTTTCCTCAGTCTTGCTATCCAAAATTTCAGAACCATGGGCAATAATACTGCATGAAAAATTAGTTTCGGTGTTAATTGTACAGTCATTCATGATTATAGAATTTTTAACAGTACAATTTTTCAAAATACAATTTTTTCCAATACTAACATATGGTCCAATTTTAACTGCCGGACCTATTTTGCAATTTTCTCCAATAATTGCAGGACCCACAATTAAAGAGGCCGTTGATATTTCAGTGTTCTTTCCAATCACTACATTATCTTTAATTGTTGAGTCAGTATCTATAAGAAATTGATTTTCAGTTCCAATAGAATCAAGAACTAGTTTATTTGCATGTATAATATCTTCAGGCGTTCCAGTGTCTTTCCACCAACCGGTCACCAGATCATATTCAATTTTATTTTTTTTATCCAGTAAAAGCTGTAACGCATCAGTTATTTCTAATTCATCTCGCCAAGATGGTTTTAATTGATCTATAATATCAAAAAATTTTGGAGTTAAAAAGTAAATTCCAATCACAGCTAGATCAGATACTGAAGTTTTGGGCTTTTCTATAATTTTTTTTATCTTTCCTGGAGTTTTATCCAACTCTGCAATCCCAAATCTTTGAGGATTATCAACTTTGCATAATAAAATTAGGGCATCAGTTTTAGATATTTCAAACTTTTTTACATAATCAACTAGGTTTTTTCTCAATACATTATCTCCAAGATACACAACAAATTTGTCATTACCTACAAAATCCTTGCAAAGGCTTATTGCATGCGAAATCCCTTTGGGTTGATCTTGATAGATATAGGTAATATCAACACCAAATTTTTCACCATCTCCATAATACTCTTTTACTTTGTCTGGATGAACATCGCCAATTATTATCCCAATATCTGTAATTCCTGCATTCTTTAGATCTTCTAGTGCATATTGAGACATTGGCTTATTTGCAATTGGAAGTAGTTGCTTTGGTCCTGTATGAGTCAGTGGCCTCAGTCTTGTTCCATGACCACCATGAAGTATAATTCCTTTCAATTCTTATTGAATCAGATTTTCCAGTATAAAATTAATCATTTGTTTAAGATTTCTTCTACTAGTAAATTGAGGCTATGCTGTATTGTTTGTGGTTTTTCATTTAGAATCTCAGCTGCTTTTGATACATCAAGCGAAGAGTCTTTTGGTCTTTGTGCATTCCAGTTCATCTGGCTAATTTGAACAGGCTTTAGTAATTCTTTATCAAGATGCAGTTTTTCTGACACCAGTATTGCTAGTTCGTATCTGGATATTCTACTAGCCCCAGCTGTATGAATTATTTCTGAAATCTTTCTTTTCGCAATTTCTATGAGCATTTTTGAAAGATTGGGAACATATGTCGGAGATGTAAATTGATCAATTAGTACCGGTATCTCTTTTTTTGCTTCTAAATTTTCTTTTATCCAAATTGGGAAACTTTTTTTATTTGAATGAGTTCCAAATGGTGTACTGGTTCTTGCAATACACCAATTCGAAGCCAATTTATTTAATACTTTTTCTGCTTTTAATTTTGATTTACCATAATACCCAAGGGGGTTTGTAGAATCATCTTCACTATATTTGCCTTTTTTTCCATCAAAAACATAATCAGTTGAAACATAAACAAAGAAAGTATCTAATTTTGCAGCTTGCTTTGCCAAAATTTCTGTAGATTTTACATTTATAAGATGAGCAAGTTCTTGTTGGGTCTCACATAGATCAACATTGGTCATAGCTGCTAGATGGATTATTGAATCAGGTTTAATTTCTTGAATGGTTTTAATTATTTTGTCTTGATTGGTTAGATCAAGTTGTAATGGATTTCCACAAATTGGTTTGTTGTTATGATAACAGGAATAAACCTCATGATTTTCTAATGTAAGATCTTTTATTACTTGGGAACCAATTAATCCTGCAGATCCTGTAACAAGAAATTTCATTCCCAGTCTAATGTCCAGGGTTGAGGATGTAAAGTATTTTCATCAACTAATGGTTCCCACCATTGTTGATTTTCAAGATACCAGTTGACAGTTTCTTCTAATGCATCATCAAATTGACATCTTGGTTTCCAGCCAATCTCTTTTTGAATCTTTGAAGAATCAATGGAGTATCTTTTATCATGTCCGGGTCTATCTTTAACATATTCTATCAAATCATAGGACTTTCCAAGGATGTCTAGTATTTTTTCAACTATGGTTTTGTTGGTAATTTCATTGTAGGCAGTAATATTGTAAACTTGACCAGATTTTCCTTTTGATATTAGTGATTCAATTGCTTGCACATGATCATATACATGAATCCAGCTTCGAACCTGCTGTCCATTGCCATATAATGGGACTTTGAGGTTTTTTATTGAACGAATTATAGTTTTAGGCATTAGTTTTTCTGGAAATTGATATGGCCCAAAGTTGTTAGTGCATCTTGTTGTGATACATTTTATTCCATATGTTATGTAATATGATGCAACCAAGTGATCAGCTGCTGCTTTGGTAGCAGCATAAGGATTACTTGGATTTATTTGAGAATCTTCATCAAATGATGACTTGCCTTCAGCATCACCATAAATTTCATCAGTTGATACATGGATGAACATCTTATCATGTTTTCGTATGGCTTCAAGTATAGAGTATGTACCAAGTATGTTTGTTTCAATGAATGGTTTTGGATTTGCTATACTTCTATCAACATGAGATTCAGCTGCAAAATTTACAACAACATCGGCTTCTTTTACGAGACTGTTAATTTTTTCTTCATTTCTAATGTCATCTTTGATAAATTGGTAATTTTTATTTTCTAAATTCTTTAGATTTTCAAGGTTTGAACCAATTGTCAGGAAATCAAGATTTGTTATTTTTGAATTGTTGTGATTTTGGAAAAAATTTCTAATGAAGGCGCTGCCAATAAAGCCTGCCCCACCACAAACCAGAAAATTCATAATTATTTATGAGGTATTGCATTCCAGTCAAAAGGTTTTCCTGTTTTGGGATCAATTATAGTGGAATCATTCCATGGTCTTCTCTCTTCATCAGGGTTTTTGTAATCATAAAGTCGTGTAGTCAAATAGACTACCAATGCAGATTCAAATCCAACAGATTTGAATCCATGGTAGTAAAATCCAGGAATTCTAACGCATTGAATTTTTTCTTCACTTGAAATAATCTGATCTAACTGTCCATGTGTTGATGAATTCTCAGTATCATCATATGCACAGATTTTTGTTGCACCTCTTATGGTGATAAAATAGTCTACTTGTCCTTTCTTGTGTCGATGCCATGCGCGTATCATGCCAGGATAACTATAAGATACATTTACCTGTAGAATTTTATCATCAGGTTCAACCAAGTTTGACCAGTCTTCTCTAAAGACTTCTGTGAAGGAGCCTCGCTCGTCAGGAAATCTTGTCAGTTCTTTTATTTTAACGCCTGGCAACATAAAATATTTTACAGATGTGGAAATATATCTGAAACGATTTTTCTTTCAGTAAGACAGGTTTTAATTAGTAGGAAAAATTGTAAATTCTTTTTATGATGATGGTTTGATTGAAATTGGGTTAATGAGAAATTTTAATTTTTAGTGCATTAAGAAACTAAATTTGTAGAGAATCTTATTTAGAGTTTTTAAGAGTTATAGCTCTGGAATTTGTTATTTTATTAATCTGTGTAAAACTTGCTAAAACCTAAAATAGATTTATCAGATGATAAAAATAGGTCACTTTGTATCCAATTCCTCTTGTCAATTTGAGAAAATACAAATCAATGCTTTTGTATTTTGCCTTGATTAATATCAAAATACGGTTTAAAGGAACAAAATTAGGTGTTGCGTGGACTGCCATAGAGCCAACTTTAACATTTGTCTTACTTTTTGTTGTTTTTACTACAATCAGAGACCAACCTAAAGAGAATTTTGGAGTATATCTTCTTACGGGAGTCATAATTTATCATGTGTTTACACGCGGTACGCTTGGAGGATTAACAAGTCTTCGTAGTAATTATAGCATTCTTGAATCGATAAACATTCAGAAAGAGTTTTTTCCAGTAGTTGCAACATTAGCTACTTGTATTTTATTGATTGTTCAGTTAGCTATATTTTTTGGATTAATGCCATTTTTTCAATTTATTCCAACATGGACCATTATTCTATTACCGATAGTTATTGGCCTATTGATGTTACTGATATTAGGATTTTCTTATATTCTTTCTATAATTCATGTGTATGTAAGAGACATTCAACCATTATGGGGAATAACTGTTCATGCATTATTCTTTATAACGCCGATAATTTGGTATGTCGATGACATAAAAGGAAATGATTTAGGAAATGTATTGATGAGCCTTCATGCGGTAAATCCAATAGGTCAGATAGTTGAATTAGCTCACAATATAGTGGTATTCAATACTATTCCTCCTCTTTCTGATTGGCTTTACACGGTCACATTTTGTTTTGCTATTTTCTTATTTGGATATTATGTATTTCATAAATTTGATTCCAAAATAGTTGAGGTCTTGTAGATGAACCAGTATGCAATAAAATTAGAAAATATTAACAAATCATTTGATATTGAAAAATCCAAGAATAAATCAGAGTTTGCAAGATTGTTCTCTAACAAGACGAAATTATCCGTACTAGACAATATTTCTTTGAAAATAAAAAAAGGCGAATTTATTGGCATTATTGGTAGAAATGGAAGCGGTAAGACAACATTACTCAGAGTTATGTCAGGAATATACACTCCAGATTCAGGAAGAATTCATATAGATGGGGTAGTCGCTCCACTTTTGCACATAGGAACTGGTTTCCACAAGGAATTAAACGCTAAAGAAAATATCATTATGTCTGGATTGCTTTTAGGTATGAAAAAGTCAGAAATTGAACAGAAGGTTTCTGATGTTATTAGATATGCCGAACTTGAAAAATATTCTCAAATGCCTCTGAAACATTATTCGACAGGAATGAGAGCACGACTAGCATTTTCTCTAGTATTACAAATTGATCCTGATATTTTGCTTGTTGATGAGATTCTGTCAGTAGGAGATAAAAAATTTCGTGATAAGAGCTTTAAAGCTTTTCTTTCGTTTAAGAAAAAAAATAAAACTGTTGTATTGGTAACTCATAATTTAGGTAATCAGTTTTTGAAAATGGTAGATCGTGCAGTATTGATGGATAATGGAAAGATTGTTTTAATTGGAAATCCTGATGAGGTTGTAAGAAAATATACAGAATATCAAGATAACAAAAATTAGATAAACAATAATTATTCAAAAAAAATGAGAAAGTTCAGTATGAATTCCCTTCCAGATTTTATAATTATTGGAGCTCAAAGATGTGGAACCACATCTTTGTATAATTATCTAATAGAACATCCAAAAATAAAACCTGCTTCTCAGAAAGAACTACACTTTTTTGATATTAATTTTTCAAAAGGAATAGAGTGGTATAAATCACAATTTGAGGATAATTATATTACTACAGAAGCTAGTCCATACTACTTATTTCATCCACATTGCCCACAAAGAATTTTTGATATACTTCCTTATGTTAAAATAATTATCTTATTTCGAAATCCCATCGATAGAGCATATTCTCATTATTGGCACGAAATCAGGCTAGGTGCGGAAACTCTTTCTTTTGAAAAAGCCATAGAAGAAGAGCCATCCAGATTAAAAGGAGAAGTGGATAAAATAATGAATGATGAAAAATACTATAGTTATAATCATCAACACTTTTCATATTTAAGCCGTGGAAAATATTTTGAACAAGTTAAAAATTGGTATAATTTTTTTAAGAAAAGTCAAATTTTGATTTTAAATAGTGAAGAATTCTATTCAAATCCTCAAAAAACTATGAATCTTGTATATGATTTCTTAGACATACCAAAATCAAATTCAAAAAAGTTTAAAGTGTTTAATGAGGGGCACAATCCAATAATGAAGAAAGATACTCGAAAATATCTTTCAGACTATTTTAGAGAATACAATGAACAACTATATGATTACATAGAAAGAAAATTTGTTTGGAAGTAAAAAGAAAATATAGTATGTGACAAATCTAAACCATAGTATTTTAACATAAATGTCAATCAAGTGTATATTTATCAATGTTAATTAAAAAGACGTTATGGCGATTACTGGTTGTGCAAATGTCAGTATATTGATGCAAAAGGATGATTTATAAAAAGATAGTTTATTTTTGTCATAATTAATTGTATTTAATTATAATTTTCACATAGATAGAAAAAATTAGTTTGTAATATGATTTTAAAATTTAAAATGGTTTTTTGGTGATCTCCTTCTCAGTTTCGACATTATAATTCCAATCAAGATTTGGATTATAAAATGGATCACCATTTTTTAGAAACTGCCATTTTTGAATAAAAGTCCGATGATTCTCAACTGCAAAAAACGAATCAGATATTTCCTTAGTTTTAGTTGAACCATCGTGAAGAAGTTTAGTATATGGGGTATATACTACATCATATCCTTTTTCCCTAACTTTCAAACACAAATCTGAATCTCCATAATACAAATCAAAATCTGGATCATAACCAGACACCTCATCAAAAATATTTTTCTTTATCAAAAGGCATGCGCCTGTTACTGCAGAACAATCTCTCAACAAATTTGACAATCCATGGTAGCTTTTTCCATTAGAAGAAATTCTTTGAAATGGATGAAATCCTGCTCCAGTTGGAAGAAAGACCATTCCTGCATGCTGGATTGTGTTATCAGAAAAAAGTAATTTTGGCCCTACTACACCAATATTTGACTGAATACCGATACTAACTAGTTCATGTAACCAAGTAGGATCTATTGCTGCAACGTCATCATTCATGAAAAGTAAAAAATCACCATTGGTCTTTTGTACTGCAAGATTATTCATTTTTGAGAAATTGAAGTTTTCATTAAATTCAAGAACTTCGTATGGAAGATTATTCAAGTAGTCAAGAGTTTCTTTGTTTTTGCTGTTATTATCAATAATTATTAATTCCCAGTTTTTATAATTGGTTTTTTCTTTCAAGCTTTTAATACATCTTTTCAGAACCCTTATGTTATCTTTAGTAGGTATGATTATGGAAACTTTTGGTTCTTTGTCTAATTGATATTTTATTCTAAAGTTACGGTTATTTGTTTTTACCAAAGTTCCTTTGATCATTCTTCGTTGAATAGCATTTTTTAGATATTCCATATTTTCTTGAAGCTCTGATTTGTAGTCATCGTTTGATTTGATACTAATTAAAGGAATTGGAATGTGAGAAATTTTTTTTGTTAGTTCTGTTGCTTTTAAAAGAATGTCATAGTGATTAATTATTTTTTTGTCAAATTGTATTTTGGATAATAGATCGTTACGAATAACAAAAAACTTTGAAAAATAATCATGGTTTAAAAAAAGATTTGGACTCCAATCTGGTTTAAAGAAAGGATTTGTTCTCTTGTCATCTATCATTTGATCCTCATCAGAATAGATTATTTCACTTTCTTTCTTTTCATTAAGATATTTTGCAATCCATAACAATGTATCAGGATAAAGAATGGCATCATTTTCAATAAAAACAGAATATTCAATATTAAAATTCGGATTGTTTGATATTTCATCAAAATCTTTGATTTTTTGGATATTTGGTTTTGTAAAAATATGTGATTTGTTATTATCTTTCAAGTCAAACAGAATAATTTTCCAGTTTTTGTATAATTGTTTTTGAAGACAACTGATTAAATTATCAAAGTTTGTTTTATTGTTTTCATGAACTATTATATTAAAAGATGGTGTAAAGTTGAATTTATTTATGAGATTTCCTGCTAGTTCTTCATTGTTTGAAAATAAATCATTATTTGATAACCACAATTTGTATTGATCAGATTTTTTAATATTTTTTATATATGATACAGCAAAGGATTCTTGAATTTGGATTACAAGTTGTTCTAATTGTGAAAACACGATATTAAGAAATTCATTAAAGCCACGTTCTTTGATTATGTTCAATGAAAATTGGACTAGTTTTTGAATTATTTTCTTTTTACTCTTGATAATTTTTATTTTAGACATTTTTATTTACTGTTATTTTCTAGCCAGCCTTTGTATGGAATAAGAAAGTCTTTGACTCTAGGATCTTGCAGTCCTGATTCAAGACACCAGTTTATTATTTTAGAATAGTCAAATTTTAGGAGATCATTTGTAGTTTTAGCTTTCAAATCAGGATTAATTTCGCATATTGTGGTAATAGTTCGATATGCACAAATATCCAACTCTTTTTCAAAATCAGAGTAAATATTGTCAGTAACTTCACAGTAAAGATCATATAATTTTGCAGCGGTTTTTTTCCAAGAATAATTTAATGATAATTGATGGGCCTTTTTCGCCAGATAATTTCTAAGGTTTTCATCTTTACCCAAAAGTATCATTTTTTCGGCAATTCGATCTACGTTATATGGATCTACTAGGATTCCACTTTCTTGAACTACCAGTGGTGGACTAAACACATTTGATGTAATTGAGGGAGTGCCACATGACATTGCTTCAAGCAATGGTAACCCAAAACCCTCATGCTTAGATGGCAAAATTATTGCATCTGCTGTACCTAAGAGATCAACTAAGTTCTGCTCTGAGACAAATCCTAAAACTATAACTCCTGGAATATGTTTTGCCATGTCGTAAATAATAGGATCATTTTTGCCAACTATGATTAAGTTATGTTTTAAACCAGTATATTTTGCTTTTTCATATGCTTTTAAAATATTGATAAGATTTTTTCTACTCCAATTAGACTCACTTACATGAATGAAGAATGGAAAGTCTTTTAGAAATAAAGATGAAAGAATGCTTTTTCTGATTTTGTACTTATCTTTTGGCGGTTTGAAAATATCATGATCAACGCCGTGTGGTATAATATGGAATTTTTCCTCTGGTATTTCAAAGAATTTCATCATATCTTGTTTTTCAGATTCTGTAACTACATGAATTGCCTTAAGTTGTTTTCCATATTTTTTCCATTTTTTAATTTCTTCCAAGATAATGGGTTCAGAATGTTTCCAGTCTTGTTCATTTTTGAATACTTCTTGTCCTAAAATAACTTCATCAATACCAGATGGGCTTAGCAGCAAATTTTTGCTTTGTAAGACATTCAATTTTGGGAATCTATAACCACCCATATTAGGTATATGTATGAGTGAATAGTGCTGGTTAACATCACCTATACCAATAGAGTTAACTTTAATGCCAGCAATAACAAATGATTTTTTTTCTATACTAATCAAGCCTAGCTCTCTAAACATATTTTTTGTTAGATTAACAAGACTGGTTGCATTCATATGCCAATCAAGAGTCATTCCTACACGCATGAAGAAAAAAGAGTTTCTGGCTATTAATCTGTTAAGTAATTATTTACTCATATGAAATTAAGCTAATCAAGATTTTAATTTTTATGAGATTTGAGTTGTGTCTATTTGTGATATTCTTCTTGAAAGGTCAGATATGTCTTTAGTTAATTCTATAATTTCCTTTTGTTTTTCAATAATTGCAGCATTAAGTTGATCAATTTCCTTTTGTTTTTGAGAATTCAAAGACCTAAAATATTCTTCATTTCTCTGAAAATTTCTTGAATAATTTTCTATTATTTTTTCAAGACTTTTTCCTTCTACTAGATTTGGAAATTGTATTTGAGAATTTATCATAGAACGTTCTTGTAGTTTTTTATACAAGTCAGTAGTTTTTGAATCAATTTTATAGGAAGCATCATAAGTTTGGTTACTACGAAGTAAGTCTTCAGTAAACCACTGATTTAGATCAATTGACTCGGATAGATGTAAATTCTTAAATGATAATTTTAATTCTGATAATATTTTTTCTTTTGGCCAGTCAAAGTTAAGTAATATTCCATCATATTTTTTGAACAGTTCAAGTAATTGTGTATTATATCTATACCATAAACTGATTGATTTTTCATATGAAAAATTATTACGATTTTTTAAAGATTCAGCCACTTTTAGTGGATGTCTGAATATACCAACTATGAATAATTTATTTGGTAGGTATGTACGCCAAGATTCCATACAAAAAATAATTCTAGGATCTTTGAATCCTGCGGTTATTAATGAATTCAATTGTAGTTTATTTACTACTTTTTGAATTTGGTTTCCAATATTTTCACTTACGTCTAATTTTTCTGGGATGTTGTGCCAAGTTCCATCTGATTCCAAAAGTGTTTGTTCTGTCAATTCAAGTAATTCTCTATTTTCCCAATGTCCTCGTAAATTTTCATTTGTATGCCGCCACTCATCTGAAATCAGGTCTTTGTATTCACCCAGATAGACTCCAGCTAAATTAAATGCTCTTGCAATAAATGACGTTCCACTTCTATGCATACCAGTAATCAAAAAGAAAACTTGCTCGTGAGTATTGCAATTATTTTGATTTTGATCATACATCTTGAATAGTTTTTAGAGGAAACTAGGAAAATTAAATATTTTGTGTAGACAGTTTTGGATAATTTCTAATTTTATATCATATTAGACAATACACTTTAAAATAGTGTTTGAATCACAAAAAGACAGCATAATACATGCTTAGAATTTTAGAATAGAAGTTTTAAAATAAATAATCTAAAATGAAAGAGACAAGGTGCAAAAAATCAATAAACTAGAAATGTTAGATGAAGAAGATCTTGTATATTTTCTACATATTCCAAAAACTGCTGGGACTTCTCTTGTCAATATTCTTGAAAACCAATTTAATTATAATTGTATCTATCGTGAAACAATATATCCAGAACTATTCAAAAACTTTCCAAGCAATCTATCAGATTATAAATTAATTAGAGGACATTTTGGATATTGGATTACTAAACTACTAACAAAGAAACCAATAATTTTAACAATGTTGAGAAATCCAAGAGAGCAGATAATTTCCTTGTTTAATCACCAATTACGTGCATTTAAAAAAGGTGATAAATACAGCTTGATAAAAAAAAATCATAAAAACATTACAGATGTTTTAAAAGATCCAAAGTTAATTCTCAATTTTAGAAACCATCATATCAGACACCTAACATTAGACATTGATGTTCCCAGAAGGACTAATTCCCTCAGAGAAGATAATCATGAAGTTATGAAAACACTACGTCCTAAACTGAATTCAAATTCTCAAGGTGAACTTTTGGAAATAGCAAAAGATAGATTGAAAAATCTTACTTTTTTTGGTCTTACAGAAAAATTTGAAGAAACTCTTCAGCTTCTATACTATACTTTTGCTTGGTATCCTGTGCGCACAGTACCAAAATTGAACATTAACCCTAACAAATCAGAAGAAAATCTTTCATCAGAAACAGAAGATTTGATTCAGAAATACACAAAAGAAGATCAAGAATTGTATGAATTTGCAGAACCAATTTTTGAATCAAGATATTCAGAGATGATTAAAGCCCTAAAAGATCAATATTACGAACCTAAACATGATGAAATCGATTTTAATGATGCCATTTACGAAATGTTAGAAAAATATTATTTAGAAAAAAAAAGAGAAAAAACAAAGTATTCAAAAAACATATCATATTCGTTTGAAAAACAAATGATAGGTTTAGGTTGGCACTCTAGAGAACAAATCAATGAGAATGTTTGCAGGTGGAGTGGACCTGAAACAAAATCTGAAATTTATTTTCCGTTAAGTAATGAGGTAGATCTAAAGATAAAGATAACAATTCTTAATCAAATCGCATCAGATGTGCTAAAAAGCCTAGAACTTTATGTAAATAATCACAATATTGAGTTAAAACTAAAATCTCAAAAAAGAATGTGGGTAGGAGGAAAAACATGTTTAGAAGCTACCATATCAAAATCATTTATTTCTCAAGGAAAATTTACGTGTCTCACTTTTAGAGTAAATAGAACCAAAAGTCCACTAATTAGCAATATTTTACTAAGGGATACTAGAAAAATCGGATTGCTGTTCTCAAAAATTGAAATGTTTCCCTTATGAATTTGAATTTTGTCTATATTCATAATTTAATTCTTAATTTTAAGAAATTGGATTTCTTATCACGTTTTTTTTCTGTAAATCAGTTGTACCAAATATTCTATGAGAATTTATCCATTTTTGTTTGTGTATGAGATATCTATGATTACTAAAAATCCAGATTATGCCCTTTAAAATTGATCTAAGACTAGGTTTAGATAAAGGAGTTTTTTCATAAGTCAACATATTAGTTGTGCCTTTAAATTTATAATCAAACATAACTTTCAACATTGTTATTCCTTCTAATACAAAAAATAAGAAAATGTTTTTTATCGCAAATTTTGGTTCAAAATTTGTTACCTTCATAGCTAAAAGATTTTTAAATCCGTGAAAAGACAACTCGGTTCCCATTTTCTTTATAGTTTGACCTCCTATATGATAAACAATAGAATTAGGAATTACTACAACTTTATATCCAAATATCCATGCTCTCCATCCCAAATCAACATCTTCAAAAGATACAAAGAATTTTTCATCAAATCCCTTTAATTTGTCAAAAATTTCTTTTCTGATCATCATAGCGGCACCTCTTGCACTTAAAATTTCACGAATATCATTTATTTTTTCTTTAGAACTATAACCACGACCAATGAGATCAATAAAATCACCACTTGAATCTACATCGCCATTAGGTTTTAGCAACATGCTTTGACTAATAGCAATTTTAGGATCTTTTTTTAAAACATTAACCATTTCAGAGATAAAATCTGGATGAACTTTGGTATCATTATTAAGAAATAATAAAAAATCACCTTTTGCATTTTTTGCACCGACATTATTTGGATAAGCAAATCCATAATTCTTCTCAAGTTTAATTATAATTGTTGAAGGATATCTATTTTTTATAAATTCTATACTGTTATCTGTAGAGTTATTATCAATTAAAATAATTTCAAAATTTGAATATGTAATTTTTTGTAATGTATGAAAACAATCTTCTAGAAATTTTTTTCCATTGTAATTAACTATAATAATTGACACAAAGGGAGTATTTTTATTCATAACTATTTTACTGAGTAGAAGTAAAAATTGTTTTATGAGTCTTTATCTATTACTTCGAATATGATTTACATAAAAAACTAGCAATTTATCCGTTATTTCACTAGGTAAAAGATTTTTTGTTAGTTTTAAACCAAATTCTAGTGTTTTTTTTGAAAAGGGTTTATTTTTTTTGTATACGGATAAATGTTGTAAATATTGTCCTTGATCAGTATCTTCAAGTTTAGACATGACATTATTTCGAATTTTAGGAAGATAAGAAAGTGTTTTTACAATATTTTTATGAGATGATTGAAGAGAATGAATTCTATATTGTACAAGAGATTTCGAAATGAGGTAAAATTTTGTATTATATAACATACCAGCTCGAAGAAAAAAATCATAGTCAATGGCAATTGGATCTTCTAAATTTTGAATTAAACATCCTTTCTTAAACAAAGATGTAGGAATTAATGTTGTGTTAACATTAATTTGTTGACCATCAAGTAGTCGTACATTGTATTCAAATGTGTTTAGTTCATTATAGTTTGATTCAAAAAAATCTCTAATTTTTTTACCAATATCATCAATTAATTCCCAATTAGAGTAAACAATGGTGTTTTCAGGTAATTTCTTTGCTTCATTAACAAGAATTTCAATTGCATCACTGTAAAGAACATCATCAGGAGAGAACCATTTGAACCATTTTCCATTCATATTTTTTATTCCAACATTTAGCGCATCAGCTAATCCTTTGTTTTCTTGATGAATAACAGTTATCTTATCAGAATATTTTTGCAATATTTTTAAAGAATTATCAGTTGAGCCATCATCAATTGCAATAATCTCAAGATTTTGATATGTTTGATGTAATACAGAATTGATTGAATCTTTTAAAAAAATTTCAGAATTATAAACTGGCATTATAACAGAGACTTTATCATTTGATAAATGCAATACAAATAATTCAGAAGTTTTGTTGAATTATATTTTTGCTATTATAACCACCTTACTAGATATGTTTTTTTATAAAATCTATTGAATTAGTAGGGGAAGGATCTGTTTTTAATAATATAGCCCTATAAATTGATGAATAATCCAGAAGGTAAATTAAATTTAAGAGTTTTGTAAGAATATTTCCATTTGAAGACATTATTTCGTGATATTCAATATTATTCGTTTTAAAATATTTCTTAAGAATTAACCACCTCTCTTTAGTTTTGATATAATCATCTTGTCCTTGAAGTAAAATTGGTTGTATATTGGTAGATTTTTCCCAAGAAACTATTCCATTGTGACAAGCCTCAATAACATCTTCTACCATTGCATGGGTTTTAGCATTTTCTTGGAGTGAATTCTTAAATCGAATTGCAGCTGCTTGCAATCCCCAAGGATAATAAATTAAAGGAATTCCAGAAATCCAATTTGCTAAATTCAATGAAGGATTTGTTTCTGTGAGATGATTAGACGAGATTTGTTTTGCAGTTTCTTCTAATTGATTGAGGGACTCTACAATATCTTGCTTTTTAATTGGAATTACTGAATTAAGAACTTTCAGAATTGAATAGACATAACTTACAAATGATGCTCTGGGAGAATGAATGATTGGGATCTTTCTAAATTGAATTTTATTTTTTAAACAAAAAGATTCCATTTTACCACCAGAGGAAAACGCAATTTTTTTACAGTTTAATTTCTGTATAGATTCCAAAATAGTTAGAGTTTCTACAGTGTTACCAGAAACACTTGTTGTTACAACAAGTGTGTTGGAATCAATAGTTTTTGGGAGTAGATATCCTTTTACAACACTTACATGAACATCTGTCTTTGAAAGTATTGCAGAAAATAAATCACCTATAGCCCCAGAACCGCCCATTCCAGAAAAAACAATATGGTTTATGTTCTCAAAATCAATAGTTTCTGTATCAGATTCATAAGATTCCTTGGCAAGTTGTGGCCATTTGTCATAGACTTGACATATTTTATTAGAATCAAATTTTTTTATTTCCCAATTCTCCATTTACTAAATTTTAATTTTTACCATATATGATTGAACTAATTTATTGACAGTAAATTTTTTACTAGTCTTCAAGTATATTATTAATTGTGAAATTGAATATATGATCTATTCCACAGCGGATTTAAAGAAGTAAATGTTAAATCCATATGGAATTGGTAAAAAAAAGCAAAAATAAACGTGAGAGAGTAATTAAGGATGAAGATATTAACGAAAATCAAATTAGAAATTTACCAAAAGAATACATCAGTTGGATAGCGTTTATTTTTTCAATATCAGTTGTTTTAATTAGTTTTGTTCCTGTTATTTTTCCCGGAATTCTTGCTTTAGGCACAATTAAAATTCCAGGAATACAACCACTAATTCCAAATCCTTTTGAATTTGGTACATGGTCAGGAGGAGTAATTTTGATAAATATAGTCATATTTTTTCTTGTAGGCTTATACTTTAAACAAAAATTACCTCAATCAATATTATCTGTATTCAGAAGATTTTTTTTATTTGAAATATCCAAGAAGGTTGCATTAATTACATTACTAGCATTATTGATAATATACACAGCTGCAAGTGCAGGAGAATTAGCATATGAGGAAGAACTAGAAGACTACAAAGGAGTTAAAAATCGTCTTGAGTCTTGGTCTCCAGAACAAGTTATAACATCATTTGAGCCACATGTAAAGTATTTTTTCCTAACATCATCAATGGTAATTTTTGGGAATTATAAAGTAATACCATTACTTGCAAGCATTGCATTATTGATTACAACTTATTTTATTACAAAGAGAATTGCTCAGAAAAGATTTGCAGGAATCATAGCAGTGATAATTCTAATGCAAAGTAATGTGTTTCTGAAATATGATACATCTGTTTCTTACACAAATTTTTGGGTTTTATTTTATTTGGTGTCATTATATACAGTTTACAAGTTTTGGCCTCTATCGCCTGTATCTTATCTTCTTTCAATTCCCTCAAAAGCACTTACCATATTATTTTTACCAATGTCAATATACTTTATTCTTAGAAGCAACATATCCAAAAAACAAAAGGCAATAACTGCTGGAATTACTAGCATAATAATAGTAATTGGTGGAATAGCAATCGGAACAGATTCCCCGATTCAGGAGACACAAGAAGTATTTGAGCCTAATGAATTTTGGATGGGTTTTACATCTTTTTCATATCAACTTAGATTTGATGGACTTGTAATACTTTTTATGATTCCATTAATTGTTGGATTATTCCTGATATCAAAAAGTGGAATAAGAAATGGTGAATCAATTATGGTGTTAATTGCAGGAATACTATTGATAGCCCCAATATTGACGGGATTTACTAATCAAACAAATCAACCATATAGATTCGTGCCACTAGTAGTGTTTTTTGCAATAGGTGTTGGAGCATTGTTATCTAAGAAGCAGGTCGGATAAAAGTCCACACTGACTCTAAAGTATCACCTGAAATTACAGTATATCCATCGTGAGCAAACCTTGCAAGAAGCACTGGTTTTCCATCTACATTATCAAATAAGTTGGTACTTGCCACCAATTTTTCAGAACTAAATAATTGAGTTTGTACTCTTCTTATTATTTGGAATTGTTTATCATTAATTGTTGCTATAGGATCATTGTCACCAGATGCCTCAAAATTCAAGAACGAATTAAGTGCAGATTGATTTAGATTAGTAAATTTTGAGGATTCAAGATATGCCACTAGTTGACCATCAGAATTTTTAACACTGGTTTGTACAAAAATAAAAATGTCATCACCAATTTCAGTTTGAAATGAACTAAAAGAATTATCTATTAATGGTATTAATACAAGAAGGATAATTCCTAAGATTACAAATTTGTTCACAAAATAATTATCAGGTCGAGTATGATATTTAATTTGCTGTTTTTTTGATTGTCTTTTTTCCAAGCAAATAATTATATAACAAAATAGCTTCAGACTCATCTTTTGGTCCAACAACTACTGCAGAACCTTTTTTCATGAAACTGACTGAGATTTCATTTGTTCGAAGAGATAATCCCAATTCACCTTGATTTTCAACTAGAAATCCTTGTTCTTTTGCAGTATTAGTTACGCTATCAACATCAAGATCAAAAGTACTAGTTGGGGTAATAGAAAAAGTTCTCTTCCCTCTATTCCTACCACATAGTTCCTCTAGAATTAATTCTTCTTTTACTATTTCTTTGGTTTTACCCGTACCACAAACAGGGCATTCTTCTGCTCTAAATGTACGGGTGTTAGTAAAGTCTAAATTTTCAATATCGATATGTAGGATTTTCTCGGACAAGCTTGGTTTTTTACCTAGAATCACTTTTACAGCTTCTGCCACTTCAATACCTCCAACTATAGATAAAATGGAAGGATGTACACCTTCAATACTACAGGTAGGCATAGAATCCTCATCTAATTCAGGGAACATACAGTGATAACATGCACTGATTCTTGGAAGTATTGTAAATATCTGTCCAGAAACTCCTACTGCAGCACCTGTAACAAATGGTATTCCAAACTTCACACATGCCTTGTTTAATGCATATCTTGCATTAACACTATCAAGTGCATCAATTATAACATCACATCCTTCAACAACTTCAAGTGCAGTATAATCATTGACAGAGACTGCCAATGCTTCTATATTACAATCAGGATTTAGTTTTTTTAGTTTTTTTGCAGCTACTTCTACTTTGACTTGTCCTACATCATCTTCATCAAACAGAGTTTGTCTATGCAGATTAGATAATTCAATTATATCTCTGTCAACAATTCTTAAAACACCAACTCCCATCGCAGCTAGTCTTGACGTTATTGGATTTCCAAGTCCACCAACTCCAACAACACAAACTTTGGCATTCTTTAGCTTTAGTTGCCCATTATATCCAATCTCTTCAAGCATTACCTGCCTTGAGAATCTATCAAGTTCTTTTGAAGATAATTCTTCTGAACCGCCAGCAACTGCAGGTAAGAGATAGACATCATCACCATCTTTCAGAGTAGTTTGCATGCCGCCAGAAAACTTTGCATTCTTTCCATTGATGTAGATGTTAATCAACGAACGTGGAGTTCCGTTGCTTTCCAATACTCGTCTCTTAAAATCATCACCCATCATTTCAGAAATTTTTACAAATGCATCTTGTATAGAGTTGGCTGAAACTTCTATTTTCTTCTCACCTCCCCCCTGATTAAGTATTGAGGGAATGGTAAATGTGATATTTGCCATTTTAATTTACTACCGCCGAAATTTCTGCTATGTCTGCTTTCATTACTTTGGGCTTTTCCAAAACTTCCATGATGGATTCGGTAGCCTTTAGGCCATTGCCTGTAACATAGCATACCACCTTATCGTTTTTGTCAATCTTTCCTTGTTCAACCATCTTTTGCAAGACAGATATAGATACGCCTCCTGCAGGTTCAGTAAAGATCCCTTCAGTATGAGCCAAAAGTAATATTGCATCTAAAATTTCTTTGTTGTTACATTCTTCTGCAAATCCACTGTATTGTGCTAATCGTTTTAACACATACCTTCCATCCCCAGGATCACCTATTGCCAAGCTCTTAGCAACAGTATCAGGATTTTCAACTGGGATTACCTCTTTGGAGTTTTTCTTAAATGCATCAACGATCGGTGCACATCCATGTGGTTGTGCTGCAATAATGTGCATATTAGAAACATTATCAAGCAATGAAACTGTTCCTAATTCTTCAAATCCTTTACAAATTGCATTAAGCATGGCGCCACTTCCTACTGGAACTATCACTTGATCAGGTACCTGCCAATCAAGTTGTTCTGCAACTTCAAACGCAAATGTCTTGGAGCCTTCTACATAGTGAGAGCGCATGTTGATGTTCACTATTCCCATTCCCTTGCTATCACCAATTTGTGCAGCAATTCTATTTGCATCATCATATGTTCCATCTACTGCGATGTAGTTTGCACCATAAGACAATGCCTGTGCAATTTTTGCCATCTCAATATCACTTGGTGCAAATACATGACATGGCAATCCAGCTTTTGCTGCATGTGCTGCAGTTGCAGATGCTAAATTACCAGTAGAAGCACATCCAACAGATGATAATCCAAATTCCTTGGCCTTGGATATTGCAACTCCGGCAGGTCTATCTTTGAATGAGAATGTTGGATTTACAGAATCATTTTTGATGTAAAGATTGTTTAGTCCTAACTTTTTCCCAAGGTTATCGGCCTTGATGAGAGGAGTCATTCCTGCGCCAATACTGACAATATTTGATCTGTTCTCTATTGGCAACAATTCAAAATATCTCCAATAGGTGTGCTCACGGTTAGAAAATGTATCCTTTGTAATTTTAGGAAAATTATATTTTACATCAAGGGGTCCAAAACACTCATCACAGACATACTTGAAGGCAGTATCATAGTCTTTTTTACATTCTCTGCATTGGAGTGATGTCCTAGTCAAGATCAATTTTTCCTTTAATAACATAGATAAAAAATCCTAATATCAATATAAGTAATACTTAATTTCAGTCGATAAAAATATAGTGTAATTTTTTTGGTGAATTTATAAAAAATGGGTATAGATTATTCAAAATTGATAAAAATTTAAGAGAAATAGATTTTATTGAAACTTCTTAGTTATGAGGAAGGTTTTTAGATATTTTAGAAAAAACCCTATCAATGAAAAATACTGGAAAAATAAGCATTTCAATAGGTATTGTGGCATTAATAATAGCAATAGTGATAATGATTCCAAATGAAAAATCAGATTCGATGGAAGTTGAGGATGTCTTGGACAAGGAATTAATACCAAGTGAAGACAACACCTTAGAAGTTCAGGAAAAATTAGATGAGATTGAAAAAATAAATTTAGAAAATGAATATTCGCCTAAACCAAGAGAGTGGATTACTTCAGGGCCTTTTCAAATTGATCGTAGTAAATATGTATTAGGAGAGAAAATTTTTCTGAGAATTGGTGGATTAAGCTATGATGAAAAAGGACAGGCTGTATTTCTTAGACCATTAAACAGCACACATTATTCTGTATACAATACGATTCCATTTGATGGTTCAACAAAATCCGCTTTCAATTATTATGTAGAACCACAGCTTGCCAAAACTAGAGGTTATTGTACAGTAGATGATCTTATTGGAGATTGGCGAGTTGTTTTTAGGGGAACAAACTACACAAATCTAGAATTTAAAATTACGGAAGATATTCTTCCTGGAGAAGAAGAAAGTTATCAACCAGTATGTTGATTTATTTTTCTAAATTATTGTGAAAGCAAACTTTTTCACCTAAATGACATGCAGGTCCAGATGGCTCAACAAGATAAATTATTGCATCAAAGTCGCAATCAACTAATATTTCTTTAATTTTTTGAGTATTGCCTGATTCTTCTCCTTTCATCCAAAGTTTATTTCTTGAACGACTCCAAAACCAAGAGTTACCAGTTTTTTTTGCAAGCTCAAGAGATTCCTTATTGGTATAAGCCAAAGTCAAAACATCTTTAGTATTTGCATCTTGAACAATTACTGGAACTAGACCTCCACTTTTCTCAAAATCGATATCATCAATTGATTTTTGCATATTTTTAAATTTAAAATAGGTTTTATAACCTTACAGGAATTTCTTTTTCTTTTAGGTATGTTTTGACCCCTTCTACCCCATGCGTATCATAGTGAAAAATTGAAGCTGCTAAAGCTGCATCAACGTTTGATTCTGTAAAGACATTAACCATATCATCAGGTTTTCCACAACCACCAGATGCAATTACAGGAATAGATACAGACTCAACGATTGATTTTGTAAGTAAAATATCATAACCATCTTTTGTGCCATCTCTATCAATACTAGTTAGTAAAATTTCTCCAGCACCTAAACGATCTGCTTTTTTTGCCCATCGTATTACATCAATTCCAGTTTCTTTTTTTCCACCAAAAATGAATACTTCAAACCAAAAAGACTTCCCATTTTCTGAAAAAACAGTTACACCATCTCTTAGATCATAATTTCTTTTAGCATCAATTGCAACTACTATACATTGACGACCAAACAATTTCATTAGTTCAGTAATAATTCGGGGATTTTTTATTGCTCCTGTATTGATACCAACCTTATCAGCGCCATTAAGTAAAATGTTTCTTGCATCATCCAATGATTTTACGCCACCGCCAACAGTAAATGGAATATCAATTACGGATGCAACATTTCTAACTAAATCTTTGATTGTCTCTCTTTGTTCATCTGATGCAGTAATATCTAAAAATACTAATTCATCAGCACCCTCATCACTATATTTTGCAGCTAGTTCAACAGGATCACCTGCATCGGTTATGGATTCAAAATTGAGTCCTTTTACTACTCTGCCATTTTTTACATCAAGACAAGGAATGATTCGTTTTGTTAATGTCATGATATTTTCTTTGCTTCCTCTATTGTGATCTTATTTTCATAAAGAGCCTTTCCCAATATTACTCCATATGGGTTTTTTTCTTTAACATCTTTAATATCATTAACATTTGATATCCCACCACTTGCAATCACGTTTGTGTTCTCTAGATTACAAGCCTGTTCTAAAAATTCCAAGTCAGGACCTTCCAAAGTTCCATCACGACTTACATTTGTTAGTAAAAATTCTGTAAAACCCATTTCAAGGAATTCCTTGATAGAATCAATTAATTTTATTCCAGTTTTATCTTGCCATCCATGTATTACAATTTCACCATCTTTATGATCTACAGAAATTACAATTTTTTCAGCACCTAAAGATAAGAGTAATTTTTTTAGTAATTTTTGGTCTTTAAATGCCAAAGTTCCAATTACTACTCTATCACATATTTTGATTAGATCTAAAATCAATGATTCATCTCTTAAACCTCCAGCAACCTCAACTGGAATTGTTACTTGTTCTAGAATTTGCTTAATAATAGAAATGTTAGAACCCAATCCTAAAGTCGCATCCAAATCCACTATATGCAACATATCCGCACCATTAGATTCCCATTTTTTTGCAATTTCTACAGGATTGCCACGATATACTGTTTTTTGTTTTGGATCACCCTTGTAAAGTCGAACTACTTGTCCATCCATTAGATCAATTGCAGGTATAATTTTCATTTTTTACACAAATTAAGAAAATTTTTAATCATTATTTTTCCGACAGAGCTTGATTTTTCTGGATGAAATTGAGTGCCAATAAAATTATCTTGTTCAACTACGGCTGGAATTTTTATTCCATAATCAGAAACAGCAGTAATCACATCATCTGAACTTGGTTTAACTCTGTAAGAGTGTACAAAGTAAACCCATGAACCATTTTCAACATCTTCAAGAATTTTTCCTGATTTTTTAATTTCAAGATCATTCCATCCCATATGTGGAACTTTCAGAGATGGTGGTAGTACAATTACTTCACCATCAATAACATTCAATCCCTTTTCTTTTCCTTCTTCACTCTTTTCAAAAAACATTTCCATTCCAAGACAAATTCCAAGTACAGGCATACCAGATACATAATCATGAAATTCAGTTTTAGAGTAATTCCGAATACTCTTTATGGCAGGATCAAAATTCCCTACACCCGGAAGTAAAAGACCAGAATATTTGTTAGGTTCATCAAAGTTTGTTATTACATTAACTGTAGCATCTGCCTTTTCTAAAGAATTTTTCAAGCTGAAAATATTGCCTGCTCCATAATCAAAAATTGCTACACTAACCATTACATTGAACCTTTGGTACTTGGAATTCCTTTTTGTTTTTTATCTATTGTAGATGCTTTTCTAAATGCAACAGCAAGTGATTTAATTGCAGCTTCAACTTTGTGGTGATCATTATCTCCATACTTTACAGTAAGGTGGATGCAGCTGTTAAGATTTTGTAGTAATGATTGAAAAAAATGCTCAAGATCTTCTTTTGAGACATCTTCAATTTTATTTCGCTTAATTAATAGAATTGATTTCCAAAATGGACGCTTTATCAAATCAATTGATGCTTCAGCTAAAGATTCATCCATGGGAACTGAAGCATAGCTGAATCTTGTAATTCCGATTCTTGACCCCATTGCTTTATCAATTGCTTGTCCTAGTGTAATTGCTGTATCTTCAATTAGATGATGTTCAATTCCATCATTTGATTTTGCATTAATCTTTAAATCCATCATACCATGTTTTCCAAAAGATACAATCAGGTGATCAAGAAAATTAATACCAGTTTTGATGTTTGTTTTTCCAAATCCATCTATATTTACAGATACTTGAACGCTAGTTTCTTTGGTATTTCGATTTATTGATGCTTTTCGGGTGACCATATCTCTCTCAGACTATAGAATTTTCCCTATTCTAAATTTAATACCTTTGGAAGTAATTTAATTGAGTCTAATAGTAGAATAGCACCATTTTTCTCAAATAATTCAAGTTTTTCTTTAGGATTTTTACTAGTACCTATTATTCCACAGAAAATAGTTTTGTGTCCCAAATCGGTAGCTTTTTTTGCCATGATAAAATCTTCCATTGAATCCCCAACATATAATGTACAGACACTATTCATCCCACTAATTGAATCCAAAAGAGATTTAGGATTAGGTTTTGCAAGTTCTCGTGATTCATCTTCTAGGAATGCTGAATTTTTTAAATCAAATTTATACAATAATTCCTTTAATGAGTAGCTAACTGATTCTTTTCCTCTACCAGTCACCATTGCAATTTTTGAGTCAAATTTGTTTTGCAATTTTTCAAGTAAAGAATCATTTAAAATCACATCATCTTGTTCTATTAAACCAGGAGCAGTAAATTTTGATTGTTTTCCAAATAAATTTTGATACAATTTGGGGCCATAAAAAATTTGATCAAAATTTTGATATAAAATATTTTCATGATGTAGGCCAGGATAGGATAATTGTTTTTTGATTTCAGATATATCAGTTAGGTTTTCCAAATATTTTTCTACAGATTCAATACCAGTGGAATCAGAATTTTGAATTACATCAAAAATAAAACTAGATGGATCTTTTTGTAATTTTTTTGCTGCTACTAGAGAAATTATTGCAGCGTATGTGAGATCAACTTCATCATTGAATCCACCAGTGGATTTGAAACCATCAATAATTTTAAAATCAATATCTATAGAGTCGTTAATTTTTCCATAAGTCTCCAAGATGTATTTAGTAGTTTTAATGATTGTCAAATCATATGATTTTGTAATATCAATTAAAACACCATCACAATCAAATATTACAGCATCGATTTCATCAAGTACATCAATACATGAGTTTTCAATGTAAATCCCATCAGATTTTTTTGTTAAAGTCATCCCAATAAATCACGAATTGCAAGTAAGAATTTTGAATTCATCTCTTTAGTACCAATTGAAACTCTAAGACATCCTTCATGATTACCGATTTTTCCTAATTTACGAATTGAGATTCCTTGCTCTGCAAGTGCTGCAAATACTCGTTTGTAGGAACCATGAGCATCAAAAAGTACAAAATTAGCCTTGGAATCAAAGACTTCAAAGGAATCATATTTCCGTAGAGTTTCAACTATTCTTTTTCTTTCAGTTTTGATTTTATCCACTGCATCATTCATAATATTTGATTTTTGTAAAGCTGAAACTCCAGCTTCAATAGAAATAGTACTTAGAGGATATGGATATTGTAATACATTCATAAAAGTATCAGTGAATTTCTTATTTGCAATAAAATATCCTAATCTAAGTCCTGCCAAACCAAATGATTTTGATAAAGTCTGTACAACAATCAAATTTTCATGGGTTTTTACCATGTTGGCAAGAGAATAATCACCAAATTCTCCATATGCCTCATCAATTATCACAAGACCCTCAAAAGATTTAATGAGTTTTTGCAATTCATTTTTTGGAAATTGAAATCCAGTAGGATTATTTGGAGAGTCGAGATAAAGAATTTCTGCATCTTTAGATTGTTTAATAAAATCTTTAGTGTCCAGTTTCATAGTATTTGAAAATGGAATTGCAATCAAAGGAATTGAATATAGCTTACATCGTTCTTCAAAAAATCCAAATGTGGGATTAGAAGTTAGAACTTTGGTATCTTTTGATGCAAAATTAGAAAGTATCAAATCTAAAATTTGATCAGAACCATTTCCAATACCTATCATTGAAGAAGGGATTTTAATGAATTTAGAAATCATGTCAATTAATTTCTCCATTCCACCTAGTGGATATTCTCTGACGTCAGAATTTTTTTTAGCCGATAATAGAATGTCACTTTGAAACTGTTTTGGAATTACATAGTTTTCATTTGAATCAAGTTTAACAGCATCTTTAAGAAGATCAGGTTTTTTGTAACCACCAATAGAAGAAAACTTTTTAATTCTTTCATCAAACCAATTTTTCTTCATTTCAATCTACCTCTAACTGATTCATAATGATTGAATAGTCCTTCAGCTTTTGTTAAAACTTGTAGATGTTTTGAAAGTTTTGACAATGATGATTTTGAGCATTTAACTTGAGTGCTAATTTTAATAAAGTCCAAAACTGAAAGGGACCCACGAATTTTTCCAAATCCATTGGTAGGAAGGATGTGATTTGAGCCTAAAACATAGTCACTAGCAGAAGATGGAGTATCATTTCCAAGTAAAATAATACCTGAAGAAGTTATTTTGGAGGAAATTGATTCAGGATTTTTTGTCATTACTTGCAAATGTTCAGGAGATAAGAGATTTACAAGATCTATCATTTCAGATTGTGTTTTACAAATTGCAATAAATCCATTATTTTTTAAACTAGATTTTACAAAATTTGCTCTTTGAATTTTAGGCAATAAATTAGAAACTACATTATTTACTGACTTTGCAAGTTTTTCTGAGGTAGTAATAAGATAACAAAAAGTATCATTACTATGTTCTGCTTGAGAAATCAAATCCAAGGCAATAAATTTTGGATTTGCTGAATTATCTGCAATAATTCCTAATTCGGTAGGACCTGCAAACATATCAATTCCAGTTTGTTCACTAACTAGAAATTTTGCACTAGTAACAAATGCACCACCAGGACCAACTATTTTATCAACTTTAGAAATTGTTTTTGTTCCAAAGGATAGTGCGGCAATTGCTTGTACGCCTCCTGTTTTGTATATTTCATTTGCACCGCAAATATCTGCAGCAACAATTGTCAATGGATCAATTTTACCATCAGAGTTTGGTGGGGATACTACAACAATTCTAGGAACTCCTGCAACTTTAGCTGGAACTATAGACATTATGGCAGAACTTGGATATCTAGCCAAACCTCCTGGTATGTAGCACCCTGTACTTTGAATTGGAAGAAATTTTTTGGTGATTTTAATTACATCATTGTTAATTATTTTAGTTTTTAATAGAGTTTTGATTGTAGATTCTGTTTTTTCTAACCTAGTTTTTGCTAAACGCAGTGCATTAAGTTCAGATTTTGATACCTTAGAATATGCATTTTTTATTTCAACTTGAGATAGACGGAATGAAGAGATATTTGCTCTGCTGAATTTTTTTTCATATTTTCGTAATGCCGCATCACCATTTTTTTTTACATTTTTTAAAATGGATTCAACAATAGATTTGTTTTTTTGAGGCTGTTTTGGAAGAATTTTAGATGCAAATTTTTCAATATTAGTTACTTTGATTATTCTCATCAATTTTCTTCGTCACGCTTGATCTCCTCAAGCTCAAGAATTTGTCGTGGTTCGTGAACTACAAGGCCTTGAGCAATCTTTCGGAGTTTAGGAATGAGTTTGTGAAATTCTTCTTTTTTTATGACTGTATTTATTCCAAACCATCCTTCCTCACTTAATGGACTAACAGTTGGTTTTTTGAGAGAAGGCATCTCTGTTAAAAGTTTCTTTAGATTTTTTTCCTCAACATTGAGGTAAATATGCAAATATTTTCTACCGTTAACAGCACCCCTCATAAGAGTAATAATGTCAAATATTTTTTCACGTTTTTTTGGATCTTTTAAGGATTTTTTGTTTACAATCAAATGTGCAGAAGATGTTAGAACCTCATCAACAATTTTTAGTTTATTTTGTTTTAATGTTGTTCCAGTTTCAGTGACATCCATTATAGCATCAACATCTTCAGGGGGTTTTGCTTCAGTTGCGCCAAACGACAAATGAATTTGAACACTTTTGTTTGTTCCCAATCTAACCCATGGTGTTACAATTAGTGGATCTTTGGAACCATGATATTTTTTGTATGACTTTGATTGTTTTAAAAATTTGGATGCAGTTGTAAGATATTCCGAAGAAATACGAAGTGTTTTTTTCTTTTTTCCATAATCTGCAATCATTTCATCTAGATTTTTATAATGATATATGTCTGGAAAAGCTATCACTAGTTTAATTTTTCCATATTCTAAATCCAAAATAGCTTCAACGTCAGAATTTGTTTCTCCCACCCAATCCTTACCAGTAATACCTACATCATACAATCCTTCTGCAACCATAGTAGGAATCTCTTGAGGGCGAAGCATCTTTACAATGATATTGGGATCATCCAAATACACTCGATAAGTTCTATTCTTTCGATTAACTTTAGTCCAAGATTTTTCTAATAATTTGAAAGTTGCCTCTTCTAAACTCCCTTTAGGAATAGCAAATTTTATTTCAGACATTTTCAATTTTTTCACTTTTTAGCTATATAATCGCATGTTTAAATTTGCTTAAGTAATTCTTTAGCCCCATCAAGTGAAATTTTCTTTTCTTCAATCATTTTTTGAACAATATCATCAATTTGTTCAGTTGTAGCTCCTGCGGCTGCTGCAAGATTCCTAGCATGAAGACGCATGTGACCTTTTTGAATTCCTTCAGTTGCAAGGGTGCGAATGGCACTATAATTTTGAGCCAATCCAGTAGCAGTCATAACACATGCAAGTTCTTGTGCAGATGAAACTCCAAGAATTTTTGTACAAACTTTAGCCACAGGGTGGACATTTGCAATTCCACCAACAATTCCAACAGAGAGTGGAATTTCCAAAGTTCCAACTAAATTACCTTCTTTATCTTTACTCCACTTACTAAGAGAACGATATTTACCAGATTCTGCAGCATATGCATTTGCCGCAGCTTCAATAGCTCGACTATCCTGACCAACAGCATTTGCAACTGCTATAGTTCCATTCATGATTCCTTTGTTGTGAGTAACTGCTCGATAAACATCATTATCAGCAAATTCAAACGCCAGGATAATATTATCAACAACTTCTTCTCCTCCAACTGCTTCTTTTTCAAACACTGCTTTTGCCTTTGCAATTCTTCTAGTGGAATAGTTTGACAATATACGAAGTAGAGTTCTGCCACCGGAGAGCTTTTCAATTAATGGTGAAACAGCCTCACACATTGTATTTGTTACATTTGCACCCATAGCATCTCCAACATCAATTAAGAGTTCAACAATTAGCATTTTGCCAGAAGAGGTATCAATTTCTTTACAAGAGATCTCTTTTGCACCTTTTCCCATTTTAGATAAAGTGTTACTTTTAGAATTTGCCAAATCTAAAATTTCATTGATAGAATTTTCAATTTGTTTGATTGCAACAGGAATATCAATATCTAAAACTTGTATTTGACCAATACTGTAAGATTCAATTGCTGAAACTTCGAATCCTCCCTTAATTCGTGCAACTTTTGCTCCCTTTGAAGCTGCGGCAATAACAGATGGTTCTTCAATCACCATCGGAATAATGTAATCTTTACCATTAATCTTGAAATTTGTTGCAATACCCAATGGTAATGAAAATGTACCAATAGCATTTTCAACCATTTTATCTGCTTTATCAAACGAAATTCCTCCATTTTCACTTTGTAAAATATTAATTTCATCACTAGATAGATTTGCAAAATTTGCAACAATGTCTAATCTTTCTTTTCTTGATTTTTCAAAGAATTTTGAAATTGATGAATCTGGCATTTTATTTCAATATCCTCAATAATTTATCATCCATTCTATCTGGAAAACCTTTTCCGTCTGTATTTGAAGTAATTACATAAAGACTTCCATCATTACTCTCAACTACATCACGAACTCTTCCAATTCCACTAAGAATAGATTTTTGGGAGCTTAGCCCCTGCTCAAAATCTACCTGATAGAGATTTGCGGATCTCATGGAAGCCATAATAAATGGAAATTCAAAATCAAGTTTATCTCCAGAATAAAACAATATACCTCCAGGCTCTATACTTGGATCATAGCAGAGAATGGCATCTTCAAAATTCACATCACCAGAGCATTGCTGTTCAGGCCAACCATAGTTTTTTCCTGCTTGAATAATATTGATTTCGTCATTTTTTTCAGGTCCAAATTCTGCTACAAATAAGTTACCATCATCATCCCAAGTCATTCCTTGAGGATTTCTGTGTCCTAAAGAGTAAACAGGTGAATCTAAAAAGGGGTTATCATCAGGGATTGTTCCATCATCATTTAATCTTAAAATTTTTCCAGATAAAGAATTAAGATCCTGTGGAAGATGAGATGCATCTGAAACTGTTCCAGTGCCAACATATAATTTTCTATCAGGTCCAAATTTAATAAAACCACCATTAGTAAATGAAGAGCCAGGAATTTTATCGAATATTGTTTCAGCATCTTGTAATTTATTTTCTGATTCAGTAATTCGCAGAATTTTATTCCATAAGTCTCCATCTTCTTCATATGTCAAAAATACATAGATGTAATGATTATTTGAAAAATTTGGATGAAGAGCAATTCCCAGTAATCCTCCATCAAATACATTTGCAGGACGAAATGCAGCAAGTGGTGATTCTAATAGATTTCCATCTTCAATAACTCTGATGAATCCATCTTTTTCGGTAACAAAAACTCTATTGTCTGAAACTGCAATTGCACGAGGTTTATCAAGATTTTTAGCTAAAATAGTTACAAAATCATTTTGAGAATTTAAAGTAGGTTTTGGTAATGGTATAGGATCAGAAGGTGATGTTAAAACCAATACTGAAAATATTATAGCACCAACAATTGCAATGATTTGGATTTTTTTATTCACAAAAAAGTAATCTTTTCAAATCCTATTAATTACTTTCAAAAATTTGATAAAGCGTATATACGGCACAACTTCATTTATTTTCAGCGGGGTGGGGAAGCCAGACTAATTAGGGCTAGGTCATCCCGGCGGGCTCATAACCCGCAGTTCAGTAGTTCAAATCTACTCCCCGCTACTTAGTTTCTATAAACACAAAACCATGAGAGAGATTTATCAAATTTTGTGGATTTATTAATCAAACCCATTCGTTGTAAAGGTCTTGTAAGATGTCTATGTGCAGATGTTTTTGGAATGTACAGTTGTTTTTTGATTTTTCTTGAAATTTCATTAGTAGTTTTACTAATTGTTTTTTTCCCACAACGTATACATTGAAATCCTTGATTCTTGCCTTTAGATTTCATTTTTTTATTACATTTTTTACAAAATGGATTTGTTGTTGAAAGGTTTTTTTCAAGATTGATAATTTCAATAAATTCAAGATTAATTGTACGAGGAAAATTTTTCGATGCTTTTCTAACTCCACCTCCCACACAAATTTTATCTCCTTTAATCAAGTGTGACGCGATGGTATTGATTCCTGTTGGTTTGTAAACAGCACACAAAAATTCATGATTATTTGAAGTAATCTTGAAAAATACGTGTCCTCCTTTAATAATTTTAGGAGTATTAGATACTATTCCAGTTATTTTTCCAGAAGCATAAGGCAACATGTTTTCAAAATTTAATTCATTTTTCAAATGATCCCCAGTTCCCTGATTTGATTTGAATATCATGTATCCATCTAATTTTTCTTCACTTTTTAGAATCTTAGTTGCATAAAGTAGTGAATCAACATTTTCTCCTCTAATACCATAGAAAACAGGATCGGGTCCATGCGGTGTAATTAGAATTCGTCCTTTCTTTGTATCAAAACTGTTAAATGTATTTGGAAAAGTTTTTTCTTGCATAACTTTAACGCTTTTAGTAGAAATTTTTCTTTCTTTACCAAATTTAGACTTTTTACGATAGCTCAAAAGTTCCAATGTGTGATCATGGAAATTATATCCTATTGCACCAATAGCTCCCACTAATCCTTGACCATTACCTTTGTAAAAAAATTCAAGATTATTTTTTTTTGCAAACTTTTTTGCATTATTTCTATTAATTAATCTCCATAAAGCTAAGTTACTAAAATCAATAAAATTAGATGGTATTGAATCACTTTCAAAAAATACCAACCCAGGATTTGCACCATTTTTAATATCAGAATATTTCGAAACAAGATTTTTTACTTGGTTTTTTATATTTGATGGATTTTTGGTTTTAATTTTTATGGATACTGCCCCATTACCTCTAGTTTTCCAAGGAATGTTAGGATTAAATCGAATTAATCTTGGAAAATCTAGAAATTTTGTTTCTTGTTTTTTGAGTAAATCAACAATTTTGTAGGCTAGGAATGTAGTACACATTCCTTTATGTGAATCAGTATCATCAAATCCAATATTTAGAATGGTTTCTTTTTCCACAATTCACTTTGATAATTAAGACATTTTTAGTTGTTGGATAGTTCAGTTGATTTAAATTAATAAAGTCACATTCCAAGCTAAATTGATTATAATTGATGAAGAAAGAATCTTCAAAGAAATTGAGAATAAAAATCCAGTATCAGTTTCATTAAACGGTCCAGATGGAATTTTACCTCAAGTTCAAGAAACTGCAATGAAAATATCAGAGAAATTTGGAATACCAGCTTATGTTTTAGCAGATACTACATGGGGCACATGTGATCTCAATACAAATGGCTCTAAAGTTCTTGGAGCAGAAATTCAATTCAATATAGGACACACAATAAATACAGAATCGTTAGAAAAAAATCTTGTTTTAATTGATGCTTTTGATGATGTAGAATTTGATAGTGTTGCGAAAAAGTGCCCAGAATTATTAAAAGGAAAAACCATCTCATTAGTTACAGATAGCCAACATTTACACCAAATAGACAAAGTTAAAAAAATTCTAACAGAAAATGGAATTATAGTCAAAATTGGAAAAGGAAAGGGACAGTTAAATGACGGTCAAGTATTTGGTTGTGAATTTTATCCTGCATCACAATTAAAAAAAGAAGTTGATGCCTATGTATTTTT